>JADGEO010000018.1:647-63492 GCA_016744335.1 Anaerolineales bacterium
CTTTTTTTTTTTTTTTTAGATTTTTGACGAGTGAAACCCCTTTTCCGCCTCTGCCTTTAGATTCACGATGGAGATAGACAGTCTGCTGGTTGGGAGGCAGGGATTTGGTTGAAATAGAATGGCGATCTTTTTGCCGCATATCGCCTTGAGAAGAAGACCAGACAGTTTTTGACATTATTTATCCTGTTGGGTAGGTTGAAAGTTAGAGAAAAGATAACAGATTAGGGGGATTTTGCAAATATATTTTCTACTTCCCGCGATTAGCAATCAAAATCCCCGCCAAAATTAGCACTTCACTGTAAAGATGCGTTAAACCAGTTTTTTCGCCCAAGGTAATATATGCAAAAATGCCACTTCATTGTTTTTGGGTTTCTTTACGATGCTCCATAGCCATACTGCTAATTTCTTCTATACTTTTGTTTGCCCATAATTTCTTTTGCCATTTTGTATAATCAAAAGGCTCTCTAAGAATTAAGCTAATAAAACGCTCTGCATTAACTTCCCCAAGAGAGTTTATGAGGGCTGTTATGCCTTGTAGCTTGATTTCATTATCTGTAATTGTCATTTTTTAATTCCTTCGTGAAATTCTACTACATTAAAATGAAAAGCCTTCAAAATTCAAGACTTAACAGGGATTCTGAATTTCTGAACACTGAATGCTGAAAACTTTCGGCTCTTTGGGATTTTAAGGTAGTTTGAAAAATACGAATGTTTTAAGATTTTTTTCGCGTTATTCGCTAAATTCGCGGATTTCGCGTTAAAAGGATGATGCTTTATCTTCGGCAGAAGGCTTTCTCGCTTAAAATTAGTTTTTTATGGCGTTAAAAGCCAAAGAACCCCAGATAAGATGGTTTTTGCAAGGCGCAGAAGATCCCTCTGTTATAATCCGTCTCGCTTCTTAATTGAACTTCACGGAGAAAAAATGCCTAGCTCTACCTTTAGCAAAAACAAAAAATTTACACTTTTTCTATTCATTGCCGCCCTTTTCAGCATCATCTTAGCACTTATTTCTACTGCTAAATATGGCGGAACAGTTTCTGGTGATGGAGTTATTTACCTTTCTGTTGCCGATAATCTCGTGGCAGGCAAGGGTTTTGTCGACCATACAAATTCCCCCCTTATCTGGTTTCCGCCCCTTTATCCCATTTTCTTAGCCTTACTAAAAACAGTCACTCACGCAGATATTCTTTGGATTGGCACTTATTTCCAAATTTTTCTTTTGGGGGTAAATATCATTTTGGCGGGCATAATTTTGCAGTTTTCCTTCCCCAATAAAACAGCCTATAAATATCTCGGTATTCTTTTTATCATTACATCAGAAAATTTTTTGCAACAACATATAGGCATTATCACCGAGCCAATTTTCATCACTTTTACTTATATTTTCATTATTTCGGCGGGATTTTATTTGGACGACCGAAGCCGGAGCGCGCTCCCAATCATGATACTGACGGCGGCTTTATCCTTCTTAACGCGCTGGGTGGGACTTGCTCTCGTCTTGCTTGGCGGTATTCTCATACTTTGGAAGCGGAGAAAAGCATTGCCCCTCTTCCTGCGCGAGGGATTCATCTTTGGCTTTTTCTCTTCTCTTCCCTTTCTAATTTGGGTTTTAGGGCATAATGTTGCCCAGCATCATACTCTTTGGGGCGCGGCAGGGATAGATTCTGATGTTGCTCTCAACCTCAAGCTCTCTCTTATTAGAATGTTGCATTGGTTTTTGCCACTTTACCCAGCAGAAAACCCGATTATTGGATACCCTTATCTTATTTTAGGCATTATTTTATTGCCCATTTTGCTCATCAATAAAAAAGAGAATTGGAAGAGATGGATAGCTCGCCTTCAAAATTCTTATATGCTTTCCACACTTCTCTTTGGGGCAATCTATTTCAGCGCAATTCTTTTCACCATTGCCACGCAAGACCACGTTCATATTTTATCGACGCGTTATTATCCGCTTTTGCTCCTGCCCCTTTTATTGCTTCTCTTTGCCTCAATAGAAGAGCTTCTTTTGCCACATCTTTTAAATAAAGCCAAAATATGGCAAATTGCAGGAATTTTGTTTTTGCTTTTATGGACTTTATACCCAATCCGAAGTGTTTATAAATATGTGCAAACTGCGCGAAAAGCAGAGTTTAGCTGGACATCAAAAACATATCAAGAACTCAATTGGAATTCAACGGGATACCACGAATCTCAGGTTTTAGCTGAACTAAAGACACGCTTAGAAGAAAATCCCGACCTTGTGATTTATAGCAATTATACCGATCCCGTTTGGTTGATAACGCGTAATTCTGTAAGAATGTTGCCAACCGCATCCGTTGCTTTATCAGAAGAAGGGAAAATAACCAAACATAAAAACTGGTCAGAAACAGATTCAGGCTATATTGCCTGGTTGTTGCCAAATGCTTTTGACCATGTTTTAGATATTGAAACGCTCAAAAAAATAGCGGATATAAAGCTAATCATGCGCGGTGAGAGTGGGGAACTTTATACGATAAGAGGGGAAGAGTAGAAAAATGTTTTTTAATAAAACACTCATTTGAATTTAGACAGTTCTCATCTATAGCTGTTAAAATAGTTTCCGCTATGTATATAACACCCTCTCTCGGTATACTCCTTGCCAATACTGGCACCCCCGATGCGCCCACTGCTAAAGCAGTGCGGCGTTTTTTAGCGCAATTTTTAGCAGACCCGCGTGTAATAGAAATGCCGCGTTGGAAGTGGTTGCCAATTTTGCATGGCATTATTCTCAATACTCGTCCACGCAAATCGGCAAAACTCTACGAGAGCATTTGGGATAAGCGTGGCTCACCTCTTCTCTACCATACGCAAGATTTAACGATCAATCTTGAAGCCGAACTGCGTGCTCGTTCTCCTGAAGTGCCAATAAATGTGGCAGTAGGGATGGGATACGGAAAACCATCCATAAAAGAAGCGTTAAGAGAGTTAAGAGAAAAGGGCGCAACACACTATGTCGTTTTTCCCCTTTTTCCACAATACTCTAGCACAACCAGCGGGTCAATTATAGAATCTATTTTAAGCGAATTCACAGAATGGCGATGGATTCCGCCTGTGCAAATTATCAGCGACTATCATGACCATCCCGCCTATATTTCGGCAATGGCAGAGAATGTGTGTGCATTTTGGGAGAACTCACCCAAAGCAGAAAAATTGCTTTTTTCTTTTCACGGCATTCCTAAAAAATATGTAGAAAAAGGCGATCCCTACGAAAAACAATGTCTTCGCACAGCCGAATTGCTCGTAGAAGAACTCGCTCTTGGTAAAGATGAATGGACACTTGCCTTTCAGTCCCGTTTTGGACAGGCTGAGTGGTTAAAACCCTATACAAATGAAGTGCTTGAGCACTTAGGTGCAGAAAATCTCGCCAGCCTCGATGTGCTTTCGCCAGGTTTTGCTGTAGATTGCCTCGAAACAATTGGTGAAATCGGCGATGAGGGGCAAGCCAGTTTTCAAAATGTGGGCGGCGGCGCATATAACTATATCCCTGCGTTGAACGCCACCGACTTGCATGTAAAAGCCTTATCTAAAATTATTTTAGAGAAAAGTACCAGCCTCCGCTAAGGTGGCAGGTGCTTTTTTTTTGGAGAAAAAAATGCCAGAACTTATCATTATCGGCGGTGGTATCACCGGTCTTAGCGCGGCGTGGGAAGCTCAGAAAAGCGGCATTTCTTATGTCTTGCTCGAAAAAGATTCTCGTTGGGGTGGCAAAGTGCATACAGAAATTGTTGAATTTCCCGAAGGGAAAGCGATTATTGATGGGGGTCCAGAATCATTTATTACTCGTAAGCCAGAAGCATGGGATTTAGCAGGAGAGTTGGGGATTCAGGATAGCGTCATCAACCCTGGTGCAGAAACCGGCCACATGTATATCCTCGATAGCGGAACGCCCGTGGAAGTACCGCTTGCTCCCGTTAAATTTGCATCTTCTCGGCTGATGAGCGGACGCGGCAAACTGCGCATGATGCTTGAGCCTTTTCAGCGCCGAAAAGCGGATGACGCAGACGAATCCCTTGCAGATTTCGTCACCCGCCGATTAGGGCGTGAAGCTCTCGATAAATTCATCGGTCCCATCTTGGGTGGGATATATAATACCGACCCTCAAACCCAGAGTATTCTCGTTTCATCGCCTATCATGCGCGAGATGGAATCAGAATATGGCGGTTTAGTGAAGGCTGTAATTGGTCGAATGCGAAAAGCTCGCAAGAACAAATCGCTGAGCGATGAGAAGCGTCCGCGTTTTGGTGCTTTTGCGAAGGGATTGCAGGAGCTAACTGATGAGTTAGTACGTCAACTTGATGGGGATTTACGTTTGAGTACCAATATCACCCAAATTGAAAAAGGTGAATTGGGTTATCGAGTTTTCCTGGAAAATGGAGAAGAACTCTCTGCCGCAACGCTCATTTTTGCTACGCCTGCGAATGTCACCGCTAAACTGTTGGTAGATATTGCCAGAGAAACAGCAGAAAAGTTAGCAACTATTAAGCATGAAAATATCGGCACAGTCACGCTCATTTATCGTGAAGAAGATATCCAAAGTGATTTTTTCATTCATGGATTGATGATTCCGCGCCGAGAAAATCGAGCAATTGATGCCGTTACATTTACATCGCTCAAGATGCCCACTCGCGCGCCAAAGGGTTACGGGATAGTCCGCGTCTTTTTTGGTGGTAGCAAGCCCAATGTCGCGGAAGTCTCCGATGTTGATTTGCAGAAAATTGTTCAAGATGAACTAGCGTCTGCTATCGGGGTCACGGCTGAGCCTATCCAAATTATCCCCTTTAGATGGTTAAAATCTTTTCCCCAAGCAAATGTTGGGCATCTAGATTTGGTTGATGAAATTGAAAAAACACTTCCGGAAGGGCTTTTTCTGGCAGGGAGTTCGTATCGTGGCATTGGCGTACCCAATTGCATTCAGCAGGGACGTGATGCTGTAAAGAAAGCCGTAAAATTTACTTAACCGCCAAGTCGCCAAGAGTTTTTAAATCTTGGCGACTTTCAAAAAAACTTGGTGTTCTCCGCGCCTTGGCGGTTTAGAAAAAAAAGGAATTAAAAATGAAAAAAGTAACTCGTATTCTCAATAATATCCGCTTGGCATTCTTCCCTATTGCCTACGGATTAGGCGGTGCGCTAATTGGTGGCACACTTAACCGAATTATGATTGTCGAAATGGAAATGCCTGCCTCATTGGTAGGGCTATTCTTTGCCGTTCCTTTGCTGGTTTCGCCAGTGCGAGTTTGGTTTGGCTATCGCTCCGATGGATTTATGCTTTTCGGTAAACGCCGCGAGCCTTATATTATTTTAGGCGCAGTAATGATTGGCTTGGGCATCCTTTCTATCGTTATGCTCTCAATCAACCTTGCAGGGAGCGCAATGCTCATTATTGGCTTATTGGTTGCTTTCTTGATTTATGGCGTAGGGCGTAATTTGGGACATAATACTTTTCAAGCTCTCGTTGCCGATCGTTTTATAGGAGAAGCCGAGCGGGGGCGAGCGGCAACCTTTTATGAAGTAGCTACTCTCCTCGGTCTTATTATGGGTGCGGGGGGGCTGGGCAAGGCACTCGAAAATTATGACCCTGCCAGTCTCATGCAAGTTGCCATTGGGGTTGCTGTCATGGTCTTCGTGTTGGCTACTTTTGCCGCTATAAAACAAGAGCCACATGGCAAAGATGTAGACGCAGCCGTTGAAACGGCTAGTAAAATGCCATTCAAACAAGTTTTGCAAGAAGTGGTCTTGCCCGATAAACAAATCCGTTCTTTCTTTGTTCTCGTGCTCTTTACTTTTCTTGGCACCCTCGCTCAAGACGTTCTTCTTGAACCCTATGGCGCACTCGTTCTTGATATGCCCGTTGGCGATACCACGCGCCTGACCATGTTTTGGGGCATTGGCGTAATGCTTGCCATGATTCTCTCTGGCGCTATCCTTATCAAATGGTTAGGCTATATGACAGTTATGCGTATAGGCATGGTTTCTAGTGCGTTAGTCTTTATTGCTCTCATTTTACTCGGCTTAAGTGGGCGAGCCGATGCGTTCAAAACCATCGTTTTTGTGATGGGCTTTGGCACAGGATTGGCTGGCGCGGGGATGCTTACAGGCATTATTTCTTTCACTACGCCCATTCGTGCAGGGATGCTTATGGGCGTTTGGGGCATGGCAAATATGACTGGGCATGCTCTTGGTAGCCTCATTGGTGGTGGCATTGTCGATATTGTTCGGTTCTGGATGGGGGGCAGTGCCTTCGCCGCTTACTCCACCGTTTTCGGGATGGAAGTTATTATGCTTTCTATTGCCTTTTGGATTTCGACTAAATTGGATCTTTCGGCTTCTAATGTTAATCTTGAAGCCGAAGAGGTCTTTCCTGTCTAGTTTTTTCGCCACGTGCGTGACCTAAACTTGCCGCGCGTGTGGATGCATTTTCTCTACCCAAACTCAAAAAACTTCCGAATTCTTTTAGAATTTGGAAGTTTTCTTTTAGATTTCATCTTGACATTAACGTTACGTTATACTTTATACTCCTTTTACAATGTACACTGTTAAAGAAATTTCCACCCTCGCTGGTGTTAGCGTGCGCACGCTACACTATTATGATCAAATTGGATTACTGACGCCAACACGAAAAGCAGAGAATGGCTATAGGCAATATAGCGATGCCGCACTCTTGCGCCTTCAACAAATTCTCTTTTATAGAGAATTAGATTTCAAGTTGCTAGATATTCGGGCATTATTGGATGATCCTAATTTTGATCAGATTTCCGCACTCGAAGAACATGGAGATGCGCTTGTCGCGCGCCTTCTTCGCGTAGAGGGTTTAATCGCAACAGTAGAAGATACTATTAAACATTTGAAAGGAGAAAAAGAGATGAGTAAAAAAGAGCTATTTAAAGCTTTTAGTGAAGAAGAACAAGAAAAATATGCGAAAGAAGCCGAAAAGAAATATAATCCTGAAATAGTACGTGCCTCTAACCAAAAATGGAAAGGATATTCAGCCGAGAAGAAGCAAGAGATTTTAGATGAAGGGAACCAAGTTTATGTAGATATGGTTGCGGCAATGCCCAAAGGTGCAGATTCGCGAGAAGTGCAAGCTATTGTTCTTCGTTGGCGCAGGCATATAGGCTATTTCTGGGCACCAAATCTCGAGCAACTTCTTGGGTTGGCAACGATGTACGGTCAATCGCCAGATTTCAAAGAAAAATTTGATGCTATGCACCCAGCTCTAACAGATTTTTTCCGCGAGGCGGTTGAAATTTATGTGGATAATCAATAAGCAGAAGTGAGTTTACTTTGCTTGACGAAAGCCCTTGCAGGGGCTAAAATACGCACGTGCTTACAAAGTCGCCTCCTAGATGGAGGCGTGTTTTATGTTTATAGCTGTAGTAAAGGAAAAAACCTGATGACCGAAGAGAATGTAGCCCCCGAAGAAGAAGTTTTAGAAATGGAAGAGGAAGGCGTGGAGACTATCCAAGCTGAAAAAATTAATATGAGTCAATCAGGGGCTAATAGTATCTTTGCAGATGAAGTTTTTATGGAGCAGAGTGGCGCAGTTGGATTGAAAGCACACACTGTTTCTATGCAAGAATCTGGAGCAGTTGCTCTTAAAGCAGAAGATGTAACAGTTAGCAATGGGGGAGTTCTTCTTTTGCAGGCAGAAAATGCCCAAATATCTGGCACAGCTACTGTGGGGGGCGTTTTGGCAAATAATGTAAAACTCCAAGAAGGTGCTATTTTAGCGGTAGCAAGCCAAAATTTACGCGCGGAGCGGGTTGATACCAAAATCCTATTGGCAGGTAGCGTTGAAGGCGAAGTCCACACTGTGGTAGATACGCGCGAGGCAATCCTAATTGGTTTGCTTGGCGGCGTTGTTTCGGGCATTATGTTCTTAATGGGGACTTTCCTTTTTGGGCGTAGAAAATAACAAAAACCCCTCGGTATAACTCGAGGATAATAATAGAACATGGTAATCTCGAATGGTTTCGAGGTGAGAGGTGTTCGAGGAATTAAAGATGGAAAAAATTCTAGTAGATGCAGAAAAACGTGAAGTAATTGGTAAAAAAGTAAAAGTTTTACGCCGTGACGGCTTGTTGCCCGCAGTAATTTATGGGCATGGTATTGGCGATACGGCTATTGCGCTAAATCACAAAACCACCAGCAGAACTTTGGCTAAGGCAGAAAGTTCTAGCTTGATTACTGTTATATTAGACGGTAAAGAGTACCCAACTTTGGTACGTGAAAAACAATGGGATTATATTAAACGCTCTTTATTGCATGTTGATTTTCAAGTCGTTTCGATGACTGAGAAAGTTGCCGCGATGGTTCGTGTTGAGCTTGTTGGCACAGCCCCCGCCGTATCTGATTTTGGCGCGATTTTGATTTCTGGTTTGAATGAAGTTGAAATTGAAGCCTTGCCCGCCGACTTGCCTGAAAGTCTTGAAGTAGATGTTTCAGGGCTTGAAAAAATTGGTGATACGGTTTTGATTCGTGACCTTGAACTTTCAGATAAATTGGCTGTTCTCAATGATCCTAACTCAATGCTTGCTGTAACCAGCACCATAGAAGAAGAGATTAGCGAAAGCCTTGACGCAGGTGAAGCCCTCGAAGGTGAAGACGCCGAAGGTGCTGAAGGTGCTGAAGGTGAAGCCTCCGAAGAATCCGCAGAATAATTTTAGTTTGAAGAATCAAAAGAGCGAGGCTTATGCCTCGCTCTTTTGCTTTTAATTAAGACCTAAGAGATCAGATTTTCTGAAGCGTGGCTCTTTGGTACCTTGAAGTATTTTCACAAAAAATCGGTGAAATCTGTGGCTAAATTTATGACCTCGAAATCCTAAAGAGTTTTAAGTCTTAGGTCTGATATCTAAGTCTGTAGAATCGTCTTCAAAAAGTTGACCGTAATCCGTGCTGTTGCTCCCCAAAGCAGTTCGCCATCGTAAGGTTGATAGGCGATTGTGGGGTGCTTTGCTTCTGCGTGTTGAAATTGCCAATAATTTTTTGGGTTTGCCAACCAATTGAGTGGCATCGTAAAAACACGTCCAACTTCATAAGTCGAAACAGTAAAAGCATAAGCCCAAGGGAAAACGCCCACAACGGGCGTGATTTGGAAATTTGTGACTGTGCGTACTTCGTTTATTCTCCCCAATAATTGAATATCTTTTGCCCTTAGCCCAATTTCTTCATCGGCTTCGCGCAGTGCTGTTTCTTCGAGTGTTTTGTCTTCAATATCGCAATGTCCGCCAGGAAAAGAAACTTGCCCGCTATGGTCGTTCATTGTGTCGGCACGGCGGGTGAAAAGCAGATGCCATTCTTGGGCATAAAAAGTAAGAGGGATGAGAACAGCCGCACATTTAAGGGGATTTTTAGTTTTTTGGGTGGGACGCTCAATATAGCCGTCCGTTGAAGGCATACTTTCTTTATGATAGCTTTGGCGGAGACGTTCCTGAATTTGGGCTTGGGTGGGGGTGGGGGAACTTGATTGCATAAAAGTGACTTGTGTTGTCTAAAAATTATGCTTCATCGTTAGTGGTTGGTAATCTTTTTTCTAGCAAATCGGCTATTTCTTGCGCTTCTTTTAGATAGCCTAACGCTGTCAATTCATCTATAGTGCGTTGTCCATAGTTAAGAAGAGATTGCCATTGTTTTTTGCCTGCAAGGATGGTTAAGCCACGGGTGAGAAAGGGCATTCCCTCTTCAGGATTTTCAGCAAGCATATAGGCGCGTCCCGCGCGGAGATAATAGATGGGGGTGCGAGAATGGCGTCTTCTTTTGGCGTGTTGGGCTATTTTTTCAAAGGCTTTTCCAGCTTCGGCGTAATGCTCATTTTTCATTAACGCATTGGCGCGGCGCAGTGCGGGTGAGGAGTGGCGAGGTCTTCTTCTCATCCTTTCTCCTTATTCTGCGGGGCGAAATTCGACCAATTCCATTGTCTCGTTCATGGCAATGGGGAAGGTCATTCCCTGCATTTTGACGCTTACCTCATCTATCTGCATTTCTAGCATACCAATATAAGGTTCAAAGAAATGAGTTGAGTGTATGATAAGCGTGCTGTCTAGTTGCATTCCGCTCATATTGAGAGAAATATCCATTGTCATTTCTCTTGTTATTTCAATTACATTATTATAGGAGCCTGCCTCAACGGTGATGCTTTGCCCTGTCCCTACTGTTTGCCATTTCATTAAAACGGGGGAGTTATCAATCGTCACCGTTATAGATTCACCTTCATACTCCATTGTGATTTCGCCGTTCACCATATATTCAGATTCCCAAGCCATATCCCAATTATTGGAGACCAAAGTCTCTTCGGTAGGGGCAATAAAACCTGAGATATATTCCATTGTCATTTCACCCGCGACCATATCGCCGAGAACGGTGCCCATTGAAATAGCAGGGAAGTGTTTAATTACGCCATCTTCACATTCAACGGCAGATTGGGTCGTGATGCCTGTACCTATATTGAGCATATCTACTCTGGCAAAATTCCCTTCTACTGTGGCAACCGTCATGCCCGTTTTTATGTCTCCTTCGGGGCTGGTGCTTTTGTAGACCATCTGTTGCCCTTCAAGAAGGGGATAAAGGATATTATAGCAAGCAAGGTTTTCGGTAGAGTTGTCTATAGGGTTTTCTATAGCAACGTCCTCTGCTGTAGGTATAAGTTCTGGCTCAGCAGAGGAGGCGTTGTCTTCTGCCTCAGCAGATGAGGCGTTGTCTTCTGGTTTTTCTGATGTGAGGAAATTGCAAGAAAGGGTAAATATAATCAGAATGGTAAGTAGGGGGTATAGGTATTTTTTATTCATATTTTCTCCATTATAAAACGTGAAGGTGTGAAACATAAAATTTTGGTAATGGTAAATTTTGACTGATAGAAAAATATGTGTCTCGCACTTTTCCCCCTTCCTAGCCTTCCCCCGAAGGGGGAAGGGACATGTCTCACAGAGACACATTCTCCCCCTCGGGGGAGATGTCCGAAGGACAGAGGGGGCAAACGTCAGTCGATTTTAGCCACTACCAAAATTTTTAGTTCACTCTTCGCTTTTTTCTTCTCTCTCTGGTTGCTCCGTTCTCGTTACAGATCGCGCAAAAATCAAAAAGCCCGTATGGGCTATCATCCTATCTGTGGGGCGTAGGCGTGAAGATTGGGGTTTATAATAGCGCAACATGATTTCGCAAACTTCAATAAAGGCAAATTCGCTTCTGTTTAGGGCTAAAAGGAGTTCTTCTACTTGGTTAAATGTTGGCACAAGGCTTCCAAAATATCCGCCGGGTTTCAGTGCGGTGCGTACTTGTGCCAAATAATCGTGTGGGTTGCGTACGTCTAGGAATAACGCGTCCACGTTGAGGGCAGGAAAACCTTCACCAATATCGCTCACGTTGAAATCCACGCGCGTCTCTAATCCCAGTCGGGTCAGATTCTTTTTGGCAAGTTTTTGCATCTTTTCGCGAATTTCATAGCTGTAGACGTGTCCATCATCCCCCACTGCGTGTGCTAAAGCGGTGGTCATTGAGCCTGATCCCGTTCCTGCTTCGATGACGCGGGATCCCGCCCCGATGCCCATTGTGACGAGGATAAATCCTATATCTTTAGGGTAAAGAATTTGGGTATTGCGTGGCATATCTCTCAAAACATCGGCTAGTGAGGGTGAAAAGAGATAAAAAGGCGCGTCTGTGTGGCTATAAACTTGTGTGCCCCAAGGCAAGCCGATGAGGTCGTCGTGTTTCAAAATGCCGCGGTGGGTGTGAAAATCCATGCCTGTTTTGAGCGTGATAATAAAATGCTTATGGCGTTGCCCAACGAGCAAAACTAGGTCGCCATCTTGAGCGTGTGTTGTGTGTTTATTCCATGTCATTTGGTTATCTTACCACGATGCCGAGATAGAGTTGATAAATGCCAAAAACAAATAAGGCAATTGTTGCGATGAGTAATAGGACGCGGCGGAAGCGCACGTGTTTTTGGCTTGCTTGCCCTAAAATAACGATGAGTGCGAGGTTGAGCGATATCATTGTTCCATAGAATGCCAACATAAAGCTGATGCCGAGCGAAGGGCTTTCTGCTAGTCCCTGTAAAAAAATGGGACCGCTTACCAGACTCCAAAAAATATAGGGTCCTGGGCTAAGAAAGTTCATCGTAGCCGCTTTCCATATACTTTGCTTTTTGGTTTCTATGGGGGCATTTTCATCAAAATTGCGCCATTGGTGAAAAGAAGAATAGGCTAAAAAGAGAATAAAAATTCCACCTGCAATATAAAGCCCGCGTTGCAAAGATTCTGGCATTTGTTTAAGCACAAATACCGCGAGAATGATGATAGGTCCGTCACTCACCAGTGGGGCAAAGGCGGCAATGAGTGTCTTGCGCCAGCCATTTGCCAGCGTTTGGGTGATGAGATAGGTCTGAAAAGGTCCTGGTTGTGCACCAGCGGCGAATCCGAGAGTGAGTCCTGAGATGATGTAAGGGAGCATAGTGAGCCTTTGACTAAAAAAATGAAAATTGGGTGTTATTGGCGGTTAAAAGTGCCGAAATCTTTTTCTCCCAATCAGGGATCCAGCGTACAAAATCTTCCCGTTCTGGTGGGCTAGACATCCAAGAAGTATCGGGCTTAGGGATGTTGAAACATTCCTTAACTGTCATCAAATGCGGCACAGAAACAGATTGTGGTTTCCCACGTCCACTTGTCCAGCGGATTTTATGTGTTTTTTCGATATCTTTTGCTAAAGCTAAAGTCTGTTCTACATCTCCGCGTAGGTAGGTTAAAACGGCATCGTGTTCACCCTCTGCCCAGAGTTTTGGTGCCATCCCGCCGTTCATATCGTAGAGCATTTCGCCATTTTTTAACTCTAATTCATGAACTTTGCTGCCAATCCCCGCGCCTTTAAGGGCTTTGTCTAATCCTAAAAACCAGCCTTTTTTAAATGTCACTAAGAGCATTAAATCAATATGGTTGAGTGCTAACTCACCACATTCTTCAACCATATCGCTCTCATCTGCTAAAAGTCTAAAGTCAAATCCGCATCCATTCCATGTGACAAAGGTATAGCCTTCTTTGGCGTATGTCATTAAGTCATGTACCGTTTTCTGATTTTCTTCTTTTGTCAGTTGCGGTACGCCTTGCCAAAATTTAACTTCATCATGCGCAACAGCCGAACAACTGATTCCAAGTGGGGAATGTTCAAATAGGTTGCCTGAGAAATTATCAATAACTTTTGAGATTTCTATATCAAATGAAATGAGTTTCATGGTGTGTTCCTTTTTATGTTTTTTCTACTATTTTTGGGTTCGAACATAAATAAATCAGATAATCGATGCCGCATGGACGTAAACGTCCACGCTCAAGGCTGAAGCCTGCTAAAGCAGACTCTTCTCAGCCGACTTTAGTCGGGTTTAGCCCATTAGCACGGGCGTTAACGCCCATGCGGAGTTAGATTTATCCTAAAAATAAGAATAACTATAAACTTGTGTTTTTCAAAGAAATTGCCTAAGAAAATTATCATGAAAGGATACCAGATTTTTCTAAACCTGAGCAAATCGGCTATAATTGGCATACTTAATTTTTAGGAGAAAAATGCGTATAGTCCCCATCATCCTTTCTGTTTTTATTTTAATATCTGCTTGCCAACCGATTTCCACCGAAACCCCTCCACCTCCAACAGCTGTTAAAAATAGTGTTGACCAAAAAGAAATCCCATTGGATATAGGATACGGTGTAGATGGCGGTTGGTACGAACTCTACTTCACCGACCCCGTACATTCAGATGCACATTCTTACCGTGGCGGACCCGACCGTGAGCTTGCTGAGGCGATAAATAACGCCAGGCTAAGCGTAGACCTTGCCGTTTATAGCATGAGTCTCTGGAGCATTCAAGACGCATTATTAGACGCACATCATCGCGGTGTAGATGTACACATCGTCATGGAAAGTGGCAATATGGATCGTGATGTTCCACAAGAATTGCTCGAAGCTGGCATCCCCATTATTGGCGACCGCCGTGCGGGATTAATGCACGATAAATTCGTCATCATAGACCGTTCAGAACTTTGGGTAGGTTCAATGAATTTCACCGTTGGTGGTGGATACGAAGATAATAATAATTTAATGCGCTTTTATTCTCAAAAGCTCATTGAAAATTATCAGACAGAATTTGACGAAATGTTTGTAGATGATCATTTCGGAAAAGACACTGTTGCTGATACCCCTAATCCATCCACCTATGTCAATGGCACATTAATTGAAACCTACTTTTCCCCCGATGATGGCGTTCAAGATGTAATTATTGAGCAAATCAATAACGCAGAAGAGAGCATCTTCTTCATGGCGTTTTCTTTCACCTCAGACCCTATCTCTGAAGCCATTCAAGCTCGTGCGGAAGATGGAATTGTTGTGGCGGGCGTGATGGATGAAACTCAAATCAACTCTAATCAGGGTGGTGAATACGATACCTTTGCTCAAGCAGGTTTTGATGTTCGCAAAGATGGCATAGAAGGATTAATGCACCACAAGGTTTTTATTATTGACGAAAGAATTGTAATTACGGGATCTTATAATTTTTCGCTTAGTGCAGAAGAACGTAACAATGAGAATATCCTTGTAATTTATAATAGTGAGATTGCAGAAGAGTTTTTAAAAGAATTTGATAGGGTTCAAGTGCAAGCAGAAGAACCGCAGGAGAATGAAAATGAAGAAGAATAATTGGCTCACATGTGGAATTATCGTACTCATATTATTTTGTGGGGGGAGTGTGTTTTTCCTCGGCGGATTAGGTGTTCTTGCCGCCGTCTTTGGCGATGATACATCGGCAGAAAACACAAGCACCACTGTACCTGTTGCAGAAGCCCCCACACAAAGTGAATTAGCAACCACCCATCCCGAAAATCTATATGAATCGGTAGTTCAAATTATCGCTCTTGTAGATATGGATGGTGGAGTTGTCGAAGGTTGGACAGGCTCAGGGTCTATAATTTCTCCAGATGGATTAATCCTAACCAATGCCCATGTTGTTCTTTCCGATAAATTCTATGATGTTAATGGGCTGATTGTTGCCTTAACAACCGACCCTGATTACCCCGCCGCACCGCGCTACCGTGCCGAAGTAATGCAAGTTAATGAAGCCTTAGATTTAGCTGTAATCCGCATTATTACCGATTTAGATGGAAATCCTGTTGATTATGCAACCCTTAACTTACCTGCCATCCCGCTGGGTGATTCAGATGCACTTGAATTGGGCGGCGACCTTACCATTTTGGGGTATCCCGGAATTGGGGGCGCAACCATCACCCTCACTTCTGGTAAAGTGGGTGGATTTACCACTGAAAGTGGCGTAGGACAGCGTGCTTTCATTAAAACCTCCGCAACAATTTCTGGTGGAAATAGCGGGGGGCTTGCCGTTAATCAAGACGAAGAACTTATCGGGGTGCCAACTCAGCTCGGTTATGGCGGAGATGATCAATATGTAGACTGTCGTGTCCTCGCCGACACCAATCGCGATGGCTTTGTAGACGACAACGATAACTGCATTCCCACTGGCGGATTTATAAACGCACTTCGCCCTATAAAATTAGCCTTGCCCTTAATCGAAGCCGCAGCACGGGGGGAAATTAACTTTGTTTCTGTGCCTCAACCAGTTGTTGAAACTGTCCCCGTTCAAGTTGGTGGAACACTGCTTTATCAAGACGATTTTTCAAACCCCTCAAGTGGCTGGAGCGAGTATAGTGCAGATGCGGGGTATACCCGCTATCAAGACGGGCAATATCTTGTTGAAGTCAATCAACCTGATTATTCAGTTTGGGGCAACTACAATAACGACACCTACACCGACACCATTATCAATGTAGATGTACAAGTTTTACAATCTGCAAATGGCACAGGCGGATTCGGCGTTATGTGTCGTTATACAGATAACGAAAATTATTACCAACTCGAAGTGGACGAAGATGGTTATTTCATCATTTACAAATACCTCAACGGTGAATTCATTGCCCTCTACGATTGGAATAACTTAGACGCACTCAAAAACAGAAATACAATGACCCTCACCGCCTCGTGCATTGGAAATGAGCTTACCCTAGCAGTAGACAACCAAGTTATTGCCAGTGTCACCGATAGCAGTTTCTCACAAGGATATATTGGTCTGGTGGGTGGTACATTTGATGATGTTGGGATTCGCGTGGGATTTGACAACATCACAGTTTATGCGCCATAACCTAAGCGCACCCGCGACGGATGTGATTTGAACTTGAGTGCCTCCATCAACATTATACGGGCGTAGACGTGTACAGCGCAGAGATGCTTACGCTGAAACTTATGCTTGGGTTTTAGCAATTAAGCCAAAAACGCGTGCGTCGCGGCTCATCATCTTCCCTATCTGCTATCAGCGGCATTAAAAAAGGATTATCTATGATGAATTTAGAAAATTTCGGAAAAAAACTCAGCGAGAATCTTGGCAAAGTAATTATAGGGAAAAATGAAGCCTTGGAGCTAATCATCATTGGTTTACTTTCACAGGGACATATTCTCATTGAAGATGTGCCTGGTGTAGGGAAAACGGTTTTAGCACGCAGTTTAGCTAAATCTTTAGAAGCAATTTTTAGACGTATCCAATTTACCCCCGATATGCTTCCCAGCGATGTGACGGGCGTATCCATCTACAATCAAGAAACGCGTAAATTTGAGTATAGACCTGGTCCTTTGCTTGGGCAAATTATTCTCGCCGATGAAATTAACCGCGCTACGCCAAAAACTCAAGCCGCATTGCTCGAAGCCATGGAAGAAAAGCAAATCACGGTAGACGGTATAACACATCAATTGCCCCGCCCATTTATGGTTTTAGCAACGCAAAACCCGATTGAATACGAAGGGACATTTCCCCTGCCAGAGGCACAATTAGACCGTTTTTTATTGCATCTTAAAATCGGGTATCCCGGTCTTTTAGATGAAATTCGTATTCTTGAAAAACAGCGAGAAGAACACCCTATAGAAAAAATAACCCCTGTTTTTAGCGGTGAAGAAGTTTTAGAAGCAACGGAAGTGGTTAAACAAGTTTACGTTTCAGACGCAGTTAAACGCTATATTGTTGAGTTGACGAGCAAAACCCGGAAAAGTGACGATGTGCATCTCGGTGCCAGCCCGCGTGGTAGTCTTGCGCTTTTTCGCACGGGGCAAGCTCGTGCCGCACTTCGTGGTCGTGATTATGTTTTACCAGACGATGTTAAAGCACTTGCCGTTCCCGTTTTAGGGCATCGCATTATATTAAGCCCAGCCGCTAGAATGCGTGAGTTAACCGCTGACCAAATCGTAAAAGAATTGACCTATAGCGTTTCTCTTCCTGGGGGAGATTTTCAGGCAGAATAAGGCATGAAAAAAAGCAGTATTTTCATTCTTTTGCTCTTTGTTTTGAGCATCATCGGCATATTTTTGACCAATACGCCAGTTTATACGCGCTTACTTTACCTCACCTCCATGCTGATTTTGGGCAGTTGGCTGTGGGGAAAGCTATCGCTTTCAGGCATTAGCCTGCACAGAAAATCTCGTTCATTGCGTGGCAATGTAGGCGATATTTATGATGAGCATTTTGAAATATCAAATAATAATTTTTTGCCCTCGCCATGGCTCGAAATTAAAAATAATAGCCCTTTGCCCATATCGGCGGGATCACGTCTTTTGGTGGGGATTAAAAAAAGAGAAAAGCGTACCTATCTCGCTCGCACTTGGCTCACACAGCGCGGCGCGTTTCCTTTAGGACCTACCATACTGAGTGCCCGTGACCCATTGGGGCTTTTTCGAAATCAAAAAAGTTTTCCTGCTAAAGCAGAATTAATTGTTTTGCCCTTGCTTGTTAATATCAGCAATTTCCCCGCGCCGCCAGGATTATTACCGGGGGGAAAGGTTTTACGACAAAAATCGGTAGGAATTACACCTCATGCCGCAGGCGTTCGAGAATATGCGCCTGGTGATGCCCTTCGTAGAATTCACTGGAAAACATCCGCGCGCCGTCAGAAATTAATGGTAAAAGAATTTGACCAAGATCCACAATCTTCTGTTTGGATTTTTCTGGATGCACAGCGATTTGTGCAAGTAAAAAAAGAAGATTATGTGCCACTGAAAAATTGGGATAACTGGATGCTCGGACGCAAACCTGACTTCGACTTGCCACCCTTTACGATCGAATATGCGGTGACAAGCGCGGCATCGTTAAGTCACTACTTTATCCAAATGCGCCGTGCGGTGGGTATAATCGTGGCTGGACAAAAAAATATCATCATCCCTGCTGATCGTGGTCTGCGCCAAGAAGAAAAAATCCTAGAAGCCCTTGCCTTCATTCAAGCAGAAGGGAAAACCCCTTTAGAAGAATTAGTTGCCGCACAGGCGGGACAATTACCTCAAGGCAGTAGTGCAGTGCTAATCACCCCTTCATATAACCCTAAAATCATGCATGCGGTAGAGCACCTTCTGCGCCGAAAACAGCGCGTCACGGTGGTCTTGATAGATGCCGAATCCTTTGGCGGCACCGAGGGCAGTATAGGGTTAGAAGATAGGCTACAAAAAGCCAATATCCCCGTTTGTCGCGTAAACCGTGGAGATGATTTGGGTGTGGCTCTTTCAAATTTTAGATTATAGGAACGCACCTAGCTATCTCCCTTGCCCCCTTTATTACCCTTCTTACCCTAAAAAAAAATGAAAAAATACAAAAGAATTATTATCAAAATCGGTACCAGCGTTCTCACTAGCGGAAGTCCGCAATTAGACCGCCCAAAAATGATTAACATCGTCAGCGAATGTGCCAAGTTGCATCAAGAGGGCGTAGAAATAATCATCGTTAGTTCCGGTGCGGTAGCGGTTGGCAAGCATCGCCTCAACTTTCCCAAACTCCCCAGCACGGTAGCCAGCAAACAACTTTTTGCCGCGGTTGGGCAAAGTCGCCTTATGCAAGTTTGGGAGCAACTTTTCGAAATATACGGTCTTCAGGTTGGTCAAATTTTGCTCACGCGCGGCGATATCGAGGGGCGTTCTCGCTACCTTCATGCTCGTGAAACACTAAATGCCCTCCTCAACCAGCGTGTTATCCCCATTGTTAATGAAAATGACGCGGTCGCCACCGAAGAAATCAAACTTGGCGATAACGACAACCTTTCAGCTATGGTTACCATGCTCGCTGATGCCGATTTGCTCATTTTGCTCACCGACCAGCCGGGCTTATTTACCGCCGACCCCACCAAAAATCCTGATGCAAAGCTAATCGAAGAAGTCAATAGCATCAACGAAATCGCCAATATTGACCTTAGCTCAAGTAAAAGTGGTTTGGGTACGGGAGGCATGATTACAAAACTCAAAGCCGCTGATTACGCCCGCCGCTCAGGTGCAGATGTGGTCATCGCCGCAGGTGCTGCGCCCAATGTCATCACCCGCGTCTACCAAAAAGAAATGCTTGGCACGCGCTTCCCTGCCATCTCTACCCCACTCGAAAGACGCAAACGCTGGATTTTGACCCGTGCCTCATCAGGCAAACTATTTATTGATGGTGGTGCAGAGCGTGCGCTCACTCAAAACGGGCGTAGCCTTCTTCCCGCTGGTATTTCTCATTTAACTGGCAATTTTGTGCGCGGAGAAACTATCTCCATCCTCAACAAAAACGAAGAGGAACTCGCCCGCGGCATTGTCCGATATGGCAGTGAAGATATGAAAAAGATTATGGGAATGCAATCAGATAAGATAGCAGAAACGCTAGGTTATTTCTACGGGACAGTCGCCGTACACAGAAACGATTTGATTTTATTGGGATGAGAAGCACGGAACGCGCGTGTTTTGAACTTGATTGCCTTCAAAGAACATCTTTTTGGCGTGGACATCTCCAATCTCCCACCCTCTCCTATGCTCTAGCCGCTGTTTCCGGCGGCGGGGATGTTCAAAATTTTAGTAGCGCTTTGTGCATCTGACAAGACGTGTTGCCCCAAATCTGACCAGCTATTCTTGCGTAATCTGAACTGCAACGCATCCAAAAGCAGATGCAGTGCCGTTCTCCGCTTTCAATCCCGAAGGGA
The DNA here is from genome assembly GCA_016744335.1 of Anaerolineales bacterium. Lineage (GTDB taxonomy): Bacteria > Chloroflexota > Anaerolineae > Anaerolineales > Villigracilaceae > Desulfolinea. Next base: position 20,680 of record JADGEO010000018.1, read on the forward strand.
TGGCATAATAATCGAACTCTACCACCCCTTCGGGGTTATGAATTCTGATAACCCCGTGTTCTATAAAAATCGCATCCCTTCGGGATTAGGTGATTCTATGAACACCAACTCCCCGTCCATGCTCCAGTCGCCGAGGATGGCGGTGGTTTAAAACAAGGAAAAAAATATGACAAACTTAATTCAAATGGGAAAAAACGCCAAATCTGCTAGCAGAGTATTGGCAACGCTTTCGAGCGCAGAAAAAAATGCTGTTTTGCATCTTATCGCCGATGAAATAGAGGCACAGGCAGAATTTATTTTGGCAGAAAATGCCAAAGATATTGCCGATGGAAAAGATGCTGGCTTAAGCCAAGCCATTTTAGATCGCTTACTTCTCACCGAAAAACGCGTTCAGGCACTTGCAGATGATACGCGCAGTGTGGCTGTTTTGGTTGACCCCGTAGGCTCAATTATTGATGCGCGTGTTTTGCCAAACGGTCTGCGCCTCAGCAAACGCCGAATCCCGATTGGGGTTTTGGGCGTGATTTATGAAGCTCGCCCAAATGTGACTATCGATATCGCCGCCCTCAGCCTAAAAACGGGCAACGCCGCAATTTTGCGCGGTGGAAAAGAAACCCTGCGTAGTAATTTGGCTCTTGGGCAAATTATCCAGAGTGCCTTGAAAAAAGCAGATTTACCAACAAGCGCAATTCAAGTCATTGATAGCCCCGATCGCGCCCTTGTGCGAGAACTTTTGAGATTAGATAAATATGTAGATATGCTCATCCCGCGTGGTGGGGCGGGATTGCACCGTTTGTGCATTGAAGAATCGACTATCCCCGTGATTACTGGTGGCATGGGAATCAATCATATCTTTGTAGACGAATCCGCAGATTTAGCGCGAGCTGTTGATATTGTGGAAAATGCTAAGGTGCAACGTCCCAGTGTGTGTAATGCTTTAGACACACTCCTTGTACACCCCGCGGTGGCGGCAGAATTTATCCCGCAGGTGGCTGATCGGTTGTCAAAAAGCAAGGTGGAGATACGCGCGACGCCGCAGGTTTTATCTATCCTAGAAAATAACGGCGTAGATGTGCATCCTGCTGGAGAAAATGATTTTGATACAGAATGGCTATCTTTGATTTTGGGCATCAAAATTGTGGATGATTTGGATGAGGCGATTGCCCACATCCACGAGCATAGCACGGAACATTCGGATAGCATTTTGACGAATGATTTGGGAAATTCGAAGCGTTTTGTTGATGAAGTTAATTCATCGGCGGTTTATGTGAACGCCAGCACGCGCTTTACCGATGGGGGGCAGTTTGGCTTGGGCGCAGAGGTGGCGGTGAGTACGCAAAAATTGCACGCACGGGGTCCGATGGGCTTGGAAGAGCTGACGACTTATAAATGGGTGGTGATTGGGGATGGGCATGTGAGGGAGTAAGAAATAGGACGCTGATCGTAAAAAGATTAAGCACAAAGAGCGCAAAGTGCCGCGAAGAAAAAACTTTTTTAGTTTTAACTTTGTGTTCCTTTGTGCTCTTTGTGTTAAAAACGCACTATTTTTTTTGATAATGCTTCTTCAACTCTGAAGCATACTTCATTCCTACACTGTTTTTCTTTTCGCGTAGCCAATCTACTAAGTGCGTTTTGCCGAGTGGATTGTCTTGTGAAACCAGCAACCCGCGCATTAAGCCATCTACTTCATCTTGGGTGAGTACTACATCGCCAACGAAGAGACCGATGATTTGTGATGCCCATAAGGCTAGTTTGGGGGGCATTTTCATTAACCGTGCGGGGCGACCAATTTCTTTGGCAACTACTTTCACCATCTCTTCAAAAGTGAAAATATCGGGTCCTACCGCATCTGTGATGATATTTTCGTCGCGCATCGCCATTTCTATAGCGAGATCGGCGTAGTCTTCTACGAAGATGGGTTGCAGAGAATAGCGTCCATCACCGAGCAAGCCAAAAACGGGGAAGTGGCGCAGTAGCCAAGCGATATTATTGACGAGAATATCTTCATCGCCAAATAGCACGGTGGGGCGCAGAATCGCGTATTCCAAAGAAGATTGCATAATCGTTTTTTCAAGCTCCGCTTTGCCGCTGAAATAGGGCAAATCTGACTCTAAACTAGGGTTGCTGATGCTGGTATGCACAATCCGCTTTACGCCCGCACGCTCTGCCGCGTGAATGAGCGTTTTTGTGTTGTTCACGGCAAGATTATGGGTATTATCACCATGTGAAAAGCGCACCCAGTAGGTGTTGAAGAGAATGTCCACGCCTTCTAGCGTTTTGGTGAGTTTTTCGGGGTTTTCAAAATTAAATGGGTAAGCTTTTACCTGCCCGTCAAATGGATCTGGGTTATCGGGATGCCCCGTGAGCGTGATGACTTCATCGCCACGTGCCAGCAGGCGTTGGGTGATATATTTTCCGGTATAGCTGAACGAACCTGTTACTGCGATTTTCATTTTTTTACTCCTGTAAAAGCTTAAACACGAAGGGCACGAAAAAGCACAAAGAAAAAACCTTTAAAACTTTGAGAGCCTTTGTGTTTAAAAGGGATTATTTCTTTAGTAGCCCAATTACTTTTTGGACGGTATTCTGATTCATCGTCTCTAGCGCGGTGATGACGCGGACAAGATTATCGAGATTGTCGAAGAAGGATTTCATCTCTGCAACGCGATTTTCGGCAAAATCCCATTCTGCGCCGCGCTGTTCGTCTGCGCCGCGCTGTTCGTCTGCGCCGCGAACTTGATTTGGGCTTGCTTGCAGGTCAACCAGCGTTTGCCCCACCGAATCAATCGCACGGCTAAATTCGCTACTTTCTCGCCCTTTCAATATGGAGCGGACGACTTTATAAAAATCATCTTCGGCGAGATAATAATCTTTTCTGTCGCCTAGTTTTGTTTGGCGGTGTACCAACCCCATCCGTGCTAAAGTGCGGACGCTGGTGCTGATTGCGCCTTTGGTAAATGTAGTTTCAGCAACAATTTCATCTAGTGATAACGCGTTGGGGGAGAGGTAAAGAACAGCAAATATCGCGCCCATACTCTTGGGTAAACCCCAAAATTGGCTTATTTGGCTTAATCCCTGTGTGAAATCGGCTTTTATTTCGTGCAATTCTGTTGATGGCATAATTTCTCTCTTTTTGAATTCTGTGTGTTTAGTAGCAACTAAACAAAGTATACGTAAGAACGTAAGAAGAGTCAAGTGGAATAAAAAAATCCCCGTTCTCTTTGTTATGAGAGCGGGGATTTTCAAAAGATGAACTTTGGTAGATGTTATTTGAAGGGCAAACCAGTCAAGGGTCACGCGTGATGCGGATTTTTATCCATCCATAAAAAACCTAGCGACATGACACTTTTGTTTTTGCAGATGGCTGAGTAGCTCCGAACGCTTTTTCGGAGCGTATCGAAGCCACGAAAAAGCCGATTTTATACTAATTCTCGGTTTCGATACGGCGAAAAGCATCGCCTACTCAACCAACACGCGCTTCTTCTTCCAAACTGTCTAGTAAAAAACTTAGTATTATTCTCACTCACTCTGCCATAGCGACATCAGAAAATCAAGCAATAAATCGAGTATATTTTTATTGACTGTATACTCATCCCCCGTATTGAAATTGCTATCTAGTGGGTTGCCTGCCTGATCAAAGATAGTGCCATTATTGCTGAGGTCTAGGCGTAAAGTACCGCTTCTTTTTCCTGTTTTGACCGTAATTTTATAGACATTATCAGCGCCGCTAATGCTCGTGATATTTGCGTCCTTGATATTACCAGTTGTGTGGAGGGAAAAATCGTCTATATCTACGCCCTGAACGTTTTCTGAAAATCCTACCGTAAAAACTACGGTCTCGGCAGAAGTTGGGTTGAGGCTAGAGCGCAGAATGGCATTTACGCTCGGTGATTTTTGGTCAATAGCGGGTGTTTCAACTGCTGGTGGAGGGGGAGTTGCTGTATTTTCTGGCGTGCTTGTAGGCGTACTCGCAGGTCTCCATTCATTCGCACCTATGTCTGGGGCGGTGTCGTAAAAATCGTCATTAATCCCATGAATGAGAACGCCTCGATCTATATTTGCGCTCGATGAATTTAAGGTGAAATCACCAGTATTTGGATTTTCTAAGCCCGAAACTTCTGTGTGACTATTGCAGTCGAGTTTGGTTGTTGTGCAAAATTCTGTGAGGGTGGCGTAACTTCTGTTTTCCCACTTAATAATAGGGGCGTGTGCGCTATGCCAATTATTATAATCCCAATCTTGGGTAGATGACCCCGTCCGAACTTCGTAAATGGCATACCCACTATTCTCGAAGATATTATTACGCAATACGGCATTATGTGCAGGGGTAATGAAATCCATTGCGGCAATATCCTGCGCTTGAGTCCAAAAAGTGTTGTGATAAATCAAAACACGACCATCAGAATTATACGCCCATTTGATTCCTCGTTCTGTGTAATTTGCGAAGGTAGAGCGTAAAACCCAAGTGGGTCCTATAGTAACTGGTGCTAAAGATACCCCCACAAAAACAGAATCTATGACGTTATCTCTAAAGCGATGATTAATACAAGCTCCCTCAGGCTCTAGCGCATCATCGCTGATGAGATAAATATGATTCTCATATACATCCACATCAAAAGCCAGTTCTGCATCATTTATTTGTGATTGAGCAGAAGACCCTGTATAAATGCCATTAAAAAAATTATGAATTTCATTCCCGCGCACAATCGCGCCCCTGTGCCCTCGAATAACAATCCCTGTCCCCTCCATAGATGAGCCTTTTACATCCTCCCAAGCCCATTCGTTTACGGGGGGATCGTAAATTTCATTATATTCAATGCGTGTGTCATTGCCCCGTTCTGCACCGTCTGTCCAATTAACGTGGACGCCCACTTGCAGATTATGAATTTTATTTTTACGAATAATAATATGCGAAGCGTTTTCAGCCATAACACCACGTTTATTATAAAATTGCATTTCAAAGCCTTCAATCCATAGCCAATTTTGGTTATTTATATCAAAAGCAATATCCTGCTTAGCCATTTGCCAGATAGATTTAGAAGGCTTATTTTGACTGCGAATATATAATTTCATTGTGCTACTATCAAGATACCAGCCCTCTCCATTGGTATCGTCTAGCATATCGGCATAGTTGGCATAATTGAAAAAGCGTTGTCCATCACGTGCAAAGTATCTAAAAAAATAATCAACTTTCTTAAACCAAACTTTTGATTTGCTATGTTTTTCCCAAATATCTCCGCTCAACACCTCTGCGCCATCTAGAATTGCGCCGTTCCCTTCGGCTTTGACTTGTATCCAATTCTCTGCGCTCCCCGAACGCATAAATTGAACTGCCTCATGATAAATGCCATCGGCAACCAGCACCTGAGTTCCTGGCGTGGCGTGATTGACTCCTTCTTGGATACTCTGAAAAGGGGCATCAACAGTTCCGTTTCCGCTAGGCTCTGCGTTAGCATCTACATGCAAAATAGTTGTGGGTAAAAATTGAAGGTTTTCAGCCTGCGTTCTGATCTCCCCGCTAATTTCTGTTGTGCCCTCAATAATCTTAATACTATAAATCGTTGAGGGCAAAAGCTCAAATAAACTCCCCGCAAGTCGTCCGTCATCAATGAGCATTAGCGAATGCCCGGTGTGCCAAGTTGCTTCATCATTTCGGCGATAATATAGCTCTGCATTTTTGGGCAAGTTAGTGCCGCTAAGAAGAACGCCAATTGTTTCGATATTGGGGTACAAATCTAAGGTTGTAAAAGATTGCGCAGTATCGTTTGCCAAGACAGAAAGCGCACTTTGTGGCAGAAATCCAATCATTAAAGCGATGAGCAGTAAAACTTTGGCATATTTAGGATACATCTTTTCCTTCTTCTTGAGCATGATATACAGATAATAGCAGATTAAAGCCGGCTATGGGGAGGAAGAGCCGTTTCGAGCGCGTTTTTGACTTGATAGCCCTCAACCAATATCTTTCTGCCGGATGCGTAGGTGCCCTCCCCGTTTACGCCGCGAATCAGCTTGGTCGCGGCATCCCAGCCTAAACCACGGACGCTGAGCCTGTCGAAGTATCCGCTCGGCGCGGTTTTCATCCATCCAAAAAATCTTCTATATGCTATACTTTATCGAAATTAAAACTTAGGAGGATTTTATGTCTGTTGTTGCATGCAAAATTACGAAAGAAGGGTATGAAATAGCCGCCGATTCAATTACGGTGCGCGGATATACGCAAACGAAAAATAACACCAGTCGCTCAAAATTAATTGAAGTGAATAATATGGTTATTGGCTCTGTGGGGTCGGCAGAAGAGAGCAGTTTACTGCAAATTTTTGCTAAAACGCACCAACCTGCCGCCGCAACCGAAGAAGGAATTTTAGAATTTTGGAGTGAGTTTTCGGACTGGAAGAAAAAACGCACAGATAAAAATGGTATTGAAAACGCTTATTTTCTCGGTTTTGATGGGGTAGTTTTTTACATCAATCATTGGCTTATTGCTTCTGTGACCACCTATCAGGCAATTGGGGCAGGGATGAATTTTGCACTCGCCGCGCTTCACCTTGGGCATAGTGCAGAAGAAGCAATTGAAACAGCGATAGAGCTTTCTATTTTTTGTGAGACGCCTATTCAGGTGATTAAGAAGAAATGTAAGTAAAAGAAAGGTGAAAGCTGGAAGTTCACGTTTTGTGTGCCACCTTTGATTTGACAAAACGACCGTTTCAGATACAATACTTCTCGCTTATAAGGTGCTTGCACTGACCTTGCCGGAGTGGCGGAATTGGCAGACGCGCTACGTTCAGGGCGTAGTGAGCTTATGCTCATGCGGGTTCGACTCCCGCCTTCGGCACAAAAGCATATTGTGCTTCGGCACAGACGGAAACTGTGCTTCGGCACAAGAAAAAGACTCGTTTTTGCGGGTCTTTTTTTGTTTAATAAACTATATTCGCGGTATAATATGCTCAGATTTTTACCCTATATTTTTTACCTAAAAATAAGATAACTGATAGGTTTCAAAATGCTCTTTTAGGAAGAAAAAAATATCTAAAAAGAGCATTTGCTCTTAAAATAAGTTTATTGAAAACTTGTCACTTTTTCTACGCAAAAGAAGGAATTTTTATGGAAGCAGGCGATATTAAAGAAATTGATATAAATAAAGAAATGCGTTCATCTTATCTTGATTACGCAATGAGTGTTATCGTAGCGCGTGCCCTCCCGGATGCGCGAGATGGGTTGAAGCCAGTCCATAGGCGTATTTTATATGCGATGCACGATATGGGCATCCGAGCGACAGGGTCACACAAGAAATCAGCGCGTATTGTGGGTGAAGTTTTGGGCAAATACCATCCACATGGTGATTCGGCAGTTTATGAATCTATGGCACGTATGGCACAACCTTTTTCGCTTCGCTATATGCTTGTAGATGGCCAAGGAAACTTCGGTTCTATTGATGGAGACTCTCCTGCGGCAATGCGTTATACCGAAGCCCGCATGGGAAAACTCGCCGAAGAGATGTTGATTGACATTAACAAAGAGACGGTTGATTTCACCCCAAATTTTGACGATTCTCTTGAAGAACCCGATGTTTTGCCCTCACGTTTGCCTAATCTTTTGCTTAATGGTGCTTCTGGTATCGCAGTTGGGATGGCGACCAATATCCCGCCGCATAATTTGAATGAACTCACAGATGCCCTAGTCTATATGATTGATAATTATGAAAATACAGACGAAATTGGCGTAGAGAAATTGATGGAATTTATCCCTGGTCCCGATTTTCCTACGGGCGGTATCATTGTTGGCCAAGAGGGAATTGTTCAAGCCTATAGCACAGGGCGTGGGCGCGTCATCATGCGTGGAAAAGCGCATGTAGAAGAGATGCGCGCCAATCGTTTTAGAATTGTTATTACAGAAATCCCTTACCAGTTGAATAAAACTACGCTAATCGAACGGATTGCGAATATGGCGCGGAGCGGAAAGATAGATTCTATATCTGACCTGCGTGATGAATCTGATCGCCGCGGCATGAGCATTGTTATCGAACTCAAGAGAGGTGCTCAGCCAAAGAAAGTGCTAAACCAACTTTATAAACACACCTCACTTCAAGCTACTTTTGGTGTGCAAATGTTGGCGTTGGTTAATAAAGAGCCGAAGTTACTCTCTCTAAAACGAGCCTTAGAACATTTTATAGAACACCGTAAAGAAGTTATCACGCGCAGAACAAAATTTGACCTGAAAAAAGCTCGCGCACGTGCTCATATTTTAGATGGGCTTATTATTGCTTTAGACAATATAGATGCAGTTATAGAAACCATCCGCTCATCGGCAGATGTAAATGTTGCTAAAGATAATTTGATGAAAGGCTTCAAATTAAGCGAAGTTCAGGCACAGGCTATCTTAGATATGCAATTGCGCCGATTAGCGGCACTAGAACGCTGGAAAATTGAAGAAGAACATAAAGAATTGATGGCTAAAATTGCCTACTATGAAGATTTACTCGCTCACGCTGAAAAAATCCTTGCCATCATCAAAGAAGATTTGCTAGAACTTGCTGAAAAATATGGCGATAAACGCCGAACTCACATTGCTATTGGTGCTAGTGGAAGTTTGGACGAAGAAGATTTGGTAGAAGACGAAGCTGTTTTAGTAACAATAACCGAGCGAGGCTATATCAAGCGTGTGCTGGCTAAGACTTTCCGCACACAGGGACGTGGCGGGCGCGGCATCAAGGGGCATACCACAAAAGAAAAAGACGAAGTGATAATGATGATTCCGGCACGCACGCTAGATACAATCTTGTTTTTTACAGATAAAGGAAAAGTTTACTCCGAGAAAACCTATCAGATTCCTGAAGCAAGCCGAATCGGGAAAGGTATCTCTATCGTCAATATCCTCGCCCTTGAAGCAGATGAGCACATCACCGCGGCCATTCCTGTCCCAGATTTTGATGATGCATCGTTTTGTACTTTGGCAACTATCAAAGGCAAAATTAAGCGCGTAGAACTCTCAGAATTTGCCTCTGTGCGTCCCTCTGGTTTAATAGCAATGGGATTGCACGATGATGATAAACTGGGCTGGGCACGCCTCACCAGTGGCGATGACGATATTATTATTGTCACTGAGTTAGGCAAGGCACTTCGCTATAAAGAAGATAATGTGCGCGCAATGGGCAGACCTGCCGCGGGCGTAAATGCAATTAAACTACTCAAAGATGATAAAGTAACCACCGTAGATGTCGTTGAGCCAGGTGGCACCTTGCTCACTGTTACTGAAACGGGTATTGGCAAACAGACCCCGCTCGAAGAGTATTCACCAAAAGGACGCGCAACACAGGGTGTGCTCACAATGGATAAAAAAGCCATTGAGGAAATTGGTAAAATTATTGCCGCACGTGTTGTTCAGCAAGAAGACCATCTCACTCTCATGTCCACCGAAGGCGTGATTATTCGGTTGAAAGTCAAAGAAGTTAAAACAGCTGGGCGTGCCACGCGTGGCGTTCACTTAATGCGTACAAAAGATGGCGATACAGTTGCGGCTGTTGCCAGAATTGCAGAAAAAGACTTGAAACAAGTTGGTGTAGAGTTAGAAGAAGAAAAGGAAGATGAGCAAAAAGAATTGCTCTAGAGTGTAAATAAAATATTAAATAAAAAAAGCCGTGCTTTTATAGCACGGCTTTTTCATTTTAAAATCTTTGGCTAAATCGCAAATTTTCCTGTAACAAGTAAAGCCATTGAGCCAACCAAACAGACCAGCATAAAAAGCAATGCCGCAATAATAAAGCGTTGTACAGCACTCATTTTTTTTACTGGAGCCAAAAAATCGGTAGAGTCTGTTTTTGTTTTAGCCTCATCTTCCTCGTCTAACTCGTCAAGAAAATCAGGAATGTCGTCATCATAACCTGATTCTAAATCGGCATCTTCGCGCAAATTATCTAACATTATTCACCTCTTCAAACTCATTTTTTTCTCGTATATCATACCTTTATTGGGCGTAAATGAACATCCCCAAAATAGATTGCGGGATGCGTATCTAAGCGCAAAGAGCCATCTTGATTAACGCCTAAAATTTTTCCTTCTTGGATGACTTGCCCGTCTCTCGCGTGGATTTGAACTTGAGTGCCCTTAAATGCCAGATTTTTGTCCCAAGCATTGTGCAGGTCTCCACGCTCTAAGCTTGGTCGGCGTTTGGCGAAGCTTTCTAAAATTTGGCTTAATAATAAAGACCGGATAGGTTTTGAAAACTTGTCAGGTTTCAATTCTTCTAAACTTGTGGCGGGGAAAAGGACATTGTTAGGAACTGAGTTTTTATAAACATTTACCCCCATGCCTAGAACGATATTTTTTATTTTATCACCCTGCCAATTTGCTTCAACGAGAATGCCGGCTAATTTTTCCCCGTTTACTAGCACATCGTTGGGCCATTTTATTTTGGCATCTAATGCGTAATGCTGGCGTAGCGTATCTACGAGGGCTAATGCCCCTAGCCCAGTAAAGAGGGAGATGTTTTTCTCCTCGCGGATGTTGGGAATCAGTAGCAAGCTAAATGCAAGGGCAGAATCAGGCGGGGTTTGCCAAATGCGTCCGTTTCGCCCGCGTCCTGTTAACTGCTCATTGGCGATGACGATGGAAAAATCCCGCTCGCCTTCATTCCCCCAAGATAGAGCCATATCATTTGTTGAGCCGATTTTCTCGTAATACCGCAATCTACCTAAGGGTAGATTTTTTAGAGCGGCTGTGAGCGTTTTTTTGTTCATGGTTATAGACGTGCATTGCATCTGTTTTGGGCTGTGTTGTGCTTTGAATTAGGGCAATACCCCCCATGGGTTGATATGCGCGCCACCGTGACGAACTTCAAAGTGGAGATGCGCGCCAAATGAGTTGCCTGTGTTGCCAGAATAGCCAATGACGGCACCAACGCCAACATTTTGGCAGAGAGAGACATTGATTTGACTAAGATGGGCGTATAGGGTTGAGTATCCGTTTCCGTGGTCGATGGTGATGACGTTACCGTAGCCATAGTTATAGCCACCTTGCGCCATTGTTACTACGCCGCTGTCGGCGGCATAAATAGATGCACCTGTATCCGCGGCAAGGTCGATGCCGAGATGCCCAGACCAGTAATCGTTACCCGTGAGGTAGTGATTGGCGGTAGGGAAAATAAAATAACCTGAGCCAACCACGCCTGCGGGGCAGGCACTACTGCCTGAGCCTCCTGAGCCTCCACTTGTAGGTGCCATAATAACCCATTGCTCAAATTCTCGTGAGCCGCCAGGAATCATGACATAAGTGCCAGGCTGAAAGGTGGGGTTGGTTAAATCTATATCGTTACCAGAGAAGCTGAGTATGTCTTTGGTTTCGGCATCGAACTCATCAGCGATGTTTTCTATGGTGTCGTCTTCTTCCCATTTATAATAAATACCATCTACCGGGGGGATATTGAGTTCTTGCCCTACGCGCAGACTATCGGGGTTATCTTCAAGCGTTTCGTAATTTGCCCAGAGAATTGTTTCTGGCTCTATGCTAAATTCTTCGGAGATGCTGAAGGTTGAATCGCCGCGTGCTACGGTATATTGGGCAATTTCGTAGTTGGGTCTGTCGGCAGGGATATGGGTCGTAAGGGTGATTTTTCGCCTTATGGCATCAGATGTGCCTATTTCTGGTGCGCTTTCTTGAGGTTCGGTGGAGTTATTACTGTTACTCGTAGAAGGCGTTGCGGTGACTTCGATTATTTGAGGCGGTGCTTCTTCTGCAAAGTTATCTTTGTTTGTGTAGGCAACAAAAATGATCCCCGCTATGATAATGAAGGTGATGAACCAGCTTAAGAATGTGAATGCGTGTTTTTTTAGAAAGGACATGATAAAAAAATACCACAAAGGCATTAGCTTTGCAAATTTTATGCCTTTGTGGAGTAGAAGTTAAGAGAGAAATTTTTGCTTATGGCGTTGTTTTGGCGCAGATTTATAGCTAATAATGCGCTTACTTGCACAATTCCGCCGTCGGGGACGGCGGAATTGTGCAGAGGGGGAGATGCTTACTAATTTTTTGTTAACGCATCCAAGAAATCTTCGTTGGTGTTGGCGGCGCGTAGTTGTTGAATAATGGCTTCCATTGCCATTCCCTGTGTCATCCCCGCACCTTGTGGTTTGCCGGCTGTCATTTGAATATACATGCGGCGCATAAGCCAGACTTGCTTGAGCAAATCGGGTCCGAGTAATAAATCTTCTCGGCGGGTGGATGAGCGGTCTATATCGAGGGCGGGGAAGATGCGTCTTTCTTGCAGAGAGCGTGAGAGATGCAATTCCATATTCCCTGTACCTTTGAATTCTTCGTAGACCATATCATCGAGTCTTGAGCCTGTATCTACAAGACAGGTGGCTACAATAGTGAGAGAACCACCATCTTCGATATTACGTGCGGCACCAAAAAAGCGTTTGGGGCGGTAGAGTGCGGCGGGGTCAAGACCACCAGAAAGTGTTCTCCCTGAAGGTTTAACAACCAAGTTATAAGCCCGTGCGAGGCGAGTGATGGAATCCATGAGGATGACAACGTCTTTCCCCACTTCAACTAATCGTTTGGCACGTTCTAGTGCGATTTCTGCGGTGCGGACGTGAGAAGTAACTGGTTCATCAAATGTGGATGCGATTACTTCGGCGTCAACAGAGCGATCCATATCGGTCACTTCTTCTGGACGTTCGCCAATGAGGGCAACCATCATCGTTACTTCAGGGTTCTTGGAAGCGATTGCATTGGCAATGCTTTTCAATATCGTGGTTTTCCCCGCTTTTGGTGGTGAAACAATTAGCCCACGTTGACCACGACCGATAGGGGCAATTAGGTTAATAAGACGTGTTGCCAGCTCGCGGGGTTCATGCTCAAGGTCAAAGCGGCGGTCGGGAAAAACAGGCACAAGACTTTCAAACTTTGGGCGGCGGCGTGCATTTTCAGGTTCAATCCCGTTAACGCTTTCAACCTTAGTTAGCCCAAAATGTCGTTCCGATTGGCGCGGTTCGCGCACAAAACCTACGACCATATCGCCGTTACGCAAATCGTATTTGCGCAATTGCGCTTGCGAAACATAAATATCTTGTGAGCCGATGCGATAATTATCGGCTCGTAAGAAGCCAATACCTTCACTCATAATTTCAAGGATACCGCCGCGAATCTCAAGCCCTTCACTGCCAGCTTCGGCTTGGCGAATCTCAAGGACAAGGCGTTCTTTTTTAAGACGGTTAGCGCGTGGAATTTTATATTTTTTCGCGATGGCGCGCAATTCTATAAGGCGCATTTTTTCTAGTTCAAGGATAGTTTTCATGGGTTTCTCGATTGGGGTGAATAGGTTCTTATCTCACGCGAGATATTTTATAACAGATAAGATCAAGTTTATAAATAAAATGCGTAAAATGAGTTAAGGAATAATCCAAAAAAATGCCCCCCAAGGAACATGGGCATTGTTAATTGTTTTTGATATAAAAGGGAGTGTTTTTCAAAATAAAGTTGGGGTTTTAACCATACAAAAAAAATAAGCTAAGAAAATTTATTTATATGATTTTAAAGGTATCGGGGAACAACAAAATTATAGCATGTTCATTCAGGCTATGCAAGCGAGTTTTTAAGGCAAAAACCAACTGGGGTTTTCTCCTGGGGCAACAACTGTAATCTCTTCATTTTTTTCTAAATCATAAATGCGGATTTGGGATGGTGCCTCCGTGTTGTTGACGACATAAACACGATAGAGCAGATAACGTCCGCCCACAGACCAACAGGCGCCGCCGTGCGTGGTATCAACTTGGTCGGTGATTGGACGCGGGTTCTGCCCCCCAGCATCCATTAGCCAAATTTGATCGCCACCATTTGTTGATTCTAAATCCCACTCTCCGCGCGTAAAGGCGACTTGCTCTCCATCTGGCGACCAGCTCGGGTTATTATCATCGTAATTATCTTCAGTGGGGAGCGGGGCAAGGCTTTGAGCATCTACATTATAAAGAGAGATTTTACTAAGATACATTTCACCGACAAATTGTAAATCGGCACTCAGAAATTCTGCGTCAATTGGTGACCACGCAACCGCAGAGCCAATTTCGGTGGAGATGCTCTGACGTTCACCACTCTCAAGGTGATAAACTTGAATTTCTTTCGGGTTTGCAGAAGTATAGCTGAGCCAACTGCCATCATAAGACCAGCGCGGGTTATAAACGGGGAGTTGAGAATCTTGAAATAGGGGCTGAGTTTCTAGCGTTTCTAAATTGAGCCACCACAGAGAAGGGATGCCAAGATAGGCTTGCTCATCTTCAAAATTAAGCCGACTATAAAGAATTTGCGCTTGCGTTGGTGACCAAAGTACATCGGAGCAAGACTCTTCGGGGCAAGATAAAATAAGTTCTGGGCTATCCATATCGGCTTGCCAATACCAAAGCTCTGAGCCTATGCTATTATCTGGCACCGAGTAGATTAGGCTATCCCCCGCGGGAGAGGCGCTGTAATTCCAAACGCCTGTATTGCCATGGGTAATTTGCTGAACTTCACCGCCTAAGGCAGGGATGAGATAAAGCTGTTTATGGTATTCATTATCAGTGGCAAGATAAGTGATATAGGCTTCCTCAAGGCTTTCTCTTTCAGATAAAAAGTTGAATTTAGCAGGGAATTTTTTGACTGCATTCACACTTAAGATGATGCCTAAACTTAAGACCACTAAGGCACTAATAACCGGCACAATAAAAGAAACTTTAGTAAACCATTGCAAACGGGCAAAAATGGCTTTGCTTTGCACCATTACCATACCAATTATTATCAGTACAACTGCCAAGCCTAAGCTAAAGGAGATTATTAGCCCTAATCCAAAGGCTATTTTATTAATCGTGACTGCTATGAGCAAAATTGCGATGGCATCGGGGCAGGGAACAAGCCCGCCACTGATTCCTAGCGCAATAAGCGATTTCCAGCTAATACCAGAGAGCGGATTTTCTCTGATTTCTTGCGCGCCTTTAGGGAGGGGGACATAGCCAAATTGGGCGGGATCGTGATTGTGTTCTGGTCCTGGCTCTCTGATTTCTTCGTCAATTTTTAGGCGGGTACTTTTTTCACCTACTTCAACTTCTTTTGCTTTTACAGGGGCATTTTCTCGTTTTTTCTCTGCTCTAAAAGTTTTTATACGCGGTAAAAGCAAGAATACGCCCAAGATGACAATTAATAGCCCCGAAACCAACTCTAGCATAGGGAAAAGCTGGTCGGGCATAATATATTTTGAAAGGGATAGGGTTGCTAAACCAAGCGCAAAAACAGAGCCGGTATGTGTGAGTGTGACTAAAAACCCGAGCGCAACGGCATGATACAACTTCCCCTGCGAGCCAACCAAATACGCGGCGACTATGGTTTTTCCGTGTCCTGGGCTAAGGGCGTGGAGTGCGCCCAAAATTAGCGCAATCGCTAACGCGGCTAAAAAGACAGTGGGGGAGAGAGTGGGGGTGCGTAAAAAGCCTTCTAAAATGGCTAAAATCCCCTGCTGGTTTTCAGCATTTTCTACTGCGGCTTCGGCGGTTTCGCCTAAGCCCAATGCCTCCACAGCGGGTGGGATAGAGGGCTGTCCGCTTTCCCATTCGCTCGTGCCCGTCCCTGTGCCAAAAGCTACTTTCAAAATACCATTATCTTGTTCGGGGTCAGAAAACTGCATCCCTTCATTGGCGGTGACGGTGAACCAACTTAGGGAATTTTCAGGTTTATATTCATTGAGTAAAAGTAACTCGCCGGCACTCGTGTCTAAATCGGCACGGAGTTCGATGGTGATGGGGCTTTCACCGGTACGAAGTTGAGGTAGAGAATCTGCCCATTGAATATTAACCAAGTCAAAAGTTAGGGGCGTTCCGTCCAATCGTAATGAGAAGTCGTCTAAAATTGGTTGCACCCACGCT
The DNA here is from genome assembly GCA_016744335.1 of Anaerolineales bacterium. Taxonomy (GTDB): domain Bacteria; phylum Chloroflexota; class Anaerolineae; order Anaerolineales; family Villigracilaceae; genus Desulfolinea. The sequence goes on from JADGEO010000018.1 coordinate 36,563, forward strand.
TCGGCTTCGGCATCCGAAATCTCTTCATCCCCATCCAAATCTGCTTCATGCCATAGAACGTGCGTGACCATTGGTCCCGGCACCAGTTCCCATGTGATTTGCACAGAATCGGATGAGAAATTGAGCGTGAAAGTGTGAAAATACATATCCGCTGGGTGCGCGCTGGCAGGGCGCGGGAGGGCGAGCAGGAGGATGGCAAGGAGAAAAATTAGTCTTTTTTGCATATTTTTTTATAGAGGACGGCGTACCGCGACGCGAATCTCGCATGGATGTCGGTCTTGCGCGTCTGAGGCATTCCTTGGCGGATGACTTGCCGAAGCTCGCGCGCAGAGTTGAACTTGGGGAGCGTTAAAGTGGCGCGTCCTAGCTCGAAAAGCGCGTGCGCGTCTGACCCCACTGTAGACGCGATGCCGTGATTTTGAGCAAACTCTTGTGCCTTAGCATTCATGCTGGCAGAGAGACAGCGGCTATTGAAGGTTTCTATGGCATCAATATCGGGGAGAATTTCAAGTAAATCGGATTCTTGCCAATGTCCGCTTCGGGTGTAATCGAATGGATGCGAGACGCTGATGAAGGCATCTTGTTCTTTGAGACGGGCGATGGTTTCTTGCGGTGTGAGCGCGGGCGGGATTTCTTCTTTGAGGAAGGCGCAGAGAAGCTCTCCCTTTGTGGTCATAATTTCTTCGCCGATAATGATGAGTTCGGGAGCAAGTTTTTTAGCTTCGACAGCACCTTTTATGGTGTTGTGGTCGGTGAGAATGAGGCGATCTATGCCTTTTTTATGGCAAGTTTCTATCATGCGCTCTAGGGTAGAGAGAGAGTCTTTAGAGTAGATGCTATGAGCATGAAATTCGGTTGTGTAGGTCATGGGGTAATTTTAGCATGGATGGGGATAATTTGAGTTTTTGGCGTATAATTTAGAGAACTTAAGAAACTCGGTTTTTTCTCTACAAATAAGCCTCCTGCGCTAGTTTGAGATTTTGGTAAGAAAAGGTATTATGCTTGCGAAAGAAAAACCGAGTTTCTGCTTGTTAGCATTTTTGCTTGGCAAAAACCCCGCCCTCTGATAAACTACACTTCACTTGAACGCTGAAATTTGCCTCGGCTCTCACTCGCCGAGGTTTTTTGTGTGTGGTAAGGCTTCCCCTGCCATATTGCAAATGGATACCCACAAACTGATACTCACAAACGGATACCTGCAAATGGATACCCGCGAGGGGTATCCCTACGGAAAATTATGAAAACTACCCGAACAGACCTAAGAAATATCGCTATTATTGCCCATGTTGATCATGGCAAAACAACCCTCGTAGATGGGCTTCTGCGTCAAGCAGATACCTTCCGCGATAATGAGCGCGTTGCTGAACGCGTCATGGATTCTAACGACCTTGAGCGCGAGCGTGGCATCACCATTCTCTCTAAGAGTACCGCCATCACCATCCCCGACCCGCAGACCAAAGAAGATGTCAAAATTAACATCGTTGACACACCCGGTCATGCCGATTTTGGTGGTGAAGTGGAGCGTGTGCTTAATATGGTGGATGGCGTTCTTCTTCTTGTAGATGCCGCCGAAGGTCCCATGCCGCAGACCCGTTTTGTGCTTAAAAAAGCCCTCACGCTCGGTCATAAGGCTGTTGTTGTCATCAACAAAGTTGATCGCAAGGATGCCGATGTTGAGCGTGTGCTCAACGAAACCTTTGATTTATTTATTGATTTAGGCGCGACGGAAGAACAAGCGGATTTCCCGGTCGTCTACGCAAAAGCAACTTCTGCTCAGGCGGGATATTCGGTCGACCTTAGCCCCAACTTGCAACCCTTATTTGATACAATTCTGCGACAAGTGCCAGCTCCCGTTGTGGATGCGGAGGCACCCTTGCAAATGCTCGTGACCACATTGGGTTATGACGAATATCGCGGTGTGACAGCAGTTGGTCGTGTTTTTGCAGGGAAGATGAAAGCGGGGCAAAAGTTAGCTCGCCTCACCACAGAGGGCAAAAATCTTCCCGAAAGTGCGCGCTATTTGTACACGCATGAGGGGCTTAAAAAAGTTGAAGTCCAGCAAGCAAGTGCAGGCGAGATTGTCTCGTTGGCGGGATTAGATGGTATTTCCATTGGCGAAACCCTCGCCGATCCAGAAAATCCCATTGCCTTACCTACGATCAGCGTTGAAAAACCGACTGTAAGAATGACATTCGGCGTGAACACCTCGCCTTTTGCTGGACGTGAAGGACGCTGGGGTTCATCCCGCCGAATTCGTGAACGACTTTTTGAAGAATTACGCACAAACGTAGCTTTGCGCGTGGATGAAACCGACACCGCAGAAAATTTTGCTGTCTCTGGGCGCGGCGAATTGCATTTAGCGATTCTTATCGAAACTATGCGCCGAGAAGGGTATGAGTTGCAGGTTTCTCGCCCTGAAGTTATTTTCCGCACACGAGATGACGGGACAAAATTAGAACCTTACGAAAAAGTTTTTATCGAAAGTAGCCCTGAAACAATCGGTTCAGTGATTGAGATGCTCGGCAAACGTCGCGGGAGAATGACCGAGATGATGGACGGCGGCGATGGAAATACTCGTGTGTCTTATATTGTTCCCACACGTGGTTTGCTTGGTTTTCGTTATCAATTCCTCACCGCTACGCGCGGCACAGGCATTATGAATACGCAATTTCATGACTATGAAAAAATGGCAGGTCCAATGGAAACCCGTCAGACCGGTTCATTGGTTGCGTGGGAAGCTGGGAAAACGACAGCTTTTGCATTGAAAAACGGTGAAGAACGCGGGTTTTTCTTCTTAGGCGCTGGCGTTGAAGTCTATGAAGGCATGGTTGTTGGCGAGCGTGTAAAAAATGAAGATTTAGACTTGAATGTCTGTAAAAAGAAACATCTAACGAATATGCGTTCTTCTGGGGCAGATATGGAAATTCGCCTGACCCCGCCACGTTCGATGAGTTTGGATGAATGTATTGAATATCTTTCTGATGATGAGTTGCTCGAAGTAACTCCTGAATCGGTTCGTATTCGTAAAAGAATTTTAGATAGCAAAAAACGAGGTCGTGCCGCTAAGCAGGCAAGAGAAGCGTTGAAGTAAAGATATAGTTAGTGATAAAAAAAGCCGCTCCCCGTTAGGGAAGCGGCTTTTTTTTACTCATATATCATATTTTACGTTTTACTCACTCGCAAGTTGCCGAAACAGTGAAAGCCTCTATTTTTCCGCTTTCGTTATTATAGACCGCTAGGGCATAATTTACTTCTTGCCCCATATTTACGGCAAAAAGATCGGTATATTGCACGGTATTTGGCAAAAGGTCGGCAATTTCTGCCCCATCTCTTGAGACGATAAATCCCATTTCGTTATCTGATTGATCTATCCAGCGGATGGTGATTTCTAGCTCGGTATTTGTGCCATTCCACGAGCAGAAGAAGTCATATTTCTTTAAGCTAGGCGGATTAAGGGGACGCGGTGCCTCAGTGGATGTAGCAGACGCGGTGGGGGTGGGGGGCGCACTTGTTTTGGTCGGGGGTGCCATAGTGGGCGTGTTAGCAGGGAGACGCGTTTGCGTAGGCGTTTGTGTGGGCATCTGCGTTTGTACCGCAGATACGGTTTGCGCGGCGAGAGTCCCGGCTTGGGCTTCTAGGGGCAATTCGTTTGGGGCTGAATCTGTTGGTAGGTTGCAGGCACTCAAGCCTAAAACAAGGACGAACCCCAATATCCAGTATTTATTTGTTTTTTTCATGGACAAACCTCTTGCACAACTGCGCGTGCAGATTCTCCAGCCGAATTGGAAGCAGAAACGGCGAACTCACTCGGAACGCTATCGGTTACAAGCACGGTGAAATCTCCTGTGAAGTTTTGGTCAACAGCGACGTTGAAAAGCAGTATGCCATCTTGATAGATAAAGAAAACATCTTCATTATCTGAATTATCATTCCACGATAAATTGAGGGTTAGGTCGTAATGCGGAGCCAGGTCTGCCATACAACTGCTCGAGGTGATAGCGAGATTGGATGGAGCATTGGGCGGCGAGGGTGTGGGCGTTGGGGGGATGGCGTATTCTTGTAGATTTTCAGTGTTTCCGGCAACGGTTGCGTAATAGCCCCAGAGCCAACAATTGCCATTGCTGTCTGGGTTTTTGATAATCCAGTAGTTGCTGGCGGTGTTTTTGCCAACGACTTCGGCTTTTTCTCCAACGGTGAACGCACCAATATAGTCATAAACTTTGCCAGGACCAGTTCGACAATTGGTATTTTCGCTCACGCTTGCCATGGGTATGGATGGGGTTGCGCTTAGGGCGATGGTGGGGCTTAGTGCGATGGTGGGGGTGAATGTCACTGTTGGCGGGATAGCGGGTGTGATGGTGGGCAATGGGCTGGGTATTCCTGCTGCAGTTGGTGGAGTTTGTCCGCCGGCTTCAACGGTTAACGCGACTGAAGTGGCAACAGCGTTCCCATCAGGAGTGGGCGTTGCTTGGCTTATATTACATGCTAAAGTGACTAGCAGTAGAGCAAAAATAATAAATAATTTTTTTTTCATGTGCGTTCTCCTTTTGACTTTTTTCGGGGTTGAAAGGCAAACTGTGAAATTTAGCCGATTTATGGCAAGGGCGGCAGGGCGTATTCTTCAAGTGTGCTTATGTCGCCATCTACTGTTGCATATTTGCCCCATAGCCAACATTCTCCATCTGCATTTGGGTTTTCTATAATCCAATAATTATAGGAAGTTTTTTTGCCGAGAACTTTGGCAGTTTCTCCAACTTTTAATATGCCAACCTGTTCGTAATCTTTATCGGGACCTGTGCGGCAATTTGTATCTACACTTACGCTCACGCTAACTGTTATTGCTGAAGGCGTTGTTGTTGGGGTGGAGAAGGGGGGAAGAGCGTATTCTTTAAGAGTGTTTATGTCGCCATCTACTGTTGCATATTTGCCCCATAGCCAACATTCTCCATCTGCGCTTGGATTTTCTATAATCCAATAGTTATAAGAAGTTTTTTTGCCAACGACTTTTGCAGTTTCGCCAACTTTGAATATGCCAATGCGGTCATAATCTTTATCGGGACCTGTGCGGCAATTTGTGTCTACGCTTACACTCACGCTAACCGTTGTTGCCGAAGGTGTTGTTGCCGTTAGTGTAGCTGAAGGCGTAAGTGAATCAGTGGGTGTTTCTATAGTCGCATCAGCTGTAGGTGTTTCTGAGCCCGAAAGCGTTGGGGTTGTTGCTAAAGTTGCTGTGCTTGTAATTGTTGGCGCAATTTCTTCCTTTGCTTCTATGGTCGCGGCAACAGAAGTCGCAATAATGCTGTCATTTGTCTCTAGCGTAGAAGCTACAGAAGTTTCGATAATTGCTTCGGCAGTGGAAAGAATAGCGCCAGCATTTTCATCGTCTTTTGCTTCAAAAGTTGCTTCAACAGAAGTTGCTTCTGTAGAAGTTGCAATAGGTGTTGCGGTGGCATCATCAGCTGATTCCGTTGGCGAAGCTGGCTCGCCTCGGCTACATGCTGAAAGGACGAGTAGAATGATGCTAATGAGCAGTAGTTTTTTTTGTTTCATTGAGAGACTCCTGTGTGTTGATGATAAAAGCTATTTATTATGATGACATAGATATACATGAAAAGCAAGTTTTGGGCGAGAATAATTAAGAAAGGATTTCTTTTTGGGGGCGAAGCGACCAAAGCAAAAATATATTCGCTAGAAAAAAAAGAACACGTGCCAAAAGGCTGATTTCTACAATTAGCCATTCTCCCTCTGTGGCTGTCCACGCGGGAATTGCGGTTGTGATTTCTATGAAAGTTAACGCCTCTCTGCTCAAATAATCTTTGGCTATATCATGTAGAGCGAGAAAATCAAAAATAGTAAACAGAAAAACTAAAGCGTTAAAAAGAATCATTCCTTTTAGGAAAAAGCTTTTTTTCACGCTGAGTTCACTTCCTCTTTTTCAACAACCAGCGTTCCTTTTGTGACCAACGCGGCTATTGCCCCTAGTGCGGCTAATTGTGGGGCAACCAGCGTCCCAAAAACGCCAACAGCTAGGGGAATATCTATCAGCGTATGCCCTTCTTCGTTTTTGATAATTAATCGGCGAATATTCCCCTCATGGAGGAGTTCTCTTATTTTGGCAATCAGTTTGTCGCCGTTAAATTCAAATTCTTCTGTGCGGGTATTTTCTTCGGTCATCATATTCTCCTTATCTTATACCGTAAAAGCCCACTCTCCACTTCTCATAATGGGAGAAATGCTACCATCTGCGTTAATACCATCTACATCAATATCGCCAGAGCCAATCATAAAATCGACATGAATCAAACTATCATTTACTCCTGCCTCCGCTAATTCATTCTCCGACATTTCTGTTCCTCCCTTAACACAGCTACGATAGGCACTGCCTAATGCCAAATGACAAGCCGCATTTTCATCGAAAAGCGTATTATAGAAAATCAGCCCCGATTCAGAAATTGGTGAATGATGTGGTACAAGAGCTACTTCACCAAGCATCTTTGCGCCTTCATCGGCTTCAATCATTTTGGCTAAAGTTGCTTCGCCTTTTTCTGCGCTAAAATCCACTACGCGCCCCTTTTCAAAAGTTATACTAAAGTTTTCAATCAAATTGCCATAATAGTTAAGCGGCTTTGTTGAGCGTACAACACCATCTACTTTTTCACGATGCGGCATCGAAAAAACTTCTTCGGTGGGTAAATTGGCTGAAAAATCTACCCCGCCTAAGGTTTTGCCTCCGCCACCTTTCCAAAGATGGTTTTTAGGCATCCCAATTTTCAAATCGGTTCCAGGTCCGCGAAAATGCAAAGTTTCAAATTGTTTCTCGGTCAAATACGTATGTCTTTTCCCTAAATCAGATAAATGCTTTCGCCAAACAGCCACAGGGTCATCATAATTTAATCGACAGAGTTTTTCCATCACGTCCCACAGTTTTTCTTCAGCCTTTTCTTCTGAAATCTCAGGGAAAATTTTGCCCGCCCATTTTGGCGTTGGTGGGCAAACCACCGTCCACTGTACACCGTTGCCAGAAATAATTTGTTTAGCTTTTTTCAGATGTTTCGCTTGAGTTTTGAGTTCCAACGCAATTAATTCTGGGTCATAACCCGCCAGCAAATCGGGGTCTAATCCCGTTATAGAAAGATAGGCATCTCCGCGCTTAGCATTTTCTAAAATGCCATCTGCAATCCAAGTTGCGTACTCTTCAAAAGAATCGCATGGCGCAAACTCATGCCTAATCTGTTTTAGTTTTTCGTCTGACCACAGTACGGTCACTAAAGGGCATCCGTTTTGGTACGCTTTTGCCGTCACTTCACGCACAAGGGGTGCAGTATTCATCTCAGCGGCAATAAAAAGGCGTTGCCCCTCTTGTAAATTTAAGCCAACTTCTGTAATTACTTTTGCATACTTTTCAAGTAGTTTCGCGTCCATTTATTTCTCCTTAATACAGATAATTTCTCCACCTGTCATTTCAGGTAAGTCTTTAGATTTCATTTTAAAAACAGAATTGGGAGACCCCGCCGCCGCCCAAATTTCTTCATAGTCGAGTAAATCTTCATCAATATACGTTTCAATGGGATGAATATGCCCAAGCGGAGGGATTCCACCGATGGCGAAACCGGTACGCTCGCGAACGTAATCTGGGGTAGCGCGCCCAATCTTTTCTTTGGCGTAAGCATCGATCTGTTTAACCGCAACCCGATTCGCACCACTCGTCAAGATCAAGAGTGCTTTCCCGGTCTTTTTCCCCGTAAAAATTAACGATTTAACAATTTGCCTACCTCACACCCAACTCGCGTTGCGGCCTCTTCTGCTGTGCGGGTGCTTTCTGAAAACTCAATTATATTATAATTATAGCCAAGATTATTGAGTGCACCTTGTACCTTTTGTGCCGATGAACCAAGAGACATATTTTCTCCATAAGAATTTAGGAAAACAAGACATCTATAGTATAGTTGAAAATAATTAGGAGCGCATAATGAAAATTGATAGAGATACGCTAAAAGTTATCCATAATAGCAAGGCACAGCGTTTTGAAATTCATATTAACGAGTATAAGCCCGTGCTAGACTATCGCCTACATAATAAGACAATCACCTTTACGCATACGGGTGTTCCCAAAGAATTAGAAGGAAATGGAATAGGCAGTCTCATCGTCCGCGCAGGCTTAGATTATGCGCGTGAAGAAGGTTATAAAGTAATTCCGCTTTGTTCTTTTGTTGATGCCTATATTCAACGATACAATAAATATGCAAATTTACTGAACGACTAGGAGTGTGTGGGGTTTTTCACAATCTTGACTTAGGCTATTTAAAATGTCATAATAGTTATGACGCTCCGAAAAAGCAATGCAAATGAAAATTTGCAAAGCAGAGTCTTCTCTCTAATGTCGAAAGGCTAAGAAAAAAGACCATCGAAAAGGCAACTCAAACAAGGCGTTTGAGGCGCAAAGTCTGGTGTCTAGGTTATTTGCTCAATAAGTTGATAGTTATAGATAGCTAGATTTCCGAACAGGTAAAATCAGTGAAAACTGATGGCGCAAAGTTATGGGTCTAAAGCCAATTTTTATAAAGAGGCTAAGGTTGCCAAACTTCCGAAGAGCGTTTCCCTATTTAGCGAAAATCCCCAACAAGTGTTGGGGATTTTTTTTTGTGAGTCTTGCTAGAGTCGGTCTTCTCGGTCAGTGTACGATTTCCCCATTTATTTCAACCCAAACCCTTGAGATTCAATCACTGCGCGTAATTCAGACCTAATTTCTTGAGAGACGCGTCTGGCGGTGTGTTCCATCCAGCCATAAGATTCGGTTTCGTCTTCTTTTCCTGGAATGGGGACTTGTCTGTTTTTGTAGATGCCTGTTTCTATCATGGCTTGGTCGTAGGCAAGGAGATGCTCATCTTGGTTTTGATTGTATTTTTCCCAGTGCAAGATTGATTTTTGTGGCAGGCGTGGACGAGGGCGTTTTTCTTGTGCGGGGTAGCCTATGGTCATGCCCGTTATTGGGAATACGCCTTGGGGGAGTTCGAGTAGGTCAATAATTGCGGCAGGGTCGCTACGAATTGCGCCGATATAGCAGATGCCTAATCCTAGAGATTCGGCGGCGAGGGCGGCGTTTTGGGCGGCGATTGCGGCATCTACTGCGGCTACAAGGAAATTTTCCATTGTGTCTGTGTTTTGCGTATAGCCACGAAGCTCGCAGGCTCGTGCTAACTTAAAGCGATCGGCGCACCAGGTTAGGAAAAGCGGGGCTTGGGCAACGTGCTTTTGGCCGCCAGCTATTTTGCTGAGGGCAAGGCGTTTTTCCGCGTTTGTGGTGGCAACTACGCTATAGGTTTGCATATTGGATGATGTGGATGCACGTTGTCCGGCACGCACTAGCGTCTCTACAACGGAAGCAGGCACAGGGTCGCGTTTGTAACGGCGAACAGAGGCGTGGGCGTAGATCAAGTTTAGGGTGGGGGTATCCATTAGATTGCCTCCGCGGCAGATTTTTCTTTCCATTTAATAAATATGGAGGTGATTGTCATTATTAATCCTATAATCCCAAAAATAATGCTGTAGAGAACGACATCTTCTACGAAGCTGTGAACAACGCTTTCGGCGAGGTCGTAGATGAGTTTGAGGGCACTGCCTGAAACCTCCATTGAGATGCCGCCAGTGAGGGGGATGCTGAGGAGGGCGCGTACTAGGGGAGCTGTGATGAGACTCATAAGTACGCCGATTATGCCTGCAATGAGGAGAGGAATGCCCCACCAGCGTAGCCACGAGAGTAAATCGCGCACTGCGAGAAGGGTTATGAGTAATAATAGGATGATGGGAACGAGTGGGCTAAGGCGCATGAGGGCGCGGAGGGCTTGCATTTCAAGGATGCTTTCTTGGGCTTGTTTTTTTTGCGTTAAAATTTGTTGGTCGGGGAGGGTAGATGCGGCGGTTTGAAGCTGCATATTGATGAGTGGTTCTAAGGCGGGCATGATCATATCGGGGGGGTGGCAAATTGCGATTTCGCCTTGTGCTATTTTTAGCAAGTCGCTTGTGGTGCAATCGGGTTGTGCTTTGATGAGTGCCATGACAGCGTCTGTGCCTTCTTTGCTGGTTAGGCGTTTTTTAAATTGCATGAGTGGGATTGCTGCCGTATCTGAGTTTCCGTTGAGATAGTTGAAAATTTCATCTAGGGTGCTTTCGCTGATATATTCGAGTTCTTCGGGGGGAACAATGGCGATGATGAAGTCTTCCCAATCTTTGGCGGTGAGATTTTTGGTGAGGGAGGCGAGAAGCTCTTCTTCTCCTTCATTTGTTGCTGGGTAGCCGTGTTCTTCGTAGCAGGGGGTAATGCGTTCATTTTCTGCTTCTGTGAGTGGGCGTTCATTATTTGAGAGGGCGCGATATGATTCACTTCCTAGTGCGTCTATGAGGCAGGTTTCTAGTTCTACACTTCTATATTCTGTTTCGCAAGAGAGAGGGTTTTCGGCGCAGTGGTCTATGCCCATAGAAACGACAAGTTGGTCGCCGATAACGGCAGGCAACCGCTCGTATATATTTTCATTATGAAGTGCTTTTTTATAGGTCTCTGTGTCAAAGGCGTGTTGCTCCAAATTATAGAAGAAAAGGGTAGAGACAAGTGTGATAACGAAGAATATGGCAAAAAGAACAGCGAAAACTTTAGCTATGGGGGAAAGGGCTTTTTTCATTTCAAATTCCTAAGACTTGAGACTTTAACCTTCAGACAAAAGACTGTGTATCGTCCTGAATATAATCGACACTAAGATCTGATGTCTGAAGGCTGAGTGCCGATGTCTCTACACTAACTCAATATAATCATCGGTAATCGTAGCACTCTCGCCAAGATTGAGGCAATCGAGCAATTTGGAGGTTAGATTTGCTTTTTTCTTGGCGTCTTCACGGCTCCAAGTGCGGGTTTTTATTTCTAAGAAATTGCCTAAATCGGGTTTATCGAATTTATCAAAATTGATATAGAATTTTGTGTCTTCAAATTCAATTAGCCAACGTCTGCGTTCTTTTAGGATGACTTGCTCAGACTGTGGTTTGAAGTATTCACGATAGAAACGCAAAGAATTTGTGGCGGGGGCAAGATAGCGACTGCGGGAAAGAAGGACATCGTCCGTAAATTCTTCTTTGCTCGCTTGCCCAATGAGGGTTAGTCTTCCGCGAACCCTTTCCATTTCACCTTTATCGTCAAGGAATTCATCTTCTCTGTAGCGTAAACGCCCTTGCGTGGGGTCGTCAAATGAGAAGTAGACATCATATTCTCTATAGTGCCGTGAATACAAAAGGTCTATACCAGAATTGGCGAGGACGGACGCAACATCAACTTGCTTTGCTAACTTGACCTTTGTTTGGACCTCGAAGGATTCTTCTTCTGATGAGCCACCTAATGCAATCAATTTCGAGAAGAGTGAACCTTCTCTCTTCAGTAAGAAAGCATCAATTTTTTCAGCGTAAACTTGGGCTTTTGCAATTAAATCAGCTTCGTTTAGGGTGAGTAGTTCTCGTTCTCGCATGAGAAATTTGCCATTTACCATTACATCGGTCACGTCATTCGCTTTGGCGGCGTAAACAAGTTGAACGTAGATATTTTTGGGGTCACGGCGGAAGCTAGGGGCATTATGGAGTTGGTTGAGGTCAACCAAGATCAAATCGGCACTTAAGCCCACTTGCAATGAGCCAGTTTGATGCGAGAGGTGAATCGCTTTTGCCCCAAGACGCGTACCCATTGTGAGCGCAAGATCCGCTGAAACTGCGGTGGGGTCTCCGCTATGTCCCTTCGCAATAAAGGCGGCTAAACGGATTTCTTCAAACATATCTAAATCGTTATTTGAGGCAGTGCCATCTGTACCAATGCCCACATTTACACCTTCATCGATCATTTTTTGCACGGGGGCAAATCCAGAAGCCAATTTCATATTTGAGGAGGGATTATGCGCCACGCCTGCGCCACTTTGCTCTAAGGTGCGGATTTCGCCAATATCAATATGCACACAATGTGCCGCAACAACTTTGGCATCGAAAAGATTTTGCTTTTTCACATAAGGCACAACGGGAATACCCTCAGTTTCGCGCATATTCTCAACTTCAAACTCGGTTTCAGCGATATGAATATGAAGCGGCACATCAAACTCATCGGCGAGTGCGGCACAGGCTTGTAAAATTTCAGGGGTGCAGGTAAATGGTGCGTGAGGGGCAACTGCGGGTGTTATGAGGGGATGATCTTTCCATTTTTGAATAAATTTGCGTGTATAAGCAAGCGAATCTTCGTAAGACTCAGCGTCAGGTGCCGGGAATTTCATCACCGATTCGCCGCAGAGGGCACGCAAGCCGGCTTCGGCGGTAGCTTCGGCGACATCGTCTTCAAAATAATACATATCGGCAAAAGTGGTTACGCCACTTCGTATTAGCTCAGCACAAGCCAACTGCGTGCCGAGTCGCACAAATTCTGGGGTTACAAATTCGCGTTCAACGGGCATCATATAGCCCATCAGCCAAACATCTAAGCGCAAATCGTCTGCCAGCCCACGCAAAAGCGTCATGGGGACGTGGGTATGCGCGTTCACTAAGCCCGGCATCAAAACCTTACCGCCCGCATCTATTATTTCTTCTGCTTCGTATTTGCTCAAAATCTCTTTTTCATCACCCACCGCTATAATTTTTTCTCCGCTCACAGCCACCGCGCCGCGTGCAAATTGGTGCATTTCTTCGTCCATGGTTAGGACAATTGCATTTTTGAAAATCGTATCTGTTTTTTTCATTGGATCTCCATAATAAGGGCGACTGCAAGGGTGCGCCCTTACATTTAAAAGGGTAAAATAAGTTTAGAATTTTACCATGAGGAGAAAAGGACGATGATAATGAAACAATCACTTTTAGGTATTGGCGGAAAGCTGATCTTGTACACAACTCTCTATACTGGATTTGCCACCGCGTTAACGGTTCTTTACCCTAACTTTTTCTTCATCCGTGACGAACTTGTTTTAGGCTTGTGTGCGCTGGGATACATTTTCTTGGTGTTGGGCATTATTCTGCTTATGGTTGTCGGTCGTCAATTTATGCGAGAGTTCAAAGAGGGAATTTTGATGAATAAGGGCGTTTATCGTTATTCGCGCAATCCCATGTATGCGGCTTGGGCACTCTTTATCATTCCTGGACTCTCTTTGCTCTCAATTTCATGGATTTTCTTTTTTACACCTTTTGTTTTTTACCTTGTTTTTAAAATTCATATTCGAGAAGAAGAAGAATTTCTCGAAGGCTATTTCGGAGAAGCATATCTTGAGTATAAAGAGAAAACGGGGCAATTATGCCCAAAGTTTTCAAACTTGACTTAGCATCAGATAGTCGCTAGAATCTTTATAAATACTTACTCAAAAACTATTTTGTTCATAAAATACGACATAAATGTCGTATTATGAACTTAAAGGAAAAAAATGGAATTTATTCCTAGTCCCAGCGGGCGCGATGAGCGTCCGCATATAATCATCTGAACTCTCCCAAAAAACTAATGGGTCTTAGGCTTCGTAGAAGCACGACTTGGCAGGTTGTAAAAAACGGGGGAAAATGAAGAGGTGTTTTCATGTCAATTAACATAGATAATCTTTTAACTTTGCTTCAAGACGCGCTTGAACGCGACGATTTTGATTCCGCTATTCAAATCATCGAGGCACTGCGTGGTCCTGACCAAGCAGTGCTTTTTGATGAATTAGAAGAAGACGAACAGAAAGAATTACTCCCAAAACTTAAAAAAGAAATATCTGCTGATATTATCGAAGATTTAGATGACCCCGAAGCGGTGAAATTGGTCGCGTCTTTACCGCTAGAGACTATTATTCAAATTGTAGATGAGATGGAGCCAGACGAAGCCGCGGATCTCCTCGGCGATATGTCTGATGAGCAGAGTCAAGCCCTTCTCACACGTCTCCACGATGCTGATGAGGTGCGCCCTCTGCTCCTTTACTCTGATGAGAGTGCGGGCGGATTGATGACTTCGGAGTTTCTATCGCTACGTCCGCTCATGACAGCATACGAGGCGACAGAGGTACTCCGAGATTGGCATCCAGACGCTGAGGAAATTTACTATTTATTTGTGGCTGATGATGAAAAAAAATTAGTTGGCATCGTAGGGTTGCGCGCCTTAATCTTAGCAGACCCCAAGACGCTAATTAAAGAAATCATGAATAAAGATGTGATTTTTGTGCGTGTAGATATAGATCAAGAAGAAGCCGCTCGCACGATGGCACATTATGACCTTGCTGGTATCCCCGTTGTCGATGATGAAAATCGTCTTGTGGGTGTCATCACCCACGATGATATTGTAGATGTGCTAGAAGAAGAAGCCACTGAAGATGTTTATCGTCTTTCAAATATCTCTGATAATGAGCTTGACCCCGATAGCCCCATCAAGGAGCAATTGAGAGGGCGTTTGCCTTGGCTTTATTTGAATACTATTACCGCGCTTTTTGGGGCATGGGTGATTAGCAATTATGAGCACGTAATTGCACAAGCCGCGGTTTTAGCCATCTTTCAATCGGTAGTGGCTGGGCAGGGCGGCAATACAGCGAGTCAAAATATCGCGATGGCAGTTCGTGCGCTTGCAACTGAGGAAGTTAGTGCGCGGGCGCAACGAAAAATTATTATTCGACAATTTTTTACGGGTCTTTTGCTAGGTGTAGCAATTGGGAGCGTAGTCGCCTTCGGCGTTTATTTGTGGCGCGGCAATATCTATCTTAGTTTCGTTTTAGGATTGGCTCTGGTTGCAAATCTTAGCTTTGGTTCAATGATTGGCGTTCTTGTCCCATTAGGCTTAGATAAACTGGGCGTAGACCCCGCCCTTGCCTCATCGGTTTTGGTGACAGCGGCTACAGATAGCTTGGGCTTTTTTATCTTCTTGAGTTTGGCGGCTTATTTTTTGCAGGAAATACAGTGAAGGCATGTTTTTACTCTAGAACAGAAAAAAGAACCCGTTCCCTTCATCAAGGGAACGGGTTCTTTTTTTGTTTTTGGTGTTTATTCCCCAGCTTTCTCTAATAGCTCTAGCACCATCTTATCTGGGACTTCAACAGCAACTACTTCGCCACGCACGGTGACAATGTTATTTGCAATAATCCATTCTTCGATGACAACTTTTCTCCCCTTAATTTCTTTTACTCTGCCGCGAATTTCTAATTTAACGCCGAGCGGGGTAGGTTTGAGATAATCTACATGCAAAGATGCTGTCAGAAAACGATGATGCGGCTCTGAATCTATAGTACGGTTTTCAGCGCGATATGCCGTCGCGGCGGCAGTGCCTGTACCATGACAGTCAATCAGAGAAGCTAAAAGTCCACCGTAAGTATAGCCGGGGATGGCAATATGCTCGTCTTTGGGGGTGAAATAGGTTACGCTTTCGTCACCATCCCAATAAGTTTTGATTTGATGACCCGCTTCATTTAGTTTTCCACAACCATAGCAATGAGCGAAGTATTCGGGGTAATAGTCTTGAAAAGCTTTTGCTGACATAAATTTTCCTTGTTATTATGGCGAAGGCGTTTCACTTGGCTCAGGCGTAAATGTAGCGGTTGGTGGGGCACCGTCTATAGAGAAAATCCCAACCACTTTCCAATCTAAGCCAACAAAAACTTGCAATTGATAACTCCCCGATTCCCACCCATCGCAAAGTGTGAAATTGCATTCGGCAAAACCAAGCCCGCCCGTTGTGCCATCCCAAGGGTAGGTGTTGTAATGCACCATTTTGCCCTCGTGCATCCAAAGCTCTGTTACTTGCACACCAGGGAGCATATTATTATAGGAGTAAACGGCAAAAATATCGTCTATGGGGTTTACGAAATACGTAGCGGGGCTAATTGCCTGATAATCTTCCATTTTTGTAGAAAATTGTAAAGGGCTAAAAACGGCATTGGGGTTTGGCGCAACGTCTGACTCAAAGAGTGCCTCAATAACAGGAGGAATAAAGGGCGTAGAGGTCGGTGTGGGCGTATCGGTGGTTGAAGGCGTTTCGGTAATTGTGGGCGTGAGCGTGATTGTCGGCGTTAGGGTGATTGTTGGCGTAGGTGTGATTGTTCCTGTTGGTGCTATTGTGGGCGTGACTTCAAAATAAGTAAATGCGGCGGGTTGCCCGAATCTTCCAAGCACAAAAGAAAAGAGAAACAAGCCTATGCCTAGCCATAAAAGTCGCCAGCCCCTTTTCATTGTTCGATCTCGAAGGCGGTAAAAAGTTAACCCGCGTGCTTCACGGATTTTATTTAAGCCAACCCAAAGACTAATTGCCCCGCCGATGACCGATAAAATTATAGCCGCTTGAATTCCTGCTTTGATGTCCATATTTCAATTATATCGTAAGAACTGCATTGCATCTGTATTTAGATGCGTTGCAGTTCGGGCATGGTCTTGCAGTTTGGAGAAATCAATGAAACCCGACGTGCAACGCATTTGCTAAATGCAATGCACATCTATCATTTTTAATGTGGTAAAACTTATGGTATGGATAATCTTATTTTTCTCAAACTAGGCGGATCACTGATTACAGATAAAGAGCGACCGCGCACCCCGCGCGTGGATGTGTTGTCTTCTCTGTGCCGCCAAATAGCAGATGTGATCGAGCGTGACCCCAACTTGATTTTGCTCATTGGGCATGGTTCTGGCTCCTTTGGCCACGTTGCCGCGAAAAAGTATAAAACACGAGCGGGTTTTCCCCCTCTAATTTCCCCCGAGGGGGGGAGAACCAGTTCCTTCCCACAAAGGGGGAAGGGTAGGATGGGGGCGGGGGCGTATTGGCACGGTTTCACCGAAGTGTGGCACGAAGCGAGAGAGCTAAATAAAATTGTACTGGATTCTTTGCGTTTGGCAAAAATCCCTGCAATAGCAATTTCACCATCCTCTAGCGTGATTGCAAATGATGGCAAAGTCGTCGAGTGGAATTTAGCGCAGATAAAATACGCACTCTCTAACGGGATTGTGCCTGTCGTATACGGAGACGTAGTTTTTGATGAGATGCGCGGTGGCACCATTCTTTCTACCGAAGATTTATTTATGCACTTGGCACAAAAATTGCGCCCCGCACGCATTTTGTTGGCAGGTGTTGAAGATGGAATTTATGCCGATTTTCCCGTACGCAAGCACAAGGTCACGCGTGTTTCGCCCGCGTCTTATCCAAAAATTAGCGCGGGCATTGGAAAATCCCATGCAACAGATGTGACGGGGGGGATGTCATCTAAAGTTAGGCAAATGTTGGCACTTGTTGAGGATATTACTGAGGTAACTGTGCAGATTTTCTCGGGAAGGGCAGATGGAGATCTTGAAAGAGTATTGCTTGGGGAAAATTTAGGAACATTGCTTGAGTGTGATTAAAGTTATGACACACTGAGTAAAAAAAAGGAAATTTGTCAGACAACTTCATCTTGTGAAGGAGCTAAAAGTCTTGTAAAATTAGATGTCTTATAAAATTATCTGGGAGCATAAATATGTCTAAATATAGAAATAGTGAAATTGAGTTTACCCCTGTTAGCCTTGAGCTTTTGACACCAGTCCCAACGGATATTGCAATTGCCCAAGCACAACAGCCTAATATCAAAGATATTCATAAATTGGCTGAAGAAGTAGGCGTTTTACCCGAAGAATTGGTGCCTTATGGCAACTTGAAAGCCAAAATTCGCTTGAGCATTCTTGACCGTCTTAAAGACGTGCCAGATGGTAAGTATATTGATGTAACTGCAATTACCCCCACCCCGCTTGGTGAAGGAAAATCGACCACAATGGTTGGTTTGAGCCAGGCTTTAGGCGCACATCTTGGCAAAAACGTTTTTACTGCAATTCGTCAACCTTCACAAGGACCTACCTTCGGTATTAAAGGTGGCGCGGCAGGCGGCGGTTATAGCCAAGTTTTGCCAATGGAAGATTTTAACTTGCATTTGACGGGCGATATTCATGCCATTACTGCCGCAAATAACCTTTTAGCCGCGGCAATTGACACCCGTATGTATCACGAATCTCGTCAGAGTGATGAAGCTCTTTTCCGCCGTTTATGCCCTACTGCTAAAGATGGAAGCCGAAGATTTGCTTTGCCAATGCTTAAAAGACTTGAGAAATTAGGCATTGATAAAACCGATCCTAATGACTTGACTGACGAAGAAGTTTCTCGTTTCGTTCGTTTAGATATTGACCCTGAAACCCTAACTTGGCGGCGTGTTGTTGATATTAATGACCGTATGTTGCGTGAAATTACTATTGGGCAAGGACCTAAAGAAATTGATGCCGATCGTAAAACAGGATACGACATCACCGTTGCTAGTGAAATTATGGCAATTTTAGCCCTCACCAGCGATCTAGCTGATATGCGCCAACGCTTTGGCGATATTGTGATTGCCACCAGCAAAGCGGGTGACCCCATCACTGCTGAAGATATTGGTGCCGCAGGTGCAATGACCGTTTTAATGAAAGATGCTATCATGCCCACCATGATGCAAACTCTCGAAGGCACCCCTGCTTTCGTTCATGCAGGACCTTTTGCAAATATCGCTCACGGCAATAGCTCCATCGTGGCAGACAGAATCGCCCTAAAATTGGCTGATTATGTTGTCACCGAATCTGGATTTGGCGCAGATATTGGTATGGAAAAATTCTTCGATATCAAATGCCGCTACTCTGGATTAATTCCTAATTGTGTTGTGATGGTTGCTACCGTTCGGGCACTCAAGATGCACGGTGGTGGTCCTGCTGTAAGAGCTGGTGCACCGCTTGCCGCCGAATATACCGAAGAAAATCTCGAGTTACTCGAAGCTGGCATGTGTAATCTTGAAGCACATATTGAAAATGCTAAACGTTTCGGTATCCCCGTTGTTGTAGCCGTGAATAGCTTCAAGGACGATACCCAAGCCGAAGTTGATTTTGTTTGTGAAGGTGCTAAAGCCGCTGGTGCATCCGATGCCGTTGTTTCCCGTCACTGGATGGAAGGTGGTGCCGGTGCAACAGCCCTCGGCGAAGCCGTTATTGCCGCTTGTGAAGAACCCAGCGATTTCAAATTCCTTTATCCGCTCAAAGGCACTAGCATTAAAGAAAAAATTGCAACAATCTGTAAAGAAATTTATGGTGCAGATGGCGTAGAATACTCCGAAGAAGCTGAAAAGAAAGTTGAGCTTTACACAAAATTGGGCTTCGATGAACTCCCCATGTGTATGGCAAAAACTCACCTCAGCATCAGCCACGATGGCAGCCTCAAAGGTCGCCCCACTGGCTTCACCGTACCTATCCGTGACCTGCGCGCCTCCGTTGGTGCGGGCTTCATTTATCCGCTCGTTGGCGCGATGAGCACCATGCCTGGTCTCCCCACTCGCCCAGCATATTACGATGTGGATCTCGACCTTGAAACAGGTGAAGTTGTAGGTCTATTCTAGTAGGGACGTACCCTTGCGGTCGTCCAGCTTGTGGTCGTCCAGCTTGTGGTCGTCCAGCTTGCGATCGTCCAGCCCTCTTGCGGTTGTTTAATTAAAGAAAATAAAAAGGTTGAGAGATTCTTGATGAATCTCTCAACCTTTTTTGATTTGTAGAGCGAGATTTATCTCGCTTTTTAGCCCCCAATCGTCACATCAAAGCCCTTTTCTTCAAATATCGTTGCCAGTCCTTGCATTTCTTTTGCCGAGGGCGTTTTTACATCTTTTAGCGCGTATTCATGCGCCATACGCTGATATTTGTCGGATGCGATATTATGGTAGGGGAGTAAATCTACTTTTTGGATATTTTCTAAGTTGGATAAAAATAAGGCTGTATTACGCAGATTTTCTTCATCAGCATTGATGGAGGGGATAATTGGAATCCGAACGCGAATTTGGGCTTGCGTGCTGTTTAATTTGCTTAAGTTTTGAAGAATAACTTGGTTCGAGACTCCCGTAAACTGACGGTGTTTCTCATCGTCTATCAATTTTAAATCGTAGAGAAAGAGATCGGTATAAGGGAGTATTTCTTCAAAACGCGTCCAAGGAGCAAGCCCAGCGGTATCTACGGCAGTATGAATTTCGTATTCTTTGCATCTTTTTAATAACGCCTTTAGGAAATCAATTTGCTGTAGTGGTTCTCCGCCCGAAAAGGTGACACCGCCACCAGATTGGTCGTAATAGATAATATCTTTTTCTATTTCCTTCATGATTTTATCTATATCGTTTTTTTCTCCAACCAGTTGGATGGCTTCTGTTGGGCAAGCTTCGGCGCAGGCACCGAAAAGTTGGCAGAGATCGCTATTCCAAACGCGGATACCATTGGTGAAACTAGTACCATTAGTGAAGCTAATACCATTAGTGAAGCTAATACCATTAGTGAAGCTAATGGCGTTGTTAGGGCAGGCTTTTGCGCAGTCACCGCATTGGATGCAACGTTTTTCAAAATAATGAATTTCTGGTTGCGGTGATTGTGATTCGGGGTTATGACACCAGAGGCAATTTAAGGGACATCCTTTAAAAAAGACTGTTGTACGGATTCCAGGTCCGTCGTGGATGGAGAATTTTTTGATATTGAAGGTTGTTCCAGTTGAGGGCATAAGGGAGTGGAATCGCTGAAGCGATTACGGTGAGGAGATATTTGTTGAACGGCAAGCAAGCTAAATTCACGTGCGGAGCGGTTCTTCATCCAATAAAAATAAAAAGCGGATTTCTGTGTTGAAATCCGCTTTTAGGTGTGAAATTTGGTGATTTTAGTTATATTCTTTGACCATTTCCACTCGTCTGAAGGCTTCAAAGTAGCCAAGATCGAAAAAGGCGGGGAGGTGGGGGTCATCGGCGTAAAAGTTTTCGGCGTAGGCATCCATGCGGTGATATTGGAAATGTAAGAAGAGGAGGATATTTCTTGCCATTTTGACGGGGTTTCCTTGCTCGGTGTAGAATTCAAAATGGGTGATGGTTCGTTTTTTATGTCTGTAGACGAGCCAGCCGCGTGTGCCGTCTTTTAGTTTGATGCGAAAGCCCTGAAACATGCTGGCGTTTTGCATTGATTCTAGTGCGTTCACCCAAGTGAGATGGTGCGGGTGAGAGCGTAAGGCTTTGAGGGCGTCATTTCTGTAGAGCCAGGTGATTTCACCTTCTGGGCTGAGGGGCGGGCGGATTGGGGCACGCCTGAGCACAAGGAGCTCTCTGTTTTTTTTGAAGCCGTATTTCTGAAAGAGGGTGTGGGCGGGCGTATTATTTTTGATAACTTCAAGAATGGTTTTTTTTGCCCCAAGTTTTTTAGATGCGTCAAAAATAGCGTTCATTGCCATTGCCGCGGCACCCCGTTTTCGACTTGCGGGGGTAATACCAAGTCTTGTAATCCAAGTGCGTTCTTCGCGCACACCTAACATGCCCAGCCCCATGAATTCTTCTGTTTCTGCGTCTACGATGATAGGGGAATGTTCTAAATCTATATCAAAGTCGTGGATATACTCTGCCATGACCGCTACGCTCATCGGCATGGGGATGAGATAGTCTACACGCGTTTGATTGTAGAAATCAGTTAGTTCTTCGGTTGTAAATTGGCTGGCGGAGATGATTTTTAGACTCATGGGGTTATTTTTCAATGAAAGAGTCGATGGTTTCCCAAAATTCTTTGAGGTCAAAAGGTTTTCCCAGATAACCATCAAGTTGGTATGCTTCTACCGTTTGCTGTGCCATTTTCTCGGGCCAAGCTGTCATGACGATGATGGGGATATCCCACAGCGTTTTCTCTTCACGAATCCACGTAGAGAGGGTTTGCCCATCTGCGTCTGGTAAGCCTAAATCTAGCAGGATGAGGTCGGGCACTTCTTCAAGAGCCATTTTTAGTCCATCTGCAGCATTTTGAGCCCAAACAAAATCGAACCCTTTTGCTTTAATAGCTCTTTTTATTAAGGATGCGTTATCTGGAATATCCTCGACAAGTAGAATTTTTGTCATAGCATGACTTTCCTCTGGTTATTTTAGAAAGTCGTCATCGGGCATAAATGCTTCAACACGTGCCCAAAGCTCTCTAATATTAATAGGTTTCGACATATATACATCACAACCAGCGTCTAGAGCTTTTTCGGCATCACCTTTAAGGGTATTTGCTGTAATGGCAATAATGGGAATATGACGCACCTCGCTGTTGCGATGTTTTCGTATGCGGCGGGCAACTTCGTATCCATCAATATCGGGGAGATTGATATCAAGGAGAATACAAGTTGGCATAACGCTTTCTAGCATTTCTAGCCCAGAGAGACCATCAATAGCACCATGTAGGATATAGCCTTTGGCTTTAAGTGCTCTCTCAACGAGCCGCATATTGTCTGGATTATCTTCAATGTATAAGATTTTATAAGCTGTCATAGTTGGGTCCGTGTTTCCCTATTGGTAAGACTATTATATCAAGAATTTTCATCTTGATAAACCCATTTTCAGAGAATATTAGGTTTTTGGCTATTTTTCAGGTAATATGGCAGGGATCTCGATGATAAATGTAGAGCCTTCTCCTGCCAGCCCAGTGCTTTCTGCCCAGAGGCTACCGTTGTGCATTTCGATAAAGCGTTTGCTAATTGGTAAGCCTAGCCCTGTACCACCGACTTTGCGTGTGGTTGATGTATCTACTTGGCTAAAGGCTTCAAAAACAGTTTCAAGTAGGTCTGGTGGTATACCCATCCCTGTATCAATGACTTTTATACGGATGAGGTCATTATCTTTTTCTGAGTATATAAAAACGCCACCTTCGTGCGTAAACTTCATGGCGTTACCGATTAAGTTTATCATCACTTGCTGAATACGCATATCATCAGCCATGATGATTAAGTCTTCGGGGATATTATTTTCTAGGCTAATTGTAAGGTCATTCTCATGGGCAAGTGCTTTGGTTGATTTGATTACGTCTTCCAAAAGTTGGTGCAAATTAGCGGGTCCCATTGTAACAGATAGGGTACCAGATTCTATCTTTGCCATATCGAGAACTTCGTTAATCAACGCAAGTAAATGCCCTGAATTTTTATCAATTAGTCCTAAATCTTCCTCCATCTCTATGGTTAGCGGTCCATCTAAGCCTTCTAGCATCACTTGAGTAAAGCCAGAAATTGAATTGAGTGGGGTGCGTAGCTCATGGCTCATATTCGCAAGGAATGATGATTTGAGATGGTCTAATTCTCGTAATCGTTCTACTGTAGCCAACTGCTCTTCATAAAGCTGTGCATTTTGAAGCGCAACGGCGGTTTGAGAAGCCAAAGTTGTATAGGTACGAAAATCATCTTCGCTAAAGCGGCTAGGGTTTTCTGACTTTACATCAAAGATGCCAATAAATTTATCTGCCACAATCATCGGAATAACCATTTCGCTTCGTGTTTTAGGCAAATAAGAGTGTGCAATAAATGTAGCAGTGCCGTCTAAGTCGTTTTCAATATATACATTTTGTGAATGAGCTATTTGTGCTAATTGTGATTTTTGCTCTCGAAATTTCACATAATGCCCTTCTTCTAACATCTTATGTCCAATTTTTCCCGAAGCCGCCACTAAGCTAAGAATTTCTCCCCCATCTATGGAGGTTTCAAGCAAATAAACTGAGGTGTGGTAAAGCTTAAAACTATAATTCGTGAGATCAACCACAGAGCGAAGCAAAGATTTTGGGTCTCGAATAGCCGCCGCCGCAGTACTCACCTGTGCCACCGTTTCTAACTCGGCGGCACGTTTATCTAATTGTTGCCTACCGCGTTCCGTTTCATCTAGTAGGCGTAAGTTTTCAATATGGGAACTCAAACCATTAATTACGGTAGAAAGCAAATTCTGTGCTTCTTCTGATTGTTCCTCAATATCAGTCAGAGAAAGTTGCCCAATAGGTTCATTTCGTACAGAGATTGACTGAGTAAGCACATTTGCATCGGGGAGATTGGTGAGCGCAGAAGCGTCATTTGTAGCAACAACCCGTTTTTGGTCATAAAGATAACTTAAGGTAGACATCCCCGTTGTCTGAAGATAATCTTCCCAGCCTTTTTGGGTTAGTTGCCGAGAAGCATCTTCAGCCTCTGTGCGGTATTGATTTGCTTGTTCAACCAAGCGCAAGTTTTCAATATGTTGAGAAACTTGTTGTGCAATAGATGAAAGAATGACTGTGTCTTCAGCCGATAAATCTTCTTCTCCTGCAAGCTGTATTTTTCCGAAAACTTCATCGCCAACTCGCAAAAGGGCACTTGTCGCCCCGTCATCCGTTTGTAATTTTTTATCAAGCGGAGTTACTTCTTTTTGGTCAAAAGTAAAACCAATCCGTTCATCTCTGTCTATTGCGTTTAAAAACTCATCCCAGCTAACCTTTTCTAAATCGGTTTTATCCTTTTTCGATAATTGAGACGCGTTAATAACCGCCTCGCGTAATTCAGAAATTGCCTCTTTAGAGGGCTGGGCTGTTGAGTCTTCGGGTCTTGTCTCGGGTATTTCTACCGTAGACAAAATCTCCTGGATGCGTTTTGTTTTATCGTTCTTTTTTGACATCATATTTGATCTCTTTTCTTGATGAGATACCGCTTCGCGCGTGGCTCAAACTTGAGTGCTCTTAAGCGCATTTTTTTGGTGTAAACATCTCTTTGGTCTACAGGTTACTCTTTTGCACCTACATCCAGTTGGATGCTGGCTTGCTTCGCACCGAGCGCACGACCCAGCTCTCTTACCGCAACTTGGAGAGCATCTTCAACGCTCGTGGTTCCCTGAATACGTTGGCTGATAATGTTAATTGTAGATTCTTGCTCTGCCTGTTCTTTTGCTTGTTCATAAGAGCGTGCATTCTGCAAAGCAACGGCTACTTGAGAAGCAAGCGTTGTCTGAATACTCACATCTTCATCACTAAAGTGTTCAATCTCATCTGATTGAATATCAAATACACCAACTAATTCATCGCCCACAATCAACGGGATTGCCATTTCAGAGCGAGTTTCGGGCATTAGTTTATTAGGGAGCCAGTTGGGGTCAAGGCGAACATTGTTTACAACAATAGCCTGTCTGTTTCGTGTCGCCTGTGCTACCAATGATTTTTCTGTTGACAGCGGGATCATAGCGTCACCATGAGTGCCAGTATGAGTACTGCCCTCTTCCCATCCACAGGCTTGGACTTGGAGATTCTCTTTATTCTCATCTAGTAGATAAATGTGGACATGGTAAAGGTCAAAGCGTTTACGGGTGAGGTTTACAACCTCTTGAAGAAGGTCATCTATATTTAAGGCTCGTGCGGCAGCGGTACTAACCTCAGCCACAGTGGCGAGTTCTGTTGCACGTTTAGCAATGGCTTCTTCAGATTTTTTTCGCTCGGTAATATCTTGTGCTGAAGCAACTAAAGCCAGTGGAGTACCAGCATCGCTCATCATTATCGAAACTGCCATCCAAGTGGGGAAGGTGGAGCCATCCTTACGTTTATGCCCAACTTCGTCTTGGTTTTTTCCGTTTTCTTGAACCTTTATGTTGAAAGGATCCACTTCTTTTTCTAGTTGTTCATCTGAATGGAACATAGAGAGAGGCATTCCTACCAATTCTTCCTCGCTATAGCCGTGCATATTAGCCCACGCACGATTAACAAATTGGATATTCCCTTCCATACTCGCAATCGCCATACCATCTACTGATTGTTCCACCGCACTTCCCAATTGCTGAACTTCACTTAAGGCAGATTGTGTTTCTTCAAACAACCTTGCACTTTCTAAAGCTAGAGCCACTTGTTCTGAAGCTTCTCTAAGCAAGATTTTATCATCCTCTGAAAGCGGGTTTTCAGGATCGTCTGCTACCCCTATTTGCCCAAGAATTTCTCCCCCTGGTAATGCCATAGGGATATTAGCAAAAAGCTCTTTGGCTAACCCCGTATCAGTCATAGGGCGGACTTCTTTTTTATCATATACAAAACTACTGCCAAATTTAGTCGCTTCTCTGTAGCGTTCCCAACCTTCACGGCTCATAGAGCGAGAAAGACGAGTCACTTCTTGTAGCTGTTCGTCCATCTCTTCCCTTAGGCGGGTTTGCTCCACTGCCACCGCGATTTGCCCACAAAGACCTTCGAGTAGGAGTTGGTCATCTTCGGTGAGAGCGTTGGCAGTATCGCTCTGAATATCTAGCACACCTAGAACATCATCGCCTAATTTGATGGGAACCGCAATTTCGCCTTTCGTATCAGGGAGAATGGGGTTGGGTTGCCAATTGTGGTCATCGGCTAGGTCAGGGCGCAAAATAGTTGAGCCAGTCTCTGCGGCAGTGCCGATTAGTCCAACGCCCATTGTCATCGTATGACCATCCATAAGCATTTTTGCACCAGCTTCACCATAGCCTTTGATTAGTACAATCGCGTCTTGGATGGTATCGTAACGCAATAACTGAGTATGATAATACCCTAGGTTTTCTTTGGTGAGTGTTACTACCTGTTCAAACAGTTCGTTTAATTCTTCTGCCTGTGAAATTTCCTGAGCAATTTCAGTACTAAGCTCTACTTGTTTGCCACGCCTTTCAAAGTCTTCTTGAATCTGGCGTTCCAGTTCTTTTTGCTCTGTAATATCACGATTACTAGCTCGTCTCCCCTTCCATGTATCTTCTTTATCATGTACAGCTTGGCAAACATGCCCCAACCAGCGCTCTCCCCCCTCTTTTGTGGTAATTCGGTAATCAATTTCAGCCACTTCTTCACTATGTTCGCCATGATAAAGGCGCACATGCTCTTCCCATGCTTCTTTATCTTTCACAGAAACAATTTCTTTCAATAATTCAGCTTTCTCTGTAAATTCTTCTACACGATAACCGCTAATCCGTTCACAGGACGGAGAAACATACGCAAGTTTACCATCAGTACCTAGCCAGTATTCCCAATCGTAAGTGTAGTCAGCTACAGTTTGAAAACGTTCTTGATTTTCTCGAATTTCTTCTTCAGCTTCTTTTTGTTTAGCAATATCGCGCCAAACGGTGTGAATAATAGTGCGTTCACCAAGAGAAATAGCATTTAACAAAACTTCTACTAAAAAC
>JADGEO010000019.1 GCA_016744335.1 Anaerolineales bacterium
ATTGAATACTATAATCGCACTATGGCAAAACCCTTCAAGTGGACTTTCCAAGGCAAAGCTTTGAGAGTTTGACTTGCACTTTATTTACGCCAAGCTGTACTAGTGAAGTGCACAGAGATGGCAAGCCCAAAGTTTTGTGGTATAGTTTTGTTGACTAAAATGTACAAATGCTTGGATTTTACACTCAAGATAAACACACCTGAAGGAGTTTATAGATGGAAAATAACACACCCAATCAACCTGAAAAATTAGAACTTAGGCTGGTCGTTAAAGAAAAAGAGTTGAGTGTTGCCCCAGAGAGAAGTGTTGAGTTTCACGTTGGCGTAATTAATACCAGTGCAACAGAAGACTTTGTGAGACTTTCTGTAAAGGGTATTCCTTCTGAATGGATTTCTTTTGATGAAGATGAATTGCATGTAGCCCCCGGCAAAGCAAAACAGGCTATTCTAAAAGTTCAGCCACCGCCTTTTCCTGATGGACGAGTTGGCAAATATACGTTAAAAATTCAGGGGAAAAGCCGAAATACGCCTAGCTTTTTGGCGACAACACAAGCAGAATTATCTGTTGCCATATACCAGCCAGAGGGGCGGATCGGTGTATTAATTGGTGCAGTTAATTTCCCGATTATGCCTGGTTCTAGCGTTAGTGTTCCGCTATTTTTAGAAAACCGAGGCGTTTCTAGCGATGGCTTCCGTTTTGATATTACCGGTATCCCTAGAAATTGGGTTTCTACAGAATCATCGGTAACTAGATTGAAACCAGACGAAAGCAAAGAGATATTATTTACAATTAATGTGCCACGCTCCTCTGCGGCAAATGCTGGAAGAACGCCTTTTAAGGTTCAGGTTTCGAGTGAGGAAGTACCTAGCCAAAAAGTTGAAATAGCCTGTATTTTAACAGTAGCAACATTTTCTAAGTTTACGGGGTCATTAAACCCTGCCGCACTTGATTCAAATCAACCGGCTCAACTAATTATTAACAATGAAGGGAACTCAGATTCTACTTATGATTTGCATTTTCAGGATATTTCTGAAAGGTTAGTTTTTGAAAAAATTACTCGTTATGCAAAAGAAGGCGGTGACCCCAACAGCCCCGAGGTTGATTTTTCTTATTCTGAGATTCTTTCTGGGCAACGCTTGCAAGTTCCTTTTGGTAAAAGTGGAGTCTTTGAATACCGCGGTCGGCTAAGATCACGCCCCTTTGTGGGGAACGAAGAAGAATATCCCTTTAACATCAACGCTATATCATCGGGAAAAGAAAAGCTAGACTTCCAATCGAAAATAACGGAGAAGGCTTTTTTGCCTCCGTGGCTTATTGCTATTCTACTCATCGGATTTATGCTTTTGTGCTTAATTGTGTTTTACCCAAAACAAGAGGATAAAAAAGCCGCAAGCGCTACCCAAACCGCTTCTTATAACCAAACTCAAGCCGCTCTTATAGGCGGAGAAGATACCGATGGCGATGGCTTACTCAACAGCGAAGAACCCCAATATGGGACAGACCCTAATAATCCTGATACTGACGGTGATGGCTTAGGAGATGGTGACGAAGTAAAAACGTATATCACCGACCCTTTAAATGTTGACACTGAAGGCGATGGCTTAGGCGACGGTGAAGAAGTGCTAACCTATATGACCAATCCGCTCATTCCGGACACAGATGAAGATGCCCTAACGGATGGTGATGAAGTTTCCCGCCAGACGAACCCACTTTTAGCGGATACAGATGAAGATGCGTTGACAGATGGGGCAGAGGTTGCCCTTGGCACCGACCCACTTAAGCCAGACACAGACAATGATGAATTATTGGATGGGCAAGAAAACCAAACCTGCCCTCACCCCCTTAACCCAGATTCAGATGCAGATTCAATTATTGATGGAAGAGACCTTGACCCTTGTGATCCTAACAACCCTTCGATGACAGCAACAGCGGCGATAGAGAACCCCACAATTGTGCCAACGCAAACTACGCCAATTCCTTCTACTATCCCGCCCATTGTGCCCACAGCAACCAGTAGCGGGGGGGAATCTCCAAAATTAAGCGGAACGATTGTCTTTGAAAGTAATAGAGACGGAAATTCTGAAATTTACGTTATGGATGCGTCTAATCAGGTTGTAACGCGCATCACCAACAATGCTGCAACAGATGCACAGCCAGCCTTATCCCCCGATAAGCATGGCATTGTTTATACAAGCAATCAAGATGGCAATAACGAAATCTATCTCTCAAGTGTAGATCAAGCCGCCCCGATTAATCTAACTAACGACCCCGCTGATGATCAACTCCCAACTTGGTCATCAGACGGTAAGTGGATTGCATTTACCAGTAGCCGAGATGGAAACCAGGAAATTTATATTATGCGTAGCGATGGTACAGAACTTCGCAACCTAACTAACGATAGCGCAGACGATTCTGGTCCCGCTTGGTTTGCCCCTGGTGGCTTCTTAAGTTCCAAAGAATGGATTTTGTTTACGAGCAATCGTGATGGAAATCAAGAAGTTTATATGGTGAGAACAGATGGTTCAGATTTGAAAAACTTGACCAATAATCCTGCAAATGACCACTCCCCAACAGGCTACGATATGGGCAATATGATTGCTTTTATCTCTGACCGTGAGGGGAACTCTGAAATCTATACCATGAAAGATGATGGCGGGACACTGAAAAATATAAGCAATAGCCCCTCACAAGAATACGAGCCTAGTTATAACGCCAGTGGTGATTGGATAATTTATTCAACCGACCCGAATGGCAATATGGAACTTTACGTTATTCGAATTGATGGGAGCGAGGTATTCAATATGACCAACCACACGGCACAAGACCGTCACCCAGATTGGCGATAAAAGCCGCATAAATACTCTAGCTAAAAACAAAAAGCCCCGATACAGAACACTCTGCATCGGGGCTTTTTATTTTTCTTCTGCACTCTTTGTATCTAAGGATTTATGAAAGTTCCCTGCTCCCAATAATAGTCAAAAAATGCTTTATAGGCTTCTACAGCCTGAGGAGAATCTGTTGCTATATTAAATTCGGTTAGCCCCCCCTCGCCAAAGGCACTGTAATGGAAATTTTGACTCCCTACTATGAGCAGTTCATCGTCTATAAGAATTGTCTTAGCATGAACAAGACCTGTGAAATATCTAACTTCAACATACTCACTTAGGCCTCGGGCTTTTACCTCAGCAATAAGAATATCCATAGCTATTTTATTCTCGAAGCCTTCAATACCATCGTCTTCAATCAAAATACGCACATGTGCTTGTTCCTCTTCTATCGCTGTCATCAATGCGTCAATATAAGGCGGAGCAGAGCTATAATCACAGACATCTAAAAATATATTTAGGTCACAAATCATATCAAAAGTGAAATTTACTTGAATAATATCTATAGATTCTTCAGCACTCTCTAAAGCATGAACAAGGGCGTCATCCGATTCTTTATATACCTCAGTCCTATGTAGGGTAAATGCGTTAGCCCCTGTTTCGGGAAGGTAATATCTTAAAACTTCGGGGGTATGTTCTACAGTCGCTTCACTGCCACTGCAACTTATCCACCACAAAAACGAAGTAGAACCTAGATTAGGACAACTAACTCGATTTGCGTCTAACCATAAATCATCAAAAGCACGCAGAGAAGATTGCGCCACAGGACCTGTTACTTCTAAGCCCAAATCTACACGTCCCTCTCCTAAATCGGAATCATGTTCTTCAGGAAAATGAGCATATTGAAAATTAAAACCTGCCGCGGTCACATTCTTTCCATCAACAATGACCATTTTTGTATGTCCATGAGGCCAAGAGCCAGCATAATTGGCAACTTGTAAATCCCAGCCAATCTCAGGGTTGCTCATCGTTGGCACACCAGCGGAGCGCAAATCGTTAAAAACATTCCAAATTTGAGAAATTAATTTTGAGGCAGTTAATTCAGGTGGATTATCGAGCAAAATTTTCACCCTTATTCCCCGCGGATATTGCTCAGGATTTGCCTCTAGCCTGTCATAAAGTTTTTTTATTGATCCCGCCACAACAACCCCCGGATTATCCGGGTTATTACCATCGGCTTCTGCGTCATACCACATGGTTGAGTAAACAACTTCGTACTCGGCTGTCCCTATTAACCTAGCCACTTCTTCAAAAGTGCCATCGTCTGCAGGCGGTTGCTCACTAAATTCGGGGAGGGGGTTAGGGGCATAAATCAGGCGGTCAAATTGATTTTGACAATAGGGCACCTGATAATCTTCTGAGTGAAACTCGCGCGATGCTGTTATATCTAACATATTTTGGCTGGCAAAAGAAAGCTCAACATCATCACAATTATAGGGAGCGTGCGCGGCATACTCAAGCGAATCAGCACCTTTATATAGTAGATGCAAATGATTATCGCCTCCACTTGCCAAAACTGGCTGGCTGGCGATATTAGGCAAAGCCACAATTGCTGGGGGCGCCCAACCCTCACTGGCATTTTCACTTTCAAAAAGTACATGGCTTTCTTGAGATGCACCAGCTATGTTTTCTACACTATCTGCATACCACATCAAGCGCAAATTCTCGCCCTGAGCAAAAGCGGGGCGGCTCAGACATTGTGCGATTTCTTCAATCTCTTGCCCCTCTTGCCAAAACTGGAGCATATTATTTTCATCACACCAAGCCACTTGCGCGCCATCTTTGTTTACCAAAACTTCAGAATTTTGCCCAACGCCAATTTTGAGCGGTGTATCCCAGTTTTCATTTTTATATTCACTCAAGTAGATTTCTTGGGATGGGATGTTGGTAAAGACCAACGAAAAACCACCTTGCGGATTTGCTGATACGCGTGCTTGTCCTAAATGAGCATCCCCCGAAACGCATCCACTTGTTGAGCTTTGGGTGCCTTCTACAACTTGCCAGCGGGTATAGGGCAGGGTTGCTGTCCCTGTTCCCCAAACCAACATGATTTCATCTGAGGGGCTAATGGCTAAACTGGGACTCTGGTTCTGCCACTGCTCAAAATCGGCACCACAGCTTGGGTCGGTGGGGGCAGAGATAACGCTAGGGGTGGCACACTGCTCACCAGCACAAAGCAAGTAGAGGGTCTCGGTTGTCTCGTCTGCTTCTTCCATCCAAATAATATGAGTGTTTCCTTCGCTGTCTATCACTATTTGTGGGGTAGCTGAATTTGTATCGGTTTCAGAGATGTTTTTTGGCGTTGTCCAATTTTGGGCAATGCCTGCCTCATCTTCTTGCGCGGTTGAAAGATATATCTCACCCTTTTGCGCCCAAACCGCCGAAACTAAACCGGCATCTGTGGCGAATATCGCCGTTTCGTCACTTTGCCCTAAAAGAGATTGGGCTTCAGACCAATGCGTATCTAATGTTTCAGTATCGAGGATGCTAGACAAGTTTGCTTCTGTGTTCCCAAAGGGCAATACAGCAAAAATTCGAGAGAGCAAAAAGACGACTCCGATGAAAATAATAGTGCCCCAAAAGCCCCGTTTTTGATAAAATTTACTGTTTTTAAAATCGTTAAGTTTTTGAGTAATAAAGGCAACACCGAGGGGTTTATCTCGACCCTCTGCATAGCCCTTTTCGATGCCCAAACTATAAAATATTCCTAAAGAAAAACCGCCAAAAATACCAAAAAGAGCAAACCAGATAAGCCAGATTAGCGAATCTTCGGTACCTGCTTTTAGCTCATAAAAATAATACCAAACTCTAAGTGCTATGAGCGCTCCCGCCAAGCCAAAAGAATATGCCCCATGCACACCAAAGCGAAGACGGTTACGCCCGTATGTGGCAATGCCGAGTATATTGTTGCTAACGAATCCAAAAACTGCGCCTACAAAGGAAAATGAAATCAAGATACCTAGCGGTGAGGGGGATTCGGGACTATAAAAGGCAAAAGTTGAGAGCAAAAAGGTGAGCGGGTAAAGCACAAGGGCAAAGCTGATTGCAAAGCCAAGTGCACCTTTTGAGATGTACTTTTTTTTACGCTTTGTACCATCTGCATAGCTAAGGGCTAACCCGCCGAGTGCCCCTACAATTGCTCCGGCAAGTGCAATGACAAGGAATACCAGAATGAGGGGGATAAGAAGATGTTGCGATTCAAATAAGTTTTTAATGGGTGCAACAATGCGCGTGCGCTTTATTAGGTTGAGAAAAGCTACTGCAAGCGGCATACCTACACCGAATCCTAACGCAGAAATCAATCCGAAGCGGAGGTGCTTATTAAGAGTGTTTTTGTTCATAAGATTAACTTTGATTGGTTGAAGCCCAACTGGGAGAAAAAGGAGTACCTAAGGTGCAAAGCATACTTTAATCTAATGAGAAAAGCAAGAAATTGTTGGATTAAACAGCAATTAACGAAGAGCCAAGTTTTGCAAGATTTTTAAGTAGTTCAAAATCTGAGAGCTGAGGGTTGGGTTGTTCTTTATATTGGCATTTAGCTGTTTCCGTGTTTAAGCCAAAAGATGAGACCCCAAATAGTAGCATGGCGGCTCATCTTTAGAAACTTTGTTGATGGGAGCAAAGAAGTTGGTTTCACGCGTGCTCGGCAGATTTCTGTATTGCTTTATCCAAGCACTCTTTCGCCTGTCTACTTTCAAAAAACCCCTAATGCTATTTTGGGGCACTGGTTAATGCGAGAAATTCTTGCCATTCTTCTTCAAAAAAGTGTAAGGTGACGTTGTTGAGCTCGAGGTGATAGGTGGTTTCTCCATCGGGTTCTTCCGCTTTCCAGATGGCGTAGTTTTTAGTTTCGGCGAGGGTAGTGGTTATTGGGGCTGGTGGGGTTGTCATTTTTTTCTCCTAGTTTTTTAGCCTACGGGATGTTTCGTAGTGTTTGATAATAGTGTGGTTATTTTATCGTATTTTTGGAGGAGTATGTCTCAGGTTTCTGTGGAAATACGATAAGGGATGTCTACCGTTGCGTCAGAAAGTAGATAAATTTTATCTTTAACTTGTGGATATTCTCTAAATAGGCTTCTTTTTGCTCTTGTTCCCTCGTCAAGGATAAAATCATCTTTTTCTAAAAAATACTATATATTTTAAGCAAGGTTGGTAAAGGATTTGAGATATGAGTTACCTTAAAATCCTGTTTTCCCCTATAATTTGCGCCATGATATATTCTTATGAAATTGAAGGCTTGGTAATTCAGACAGGCGATGTTATTTGTACCCGAAACGGCAAACCCGATATTTTGCCTGGTGAGTTTTGGCTATTAGTAGGTCTGCTTATTCCCGGCGATATTGACCATGTTGCCCTTTATTTGGGACCTGAAGGACGTTGTATAGAATCTGGCTCGCGCGGTGTGACTCCCTTTTCTGTAGAAAAGGGGATTTGGGATGCCGAAAAAATGACCGCCGAACGTGGTTTTTTGATAGACACCTTCCACGGAATTGCCTCTCCTTTCAAAAATCTAAACCTCCCCGAAGATGAAGAAATACGTCAACGCAAAGTAGTAGCCGATTATTGCTTGGCGCAAATCGGTAAACCCTACAATCTCAATTTTTTAAATGCTGAAAGCGATCGCTCCTTTTATTGTAGCCAATTGGCATATAAAGCCTATCAGCAGGTGGGTATTGATTTGAACACTGGCTTGGCAATGGAGCAATTGCCCGGCACAAATGAGATTGTATATCCTCAAGAAATCTGGGATGGCTTCGCACATAAATTGGCTTAAAAACTAAATATATAGATGCTAGAAGAACCCGTTCCCTTCAGGGGAAGGGGTTCTTCTAGACTATTCTCGATAGCCTCTGACGTTTTATAGCTGAACACTTAAAATTAAAACAATAGTAATCTTTAAGTAAGTGATGGCTTGGAGTCCGAAATCTCCCGATTTCGGGTTTTTAGAAAAAAGCCAAAGTCTCCAGACTTTGGACTCCCTTTCTACGAAAAAAAATCACTTACATATAGAACTACGACCCTAAAAACTATGCAACCAATAACAATTATCGAAGCCCGCACATGGTATACAGAAAACGATACCGTTCACGATTTTGACCACGTTCTGCGTGTTTATCGTATGGCAGAACGCATTGCCAAAGCCGAAGGTGCAGATTTAGAAATTATCCGCGCCGCGGCTCTTTTACACGATTCTCGTGGTGCCACGCCAGGGACTGGTACAGCGAGAATGGAACATCACCAAGCCTCAGCCAAGTTTGCATCAGCGGTATTATCCGAAAAAGCTTGGGCACAGGAAAAAATATCAGCTGTCGCTCATTGCATTTTGGCGCACCGATTCCGCAATCCTGCCGAAAAGCCAAAAACGCTTGAGGCAAAAATCATCTTCGACAGCGATAAATTAGACGCTTTAGGCGCAATTGGCGCGGCACGGGTCATTGGCTATGCCGCCATTGCAGGAACACCTTTTTACGAAAAGCCTTCGGCGCAATTTTTAGAGATTGGCAAAGAAGTTGAGGGTGAAAATCATAGTGCTTATCATGAACATCTTTATAAATTACGAAAATTGCCTGAACGAATGAACACCCTTACTGCCAGGAAAATTGCAGATGAACGCCTACGCTATTTAGACGCCTTCTTTGAAAAAATGATTGCAGAATGGGAGGGGAAAGAGTAATTTAAAGCAGAGTCTCCGTTTTTCCTCACTATTTAAGGAATAAAAATGCCAACAATTCAAACAGGAAATATCAGCACTTATTATGAGATTTCGGGTGAAGGGGAACCACTTATTTTTATTCATGGGCTTGGTTCTAGTGCCGCAGATTGGACTTTACAGACTGCGTTTTTCTCTGAGCGTTTTCAGACGATTGCCTATGATGTGCGCGGGCATGGGCAAAGCGAGAAAGCCGAGCCTCCCTATAGCGTGCCGCTTTTCACCCAAGATTTATATCATTTATTGAATACCTTAGAGATTGAGAAGGCGCATATTGTTGGGCTTTCGATGGGTGGCTGGATTGCCTTTCAATTTGCCTTAGATTATCCAGAGATGGTTAACTCTCTCACAATTGTCAACTCGTGGGTAGATATGCGTATAAAAACATTTAGTGACCGAATAAATTATTTTCAACGCGCTGTTCTTTTTCGATTTCTTAGCATGAGAAAAATAGGGGAAATCCTTAGCCAGCAGTTATTTATTAAGCCCGAGCAAGAGGCACTTAGGCAAGATTTAGTAGAAAAATGGGCAAAGAATCA
The DNA here is from genome assembly GCA_016744335.1 of Anaerolineales bacterium. Classification (GTDB taxonomy): domain Bacteria; phylum Chloroflexota; class Anaerolineae; order Anaerolineales; family Villigracilaceae; genus Desulfolinea. The sequence continues at coordinate 9,135 of JADGEO010000019.1, forward strand.
TAAGCCCTCTTATATGGCGTCTTTAAAATCGGCAATGGGGTGGTTTGTGGTCGATCGCTTGGGTGAAATCACTGCCCCCGTTTTAATGATAGCGGCAGATGAAGACTATACGCCTGTATCTGAGAAAGAAGCCTGCGCAGAGAAAATGATTAACGCTAAATCTGTAGAATTGGTTGTAATTGAAGACGCTCGCCATGCCACGCCTGTTGAAAAGCCTGAGGAATTCAATCAGGCTCTTCTTAGCTTTTTGGCGTCATTGAGGATTTGAGGTCTTTAAAAAAACAAAGCGTGAGAAAAAAACTATAAAACCTTCAAACACTTCGTTAAAACTGCTTGCATAGGTACTTCCTGTGCTGGGAATAACGCAAGGAGCGAGATAAAAGTAGCTTTTTACAAGAGGTCTCTTTTTTCTTCAATGATGTCTCCTTATAGAGAGAAAATAAGCCAATGAAAAGATGACTACTGCAATCGCCGAGCCAAAAAAGAAAAGGTCGGTACCTCCATTCCAAACGACTACTTTGCCAAGAAAAAAGATGCCCAAAGCAACAATAACCACACCTATTAGGCTGTTTTTGAGGTCGTCAAAGCTGTTATACTCAAGCCAGTCTGGGAGAGGTAAATCATCATCGACAAAGAGGGAGTATAAACCCAAAGCGACCATATAGAAGACTGTGGCAAAGAGAAAAAAATCAATTATTTGAATCGACTCTACTGCCATCCCTTTTACCGATGTAGATTCTATAGGTTGTGCGAAGGTGGTTGAAAGCATTTTGAATGTGAGAACAGCCCCCTCAACGAATATCAATACCGACAAGACAAAAGAACTAATAGCGGCTATGATAAAAAGATAACGACTGGATGCAATTATTTTTTTCATGGGCAATTTCCTTGTAGATTTTTCTTAGTTTAAGGTAAATGTTAAACTTGCTTATGATAAGCATATTATAATAGGATTTACATCTTAGGGTGGAACAATAAAGAACAAAATAAAAGAGTAGCTTGAAATCCAAGTCCATGCTAAACTCTTAGGGTAAATTTTCGTAAAAAGAGGAGCAAAAGATGAAGAAATTGCGTGGACTCAAGCACCGTGAGATTCAATTAGACTTAGATTTATATAAAGTGCGTGTCCCCATTGCGGGCTTATCAGACGTTTCTTTGAGTGTTATTGATATTAATCCCGAAGATGCAGAAGAGACAATTTTCTTTATGCACGGTTTCGCCGGTTGTGCCGAGACATGGGAATATCAGATCAATCATTTTGCACACGAATACCGCGTCATTATTCCAGATTTGCGTGGGCATGGGCAAAGCGATGCGCCTTATTCACAATATACAATGGATGAGTTGATAGAAGACATCAACACCGTTGCCAACACACTCGACCTTCCCAAAAAATTTACCTTAGTGGGGCATTCTTTTGGTGGCTCAATCTGTATTGAATACGCCGCCGCACATCCTGAACGCTTGAAAAAAATGGTCCTAATTGCAACAGCCGGGGAATATCCGTTGCCCAAAAGTGCATCTTTACTTACTAAAATACCAGTTTCTGTTATTCGCCCTTTCTGGAAATATCGTCCCCGCTGGAATGCAGAAGTACATGTTTTGAAGCGAATGACACTCAATAATATGGGGATATGGAAGGCTTGGGACGCGCTTCCTAAAATCACTACGCCTACGATGGTTTTAACGGGGCAATATGATAGCTATTTCCCACGTTGGACATTTGATCGCGTAAGTGAAGGCATTAAAGGGGCAGATATTATTGATGTAGGGGCATCGAAACATAAAGTGCAATTAGAGCGGTCTGAAGCTGTTAACCGTGCAATAGACCGTTTTGTGCATGTAGGCACTAAAAAAGGTTCATGGCGTGCTGAAACCTTAGAGGAAAAACTATCACTTACGCGGCCATGGCTCAAAAGCTATGGAAAACACACCCCCATCACCAGCCCTATTCCGCGCCAGCCACTGTATAAATTTCTTGAAGCCAGTGCAGACCGCATCCCCAAACAAAAAGCTACACTTTTTTATGGAGAATCGTTAAGCTATCAACAATTAGACCAGCGCGTTAACCAATTTGCTCATGCACTGCATGGGCTAGGTGTTAGACACGGCGACCGAGTCATGATCACGATGCCCAACCTGCCACAGATGATTATTGCCTATTATGCCACGCTCAAAATTGGTGGCATTATTGTTTTGCCGAATCCAGATGCAAACGGGAAGCAGATTTTAGCGCAAGTAAAAGAAACAGGCGCAAAAGTTTTTATTACTTTAAAAGACTATGCTAATTTAGCCAATAGAGTCCGAGAAAATACGCAAGCAAAGGTCGTTTTAGCTGATTATAAACATGTAGTTTCACCACATGTTTATAAAGAATTACAAGCTCGTTGGGAAAAGTTAGGGTTGCATTCAGGGGAAAAACTTCCGTGGATAGACGATGCCCAAACAATGGAGCGTCTTATGCTAGACACACCTAAAGAACGCCCCAATTTCGACGTAAAATGCAACGACACTGCCGCCATTCTCTTCACAAGTGGCACCACAGATGAACCCAAAGGCGTAGAGCTTACTCATAGAAATCTAGTCGCCAACGCCCTCCAAACCCGCCATTGGATTCCTGATGTAAAGTTTGGCAAAGAGGTCTTTTTATCGGTTCTCCCCCTCCTTCACAGCTACGGCATGACCACTGCCATGAATATCCCCATAGTTATCGGCGCAACCATTATTTTGCTCCCTGTTTTTGAATTACAACAGGTTTTGGACCATATTAAAGAATATAAACCCAGTGTTTTCCCCGGTGTTCCTTCTATTTATTCAGCCATCAATTCTGCGCCCAATGTTCGAGAATATGGGTTGCATTCCATCAAAGCCTGCATTAGTGGTGCGGCACCTCTCCCCGTAGAAGTACAAGAGGCTTTCGAGAAACTAACTCGTGGGCGCTTAGTGGAAGGCTACGGATTAACTGAAACTTCCCCTGTGACCCATGCTAACCCAATGGTCAGCAATGAAACAAAGGGCGGGACGATTGGCGTGCCCATCCCGAATACCGATGCGAAAATCATCGACCTGATTAAAAATAAAGACCTGCCACCAGGGCAGGTTGGCGAGCTACTTGTTCGAGGACCGCAGGTGATGAAGGGATACTGGCAAGCTGAAAATGCGGACGCTCCGCCCGATTCGCCCTTAACCGATGGTTGGTTGCGGACTGGAGACGTTGCCGTGATGGACGCGGATGGATACTTCAAAATTATCAGTCGTAAACGAGACACTATCATGGCGGGTGAGTTTAGCGTTTATCCGCGTGACGTGGAAGAAGTCTTATATGAAAATTCTAAAGTTTTAGAAGTGGCGGTTGTGGGCATTAAGCGCAAAGGTTGGTTGAGCAAAAAGGTTAAAGCCTATGTTGTGCCACGTCCTGGAACAACGCTTTCTGAAGAAGAGTTGATGGAGTTATGCCATAAACGCTTGGACGAATATGCCGTACCCTGGGAGATTGAGTTTAGAGAAGAACTCCCCAAATCTTTTGTTGGCAAAGTGCTCCGAAGAATGTTGGTTGAGGAACAGGCTTAACTTTCAGAAGTTGTGTGACCCTAAAATATGAATAAAAAATTAGTTTTGCGTATTGCAATAATAACGAGCACAATTGTATTCATTCTCTTTGGTATAGCACTCTGGCTAAAGCCAGAATGGCTAATTTCTCACCTGAGAAAAAAATCTCCTGCTGTGCTTTATTCAATTGAAACAGATGAGAAAGTAGTTGCCCTCACCATTGATGATGGTCCCGATGCTTGTGGGTCTCCAAAAATTTTAGATATTCTTGCAAAATATGATGCCCACGCCACCTTTTTCCTAATTTCAAGCCATATTGAAGGCAACGAAGAATATGTTGAACGGATGGTGGCAGAGGGGCATGAGTTAGGCAATCATCTCACTGAAGATAAGCCAAGCATTTCGCTAACCAACGAAGAGTTTGAGCAAGAGTTGCTAGAGGCTGATGCCGCAATTTCTGAATACGCAAAGTCAAAATGGTTTCGCCCTGGCTCAGGCTGGTATAACGATGAAATGCTTGCCACAATTGAAAAATATAACTATCAATGTGCCTTGGGTAATGTTTATCCCTATGACCCACAAATTAGCATTTATTGGTTTGCCGCTTATTATATTCTGGGCAATACTAAGCCAGGCTCGGTAATTGTCTTACACGATTACAACAGACGCGGAGGGCGTACCGCAAAAGCACTCGAAATTATTTTGCCTAAATTACAAGAGCAAGGGTATAAAGTGGTCACTTTATCTGAATTGGTAGGGGAATAGTTACACAAGACACTCGGTTTTCGTTTGCCACAATCCCCATTTCTGCAAGCGTGAGAATATAAAGCCTCGTGAAGAAAAAAACTTAGCGCAGTAAGGCTCACGTTCCTGCGTTAAGCAATTTTCCCTTAGAACTAGGGAAAATGAGTGACTACTATTCTAGTTACCTGACAGTTTGATAAAAGAAGCGCATAGTTGCTTGAGTAGGCGATGCCTTTTGCCGTATCGAAACCAACGGCATATATAAATTCGGCTATTTCGTGGTTTCGATACGCCCTCCGCTACCGCTGCGGACTACTCAACCACCTTCAAAAATGGAACAGCCAAGTAGTTAGTCTACTATTTAGAAAGAACTGCTCTAACCACAAATCTATTCACACCCCCAAACTTATATTTATAACGCTCATCGCCGCGCATAAAATCGAATTCGGTGCGGTTATTTTTATTTGCCCATTCAAGCAAATGACCAAGCAAAACCCACCCTGCTGATAAATCTCTAAACTTTAAATTCATTCCTGAGTTATAAACCCAAATACGGTTGCCATAATCAAAGTTGAGATAACCTGCCGCTTTTTCCCCATCTACCTCAAGAAAGGCAAGTTGTAGCCAACCTGCCTCAAATGCGGCATGGATGGTAGCCTTCATCTGTGATTTCATCAAACTGGTCAAGAAAGCCTGTTTAGCGGGGTCTTGTGCCATTAATTGACAGCAGGCTTCGATATTTTTATCTAATTTTTCAGGATCGTCTACGATATACCATGTCACTTCACGCTCATCTGCCGCGGCGCGGCGCATTTTACGGCGTATTTCGTGGCGTTGTTTCTTTTTGATCCCCATCAGATATTCATCAAAATTGCCAGGAAGTTTGACATAGGGCGCAGGCTGGAGGGTTTCTTGTGCAAAGCCCCACCCGCGAGATTTTGCTTCTTCTTCAAGAAGAAGCAAAGAAGCAGAATCTTCAACAAGATTTTGCAGGTCAAGTGATTCCCAACTTAGGGTATTCTGAGTATCAAGAAAATCTAATAAGCCAGACAGGAATTCAGCCAAATCATCTTCTCGGACGATAAAATCGAGAAAGTCTGAGATTTCTACACTGCCCAAAAAGAGTAGTTTTTGTGCCCCCTCATGCGTGGTCAAAAATAAGGGGGCAATGCCAACCAAATCGCCATCACGATATGCGGTAACGATGGCAAGCTCACCAGCATCCCATTCACCGCCACCAAGTGAAGCCCACCAAGCCAGCAGATATTCATGTCGCAAAAAGGGGAAGTTGGCAATGCTATCGGCTAAAAGTCCATTCCATTTATGGGTAAGTGTCTTGAAATCTTCAAGGGTGCTTATGAGTCTATATTTCATTTTTATGCTCCCTTTTTACGCTGGTTTGCCCATCACCAAAACAGACCAAACACCTTTCATCACGGTTACGCCTTCTTGATTTTGTACATCAAATTTCAAGTCAACTTTTCCACCACCCACACGCCGCATGGCTTTTGTCTCGATAATTTCCATCTCAACGTGAATGGTATCGCCGAGATAAACGGGCTTGGTGAATTTCCACGAAAGAATTTCTCGAAAAGCCATCACTGTGCCTTCTAAAACACCCGTGCGAAGGGCTAAACCAGAAGCTATAGAAAGCCCAAGCAAGCCATGAGCCACGCGTGCCCCGAAGGGGGTTTTTTCCGCGTAGGGCGCGTCGGTATGAATCCGATTAAAATCGCCAGAGAGACCGGCAAATCCCACCACATCGCTTTCTGTAATTGTGCGTCCAGGAGAAACCATTTTTTGCCCCACTTCAAATTCTTCAAAATATAAACCGCGCGCGGCGGGCATCGTTTTACTCATTATTAGCTCCTTATCTCTAACATTTTGCTGATTTTAGCACAAACCCTGTCAAGCTACCCAAAATTATCGTACAATAGCCCCATGCAAAAATGGAATCTTGGTGCAACTGACCCGCTTTCTTTAACACTGGCAACAGACTCTCGTTTCTCTGTGCCCGATTATGGCAACGACCATATTTGGGAGATAGAAATGGCGGGCGGTGAACCTGCTGGAATAAACTTAAGGACGACTTATGGACTGCGCGCGCGGTCTATGCGCGTTTATCCTTGCTTTAGCGAGGGCGATATCTCGGTCTGTGACCCCGCCGACTTTCTTAAACCGCCGCGTGTGACCGCTTTTTATGCTAGTTTTTTGGAGATTAGCTTTTCACCATTAAAAGACCTCAACGTCACACTTGAGTATTGGGTTCCTGATTCACATACGGTTAGTAGCCGCATTAGCGTCAACGATCGTAGTGCAAAAGAACGCAAAATCGGAATCGAATTAGCCGCCGTTTTATCGCCCCTAGATGGGGAGATTTTTCAGCCTGAGCAGATGCAAGGCGTTAATATTTTAGCGGGTAAAACAGGCAATCTTTCCCCTCTCATCTTTCTTACAGGGGGACCCGCGCACGGCACAGCCCCTCAACCCTCTCTTAACCTGAAATTTACGCTTGAACCAGGTGGAAAACGCCAGTTTACTTGGGCGCAAGCCGCGTTAAAAGAAAAAGAAGCCTCTTTTGAGATGGCGCGCAAAACCCTCACTCGTTCTTGGGATGCAGAACGCGCCTGCATAGAGCTAACCAATACCAGCGAAACGATAGAAATAGAAACCGGCGATAAAAACTGGGATACAGCTTTTGCCCTTAGCCAGCAATCTGCATTTCGCTTGCTTTTTGGTGCCAATGAAGAACTTCCGAACCAGAGTTTTGTGAATGCACGCCAGCCCGATCATGGCAATTCACTTAGAGGAGACGGCAAAGATTATTCTGCTAACTGGAGCGGTCAAACGCCCTTAGAGAGTTATTATCTCGCTAATTTATTGCCCGCTCGCCCTGATTTAGGACAGGGGTTTATAAAAAACTTTATTGCTCAGCAAGATAATGAAGGCAATATAGACCACAAAGTCGGTTTAGCAGGGCAACGCAGTAAAATTTTGGCTACGCCATTCTTGGCTTCTACCACTTGGAAACTTTATGAAAAGAGCCAAGATAAAGAATTTCTTACAGATGTATACCCCACTTTACAAAAATTCTTTTGGGCGTGGTTCTCCCCTGAACACGACCGCAATCATGATACCTTGCCCGAGTGGGATCATCCATTACAAAGCGGATTTGAAAATCACCCGCTTTTCAGCTTTTGGCATCCGTGGGCGCGCGGTGTAGATATTTCTACTGTTCACAGTCCTTCACTTTTTGCCGCACTCTATGGCGAAGCACAAGCTCTCATTAAAATTAGCCATATTGTGGGTAAAAAAAATGATATAACTGTGTTGAAAGCACAAATAGACCTTCTTCAACAAGGCTTAGCAAAATGCTGGGAGCCGCGTATATCTGCCTTTAAATATATAGACAGAGACAGTGGCTTAGCTCAACGTGGCAAAGTTATTATTCGGGAAACAGGGAGCGGAGAGATAAAGCTCAAAGAAAAGTTTGAGAAGGCAATTCGTGTTCAAATTGAAATAAAACCAAAAGATAAATCTACGCGCCGCCCTACGGCTGAAATTACTGAATTTGTCACCAAAGTTGGCGATGATGAGTTTCTCTCTGCACTCGATTTTAAACCCACCGATGGTGGAGCCGTTGCTACAAGTAAAAAAGTATTTAGCAAAATTGGCAAAATTACAATAGATGATATTGGAGATGAAGATAAGGTCATCATTCGCTCTGTAGATTTGCGCACTGAAGACCATACCCAGCTTTTGCCCCTTTGGGCAGAGATGATGGATGAAAACCAGGCTCGAACGCTCGTATCTCGAACTGTGTGTGATGCCGAAAGGTTTAAGCGTCCCTTTGGCTTGCCTGCCTGCCCCAAACCGCCAACAAAAACCGCTGAAGCAACTTGCCTCAGCGTTCACCTACCGTGGAATCTTTTGATAGCAGAGGGATTGTTGGCGTATGGATATAAAGAGGAAGCTACGCGTCTTTATGCTCGGCTAATGAACGCTATTATTCAAAATTTAAAAGATAATAATGCTTTTTATGAAAATTATAATGCCGAAGTTGGCACAGGGCTTGGGGAAAGAAATGCACTGGTTGGCTTGGTTCCACTAGGATTATTTTTAGAGATACTAGGTGTGCGTATTCTCTCAGACAAAAAGGTGCGCTTAGAGGGTGAAAACCCCTTCCCTTGGGCAGTGAGGGTGCGCTACCGCGGCTTGGATATTAAACGGGAGATGACCGAGACGCTAATCACCTTTCCTAACGGCAAGCAAGTTCAAATCACGGACGTCTCGCCCTGTCTGGTATCCATCTAAAGAGGGCAGACAAGACATCAATCTTAAGTTATTAAAAAACTTTATATAAGGTTTTGACTTATTTTTTAAAATAATATGTGGCTAGAAAAGAGAGAAAGTTTATGGAAGACATGACTGAAACTATTATTCAAGTAGAGCGTATTGGCTTGGGCTTAATTTTAATTGCCTTATTTGTTTCCGTAATTGCCAAGCAATTGCGCTTGCCCTATACCGTGGGGCTGGTTGTTATTGGGTTGGGGTTAACATTTTTCGCTCCTGAACAATTAGAAATTTCCCCTGAATTAATTATGGGTATTTTCGTCCCACCCTTACTTTTTGAGGCATCTTTTCATATTCGCTTTGATGATTTAAAACGTGATTTTGGTTTAATCACGATGCTTGCTATTCCCGGGGTAATTATAACGACAGGCTTGGTTGGTATGGCTGTTTGGGGGGGGACGGGTATGGCAATAACCACTGCGTTGGTTTTTGGCGCGCTAATTGCGGCAACAGACCCCGTTGCTGTAGTGGCTCTTTTTAAGCAGTTGGGCGTACCCAAACGATTGCAAATTTTGCTCGAAGGAGAAAGTTTATTTAACGATGGCACCGCCGTTGTGATGTTTGGTTTAATGCTTGGTATAACAATTGAAGGAGAATTTGTTCTCACCGAAAGCCTTGTGAGTTTTGTGAAAATAGCTGGTGGAGGTGTTTTGGTTGGGAGCTTTTTAGGCTTTATTGCCGCCCACTCTGTACGAAGAATTAGTGACCCCCTCGTTGAGACCGCAATTACCATAATTTTGGCATTTTCTTCTTTTCTTCTTGCCGAACAATTTCATCTTAGTGGTGTTTTGGCAGTTGTGATGGCGGGCTTGGTAAGTGGTAATGTCGGACCACGTGGTATGTCTGCCACAACGAGAGTTGTGGTTAATAACTTTTGGGAATTAATTGTTTTTCTTGCAAATTCTGTACTTTTTTTGATTATAGGCTTATCTATTGATATAGGAGTATTAGTTGGAAATTGGCAAGCAATTATTGTAGCAATTGTAGCAATTTTAGGTGCACGAGTTGTGAGTATTTATGGCTTTTCTTATTTTGTCAAAGACATGCCTAAAAAATGGAACCATATCCTTTATTGGGGAGGGCTACGGGGTGCAATTGTTCTTGCCCTAGCTTTGAGTATACCTTTAGGCTTCCCCGAAAGAGATCGTTTGCTGGCTATGACATTTGGTGTAGTGCTTTTTACTTTGCTAGTACAAGGCGTCACCATGGATATGCTCGTGAAAAAAACAGGCATAATTGAACGCACAGAAAGTAAAATTGAATACGAACGCCGCCATGCCCGTTTTGTTGCCAACCGCGCTGCTTTTGTGCATGTTGGCGAAATGAACAATGCTGGTCTGATCTCGAATTATATTTGGCAACAAATGCAAGCTGTTTTGAAAAAACGAGAAACTTTTCTGCTTGATGCGCTCCAAGAAGTTTTAACAGAAAATCCCTCTGTAGAAATAGAAGAATTAGACACAGCCCGTAACGAAGCGCTACGCATACAACGCACTACATTAAGTAAGCTTCTTCGCGAAGGTGTTATCTCAGAAACCATTTACGGAGAATTAATTAGCGAAGTAGACCAGGCTATTACAGAGGAACATGTCAATTGGTCTCAACTTTTAAAAAACGGCATATCAGAACAAGCACCTATCAAAAAGATGATGGCAATAGTTATTCAAGAAGCCGACCTTAAAAATGCCCTTAAAGCACTAAGCACAGCCGGATTTGGCGTAGACCAACTGCCCAGCACTGGTGGGTTTTTAAATAGGAGCAACGTCACCTTGCTCATCGGCATCCCTGAAGGGCGCGAGGCTGACGTGCTCCCCATTTTAGAAAATGCCTGCAAGAGGCGCATTCAACATATTCACTCTCCGCAAAAAGGCTCAATTCTCTCACTAGTGCGCCCCACCCCTGTAGAAATAGGTGGCGCAACAATTTTCACTTTTAATATCGAGGCTTACTATGAATTCTAACGAAATGAAAATGCTCATCGCCATTGTGCGCGATGCAGATCTAGACAAAGTCCTAAAAAAACTACTTAGCGAAAACTTTCGTGTTACAAGAATTGCTTCCAGTGGCGGATTTTTTCGCAATGGTAACGCAACCCTTATGTTGGGTGTAACAGAAAAAAGAGTAGATGAAGCCCTTCACATCATCGAAGAAAATTGTGCCCCATCCCTGGACCTTGCCGTTAAACACGCTACCGTCTTTGTGCTAGATGTGGATAGATTTGAACAATTTTAAAGACAAAAACCCGCTCCCTTAATGGAAGCGGGTTCTTCTTGCCATAGATAGCGCAACGCGCGTGAACTTTGGCTTGGCGCGCGTTGGTAAACTCTTGTATAGCAGAGGGGATTAAACAATCTCTCTGTACATCGTATAATAGACCTCTTGCATAAGTGCTCTAGCCGCTGTCCTCGGCGGCGTGTTTTAGAGAAGCCTGCGCCGAGGACGGCGCAGGGAGCGTAGAGAAAACAGGCTTTTGCAAGAGGTCTCATGAATCCTGGCATTGGGCATATTAAACTCTTCACCGTGTTGGGTGAATCCATTCTTTTTATAAAAAATCAGGGCGGCATTACGGGCATTGCACTAAATATATTTCCCACCCCTTGAAAGTGCATAGCCAATACTTGCTCGAATGAGCATAGAGCCATATCCGTTTTTATTCGCATTATAATCACTCCCAGAGGAGAAAAGTATGGCTACACCTAATTTAGACCGCCGTAAAGAAGAAGAGCGTATTCGTGAAGAAAACCGCTTGCCACCAGGGCAATCGCTAACGCTTAAGTTTCCCGTTTTGCATGTAGGACCCATCCCCCCCTTTACGCCTGCAACATGGGATTTTCGCGTTTGGGGAGAAGTTGAAGAAGAAAAGAGTTGGAACTGGGATGAGTTTCAGTATTTGCCCCGCACAAAGATATTGATGGACATTCACTGTGTCACAACTTGGAGCAAAGTTGATACGCTTTGGGAAGGCATTTCGCTCAAAGCGATGATTGATGCTGAGTTGATAAAACTCAAGCCCAACGTCACGCATGTCATGCAACACGCAGAACATGGATATACAACCAATCTGCCACTAGATGTTGCATTGCAAGAGAGCTTTCTGCTCGCCACACATTTTGATGGGAAGCCGCTCACGCCAGAGCACGGCTACCCTCTACGCGGTGCAATTGGGCATATCCCAGAAATGGCGGGGGAATTAGCATCACCCTATTTTTGGAAAGGAGCTAAATGGCTTCGTTCACTTGAATTTATGGCTACGGACCGTCTCGGTTATTGGGAGAATGGTGCCTACCATAATCGGGCAGATATTTGGAAAGAAGAGCGATTTAGGTAGACAAAATCGAACTATCAAGACAATTTTAAAACAAAGGCTTAGAAGAACCCGTTCCCTTAATGAACAGCCCGCTATGGACAAGACATAAAAAGAAAGCCCCCGGCTGTGGGTTGTTTAGACAGGCCCCTGGTTTGATATGGTGCTTGTCTTGTTTTCAAGGGTAGGGGATAAGTTTTTTCGTAGAATCGGATTCTGAAATCTCCCTATTTTGGCTTTTTGCTAATAACTCGAAATAGGGAGATTTCGGACACCAAGCCATCACTTACTTAAAGGTGACTATCAATTTTTTATAGAGATTTGTCCTTCATCAATATCTTGGTCAACTCTGCTGTTGTATCTAGGATTATGTCTGCACCGTGTTGGGTGAGGGCATTTTTCCCACCAAAGCCGCATAAAACCCCTACAGTTTGTGCCCCAGCCGATTTGCCCGCTTGAATATCTACCGTGGTATCACCAATCATAAGACAATTTTCAATGGGGGTATTCATCACCTCGGCGGCATGAAGAACAGGGTCAGGAAAGGGCTTCGTGTGTTCTACTGTGAGTGCGCTCACTACAACATCAAAAAAGGGGAGCAAATCATATTGCTCTAAAAATTGCATTGTTCCTTTTTCGTTGCGTGCCGTAACCACTGCCATTGGATAATGCCCATGTAAAGAACTGAGCATTTCTCTAATACCATCAATAAGAATAAAATGTTTTAATGTGTGCGGTCTTTTTCTCGTTAGCCAATCGGTAATGGCTCCCAGTTCGTCATCAAAACCGTGCATATCAGGAAACCCATAAACCAAATTAGCAGGCTCTGTGCTCCACATTACGAAACGGCGAGCGGCGTGATGAGAATTCCTATCCTTAAAAAGAAAAGAAAAGGGACGAAAGAATTTCTCGAATTTCTCAACATATTGGTCATCTGTATCGCTAAGTGTACCGTCTACATCGAAACAAAGGGCTTGGATGCGGTTAGTGTTTAGGGTCATGTTTACCTCTGAGTAAGTGGGTTGATGATGATGGGATTGCTACGCACCGCGACCTCCGTGATTTAGGCTTGCGTGCCGAGATTTGAACTGAGCGCGTGGCGTAAACGGAGATGTGCCTCACGCCAGCGACAACGGTGAAGCCGGCATGCCTGTTTGGGTCAGGTGCGTAGCGGTGCTTGATCGAACTTGATGCTTGGAATCTCGTTAGTAATTCCATTTTCCTTAATTGTACTCTATCTTGATATGCTATACTTTAAGCAATGTCTAAAGATCACAATCGCTCTTTATTAGAACTTCTCTATCATGTTAGTCGCGAAGTTGCTACAGCCCTCGATTTAAGAACTGTGTTGCAACGTGTTCTTTACGCGGCTCTTGATAATGTGGGCGGGGAGCGTGGCAGTATTGTGGTGATGGATGATCATGGCAAGCCGCTTGATTCGATTATTGTGCATGGTCGCCGAATTCAGGGAGACACAACTCGACAACTTCGCATAACTGTTGAACGCGGTTTGGCGGGGTGGGTGGTACGCAACAAGAAGCCCGCACTAGTTTTTGATACGAGCAATGACAAACGCTGGTTACACCGCCCCGATGATGCCGTAAAAAAGAGTGGGGCAAAATCTGCGCTTTGTGTTCCCTTGATGGCTCGCGAGGAAATTGTGGGGGTACTGACTCTTGTACACCCTGTTCCTAATACTTTTGATCGTAAACATCTTGAGTTGATGCAAGCCATTGCAGACCAAACGGGTATTGCCATCTTAAATGCGCGTTTATATACAGAGAGTCAGCGTCAGGCACGAGTGATGACAGCATTGGCAGAGGGTGCGGCAACAATTAACGCCTCTCTAGAAATAGAAGATGTTTTTCAGCGTGTTTTGAACCAGACTATACAGGCATTAAGAGTAGAGACAGTTGCACTGGCATTAGAAGAGCCAGATAGTGGCGATTTTCTTTTTCATGCCGCAACAGGTGCTCAGGCAGGCAGTATTTTGGGTAAGCGTGTGCCTAAAGGCGAAGGCATAATTGCAAAAGTAGTGAGCGACAGACGTGGTGTTGTAATTCCTGCACTGAAAGTTGATAACCCTTTTGCTAAACCTCAGTTTTTTGCTGATACTTATTCACAGGGAGTTGTAATGGCTCCTATTCAGGTGCATGACAAGATTATTGGTGTAATAGAAGCCATCAATCCCACCGCCGGAGAATTTGACCCAGACGCCTTATTGGTAATGACGGGGATAGGTAGCCTGGCGGGAACGACCATTCAAAATGCGCGTTATTTTGAAGAAGTCGCAAAAACCCGCCTACGTTATTATGAGCTATTTCATAATAACATTGAGCCTATCTTAATCACCGATTGGGACGGGAAAATACTAGAAGCCAATCGGCAAGTATTATCTCTAAGTAAATACCATGCAAAAAGCATCCGAGAGATGAGAATAGAAGACATCCACATGATAAGCTGGGATGATGTTGGTGAAGGCTTTGATTATTTGCGTTATGACCCAAGCAATAGTTACGAAGCCGTCTTTTACACCAAAGAGGGCAATCAAATTCCCGTAGAAGTTTATGTACGTAGCGTTTATTTTGGCAAAGAAGAAGCACTCCAGTGGACATTCCTTGATATTAGTGAGCGCAAAGCTCTAGATGCCCTTCGTAATGATATGGCATCTATGATATATCACGATTTACGCTCGCCATTAGCCAATGTTGTCTCTAGCTTAGATATTTTAGATAGCTTGTTAGAAGAAAAAGATGAAGCCGTAGAGACGGTATTAACAATTGCAAGCAATGCCACAGGACGCATGCAGCGTCTTATCTCCTCACTCTTAGATATTAATCGACTTGAGGCGGGGCATGAAATTGTTACCCAAGATGGGGCTTCTCCCAGCAAGTTGATTCATGAGGCATTTGAAGCAGTCGTGCCTGCAATTGAATCACGGTGTCAAAAAATACGAATAAGTATTCCTGAAAACCTTCCCAATATCTGGGTAGATAGCGATATGATAACTCGAGTACTCATCAACTTATTAGAAAATGCCTCTAAATTTACCCCTGAGGCTGGCAATATCGAAATGGGGGCTAAGGCAAACGGTAACTCGGTAGAGTTATGGGTATCCGATGATGGCATTGGTATTTCTCCCGAAAAGCGTGTAGCTATTTTTGAGAAATTTACTCGTGGCAAAACGAAAGCCTCTGGTTTTGGCATTGGCCTCGCATTTTGTCGTTTAGCCATTAATAAACACGGTGGAAGAATCTGGGTCGATGAGAAGCATGGTAAAGGCACACGCTTTAATATTAATCTGCCCATTGACAAAAATAACAAAGAAGGAAATCAACATGCAATCACTTAAAAAGAACGTTCATATTGAAGAAAAATACGCCGGCGTAACATTAGGCGCAATCAACCTTCCGCGCGGTATGATATATATAGATGCGCCTCTAATTCCCGAAGAAGCCCGCGCATGGCGCACAGACCTTTTAAGCCTCGAAAGTGGCAAGAAACGCCTGCTTATCAACCTTGATACCAATATGGATAGAATTATAGGTGCGCGAGCTATGGACACTAAAGTTTTCGCACATGAAAATTTAGCCATCTTTTTTGATAATCGTTCGGGCACATTTAAAGCACAAGGAAACCAAACAGGCGGAGAATGGGAAAGTATCCCCATTCTTAGCAATATCCGCTGGGCACCACCACAAATCACATTTACAAAAAGAACAACTCTCTATTGGGGTGAAACACCGCTTGTTTTTGAGCATCACCCTGGCGCAGATGTCGGTGCAATCTGGGTCATTCTCCCCGAAGAAAAAATCGTCTTTATTGGCGATACAATTGTCAAAAACCAACCGCCTTTCTTTGCCAATGCCAACCTACCGCAATGGCTCGAAGACCTCAACCTCCTTGCAAGTGAAGAATATAAAGGCTACACCATAGTCAGTGGGCGGGGCGGTGTTTGCGCCTCAAGCACCATTGAAAAACAATACCAACTCATTGAAAGCGCACATAAAAAGCTTACTGCGCTTTCAGTGAAAAAAGCAGAGCCTGAAGAGACAGAAAGCCTAATCACTGAACTCCTCTCCCCCTTACGCTTCCTTGTTTCAAACGAAGAAGCCTATGCCCAACGCCTGCGCCACGGCCTAAAAGAATACTACCTTCGCAATCTTATCCTTGAAGAAGGAGAATAAAAATAAATACCACATATAGCCCCGCCTTAAAACGAACACGTGGTACAAAAAGTGAATCACTTCATTACGCCTCTGCCGCTGTTGTAGATTCTTCTGGCACGTTACTTGCTTGGATTGGGAATCCTCAACTGGAGACCTTTCTCCGATCATCTGCTAAACCCTTTCAGGGGATGCCACTAATTGAACAAGGCTACGCGTGTGATTTGGGCTTGGTCCCGCGAGAAATAGCACAACTCTGCGCCTCACACATCGGCACCGACATGCACGTAGACGCGGTACGCGGCATTCAAGCTAAAGCGGGTGTAGGAGAGCACCATCTACAATGTGGCTCACACCCACCTATAGATGAAAAAACTAAAAATAGGCTAATTGTGCAAGGGGAAAACCCCACCCCCATTCGGCATAATTGCTCTGGCAAACATAGCGGAATGCTCGCCTTTGCAAAAGAGCGCGGCTTAGCCCTCGATAATTATCTCTCACCCGAACACCCCATCCAAAAAGATATACTTCAGACCATCTCTGAGATGTGTCTCATTTCCCCAGAAAAAATAGGCATCGGCATAGATGGTTGCTCTGCACCAAATTTTTCTATGCCCCTTTATAATGCGGCACAGGGATTTGCGCGTCTTTGTGCCCCACACGACCTAGAGAAAAAACGCGCAGAAGCCTGCGAAACAATCACCTCAGCGATGATGGCACATCCTGAAATGGTGAGTGGATTTGGTAGATTTGATACCCGTCTTATGCAGGTTGGGCGCGGCAAATTGATTGTGAAAGGGGGGGCAGAAGGATATCAAATGGTCGGCATCATGCCAGATTTAACGGGAGCAAGCCCAAAGGGAGTCGGAATTGCTCTCAAAGTGTCCGATGGCGACCCCAGTGAAAAAGTCCGCGCCGCAATCATGTTAGAAATCCTGCGTCAGCTCGGTATCCTAAACGAATCTGAATTGGCAGAATTAGCAGAATTTGGACCTGTAAATTCGATTTATAATTGGCGAAAAATAAAAGTGGGAGAAAGTAGACCTGTTTTTGAGTTGAGAAAAACATGAAAAAAAAAGCCCTAGAAACGCATAAGCGATTGTTGGAAGAGTTTGGCGAGCCTATTTGGAGAAACCCATTACCTGCAATTGATGAGTTAGTTTCAACCTTTCTCTCGCAAAATACCAATGATATAAACCGAGACCGTGCCTTTGACTCGTTGCGCGCCAAATTTCCCACTTGGGAAGAAGTACGAGATGCGCCAATTGACGAGGTTATTGAAGCTGTGCGTATAGCGGGGTTGGCAAATCAGAAGGGACCCAATATCCAAAATGCTTTGCGTCAAATTAGTGAAGAACGGGGTGAATTAGATTTAGCATTTCTTAAAGAAATGCCCGTTGAAGAAGCGCGTGCTTGGTTGGTAAAATTTAGGGGCGTAGGACCCAAAACCGCTGCCATTGTTTTGCTCTTCTCGCTTGGGATGCCCGCCTTTCCTGTAGACACGCACGTTTATCGTATTACGGGTAGGATTGGTTTGCGTCCTGAGAAAATATCAGTAGAAAAAGCACACCCTTTTCTTGAAGATATTTTCCCGCCTGAAACTTATTACGCGGCACATCTAAATATCATTCGTTTAGGGCGCGAGATTTGCAAGGCTCGTAAGCCAAATTGTGGCCTGTGTCCGCTTTTAGAGATTTGCGATTATGCGAAGGGGCAAAACAGTTGAAAGTGGTTTTTCTTGTATAGCCTTCGTTTTTGTGCTACATTGGGGAAGTAAGTTTTTGTGTTTTTTTGAAGGAGGTGATTTATGTGGTAGATCAAAGGTTTGAAAAAGGGCAGGGATTGGCAGAATATGCTCTTGTCATTGTTTTAGTTGCAGTTGTTATTATTGCCGCTTTAACGCTCTTAGGTCCAACTGTTGGGGATCTCTTTTCAGAGGTTAATTCTGAGGTGGAAGCTCTAACTTACATAATTCAACTTCTTTAGCCTAAATAATTTTTTGGGATTGTATTTTTCAAATTATTTTAATGTTAATCTAAAACCCTGCTCATTTTTTATAAGCAGGGTTTTAAATTTCTATATTGTTATCAACACCAATCTTTCGTTGACAGTCATATCTGCGAACGGTACAATCGTTTTTATCACAAAAGATAGACTTTAGACTGAAGATTTTAGCTTAAAATTTGCTCTTGTTTTCTAGCGAAAGTCTGATGGCTAAAGTCTTAAGTTTTTAAAATATGGAGAAGAAATGCTAAAAGAATTCAAAGATTTTATTATGCGCGGCAATGTGCTAGACTTGGCAGTTGCCGTCATTATTGGTGGTGCGTTTAAGGCAATTATCAGTTCGCTCGTAGCGGATATTTTAATGCCATTAATTGGGATTGTGATGGGCGGTGTCAACTTTGCCGAGCTATCCTTTGCTGTTGGTGAGGCGGTGGTCACTTACGGCATGTTTATCCAAGCTGTTATAGATTTCCTTGTGATTGCTTTTGTCATTTTCCTGCTCATCAAAAATATAGAAAAAACGAAAAAAGAAGAAGCTGCCGCCCCGCCCGCAGAACCTACTACAAAAGAATGTGGGTTTTGTTTCACCGATATATCCATTAAGGCAACGCGTTGCCCGAATTGTACGTCTGAATTGAAATAACCCACCATCCCGTAGGGGTGGGTCTGAGACCCGCGCCTACTTTTATAATATGTCCCTAAATCCTCAACAAAACCAAGCCGTAACCGCCGAAGATGGTCCCGTTCTCGTACTTGCAGGACCAGGTTCTGGTAAAACGCGCGTTTTAACACAGCGTATTGCTCATTTAATTAGTCAAAAGGGTGTGCGTGGCTATCAAATTTTAGCCGTGACCTTCACCAACAAAGCCGCGCGTGAAATGAAAGAACGCGTAGAAAATTTGATTGGACCACAATTTGCACAGGGATTGATGCTCGGCACATTTCACTCCGTTTGTGCACGGATTTTACGCCGAGAAGTGATGCATCTCCCCTACGATTCAAATTTCGTTATTTTCGATTCAGATGACCAACAAGTGGTCGTTAAAAGAGCGTTAAAAGAATTGAATATAGATGATAAACGCTACAGACCGCGCTCTGTGCATGGTTATATTTCTAACGCAAAGAACGAATTGATTTCCCCCGACAATTTTCCAACTACAACCTATCGCGATGAAGTTGTAAAACGCGTTTATGCGCGTTATCAGGAATTGTTGATTGAAAATAATGCGATGGATTTTGACGATTTGCTCGTTGTGACTGCGCGCTTGCTCGAAGAAAACCTTGGTGTGCGCGAGAAATACGCCGAACGTTTTCACCATATTTTGGTAGATGAGTTCCAAGATACAAATATGGCGCAATATACCTTAATCAAGCATTTGGCTTCAGTGCATAAAAATATATTTTGCGTGGGTGACAGCGACCAGAGTGTGTACGCTTGGCGAGGTGCTGATTATCGCAATTTAAGACGTTTTGAGAAAGACTTTAACAACCCCGAAATTATCTTATTAGAGCAAAATTATCGTTCAAAACAAAATATCCTAGATGCGGCAATGGCGGTTATTAAGCAAAACACCAATCGTCGTCATAAAGAACTTTTCAGCGATCTCGGCACGGGGAATAAGCTCATTTATTTTGAAGCGGGGAATGATTATGAAGAAGCGACTTATGTCGCCGATACGGTTTTGCAAATCACATCCAGCGGGGCGGCGAGATTTAGCGATTGCGCCGTAATGTATAGAACAAATGCGCAATCTCGTCTGCTCGAAGAATCTTTTTTGCGGGCGCAAATTCCGCATAAATTGGTGGGCGCACAACGCTTTTATGGCAGACGAGAAGTGAAAGATGTGATCGCTTATTTGCGCCTTGTGCATAACCCCAGCGACCAGGTTTCTTTGGCGCGTATCATCGGTGTTCCCCGCCGAGGCATTGGCAAAAAGGCGTTAGAGACGCTTTACCAAGTCGCTCGTGAGGCAAGCAACCTCACCCCAGGAGCGCTCCTTCTGGAGCTGTCTAGCGGAACAAAGTCTCCGTATTGGGAAAAGTTCACTTCGCGCGCAGCATCCCCTCTGTCCAATTTTGGAAAATTATTTGCCGATTGGCGTGCGTCATCCGAAATTTTAACAATTAGCGAACTTTTCGATAAAATTTTGCTCGATATTGGCTATGCAGAGTATCTGAAAGACGGCACGGAAGAAGGCGAAGATCGCTGGGAAAATGTGATGGAATTGCGGCGGATGGCAGAAGAATTTGACGAGCGCAGTATGACAGAATTTCTCGAAACGGTTGCACTGATTTCTGACCAAGACACGCTCAGCGAGGGGCAAGATGCCGCCACGTTGCTCACCCTGCACGCCGCAAAAGGGCTGGAATATGGCGTAGTTTTCATCGTAGGGTTAGATGATGGCATTTTGCCGCACAGTCGCACTTTTGACGAACCTGAAGAAATGGAAGAGGAGCGCAGGCTGTTTTATGTGGGCATCACCCGCGCCAAAAATCAGCTTTACCTACTGCGCGCCGCCGAACGCCGCCGCTATGGCTCAACCGATTGGATGTCGGAATCTCGCTTTTTAGATGATATTCCCGACAACCTGATTATCGGAAAAACTCGCGCCAGCAGTGGTACATCGAGAGAAAAATCTTATTCTTGGATGGGAAAATCCTCGCGTGATAGCAAATCAAAAACACGGTGGACATCTTCATCATCTAAGCCTTCGTCAACATCTGCAAAACGAACGCGACCCAAGCCCTTCGGTAAAGCTCAGGGCAAGCCTGCTCCCGCCAAAGAATCAACCTACCGGATGGGAACGCGAATTCGCCACCCCGAATTCGGCGATGGCATCATCCTAAACTCCCGAGGAGATGGCGATGATGAAATCGTAACAATCGTCTTCGAGAGCGTGGGGATAAAAAGATTGGCGGTAGGGGTGGTTAAGTTGGAGGTTTTGGGCTGAGTTTTGCTAGAGCATAAAAAATAAAAACTGCGGAGAAATTCAAATCCGCAGTTTTTTGTTAGTATCTCGTCCGTTGCCAAAGTGCACACGTTGTGATATAAATGCGATATGAAATACTTTTCGTGGAACACAGAAAAAAACAAAAAACTACAAGAAGAGCGTGATATTTCTTTTGAGAAAGTTGTGTTTTATATCAAAAAAGGATTGGTTCTTGATACTATAGAACATCCTAATCAAGAAAGATATTCTGGACAGAAAATGTTCATTGTTGATGTTGACAATTATGCTTATTTGGTTCCGTTTGTAGAAAATGAGAAGGAAGTATTTTTAAAGACGATTGTCCCCAGCCGAAAAGCAACGAAAAAATATCTAGGTAAGAAATAGGTGTAGCCATGACTAAAAATAAATTAAATTTAACAGAAGAAGAAAAAGATGTTTTGGAAAGTTATGAAGCTGATGAGTGGCAATCTGTAGAGAATCATAAGGCTGAAAGTCTAAAATACCAACAATATGCAGAAGCGACTTTTAAGAAAGATAAACGCGTTAATATCCGCATTTCAACCAAGAATTTAGAAGCCTTACAAGAAAAAGCTTTGGTAGAGGGAATTCCGTACCAAACACTTATTTCAAGTATTTTGCATAAATATATTAATGGGCGATTGTTGGAGCAAGTATAAGTTTTCTTTTCAAGCAATGGGGGGGGGCACGCAAAAGAAGAAGGCGGGGTAAAAAGTGCAAGGGGAAATCTGGAGTGAGATGCCGAGAAAGCTGAGTTTTGCTAGAGTATAAACTCAGCCAGAGAATTCAATCTCGCTTGTTGAGCAATCGCGGGGGCGAGACAAAAAACCCCTTACCAAAGAAGTTACTTTTTATCACTATATTTCAAGTACAATCTTGAGATGAACAAACACTACGATATTATCATTGTGGGAGCGGGGCCCTCGGGGTTGTCTACGGCTCTGCATCTTGACCAGCTAGTTAATGCCGAACGAAGTTCTATACTTATTTTAGAGAAAGCGCGACATCCTCGTCCAAAACTTTGTGCAGGTGGCATTTTAGTAGATGGCGAGAGAATTATTGCGAAACTTGGACTTGATTTATGTGAAGTCCCTCATGTGGATGTGGATAGAGCTTTATTCAATTTTCAAGGGCGTGGTTTGGCGGCACGTTTTTTTAATAAAAAACCTATTTTTCGTACCGTGCGCCGTAATGAATTTGATGCGTGGCTGGCAAATAAAGCTAAAGAGCGGGGCATAAAGATTCAAGAAGAAACTACGGTTAAAAAAGTTGAGAACTTTGATGATTATGTCCTTGTGAGAACAAGTAAAGGGGATTTTTACGCCAAAGTTCTTGTTGGGGCAGATGGCTCTAACAGCAAAGTTCGTGCTTCGGTGGCAAAAAGCAAGCGTCCGCACGTGGGGAGGGCGTTAGAGGTGATTACGCCTGTCCTCGCCATATCCCAAGCAGAAGATCGCGCATCCTTTGACTTTCATCCTATCTCAAAAGGAATCTCTGGTTATCTCTGGGATTTTCCTGCAAAAATAGAGGGTGAAACAATGCGGTGTTGGGGCATTTATGATAGTAATATCGTGAAGCGGGAGAATCGCGTCTCTTTGCGCCAAATTCTGGCTGAAGAAATGGCAAAAAGTGGATATAATTTAGATGATTATGAACTAAAAGGGCACCCTATCCGTTGGTATGATGTGGGGAATCAAGCCTCTGTTCCGCGTGTGATTCTTGTGGGGGATGCGCTTGGTGTGGATGCGCTTCTCGGTGAGGGCATTAGCCCCGCGTTAGGTTATGGGCGCATCGCGGCAGAGGAGATTTTACGTGCCTTCGCGAAAGATGATTTTAGTTTTCGGGGCTATAGTGAGGGATTGTTGCGAACTCCCTTAGGGGCGGCATTGTGGAGACGAACTTTTATTGCACGGCTTTTCTATCGATTTAAAAACAAATTCTGGCAAGGCTTGATCTGGCATTGGTTTAAGTGGTTGACAGTTTTGATTGGGATGGCTTTTGTGATTGGATGGGAAAAGAAGAAGAAATAGTTAGCATGATAATTTCTTCTTGTCGATAACTACAAGCTCATATTATGCATCAATCCAAAACACCATAAGGAGACTCTAAAATGGATTTTAGCGTGAAAGCGATAACATCCATATCTACATCCCTAGCCGAAGAAATAGGGGATAAGGTGGAGTTCCTATCGTATGGTTGTGTTTACTAGACCGCAACAAGCATAGGAAACCCGCATGAATACTTGAGTACTTTTAGAGGCACTGCCGCCAGTTTTATAGAAAATAGATATTCGCCGTTTTCGCTGGGTAGCTCAAGGCGTGTGTCGTGTAACGATGCTCGGGATTTTCAAGAATTTGAGTGTTATAGCTCTATTTATAACCGTTGTTGCATTTTTGCAACATTCTAATGTCGAAAAAACGAGTAAATAAGAAAAGAAAGTCAAGAAATTGATAGATATAGGTGTAAAATTAGAACTGCGCAGAAATTCAAACCTGTAGCGTACTGTCCCCCTACGATTTAGGATGTTTTCACATGACAAAACCCCAAAATTTCAAAGAAACCTTCGACTTCTTCATACAACATGCACAAGAAAAGACCTCCTTTTCAGTTCAAGCACTTTCTGACAAAACAGGATGGGGCTTTTCTGAAACTGAAGAGAATATTATTAGTCAGTTGAGCGATCTTATCGAGGCAAAAGGGGATCAATATCTCGTGAAGCCAGAAATGTTGCGTGTGCGCCTGAGTGACTTTAAAGAACTTTTTCATCAGAAAAAACGCTTGTTCACCGACTATCTTTTAGAGGTTTCTCCGAGCATTTTGATTTACGAATTTTTCATGCCGCTTTCGCGCGAGGACAGGTTACGTGAAGCCCTTGATAATCTTTTCTATCGCGATACGATTGAGCAAAGAATTCAGGAAATTGGATTTAGCCAAATTCGCACAGGGTTGGCTTTGTCCGTAGATTATTCGGATGAAAAAATTCAAGAGCTTGTCTTTGATTTTATGGAAAGTACTATTGGGGGCTATTCGATCTTTTTGGTCAACGGACGTTATCGCGCAGATCAACTTGCCTCACGTGCAGAAGTTGTGAATCGCCCCTTTGCTTATGGTCCCTATATTGTGGATGAAACAACAGCCATTGTCCGCTTCATCTTGCCTGTAGAGACAGAAGCCGCGAAGTTTAAGCACGGCAATATCTTAGAGCCTGCTCCTGCATCTGTTGCCGCCCAAAAACGCGCCGAATTAGTTCGTTGGCTCTTCCTAAACTTTTTTGCAGAAGCCTTAATCCGTGTTGTACAAAATGAAGATGAAATCTGGCTACTAGAATCGGGGATGCGTAGCACCTTTTATCGTTGGATAAAGCGCGAAGATTAATTAAGAAAGATGGATATGGGGTATTCAAGTTTAGTGTTCGACGCGTAAAAGATGGGATATTTTGTAGATTAAAAGAATACGTGGGAATAGCCAATCTTCCCCCTGTTTTTTCTAATTTGGCAGAACCTTTGCGTCCCATTCGGCAATTGCTTCGTGGATAATATCTTGAATTTCTTGCTCTGGCACTTCTTCAACGTTGTCGTATTTATTTAATCCCACCTTTACAAGCAAGCCACCATCAAGCGCAGAGCCTAATGAAATGCCGCGTTTATTTAAGGGGTGTTCTTCTAATTTTTTTTGTAATACACGGTTAATTTGCTCCACCATACTTAAATGGCTAAAAGAAGCAGCATCTGCGTCAGTATCAAGTTCAAGGTCTACCTTGGGAGCGGGTTTTGGCTCTGCCGCTACCTTCACCTCAACAGGAAGAGGGGGGCTGGGGTTGACGGCCTTTGTTCCTTCTAGCCAAGGGCGCAAAGAAACAACTAAAGCTAATAAACGCGCTCGTTGTTCAGGTATGAGGTCAGATTTATAGTCAATTATCTCCCCATCTAAACGAATTTTCAATGCGCCAGACATGCGCTCGAACACGGCTAGAACTTCTGGCTCAAATTCTTTTGCCTCCGAGCTGGCTGTTGCGGGGGCTACGCCTTCTTCTAATTCTTCTCCCTCACTAGCGTTTTTTTCTTTGGCTTCTTTCTTGTCATTTTTTATTGAAGATTCTAGCAATCCCAATAAATAGCCTACAAGCCAAACAGCAACGAAAATACCGATTGTTGTCCAATTGAATTCCATTTTCCTGCTCCCGTTCACTTATTTTGGAGATGGTTTACTCTGGCGTAACGTGAATTAGTATGTTTCCATAGAGCATATAGAGAAAATCTTTTGTTCTGAGATAAAGAAGGGGGGAAACATCTCAGAAGTTGAAAATAGTAGTAATAGAATTTGATATTATCCTTATTTTAAGGATGAAGCCAATGCTTGGTGGAAACTAATTCGTCTTCAAAGCCCACAGTTTAGTGAGCACATCTTCAAGGCGCTCTGCAAGTAGAGAGGGGGTGTTTGTAGTCACATCATCTTCATTTTCAAAGACGGCATAAGGCACTTTTATGCCATGTATTTCGATGAATTTTGAATCAGCTTTGCTAAACGCCTCCCAATCTACTTCTTTATAAAGACGTTCTAGTTTTTCATCAGGAAGTCCATGTTCTAGAATGCTATCTGGTCGGTTAGGGTTGAAGCGGCGGCGGTTTTTTCGTAGCGATTCTTCGTAGGGGACATTGACGTAAACTATAGCGGCGCGCTTCAAAATATCTTCTCCCAAATGCTCGAAGGCTTCTATATATCCGCCATGTTCACTCCCGCGTGAAAACTCGATAATGAGGGTGTTTTCATCGTGATAATTCTCTTTGCGTAGGCGTTTAGGATATTCGATATTGAAGCGTTCTATCAGCAAATGCCAAAGATAATCGTCTTTGAAATAACCAGCCGAATCAGTATGCAATCGTGGTTTGCCTAAGATATTTTCAAGGATATGGTCTTCTTCAAACCATGTCCAGAGCATCGGAAAATCATCTAAAAAATCGAGCTTGGCAATGTGGAAGTTTTCACATCGTTTTTCATCTTGGCAATTTTTAAGATGAGCAATTATTTCACTTTTGCCAGAAGCGGGACGACCGATTAAGATAATAATATCGAAAGTGTTTTTTGTCATAGGGTTTAAGGGGTGGTAAGGGGAAAAGTCCCATTTACCTTAGCATATATTCTCTACAGTATAAAAGACAATGCAATTAAAATAACGAGGAAGATACTAGCCAAAGTTCCAATTCGCTTGAGGTCGCTTTTAATTTCAGTGTAATCGGGGTTGAATTCCTCTGCTGTGCGTGCTCTGTGATCTACTTGTTTTTTTCTGCTTTTCTTAACCATTTTTTTCTCCTTTTTTGTATAAGACCTAAGACATAAGATTTAAGACTTGTCTTTAGATTTTGGGTCTACTTTCTAATTTTGTAAATCTGCAAAAACTACGATTCTTTGTTGATCCTTTAAATAAGGATAACAAGAAATCAATGTTGTCGTTGGCATATTGGTACTTGCCATAACCTCAACTTGAGTCGGCTCTACAATTTGTGTGCCATTGACGATATAAGTATACTGCTTCTGTTGCGTAAAGACGAGTATTTCATCACCGGGTTGCAACTGATCTAAATAACGAAAAATTTCACCATAAACGTCATTATGTGCTGAAAAAACTATATTTCCTGTTTCGCCAGGGTTGGGTGAACCAATATGCTGACCAACGCCCTTCTTCAATTGCTCCCAGCCATCGCCTTGTACGATGGGGGCATCCACATTTAGGGCGGGAATTTGAATGCGAATTGCCTGCTCTGGGCTGGCGGGTGGGATAGGCAAATCTTTGATAGATTGCACCATTGGGCGAAGGTGGCTGGGAATCTCTTCTTCGTTTGGTTTAGATTCTCCATCTATGGGCGGGGTGTGGCCAGAAGGGAGAACGACAGCCATAACCAAGGGCGTGGGTGCCATTGTGGGCTGTTCTAGGGCAGAGGCAAATTCTGCATTTAGGTTGTGCAAGATGTCAAATCCGCTCAGGATGATGCCGAAAAGCCCAATGACGGCAATCACTTCCACGCCAAGTAAGAGACGCTCACCCCAGCTTTTTTTTCGGGGAGATGCCTCCTTAGCCGTATCAAGCTTCTCGTTTGCGTTCGTTTCGATGATGGGGTGAAAATCTAACTCTTGTGACGCAAGCTGAACTACACGTCCAGTTTTGCGGTAGGTGTCCAATCGCTCCTGACGCACATTGCGCCGCTTATCCATCAATAAACGGCGTAGCTCGCTGATACTTAAATCTTCAGGGGATTTATCTTTTCGCTTCATCATATCGGGGAGAGATTATACCGCTTTTTGGGAATGGCATATGAGTGTATGCAAAAATACTTATGATGATGTGCCGAGACGCTCGCGTTTTTAGCTTGGGTGCAAGAACCTAAACGTGATGTTTTTCGTGACCGTTTCTTTGCGCTTCGTTTATGCCTGCCCAATGTTGAATAATCAGCACTCAAGTTGAGGTCAGGTGCTGCGTTCTTTCCTATTTCCAGCCTTAAATAACTCATCTGATTATCTTAAGGGTTCGGATAAGAATCTTCGGGGGTAGCTGTATTTGTAGGCGTAGATGAAGATGGGGCAGCCGTATTTGTGGGTGTAGAGGAAGATGGGTTTGGTGTTAATGTTATTGTTGGGGCGGGAGTATTGGTGATAACGGGTTGAGATTGCCCCACAATATAAAGTTCTTCGATATTCCATAACCAATTCTGTGCGCTAGGATCAAGAGAAAAACCGCTTAAATCTATATGAGATGCAGAAACTTGAGGGTAAGCGAAAAGGGGTATAGAGGGTAGTTCTTCGGCATAAATACGGAGGGTTTCTTGATAATTTTCCTCAAAGTCTTGTGCGTTTGGAAGTGTGAAATTTGCTTTTTTGCAGGCTTCATCGTAAGTGCTATTGCTAAATCCGCTTAGGTTTTCACCGAACCAATCGTTGCTCGAATCGGGAATTGATGTTGAACTAAACCACTCACAATGGGGCATGAGGTTTTCGGTGCCCACCCCAAATTGAGCAAGGTCAAAGTTACGCCCAAAGAGAATGCCTTCGGGACCAGCGGCATAGAATTCTTCTGGGGGAAGGTAGTGTAAATTAATGCCAATGCCACAGCTTTGTAAAGACTGCGCTAAAATTTCGCTTACTTGCCTCCGTTGAAGTGAGTTGGTGGTGATGTAATCAAGGATGAGGGGGGTTTCTACGGGGACATTTTTTACATTATAGGCAGTACGTGGGGTGGTGGGGTCGTTGTCTATATCTTTCCAGCCAATATCGTCTAATAAAATACTGCCTTTGTTAGAACTATAAGAATAGAGGGCAATATCTGATGTGTATAGTGGGTGAGCGTTAGGGATGTAGCTATCGGGAACGGTAGAAAATCCGTGCAATACGGTGTCGACAACTTCTTGACGATCAAGGCATAGCGCAAGGGCTTGTCTAGTGAGCGGGTCGCTGAAAAATTCGGGGCGGTCAGTGCTAGAGATTGTGCCATCATCGTAGCTGGCAGGATTAATGCCAATATAAAGATTTTCTAAAGATTTTTTTTCGGTAGCATAAAATTGAATTTCTTTTGCTTCTTCGAGTTCTTGAAGAAGAGCTACTTGTCTGTCAAAAGAGATGCTAGGGTCAAGGAGATCGCACTGCCCATTTACTAACGCGGCGATGGCAATATCGGGGCTGGCGACAAAGTGGAATGTGATTATGTCCAGTTTGGGGAAACCTTCTGATGCTCTATGATAAAGCGGATTCTTGACAAGCGTAATGCTTTCACCTGGAAGCCATTCGTCAATAACAAAAGCTCCCCAACCAATGGGAAAGCGCGCTGCGATATCGGTATTGGCTAACTCGGCGGGTGAGAATTCACTCCATACATGGTAAGGCAGGGGGAGCCAGAAATTGGTCATATAACTATTGTCTCTATAACCAGGCAATCCCCGCCACGCGGTTGTGAGTTCATCTACAGATTCGTAAGAAGCCGTTCTTTCTAGCAGGTATTCATCGGCAAGGTTTTTATTTGCGAGAGCAAGATCAAAAGCATAAACAGAATCATCAGATGTTAGTGGTGCCCCATCAGCCCAGCGCAGGTTGGGCAAAAAACTAAAATAAACGACCATTTGGTCCATATTCAAGGGAATATCTTCTTTGAACGTGGTAATACAAACTTCTTCCTGGCAATCAGAGGAGTAAACGCGCGTTCCTTCGACCAGCTCGACCAGATTGCCTTCAAAATCTACGACTAAATCCCCTGTTTCAACAGGGAGAGATTCGAGACGCATATCGCCATTTTCAAAGGATGGTGTTTTTTGAAGAATAATAGGCTGATAACTATAATTGCGGCTGTCGAGAGGTCCGTCATAAATTGCTTCAAGAACGCTTAGCGCGGCGGGGTTAGGGTCATCGTTAATATAAAGGGTATTTGGTTCTTGCCCAAGGCAGATATTTAGCGAACGTAAAGGTTGCGACGGGGGAATGATTGTAGGAATGATTCCAGGAATTGGTGCTGTAGAAGAAGCGGTTGGGGTTTCTGTTTCTGGCGCGTCAAAAGGTGAGAGCTGGCAAGCGAAAGATAGTATCGCTAATGCTAGAATCCCAAAAAATTTTGATTTTTTTGAATAAAACATAAACTCTCCCAAACTGAAAACAATAGACCTCTTGCAAAAGCCTGTTTTCTCTACGTTCCCTGCGCCGTCCTCGGCGCAGGCTTCTCTAAAACACGCCGCCGATGACGGCGGCTAGAGCACTTATGAATATAGAAACCATTGAATTTTACAAAACCATTGTACCTCGAATAATAAGAAAGAATTAGATGTAGTACCTTTAAATGTGTACAAAATCCCCCCAATGGTCACTTGACCTTGCTCATGCAAGAGACTAAACTTTTTGAAACCTTAAAATATGCTATACTTTAGGGCATGCAAACGCCAAGTATTACGTGGACAAAATGGGCAAATACTATAGCTCGTTATCGTGCCACAAGTCTTGTTGCATGGTTGCTAGAGGCTGGTGAACCACTAAATATAGTTGGGGCACAAGTTTTGTGTTTTGGACAACCACTGCTTGGTGATGATCGTCTGCATGATTTGGCAGATTTCCTTGAAGACAAAGAAAAAACTCGAGCTTTTGCTGATTATTTAAGGAAGGAATAACTTGGAGCAAATTTCCACTCTTGCTGGTTTTGGATTTATCCTGTTTAGCGGAATTTTACTACTTGGGCTATTCTTGCTCAAGGATAGAGTAAAAGCCTCTTTCCGCGACATCCCCGCGTTTGTTAAACTAAATAAATCCCTTGGCACCGCCGTAGAAGATGGCTCGCGAATTCACTTTTCACTTGGTGCGTCTGATATTACCAGTTCCCGTACCGCGGCGTCTTTTGCCTCACTAGGTGTCTTACGCCAATCTGCAGAATTATCAGCATCCAGTGATAAGCCTCCTCTAGCCACATCTGGCAATGCTCCCCTTAGCATACTCTCCCAAGATAGCTTGAAGACAGCCCATCATATCGCGGGTGCAGATCAACAATATGACGCGACTTCTGGTCGCCTAATGGGAATAACGCCATTTTCTTATGCGGCAGGCACTATTCCTGCAATTTATGACGAGGATATTTCTGTCAATGTATTGGCGGGTGGATTTGGCACAGAAGTCGGCTTGCTTAGCGATGCCGCCGAAAGAGCAGATTCCTTTACCCTCGCTGGCACAGATGCACTGCCTGCACAAGCGATATTATATGCCAGCGCAAACGAAACTCTAATAGGTGAAGAACTTTATGCTTCGGGTGCCTATCTCAATGCGGGACGAACCCATCTCGTTAGCCTGTATGTACAAGATATTTTGCGCTGGTTAATTATAGGTGCTCTAATCGTGGGCGCGGGGATGAAGTTATTGGCAGGTTTGCTATGAACAAACTCTTCGCTCCCGCTATCGCAATAGCCACTGGACTACTTGTTCTCTTTGGCTATTTTTTCCCTAACGATACACTCAATGGCGTACGCATTACCATTGTGCAGTGGGCAGTTATTCTTGCTGGCGCGGCGGTTTTAGTAGGCGTTAGCAATTTGTTCTTTGTTCATCTTAAGAAGATACAAAATAAAGAAAAAGGGAGAGTTTATAGTCTTTTTTTGATAGTTTCTTTATTGCTCTCTCTCGTTTTAGGCTTACTGCTGGGGACAAACTCATCCGTAATGCAAGGTGTCTTTAGTGCAATTATTTTACCTGTAGAAAGTAGCTTGCTTGCAATTATGTCCGTCACTCTAATCTATGCTGGTATCCGTCTTTTAGGTTATCGTAAAGATATAATGGCAATGGTATTCTTAGCTTTTGCCCTAGTTGCCATGCTTGTTGCCGCTCCACTCCCTTTCTTTGAACTTCCCCTTATGGATGATTTTATTCGTCCCTTAGTTGTCGGTGTTCTAGCCACAAGTGGCGCACGCGGTATTCTTTTGGGTGTGGCTTTAGGCACCCTTCTCACAGGTATACGCGTTTTGATTGGTTCAGATAGACCTTATGGGGGTAAATAATGAAAACTATTAAATGCCCCGTCTGTGGAGAAACAAACCCTGTTTCTTTAGATAATTGCCAAAGCTGTAACCAGCGTTTGCGTCAGAGCACTAGCGAATTGGATGGTGGTGGAAAGTTAATCAATTCAGGACAAAACCCAACCGCAAAAGCAACATCTGAGCTTGAATCTGCTCTCCCTGCTTGGTTGAAAAACGCCCGCAAAGGTGTAAAAAGCGGAGAGTCAAAAGAATTATCTCCTAGATTTTCTCCCCCGCCTGTTGAAGAAGAGCCAGAAATACCAGCCATAATAGAAGAAGAGAAAAAAGAAGAAGATGCGTCCATTGACTGGCTTGCAGGCTTGGGGTTAGAAGATGATAATGACGAAGATGATGATGAAGCCGCGGACTGGCTCAAAAATCTTCAAGGCGACACATCCCCTGATGAAGAAAGCGAAGAAGAAATTCTTCCCCCTGGTATTCCCGCGGCGGATGAGCCTATCACCGCCGGCGATACCCCTCTCCCCTCTACTGAAGAAGCACCCATCCAAACAGGGATACTTCCGAATTGGATGGCGGATCTTCAAGAAGAATCTATAGAGCAAGAAGCCGAATCTTTACCTGACCTTATTGAAGAGGATAAGCTGGATGTGGGGGATATTAAGACGGGGCAACTCCCGAATTGGCTATCATCAGCAGCTTCTTCTTCACCTCCCGCCGAAACACCCTTGGGGGAACCTGATTCTGCCATCAAATTGGATGCCGATTCTCCCAGCGTGAGTGCCTCCGACCCTGCCCCAGACTGGATGGCAGGCTCAGACGATGCTACTCCCGCCACCGATGAAGATATGCCCGATTGGATGAGCGGACTTCGATCTGCCGATGCCCAAGAAGAAGCCCCCGAAGAACCTATTTCTGCCAGTGAAAGCAGTGACGACCTCCCCGATTGGATGGCTGGCTCAGGTGACGCAACCCCCGCTACCGATGCAGATATGCCCGACTGGATGAGCGGACTTCGATCTGCCGATGCCCAAGAAGAAGCCCCCGAAGAACCCGTTTCAGCAATTGAAAGCAGTGACGATCTTCCTGATTGGATGGCAGGCTCAGACGATGCTACTCCCGCCACCGATGAAGATATGCCCAACTGGATGAGCGGGCTTCGATCTGCCGATGCCCAAGAAGAAGCCCCCGAAGAACCTGTTTCTGCCAGTGAAAGCAGTGACGATCTTCCTGATTGGATGGCTGGCTCAGGTGACGCAACCCCCGCAACAGGAGATGCCACTCCCGCCACCGATGCAGATATGCCCGACTGGATGAGCGGACTTCAATCTGCAGATGCGCAAGAAGAAGTCTCCGAAGAACCCGTTTCATCCATTGAAAGAAGTGACGATCTTCCTGATTGGATGGCAAATCTTCAACCTGATGAAAAAGGTACAGAAGAAACTCTTTTTGATACTTTTGCTGAAAGTGAAGCTTCTGCTGATGAAGATATCCCCGACTGGCTTTCTGCTTTGCCCTCTGATGGATTATCTACCCAGAATGCGGCGGGAGATGATGCGCCTCGACTGGGTGATGTTGATGAAATGGCATCACGTTCACAGGCGTCCGATCCTTTTGCTGATTTAACGGTAGATGCTGAAGAGACGGAAATCCCACTGGCAGAAAAAGCAGATATCCCAGATTGGCTATCCCAAATGGAAACGCCTCTTGCTGATGATTCGGCGCATCTTGTTGATGATTCGGCCGAGGAAGAAGTTGACGAAATATCTGCCCTTCCTGCTGAGGATATGCCTGCTTGGTTGGATAATTTATCTTCGGTAGAGGGTGATGAAGATATTGCGCCAGCACCTATTCTTGACCCCACTTCTGCTGATGTGGTAGATGAAGTTTTTGAGGCAGATATGCCCGATTGGATATCTAGCCTAGGACCTGAAGATATTGCAGATGACGAATTCTCTGATGCTGAGGCACCTGATGAGCAGGGTGATGCTTCGGGGGCAGAGTTGCCAAGCTGGGTACAGGCAATGCGCCCTGTGGCAGATGTAGTGCCTGATTCTTCTAGACCTTCTGATGAGAATGTAGTTGGCACAGGACCTCTTGCAGGATTAAGCGGTGTTTTGCCTGTTACAGCTGTAATTGGGCAAATGGCTAAACCTCAGGCTCACTCTATAAAGTTAGAAGTAAGCGAAAGCCAGCAAAGTAGTGCGGCGATGTTAGAGAATCTATTGGCTGGGGAAACTGAGCCAAGTGCTTTTCTTGCGCCGAAGAAAGTTTCTTCTATGCCTATCTTACGCTGGGTGATTACTGCATTGCTCTTTTTGGCAGTTGGCTCTTCACTTTTTAGTCAATCAAAAATAACGCCTTTATCCGATGGGAAAGAGTCTGAAATACAAAAATCTGTTGATATGATTAACGCACTGCCCGCGGATGGGAGCGTGTTATTGGTATTTGATTATGAAGCAGGTTTCTCTGGTGAGATGAAAGCTATTGCTTTGCCATTGGTAACGCAGTTGATGACGCGGGGGCAAAATTTAGTGGTTATTTCTACCCAGCCAACAGGTCCTGCGCTTGCAGAAAGTTTGTTTACCGAATTAGAAAAACACAGTGATTATGAGGTTGTTGCTGGCACAAATTATCAGAATTTGGGGTATTTGGCAGGTGGCACATCGGGCATAGCGAATTTTATTAGTTCGCCACATAAGACAATCGGTAATAATGCTCTTTGGGAAACACATCCTCTTGCAGAAATTACTAAGTTTTCAGATTTTTCTGCCGTAGTTATTCTAACCAACGATGTAGAGAAAGGGCGTAATTGGATTGAGCAGAAAACTGTTTATGCTGGAAGTAGCGATGAAGATATGTCACCTTTCTTGATGGCAATTAGCGCACAGGCAGAACCAATTATTTATCCCTATTACTTCTCTGGGCAAGTAGATGGTTTGATTAGTGGACTTTCGGGGAGTGCGCTCTATGAACATGTGCTAGGAGAAGAGGGGTTAGGAAGAAGATACTGGGACGCGTATAGCGTTGGTCTTCTTCTCGCAGAAATTCTAATTGCTGTAGGTGCTATGGGTAGTTTCTTATTCGCTTTACGCGTAGAACAAAAAAGACAGAAGGAGGAAAAATAAAGTGTCTGAACTTCTTATTGGCGTAGTTGCCTTCCTCCTAACTTTATTTGTATTCTCTTATTTGATAGGTGATAATCCACTTTTTAGAGCTACTATTTATATATTTGTGGGGGTTTCAGCAGGATATGTTTTTGCCCTTGTTTGGCAGTCGGTACTTGTGCCTCATCTTGCCCAACCCATGCTGTTTGGCACAGGTGACGAGAAAATACGTGCGTATTTTGCCTTGTTTTTAGTCATTTTATTATTGATGAAAGCCATTCCTCCGCTTTCCAAATTAGGAACACCTTCTGTCGCTTTGATGGTTGGCGTTGGTGCGGCAATAGCAATTGTGGGCGCAGTGCAAGGAACAATCTTCCCCCAGACCTTGAGTGCAATCAATACCTTTGATTTCCAATCAGGGAACCCGCAAGGGGCTTCGGGCGGTATTCAATTTCTTGAAAGCATATTAATGCTTATTGGGACAATTTCAACACTGGTTTATTTCCAATTCACTGCAAAACGTGGTGATGATGGAAAAAATCATCGTAATATAATTACAAATATCCTCGCCATCGTAGGCAAGGTTTTTATCGCAATCACATTTGGTGTTCTCTTTGCAGGCGTTTTCTCTGCCGCACTTACCGCCCTCATTGAGCGCCTTGATTTCCTCTTCACTTTTATTTTCTCTTAATAAACCTTATGGCTTCTGTAATCGAAGGTGTTTCTGTTTTAGCACTTGATATTGGCTCAGCTACGACTCGCGCCATGCTTTTTGACGTGGTAGATGGTCGCTATCGTTTTATTGCTATTGGGCAATCGCCCAGTACTTCTCACGCGCCATTTAACGATATTTCTGCTGGAATAGGAGAATCCATTGAGCGATTGGCAGAAATTACAGGAAGAAAATTTATAGACGATGACCAGCACATCATCTCATCTATTCAAGAAGATGGGAGCGGTGTAGATGCGATTACCGCCTCAATTTCAACAGGGGAAACGCTAAGAGTCGTTATCGCTGGCTTACTCTCAGATGTCTCTCTTGAAAGCGCAAAAAATCTTGCA
Organism: Anaerolineales bacterium; assembly: GCA_016744335.1. Taxonomy (GTDB): domain Bacteria; phylum Chloroflexota; class Anaerolineae; order Anaerolineales; family Villigracilaceae; genus Desulfolinea. The sequence continues at coordinate 44,877 of JADGEO010000019.1, forward strand.
GAATCGACTTATGCTCGTGTTGTAGAAAGCATTAGTCTAAATGACCCTCGTAAAGCAGAAGAGCAAATTGACGCAATCCTCAAAGCCAATCCTGACCTGATTATCATAGCAGGTGGTACAGATGATGGCGCGGCACTATCTTTGAAAAAAAATATCGAAACAATTGGCTTAGCAACGTATCTAATGCCTAAAGACAAACGTCCTGCTATTCTTTACGCTGGCAATCAGAAAATGGCAGATGAAGTTCGCAAAACACTTGAACCTCTTAGCAGTAATTTATATACAACCTCGAATATCCGCCCATCAATCAGCACCGAAGACTTGCGCCCCGCACGAAAAAAAATAGCTCGGGCATTTGTTGATGTTCGCAAAACGCAAATCCCTGGCGTAGAAGAATTAGATATGTGGGCAGGCGGGCGAATGCTTCCCTCCGTTTTTGCTGAGAGCAGAATAATTCACCTACTTAGTAAACTTTATGGGGCAGAAAAAGCCCTTCTTTCTGTAAATTTAGGTGCCTCAGCCGCAACATTCTCTGTAGGTATAGGAGATCACCTCCAAACAAAGGTATATCCTTATCTTGGCATGGGCACAAGCATTTCCGAACTCCTTAACTACACAAGTCTCGAAAATATCGCCCGCTGGCTAATCGTAGATGCCTCTACTCAAGAAATTAGGAATTATATCTACACCAAAGCACTTTATCCCAATAGCATACCGGCAACAAAAAAAGATTTGCAGATAGAGCAAGCACTCGGAAGGGAAGCCCTTCGAGTCGCTATGGAGAAAACAGCAAAGGAACTTCCAAGTGACGCCCCCGTCCTTAAGAAAAACCTGCTTCCCCTCTTTGAAGTCGTGCTGGCTGGAGGCAGTGTGCTGTCGAACGCCCCTACCTTTGGACAGAGCCTGCTCATTTTACTGGATGCCCTGCAACCAGCAGGCGTGACAACCGTGATTCTCGATAAAAATAACCTTCTTCCCGCATTAGGAACCACAGCAGATGTCAATACCCTCCTGCCAGTGCAGGCACTTGAAACAGGTGCATTTGTTAATCTTGCAACAGTTATTGCCCCAGTAAGTTCGGCAAAATATGGAACAAGCATCTTGAAAGCCAGCCTTCGCCGTGCAGATGGTTCCGTTAGCACTGAAGAAGTAAAGCAAGGAGGTTTCAAAGTCATTCCGCTTAGAATAGGTGAAGCAGCCGACCTTAATTTGCAACCTTTGAAGCGAGCCGATGTCGGTCTTGGTGCAGGGAAAAAAATATCTACAAAGGTTGGCGGCAGTGCTCTAGGCATTGTCTTAGACGGTCGTGGACGTCCCCTTGATTTAACATCTGACGATATTCGTCGTCGTGAGCTAATCAAAAAATGGCTCTGGACACTCGGAGGTTAAACCATGCTTGCACCTATATCTCACAACCTAGCCTTAACAACAATTATCCGTAAAAGAGAATTACCTCTTCCTGGTGAAGTAATCGCCAGATTAAACCAACGCGTCCTTGCAAGTGCGGTAGTTGCAGAAGCTGAGTTCTCTCATAAACACCATCTAATTGACGTAGCACGCATTTTAGATATTAAGCCTAAGGCAGCTGAAAAAAAGATAGGCGATATTCGTTCAGGTCAACATTTGTCGGCTGGCACAGTTGTTGCTACGAGTGGGGGATTGGTTCCCAGAGAAATTAAAGTAGAGCAAAGTGGACGCGTAGTTGCTATGGGCGGGGGGCAAATCCTATTAGATACATCTGGTAAAGAGCTGGCTCTTAGAGCCGGAATTTCAGGCGAAGTAACTGAAATAATCCCTAACCGTGGCGTTATCATTCAAGAAGTTGGCGCATTGATTCAAGGTATTTGGGGAAATGGGCGCATCAATAGTGGCACACTTCATATTATTGCCGAAAAACCCGACCATATACTAGAAGCAAGCCAGTTAGATATTAGCATTCGTAGTTTTGTTGTTTTAGGCGGATCTTGCCAAGACGCAGAGACACTAAAATCAGCAAAAGACGCAACAGTGCGCGGTCTCATCTTATCTAGTTTGAATCCGTCTCTACTGGGCTTGGCAAGAAAAATGCCTTTCCCCATTATTGTTACCGATGCTATTGGTAATGAGCCGATGAATGAAACCGCCCACAAAATTATTAGCACTAATAATCAACGAGAAAACGTAACTGTTAACGCTGAAGCCTATCATCGCTATAAAGGCACGCGCCCAGAGGTAATTATTCCCCTTCCACATGCCGATTTACCTCCTACCCCGCGTGAAGTTGAGAGTTTTGCCTCTGGCCAAAATGTGCGTTTGCGCCGTGCCCCCCATGCGGGTGCCACAGGAACACTAGTAGAATTACCAACAACATTAAAAACCTTGCCAAATGGTTTACGAGTTTTGGCAGGTAGAGTGAAACTGAAAAATGGGGAGCAAGTTTTTGTTCCTCTGGTAAACTTAGAAGTATTAGGATAAGATAGTTATCTATAAGAAAGAGGAGAATGATTATGGCTATGTTTGAAGATTTTGATGATGAAGATGAAAGCCCTTTCGCAGAGGAAGATGACGATTTTCAAGAAGAGGAAGGTAATAAAACCTTCATAGTTGCCGCCAGTATTTTAGGAGGCATTATTCTCTTGGCGTTAATATGCGTGGCTATTTATGCTTTAGTTTTTTTACCCAAGCAAAAAGCCACCTCAGAAGCCGCAGGTGATGCGGCTGTAGCGCAAGAAACAGAAGTTGTTCTAATGTTAACAGAATCTGGTGCTGAAACTGCCTTAGCAGAAACACCTTTGGCCAGCCCAAGCCCCATCATGCCTGCAACAGCAACTGAAACACCCGTTGTTGCTATTGCCACAGATACGCCTACCGCAACCCCGAACACCGCCGCCACAGGAACAGTAGCCGCCGCGCTGACAGAGGCATCGAACTCTATTCAAACGATAGTGCCCACTTCCTCTGCCCTCCCCGATGGGGGCTTTGCAGATGATGTAGGCATCCCCGGTTTGATGATGCTCACACTTGTGTTTGTTGCCGTAATTTTCTTTGCCCGTAAACTACGAAAAGCATCTGCATAATAGAAGTTGCTAGAAAAACAAAGCCCCTAACGCATAAAAGCGTTAGGGGCTTTTTGATTCAGTATAAGTTGTTATGAACAAAATCAGATAATGGTAAATTTTGGCTGATCTGAAAATAGGTATTTCTCACTTTTCCCTCTTTCCTTCAATAGGCTCAGGACACCGCCTAGCCATCCCCCGAAGGGGGAAGGAATATGTCTCCCATAGACATATCATGGCACAAGAAAAATCTTCAGATCTCCATATTCAAACACAGGCTCAAGATAATGCATAAATTTTTGCTCATTCACGCGGTAAGTAGTCCTTTCAAGTCCGCCCACAACCACATAACGCACATTATATTGCGCTAAAAGTCGTTTCGTTTCTTCCCAATCGCTCGTGGCATAAATCGTCTCTACATCAGTTTGCCGCGACCCTATCTCCTCATACCCACCCCGCCACTGCGATTCATGCCCGGGCCACCCCAGTACCGTGGGCAAACCACTATTGGTCGAAATTCTCGCATAGCCCGTATAACTGCCCCCCACTGCCTCAAGTAAAATGCCATCTGGCGCATCTTTTAGCCACGCAATTGCCGCGGCATCTTCCGCTTGCACATGCGCCGCACTATCCAGCGTTAGCACATCGGCTTGCGCCTTACTAAGTGCTCCATAAATCGGATAAAGCAAACTTGTTAGTATAAGCGCAAAAATAATATATCCCCGTTTGTTTTTTAGTAAAACCGACATTGCATAAGCCGCTGAGAGGCTCCACAAAATCCACGCCTGATAATAAAACTTGAAGATGGTATTCATCCGCGTCCCAAACTGGTCACGCAGATAGAAGAATTCGGGCGCAATCACGAGCAGAGAGCCTAAAAGAATCATTAATAGGATGAAGGACTGGACGGGACGCGCGTGACCTTCGACTTGATTGCCTTCGGTAGGCTCTTTTCTGAAAAAGAGCAAAGATACCGCTCCCCCTGCAACCCCCAGCAAGGTGAGGAAGCTGAACCCAAAATTGAGCCGCCGTGCATTTGCCTGACTAAAAAACTCGCTGAAAGTTGTCAACCCCTGCGATTGAATGAGGGTAGATGCCAAAGACGCGTTGACAGCCGAAGCCACCCACGCCAAAAGCCAAGAAAAAAGCCAAAGGGTGGCAAGTAAGCCCAAAACAAGTCCGAACCCACGCTTCCAATTAATTTTTCCGCGTCTTAAAGAAATCATCCAGAAAAAGATGGGCAATAAGAGAGTCCCGAACATCACCCACAGATGCGCGCCGCGAGTGGGATTGATGAGATTGGGCAAAATCCCGCCTGCCTGAGAGGCAAATCCGAGATAAAAAGGTAGGTAGAGGGCAAGGGCGGCAATGCCCGTAAGAATGCCGAAATAGAGAAAATCTTCGAGGCGTTGCCAGTTCCAGCCATTTTCATGGGCGCGTTTGAGGGCATAGGCAGAGGCAATGAGCGCGGCAGAGGAGAGAATATCCCACGTGTTGAGAAAGGCGATACCGCCCAGCGTGAGCGAGACGATGAAGAGGGCGAGGGGCGTAAGGGTGAAGGTGTAGGTGAAAATACGGGTTTTGCCTTGCCAGCCGCCGAGATAAATATAGAGGGCGATGGCGATGGCGAGTAAGGCGAAGGGAAGGGTGAGAACGTGCGGATGCAGGTCGCCGAGAATAAAGGAGAAAGCGGGGAATTCGTCTATCACTTCGCGATGGTTGCCTGCTAAATCGTACTCTTGGATAACGCGAGAAGCGCGCCACCACCACCAAAATCGATCGGGGATGGGTTGCATGGTGGCTGGGTCGTCACGGAGATTTTTGATGTCGAGCCATGTCCAAAAATTTGGGCTTTGGGTTGTCCAGAGAATTCCTTTTTGGTGGATAAATTCGAGCAGGGCTTCAAAGTTAGAGATTAATAGAAGAAATAGGGGGGCAAGGAGGGCGGTGTAGGGTTGATGGGGGTCGCCGTCGTGAATAGCGGTTTGAATGTTTGAATCCTTCGGCAAGCTCAGGGCAAGGGTTTGAAGGTTGGGAGATTCTTCGCTGATGTCTATAGTCTGAGGTTCTAAATCTTCCGTCTGATGTCTTAAGTCTTTTGTCTCAGGTCTCAAAGCTAAGAGATTGTATAGAATGCCATACGCCCCAATAGCACTGAGGGCAAAGATGAGGGCGGTCATCAAATTGAAGGCGATGCTCCCGGCAGTGGCGGTGATTTTGGCAATCATGGCGGTCATAATATAGCCAAAATGATAATAGGAAATAGCGTAACCAGAGAGCCACGGGTCATGCGGCGGAAAAGTGGGCGAGCGCATAATGGCATTGATGAAAGCCAATTCCATTGGCTTTTCTGTGCCAAGTGCTTCGGGGTTTGCGGCGCGGAAGAGGGCGATAGCGGCGAAACTAAGGAAGAAAAGGGTTTCAGTCGTGATGACGAGACGAGTATTAGATTTTAGCCAATGGAGGGTTTCCCTCGTAGTAAGGGCTTTAGCCCTTACGTTTGTATCTTCATCTTCTATGGACTGCGTTTTTCTAAATGACCAAATACTTAATCCCGCCAAAACTGCCAAGCCTAGCAAAATCCCGCCGATGTTATTTTGAGCAATACCTAAGATGGAAAGAATCCAGAAAGTGTAGCTCCAAATTAATAACCCAAGCACACGTGCAAAGGTATAGCCCCGATCTGCAAATTTGGGGAAAAGATGATAGGTGAGGGGAAAGGTGAGCAACCCTAAGAGGGTGAGAAGGAGATACCAAGCGATGAAATTAATCATAGAGAACTTTGCCTACATGGGATTGAAATCCCATGCTGAAATAGCAAGTCCGTTTAAACGGACTTTTTGTATCAGGCACGGAATTCATTCCGTGCTTTGCTTTGCGTTTGGCGTAAACTCGCGCACTTCGGTGACTGCATCCAAATTCAACGCACCATAGATATGGGGGAACTCTCCATTTAAAGATTCGGGCGCAGAGGCTTCAGTAGGGTGCGCGGGGGCCTCCCATTGAAGGGGAGATGTTAGTTTTGATGGATCAATAACAAGAAGAAGCAAATCCTTTTGTGCGGCATAAAACGCGTTTGCAACGTGAGTAACTTGTTCTGCTGTTGAGCAGTGGATAAAACCTTCGGTTTCTAGGCTTTCAGCACGATATTCGCCTTTTTCTTGGGCAGATAGCCAATCGGCTTGATGGGTGAGATGGTAAATGATGGGCATTTTGTATCCAGAAGATAGTTTCTAGTTAGTTTTTATAAAGAAGCGTATAGTTGGTTGAGTGACTACTGAGCCAGCCGAAGTGTGGGCGATGCTTTTCGCCGTATCGAAATCAAGGGCTTGTATAAACTCAGCTCTTTCGTGGTTTCGATATGCCCTCCGCTATCGCTACGGGCTACTCAACCACCTTCAAAAACGAAACTGTTAGGTTGATTTGTGTAATTATATCCTACTGTTAAGATAAAAAAGATGCCGCGTGTTTTTAAAACACTCGGCATCTTCATTTTTACCTAATTTCTTGATTTTTAAATTACGCCCTTGCTACTACCACCTTCGATTTATCCCTTAAGCGGTAACTTCCATTCTTGGCTAAAACCTTCTCAACAAATTGCTCGGGCACATCTACAAAAGTGTGGTCGTCTTGAATGCTAATTGCGCCAATCACCTTGCCTGAAATTTTGGCATGATAGGCGAGCGTGCCAACCACTTCGCCGGGGCGAATGCCATCAGTGCGACCTTTATCTAAATTCAATCGCACCATGCCTGCTTCGTGGGATTTTCGGGAGAAACCACCGCCTGAGCGTTCTTTACCGCGTCCCTTATTGCGTCTTTTATGGTTTCGCTGTGGGTGCGATTTCCAGTCGTTCACCTTAGCGATATTCTCAACCGCTTGTTCTTTGTCTTTTTCGCGCACAATTCGCAATGCCGCGGCGGCTACGTCCATAGGGTCGTGACCCACTGCAACCATTTTCTCTACGATAACCATTTCATTGCTATAACGCCCGCGTGTGAGCCAAATTTCCATGCGCTCAGCTAATTTATCGCGGCGTTTTTGCAAAATCGCATCTTTGGTGGGCAATTCAACTTTGGTCTGTTTTTGGCGGGTATAGCTTTCAATGCGGCGCAACATGCGTGTATCTCGTGGGGTGAGCAAAGAAATTGCCACGCCTTCTTTGCCCGCTCTGCCTGTGCGCCCAATTCGATGCACAAAAACTTCGGGGTCTTCTGGTAAATCGTAGTTGACAACATGGGATATATCATTGATATCGAGGCCGCGTGCGGCAACATCGGTGGCGACTAAAACTTGAATGCGATCATTTTTGAAACGGGACATAACGCGTTCGCGCGCGTCTTGAGACAGGTCGCCGTTAATCATCTCTGCCGCGATCCCTCGAGCCGAGAGTGCGTTGGACAACTCCCCGGTCCCAACTCTGGTGCGGACGAAAATCAGTGTGCGTGTCATATCTTCTGCTTCAAAAAGACGCGTTAGGGCGGCAAATTTATCGCGGTCATTCACAATATAATAGCGTTGTTCTATCGCTGAAACAGTGAGTTGTTTTCTCTTAATCGTCACCATTTGCGGGCTACTAAGATATTTTCCCGATAGTTGTTTTATTCTTTTGGGCATGGTGGCAGAGAAAAGAGCCACTTGGCGTCTTTGTGCTGTTGCATCGAGAATGGTTTCTATATCATCAATGAAGCCCATGCTTAACATCTCGTCTGCTTCGTCAAGGACGAGGGTGCGGACTTCGCTAAGGTCGAGAGATTTCTTTTTTAAGAGATCAAGCAAACGTCCGGGGGTACCAACGACCACGTCCACGCCACGTTTGAGTGCGCCAATCTGCTTACTATAAGATGAGCCACCATAGATAGAAAGCACGCGTACGCCAGTATACGCGCCGTATCCTTCCATCGCCTTAGCAACTTGCATGGCAAGCTCACGAGTCGGTGAAAGAATCAACGCTTGCGGTTTACGTTGTCCTGTAATTAAGTTTTGAAGTATGGGGAGCGCGAAGGCGGCGGTTTTGCCCGTGCCTGTTTGTGCCTGACCGATGACATCTGCACCAGTTAGCATGATGGGAATCATTTGCGCTTGGATGGGGGTTGGTTCGGTATAGCCGAGCTTTTCAAGCCCTTCTAATAATTCGGGGCGAAGGGGTAGATCTGAAAATTGTGTAGACATTTTTTCTCCTAAATTGGGTGATGAGATAGATGTGTGTTGCACATCGGGTATGGCAGACGCGTGTGGTCTTGTCAATCCGACCTGCAGTGCATTTTTGAGATGCCGTGCAGGTCTATCAATGATGGGTCTTGATAGCAATAACTTTGCAGTTATTGCGCCTGTTCTTCAACAGTTGACCCATCCCAATTTAAGAGCCATTCTGTTACAAGAAAAAAGCCCGATCTTGTCGGGCGTTAATCAAAAGCCAAAACAAATACTCCTCGCGGAGCGGGCAATAGTATATCATAGTTTTTGAGGGGAAATGGTTGTTTTTTTTTGTTGATGATTTTGCTCAAACAAAAAGCCTTCCGAATTCCCCAAAAATTCGGAAGGCTCTGCTTTTTCTGACACCTAATTTCTAATTAGACTCTATCGGAAATAAAATTCTTCATGACATACCAATACCTTCGCCATTTTGCAGGGCGGTTTACCGTCCTTTAGCTTTGAGCCTGTGGATTTATCCACAGGCGGGTGCGATGAATTTAGACCGCCTGCCCGTAAACGGGGCAGGCTCAAAGCGAAAGCCCCGTTGGGGCTATGTACTCGTCAACAAATAAAATCTTCTTCGCAAAATGCGTACCCTATTTTATTTATCTTGCTTTTTTGTTGATGAAAATATTTTCTCAGAGGGCTTGCAAAACTAACCTCTGAATTTGGCGAAGGTATTGACATACAAGATGTGAATTTGAAATCTAAAACCTCAACGCGAATTACGCTAATAGGCGAATGGCGCGAATAAAAGCAAAAAACATTAAAAAATTCGTGAAATTCGCTAATTCGCGACATTCGCGTTAAAAAAATATAGGTGTTTTTTATTCAACCACAAATACTTTTGCTCCTGTGGCTATTTCCGATAGAGTCTATTACCTGATCTACTGATTATCATAATCCTCTGGCAACCAGCAACAAAGAATTAAATCTTTTGCCGCTTTCACCTCATCTAATCTGCCAAAAGGTGTATTCTGTGGTGCTTCATGCAATAACTCTGGCTCTTCGTGCGCTTCTTTGGCAATTTTTAGCATCGCGTCAATGAAAGAATCGAGGGTGTTTTTATTTTCTGTTTCGGTGGGTTCAATCATTAGGGCTTCATGCACAATGAGGGGGAAATAGTTTGTGGGCGGGTGGAAGCCATAATCCATGAGACGTTTCGCAATATCTAAAGCGTGAACATCGGGGGCATCTTTCCAGCGTCCTTCGGCGACAAATTCGTGCATGCAGATTCTGTCATAGGGGACGTGGTAGGTATCGCGCAATTTAGCCAAAATATAGTTGGCATTTAGCACCGCGTATTCAGAGACATCTTTTAGCCCATCTGCGCCGTGCATAGCGATATAGGTAAAGGCGCGCACGAGAATGCCAAAATGCCCATGAAAGGCTTTGACGCGTCCAATTGTTTTACTGGGGTCTACCAATCCGTAGAGTGGTGGTAATTCGTCTTCGTGATGGTGGTGGTCATCTTCATCGCCTGTTTCAACATAGAAAGTTTCTTCGTGACCTTCGTCTACAACAGCGACTATAGGCGCGGGGAGAAAATCGGCTAGTTTGGCAACAACGCCAACGGGACCAGAACCAGGTCCACCGCCACCATGTGGCGTGGAGAAGGTTTTATGCAGGTTATAGTGCATCACATCGAAGCCTAAATCTGCCATTTTAGTAATGCCGAGCATGGCGTTCATATTTGCGCCATCGCCGTACATTAGTCCGCCCGCATCGTGGACGATTTGACAAATTTCTTCAACATTTTCATCAAAGAGTCCGAGCGTGTTCGGGTTGGTGAGCATCATGCCCGCGAGGGTATCATCTGCTTCGGCGCGGAGGGCGTCTAGGTCTACGTTGCCGCGTTCATCGGAGGGGATTTGGACAACTTTTAGCCCCACCATCGCCGATGTGGCAGGGTTTGTGCCGTGCGATGAATCGGGGACAAGCATTTTAACGCGTTTCGTATCTTTACGATCTTCGTGATATGCGCGCATTATCAATGTGCCAGTAAACTCGCCATGTGCACCTGCGGCGGGTTGTAAGGTGAGTGCGTCAAATCCACTGATTTCTTTGAGCCATTCTTGGAGTTGGTACATGAGCACCAACGCGCCTTGCGTGGTTTCTATCGGTTGAAGCGGATGTACGTTTGCAAATCCGGGTAGGCGCGCCATATCTTCGTTTACTTTAGGGTTATATTTCATCGTGCATGAGCCAAGCGGATAAAATCCGCTGTCCACGCTGTAATTGAAGGTAGAGAGCTTCACGAAATGGCGTATTACGTCCGCTTCAGAGAGTTCGGGGAGGGGCAACTCAGCCCGAAGCAGAGAATCGGGCAAATCGGCAAGTGGCACGTCTGGGTCAGGAAAGCCTACGCCAACCCGCCCGGGGGCAGAAAGTTCGTATACGGTTGGTTCAACGATTTTCGGAGCTGAATCCAGTTGAAGTCCAGTGCTGAGCTTAGTCGAAGTGTCCATTATCCCACCTCCGCTAAAAGGTCTGTGAAAATATCAATTTCTTCTTTTGAGTTCATTTCTGTCACGGCAATTAGCATTTGGTTTTCTCCCAAATCGTAGCCGCCCAGAATGCCATTTTCTAGTAAGCGAGCGTTGATTTCAGCCACTGGTGAAGGGCAATTGACCACAAATTCGTGGAAAAAAGACTCATCGTAGGCGAGTGAAAAACCATCAATTTGGGCAATCTTTTCAGCCGCATAATGTGCCTTATGGTAGCAAAGTTCGGCGACTTGCTTCATGCCGTTCTGCCCTAAAAGGCTCATATAAACGCCCGCCGCAAGAGCCAAAAGACCCTGGTTTGAGCAGATATTAGAGGTAGCACGCTCACGTTTGATATGTTGTTCACGGGGAGTGAGAGTGAGTACAAAGCCACGTTGACCACGTGCATCTACGCTCTCACCAACCAGCCTGCCCGCCATTTTTCTCACAAATTTATCGCGTGTGGTGAAAAATCCGAGATAGGGACCGCCGAAACTCATTGAGATACCAAGCGGTTGCCCTTCGCCCACGACCATATCTGCGCCCATTTCACCGGGTGTTTTCAAGATTCCGAGCGCGGTGGGGTTTGCGACCACACAGAATAAAGCTTTGGCTTCATGCGCCGCATCTGCCAATTTTGTGAAGTCGAAAATGCGACCGTAAAAATCGGGATATTGGACGACAACCAGCGCGGTATTTTTATCAATTAGGGGGATAAGGTCTTCGGGACGCGCGTGTTTTTGGCTTGGTTCTGATCCGACAAACTCGACCTCGGCGAACTGCGTATAGGTGTTAGTCGTCTCTCGATATTGCGGATGTACGCCCCCTGACATGACAATCTTTTTGCGTTTGCCGCGGAATTTTGCCAACGCCATATTAACGGCTTCAGCAACAGCGGTTGCACCATCGTAATGGGAGGCGTTGGCAACATCCATGCCCGTGAGATGGGCAATCATCGATTGATATTCAAAAATTGCCTGTAGCGTACCTTGTGAAATTTCTGGTTGGTAAGGCGTATAGGCGGTGTAAAATTCACTGCGTGTAAGAATATGGTCAATTGCGGCAGGAATATAATGGTTATAAACGCCTGCGCCAAGAAATGAGACGAATTCTTTCGTGGTCTCATTTGCACTGGCAATTTCGTTTAACTCTGCCACGGCTTCCATTTCAGTGATCGCGTCTGGCAGGTTTAGATCGGGGTAGCGATGCTTTTCGGGGATGGCGTCGAAGAGGTCTTCCATCTTTTCTACGCCAACTACCTTGAGCATCTCCTCCCGTTCTTTGGGGGAGTGGGGGATATAGGTCATTTTTTGCCTTTTTAAACACGAAGGGCACGAAGAAGGCATAAAGGGAAAAACTTTATTATTTAGATAGCGGTGGTTGAGTAGGTGATGCACTTCGCCGTATCGAAACCAGAGCGGATTTACAAGATGAATGCTCTTTTGATAACCCGCTTTGGTTTCGATACGAATGACGATGGGACTGTCATTCTACTCAACCGCCGCTATCGTTTAGTTTATAAAGTATTTGCTTTTCCCTTAGTGAACCTTCCTGTCCTTTGTGTTTAAGCTAATCTCGATTTTCGCAGTATTTTTCGTATGCCGCGGCATCCATCAACTCATCGCTTTCTTCGCTGATTTCAACTTGAACAAGCCAGCCTGCGCCGTAAGGATCAGAGTTAATGACTTCGGGGGTGTCGCCTAAATCTTCGTTGACGGCAGTTATGGTGCCACTAGCTGATGCGTAAACTTCGGCGGAAGCCTTAACCGATTCTACTTCCGAGATTCCGTCTCCGATTTCGATATCGTCATCTACATCTACCAATGCCTCGGCAAAAACGATGTCAGAGAGTTGGTCTTGGGCGTAATCGGTTAATCCCATTTTGCCAGTTTTGGGATCAAGCCATTCGTCTGATTTGGTGTATTTTAGGGTGGTGGGTATGTTCATTTGTCTGTCTCCTATATGAAGGTGCGTATTTCGTAAAACCTATTGCATAAAGAAAAATTTACGAAATAGGTTTTGCACACTACGCTTAAATTAAAAAGCGCACGAATATATTCGCGCGCCTCTGTGTTTTTTTACCTGAGAGATTCCTCCCGTTGATGGGAGTTGCACCGTCGGTGTTCTATACTTAGATAGACACTTTCCAGAGATGAGAAAGAAATCGGGTCCTCTTTACCTGAGAGTTTCGCCTGAGCTTGCCAGCCCAGACTTGCCCCTTCGGTGCTTTGCTTGGGCGAGATAAATCTCACGTTACGCACAAAGTCTCTCCCCGATTTCACTTAAGTTGTCTGACCTTTATTTTACGGTTGAGAGGGTGAGAAGTCAAGAGGCGGTGCATCCTCTCTCAGATTAGAACTGTCATAAAAGTCCTAGTTCGACGATAGCTGTCTAAGGTTATGAAGAGACCTTAGCACGTGCTGTTAGCACAGGACAATCAACGGCTTCTGCCACTTCAGCGGTTACATTGGGGGCATAGTGTCTGCGCATTTTGTCGGGATGGCTAAAGGATGAACCCATGCAGACTAAATCATATTTTTGTGTTTCTAGTTCGGCAACAATTTGTTGAACGATATTTCCCTGCCGTACAACAACATTAGATTCAACGCCCTCATCTTCAGCGTGTTCTTGGGCTTTTTCTAATGTTTTGGCTGGGCTTTTGTCTATTAGTTTTTCAGGCTTTTTTTCTGTATCTTGAATTGGAAATTGTTCTGATTCTATAGGAGGAACAACGTGCAAAAATTTTACTTCTGCGCCTGCACGCCTGCCTATTTCTAGTCCGATTTTTTCTGCGTTACTTGTATAATCTAAGCCGCCAAAGCAGATGAGAATCTTTTTTATGGGTAGGCGAGCTTCGCGCACATAGAATATGGGGCTGGGTACTTTTTCTAAAATTTTTCTGAAAGAGTGTCCCACAAACCATTGCCGGAATTGTGAACGTCCTAAAGGACCTACAAAAAGATGGGTTTCATCATCCCAATCCATTTTTGCTAAGATATTTTCGGTGTCCCCATTTACTACTTGTAGGTCGTAGTCAAGTTTTTTTTCTTGAAATAAGGTTACAGCACGGTTGAATATCTCTTCAACTGGATGTTCCATGTCAAATTTTTCGACAATGCCAAGAAGAGTGAGAGGGGCTTTCATTATTTTTGCCATTTCTGTGGCGTATTGAATAGTTGCCCAGCTTTGTGAGCATCCGTTTGTGGCGATTAATATTTTTTGTGACATAATAGCTCCGGGAAGTAGCAAATGTAGTAGTTTTTATTCAGAATAAAATTGTGGCGTTCAAAAGAACTTGCTCCCTTCAAGAGAACGGTTTTTTTTGAGTGTTTAAGTGGTAAGTAAAAGTTAAGGCGCTCGGTTTTTATTTGGGGGGCTGAGAAAAAGGCAAGTGTTTACGCCGCACAGATGTTGACATCGGCACGCAAGCCTAAAACACGCGCATTGCGGTGTTTATCCGCAATCTGCTTTTAGTGCCCACTGCTTTTAGTGCCCACTGTTTTTAGTGTCCACTGCTTTTAGTGGCCACCACCGAGTAATAATTGAATTCCTGCGCCCAAGACGAGGAATCCTAATATACCGCGCACGACCAATAAATTGACTCTGTGTACAGTTTTTGCGCCTAACCAAACGCCGGGCAAAGAGCCAAGGAGTAGGAACCCTACTGCGCTCCACTCTACTTGTCCCGCAAAGATATAACTAAGTGCGCTAATAATAGAGAGTAGCGCGCCGTGCATTACGTCTAAGCCGACCATATAATTTAATGGCATAGAGAAAAAGAGCAATAATAAAGCCATGATGACGGTGCCGCCGCCTATGGATGTCATGCCTACCAAAACGCCGCCGATCGCCCCAATTATAATGAGTGCCCATGGAGGGGGGTAACGGACTTCGCGTTCTTTTTTAGGTCCTAAAAAGCGAAATGTACGGGCAAGAATGATGACGCTTACCACGACCAATGTCCATCCTAATAAATTAGGGAGAAAGACTTCGATTAAGTGGCGATTGTCTGAATTGCGCAGAACATATTGGGACCCAAGAATAGATGCAGGTATGCTTCCTGTTGCCATCCATAACACAGGTTTAAGCGACATTTTGCTTTCGTGGTGATGCCCAATGCCGCCAACGATTTTTGTGATTGCCGCGAAGGTTAAATCGGTACCTACAGCTAAAATTGGGTCAAACTTCATTACAGTGAGCAAAAAAGGAGTCATTAATGCACCCCCGCCCATGCCCGTCATCCCAATTAGAAAGCCTGTAATTAGCCCAGCCCCAATAAAGAAAAAGATGTCTGCCATGATTATTTAATCTCTTTGATTAGATAGGATTCTCCGCGCGTGAAACCGCGTTCGAGATAATATCCTCGCGTGCCTACTGCGGAGATGACAGCGATGCGCTCGAAGCCGCGCGTGTGTGCAACTTGCTCGGCGATGGTCAGCAAACGCGTGCCGAGACCCGCGTGTTGCGCCGCGCCATCTTTCTCTGCCCCTACTTTGAGCGATTGCCCATAAACATGCACTTCGCGGATAATCGCTGAGTTTTCTAAATCTTCTATGCCGAGATTGGGGGCGTTTTTCTTGGGCAATGAGAGACGTAAAAAGCCAGCTACTTTATCATCGGGCGTGATGAATGAGATGAAATGTTCTCCCTCCTCTTTAATCTCCCCCCGCGGGGGGGAGAATTTAGTCCTTCCCCCTTCGGGGGAAGTTAGAAGGGGGGAATAAACTAAATCATCTAGCTTTAACTTTTCAATTTCTACTTCTTGCCCGCGTACTTCGCGGCAACGCAAACACTCACATTTTGTGCCGAGTTTTTTCATTTCATCATGCACGTCTTGGCGTAAACTGGTACGTTTATTTCCTGCTACCACATTGGTTGAGGGAATATCTCTAATCACACGATTGATGCGGCAATAGCGTGGCACGCTTCTTTTAATATCGGCAATCAAATTGATTAATTCTTGCATGGTATAGGGTTTATATTCCCCGCGTTTCCATGCTTCGTGCAATTCGGTGTTTTCTAATAATTGGGTAGGATATATTTTCAACTCATCGGGCGCAATGCCATCCCACAAACGCAAAAAATCTTTTTTATCTGATTCTACAGTCGCCCCGAGCAGGTTTGGCATCCAGTGAAGCACAATTTTAAATCCACCCGCGCGGAGCAATGCCATTGCTTTATATAAATCATCTAGCGTATGCCCGCGTTTATTAAGGGCTAAAATCTCATCATCTAAACTCTGTGCGCCCATTTGCACTTTTGTCACGCCCAAATAACGGAACCATTTGAGTTCGTCTACGGTAATTTCATCGGGACGGGTTTCAACGACCAAGCCCACATTGCGATGTTGGGCGGTTTCGTTTATTTGATGAGCTTCAATAAGATTTACATCAATTTTCTTTGTTTTTTGTTTTTTGCCTTCGTGGTTAAGGTTTAACGCATCAAAACACCGCTTTATAAACCATTCCTGATAATCACGTTTATACGCGCTCCACGTCCCGCCTAAGATGAGCAATTCAATTTTATCGGTCGGATGCCCCACAGCGCGCAGGGCTTCCATTCTTGAAGTCACCTGCTCATAAGGATCAAATTTATGATGCAATCCGCGCATCGCGCCCGGCTCGTCAGGTAAATAAGATTTGGGCATTCGTATATCATCGGGGCAAAAAATACACTTTCCGGGGCAGTGATAGTGTTTTGTTAGCACTGTCACCGTTGTTACCCCCGAAAGCGTCCGCACGGGTTTCATACGGATTTTTGCCAGAAGCACATTGCTTGGGGCTATCTCGCCTCCGTCTACCATGGCGTTATATGCCGCTACCAAAACATTTTTGCCGATATAACCTGTTGCGGTAGGGTGATGTTTAATCGCGGCTAAAGTTTCCTCCCCTGCTATAATCTCGGCTAAGGCTAGGCGCGCTAAACGCATTTTTTCTGGGGTGATTTTACGGGATTTTAACCAACGCTCTTTTTCAGACACAGCAACTCTCAGATATATATGGAATGGAATTAAACACTATCGGAAATAAGATTCTCAACCGCTAATCCTCGCAAATCTTTGCTAAAAAATAAAAAATTAGTGGGACTTGTGATCTTTGACGGTTCTAAACCTAAGAATTCTAAGATGATTTCTATTTCTGATAGTGTCTATTAAGTACTAAGGGCTGAAAGCTAAAGAACTTATGGGAGTAGATAGCCTTTTGGGGCCACTTTCAGTTTAACTTTTATAACTTATTTGATCCTCATTCCTAAGGGTATGTTGAATTTAGTAAAGCAGTACCACACGAAATATAGAAATATCCCATAAAGTTATATTACGCTAATCAGTTTATCATTTCTCCCTGCTATTGAAAATAGCAAGGACTTAGATGTATAGGGCAAATGCACCAAAAGATTTATTTAATAGTTGAGTTTTCTTATCTGCAATTTAGGTTCATAGCAATGATATAATGCGGGCAGGTTAAAAATATTATGAAAATAAAAAAACTACTCTTTTTCAGCTTATCACTTCTTTTTGCTCTATTTGTGGGGCTGTCGTTTTCAGTGAACGCCTCGCCATCGATGCAAGGTGCGGAATTTCAGACGCCAACGGCTGGTCCCGATGGGCGGATTATTTATATTGTTGGTGAAGGAGATAGTTGCCAGCGTATTGCTATTCTTCATAATATCACTGTCAATCAACTTCGTTCTCTCAACCCTGCACTAGATGATAATGAATGTGTTGTTGTTATTGGGCAGGAGTTGATGATTGGCGTTGGCGGTCCTGCCAATGCGCCAACATCTACACCTGGACCCTCCCCTACCCCCGCGGGTAATTTGCCCTCTCCAACACCCGCTAGTGGTTCAACCGCAATTTGCGTGATTCTTTTTGAAGACATCAATGGTGATGGGATTCGGCAAGAAACTGAGTTGGGTTTGGCTGGGGGGGCAATTAGTGTAACCAATACTCTAGGTGAATACTCAAAAACACAAGATACAACGGGTGAAATAGATATAGAAACGGGTGAACCTGCTTACGTTTGTTTTGGCGAGACTGACCCCGATGCTGAAGAGATTCCCGAGAGTGAAAAATTGCCTGAAGGAAAATATACGGTTAGTGTGGCTATTCCTGATGGATATAACCCGACTATTGCGCTTAGTTATCCCATTGAGATTAAGGCGGGTGAGCAGGCATTTATTCCTTTTGGGGCACAAGTACAAGAAACGGCACCAGAATCTCCTACAGAGAGTGAGAATAAAGATTCCTCTGCTTTCTTGGGAATACTCGGCGCGCTTTTGTTGGTTGTTGGGGGTGGGTTAGCTTGGTATGCAATGCACACCAAGAAAACATCTTTGCGACATTAGGCTTTTAGACCTGATTTAGTCAAGAAAGTTTCTAGCGACATGACACTTTTGTTTTTGCAGGTGGCTGAGTAGCTCCGAATGCTTTTTCGGAGCGTATCGAAGCCA
>JADGEO010000001.1 GCA_016744335.1 Anaerolineales bacterium
GTTTAGGCTACACCGATATACTTTTTCTCGAAACCTATTTGTATGTCGATGTCTAAAATCAATACTTTGAAGACGCTCGGCAAAAGTATTTTTGCAATGTTCACATGAAAAAATACGAGAGGGGAAGTGAAGGTATGTCCGGTGTTCGCTCATATCTGAATCGCGAACACAGCGAGGTTTTTCTTGATGGATAGTTTCTGAAATACTCTCACATTCTGGGCAAATGGCATAATCGTGATTATGCTCGCTATGTAAATGGAGGATACTTTCTTTCTTACGTTGCTCTATATCAAAATGTGTCATTGTGAATTCTGGCAAATCAACGATAGCATTTAATGTTTTTTGGGTAATACGATTCTTTTCTTGTTTTAGTTCTCTTTGAGAAGAACGAGAAGCGTCGCGAAATAAATTGACTGGAGCAGGAAGCAAAGGTATAGTTGACATATCGGGTTTCCTTATATTCTGAGTTGTCCAAAACACAGTTTACTTGGAAACCCGATATCTTTCACTTCACCTTTTCATGCTAATTCACGTTGAACCATAATAAAGAACTAAAGTCTATTCGTGAAGGTATACAGCACACAGGGCGCAAATTAGGCACCTTACGAGATTTAGATGTCTTCTGGGAAAAAACACAAAACTATTTGGATACCTTTCCTCAAGAGCGTCAAAGCGACCTAGACTCACTAAAAAAAATCTGGGAAGAGAAACACAAGAGCACCAAAGAAGAATTAATGGTGTATCTGGATAGTGATTTTTATACACAGCTCAAAGAAAGTTTTGCTAAGTCGTTAAAAAATGATAGTCTTTGGTCAGAAACGACCTTAACCCAAAATGGCAGAGCCAAACCCCATCGTGTGTGCCATGTCGTGCCGGCCATCATCTACCAACAAATGGCAGGCGTTCTAGCGTATGATGAATGGGTCAGAAATCCCGATGTCTCGTTAAAAGAACTGCATCAACTTCGTATTGCTGGTAAAAGTTTGCGCTATACGCTAGAGTTTTTTGAAGAGGTTCTCTCCCCTAAAACAGAAGGAGCGATTCTCGAAATAAGAAAACTCCAAGACCATCTCGGAGATTTGCAAGACGCTATTGTTGCCAGTCAATTTTTACGCAACTTCTTAACCTGGGGTGAGTGGGGGCTTTCAAAAAAAGAGAGAAAAACTTTTCCGCAAGAGCCTATTCTAGCCCCTGGCGTTGCAACTTATTTGGCAGACAGGCAAGGAGAGCTTTATCGAAAAATGCGCACCTTTCCAGAAGTTTGGGTGTATTTTCAGAGCGATGAATTTAAAAAATTGATGGCTGAGATTGTCACAACTTTATAAGAACTTTTGAACAGACAGTAAGTAAATCCACACGAAGAGTGAGAAAAAATCTGTGAAATCTGCGGACAATTATATAATTTACCAGCACGCAAGTTGAGGGCAAGTTCGTCCCACGTCTTTTCATCCAAAACTGCGAGATAAATACCTAAAAGGAGTTTTCTATGCCGAAAAAATACAATCCTAATGGAAAAATAAAAATCGATTATTACGAAGAAGAAATCGCAAAACTTCAGGGAGAGTTGGTCAAATTGCAATACTGGATAAAAGACCAGGGCTTACGCGTCATCGTCATTTTTGAGGGGCGTGACGCGGCGGGGAAGGGTGGAACCATTCACCGCGTGATGCGTCGCCTGAACCCTCGTATGGTTCGGGTGGTAGCTTTAGACAAACCCAGCGATTTAGAGCAACGCCAATGGTATTTTCAACGCTATATTGAGCATCTCCCTGCTGAGGGCGAAATGGTGCTTTTTGACCGTAGTTGGTATAACCGCGCTGGCGTTGAATGGGTAATGGGATTTTGCAAAGAAAAAGAATATAGACATTTTTTGAACGAAGTACCCAATTTTGAACGCATGTTAGTACGGGATGGAATCATTCTTATCAAATACTGGTTTGAAATTAGCGAAAAAACGCAAGAAGAACGCTTTCAGAGCCGCCACAACGACCCCCGCAAACTCTGGAAACTCAGCCCTATGGATTTGAAATCTCGCGCGCTATGGGGCGAGTACTCTAAAGCCAAAGATGCCATGTTTGCCTATACAGACACCAATGAAAGTCCTTGGCATGTAGTACAGGCTAATGTAAAAAAACACGCTCGCTTAAATTGTATTTCTCATCTACTTTCTATGATTCCTTACCAAGACTTAACGCCTGCATCAGTAGAACTTGGAGAGCGTGAGGAAACAGATTATCAACGCCCAGAAACCGAGGCTTATCATTTTGTTCCCCTTGCTTATGGCTCAAAATTTAAAGGTAATTAGGAGAAACCCATGACTACTGAAATAAAATATACAAAAGATGGCGTTATCACCCCTAAAGACTATCAGCGAGAACTACAAAAATTGCAAACGGAAATGGTCAAGCTACAATCTTGGGTCAAAGATCAGGGTTTAAGAGTTATCATCCTATTTGAAGGGCGTGATGCGGCAGGCAAAACGACCATGATCAATCAAATTACCCAACAATTTAACCCTCGTATCGTTCGCTCTGTGGCGTTAGATGCACCCAACGACAAAGAAAAACGACAATGGTATTTTCAGCGTTATATCAAACATTTTCCTGCTAAAGGAGAAATGGTTTTCTTCAACCGCAGTTGGTATAACCGTGCTGGCGTTGAATGGGTCATGGAATTTTGCACCGAAGATCAATATAGACTTTTCCTAAATGAGTGCCCCCAATTTGAGCGGATGCTCGTACGTGAGGGCTTTATTGTCATTAAATACTGGCTCTCCGTGAGCGCAGAAGAACAAGAAAAACGTTTTCAAAACTGGATGAAAGATCCCCGAACACGATGGCGCTTTACAGACGTTGATAAAAAAGCCCGTCAAAATTGGGTTTTATATTCTAAAGCTAAAGATTCGATGATGGCGCATACTGATATTGACGAAGCCCCCTGGTATATGGTTAATGCCGAAATCCAAGAACACGCTCACTTAAATATGATGGCACATATGCTCAACTTAGTCACCTACAAAGACCTAACGCCCGAACTAGAGAAACTAGAACCACGTCCAGAAAAAGATACAAATTATGTACGCCCTCCAATGAGTGAACATAAATTAGTACCCGAAATTTATAAGAAACCAGAGTAAAAGAAAACTTATCTTTTATTGGGATGAAAAGCCGCGGCGCACGCGTTTTTTGCTTGGTTGCCCTCAATTAGCATCTTCTTGGCGTGAAGTTTTTTTTCTGTTCACGCCGCACTTCTGCTTGAGTGCGGCACCCAAGTTTAGGTCAAGTTTCTTTCGCTGAAGTCTTCCGCTTCCCACCCAAAAGGAAAATCCGATGAGCAAAAATCCAATCTCGCTAGATGATCCTAGCTTATACGTGAACCGTGAGCTAAGCTGGCTTCAATTCAATCATCGCGTTTTAGAAGAAGCCTTAGACGAAAGCCATCCCTTATTAGAGCGCGTCAAATTTATCTCCATTGTAGCCAATAATCTGGATGAATTCTTTATGGTGCGCGTTTCTGGCTTGCGCAAACAATTAGCCGCTGGCGTGCTAAAAACCCCCGCCGATGGCATGACACCCGCCGAGCAATTAGCCGGCATTCGACAAAAATTATTGCCCGCCCTAGCCACACAATATAAATGCTGGCACGAAGATTTAATGCCAAAGCTAGAAAAAGAAGGCATCAAAATTTTGCATTATGCCGACCTAAAACGCAAACAACGCAAGTTGATGCGTAAACATTTTAAAAAAGAGATTTTCCCTGCATTAACACCTTTGGCTTTTGACCCCCGCCACCCTTTTCCGCACATTTCTACATTGAGTATCAATTTAGCCGTAGTCATTAACGACCCCATACACGGAAGACGCTTTGCGCGCATCAAAGTACCCGATACTTTTCCACGTCTTTTGCACATCCCCAGCGAGGAGGAGACAAACGAAGAATACGAAAGTTTAGGTTTGGTGCAAGCAAGTTCCAATAATTTTGTTTGGCTAGAAGAAGTAATACGTGCAAACCTAGATATACTTTTCCCTGGTGTAGAGGTAGAAGATGCCTATCCCTTCCGCATCACCCGTGATGCAGACCCTGAAATAGAAGAAGATGAAGCCTCCGATTTGCTAGTTGCTATTGAAGAAAGCGTCAGAAAACGTCATTTTGGCTCAACAGTGCGATTAGAAATTGATCAAAGCATGTCTGAGCAGGTACGAGAGATACTGATAAATAACCTTAAAATAGCCCCTTATCAGGTTTACGCGGTTGATGGTCCTATTGCATTTTCCCACGTCATGGAGCTAATGAAAATCAACCGCCCCGATTTAAAAGATGCCCCTTATACCCCCTTCTTACCTCCCCAACTTTCTACAACTGACGATATTTTTTCTGTTATTCGCAAAGAAAATCTTCTTTTTTACCATCCTTACGATAGCTTTGACCCTATTGTTCATTTTATTCGCTCTGCGGCACGAGACCCCAAAGTCTTGGCAATCAAACAGACACTCTATCGTGTAGGACCCCATTCCCCCATCGTTGCCGCACTGATGGAGGCAAGCGAAAACGGAAAGCAAGTGGCTGTCTTGGTTGAACTAAAAGCCCGCTTTGATGAAGAGAATAATATCGTTTGGGCAAGAGCATTAGAGCAAGCTGGCGTACACGTTGTTTATGGCGTTGTCGGATTGAAAACCCACGCCAAAATTGCCATGGTCGTCCGCCAAGAAGATGACGGTATTAAACGCTATGTTCATCTCGGAACAGGTAATTATAACGACGTAACCGCACGTATTTATACCGATTTAGGGTTTTTCACCTGCGACCCTCTTATTGGCTCTGATTTATCAAAATTATTTAACTCCCTCACCGGCTACGCGCGCAATGAAGAATACGAAAAATTACTGGTTGCACCAGGCAAAATGCAAGCGCAATTTTTAGATTTAATTGAGCGAGAAATAGAACTGCATAAAAAAGATGGGGGTGGATATATCGCCCTAAAAATGAACGCATTGGTTGATAAACATATCATTAAAGCACTTTATCGTGCTTCGCAAGCGGGGGTCAAGGTTGACCTTCAGCCACGTGGCGTTTGCTGTTTGCGCCCAAACGTAGAGGGCGTAAGCGAAAATATCACCGTGACTTCTATTGTTGGACGTTTTCTAGAGCATACACGAATCTATTATTTCCGCAACGGTGGAGAAGAAGAGATTTTGCTCGGCAGTGCAGACCTCATGCCGCGCAACCTGTACCGCCGTGTTGAAACACTCTTTTCTATAGAAGATGCCCACTTGAAAAAAGCCTTAAGAGACGATATTCTCAATATACACCTAAAAGATAATGTCAAATCCCACCGCATGTTACCCAATGGTGAATATGAACGCGTAAAACGCAAAACAGGAGAGAAGAAATTCGACTCACAGGCTTGGTGTATCAAGAAACGTGGCACATGGCACAGAGAGGAAGCCTAATATGCTCCACCTCAAGATTATCTTAAATTCGTCAAATTTTATCCTTTACGCTCCCTCCTAGCAGTGATATAATAGCATCTTGCGTTAGACTATAGGAATTATCAAACAAGTTTTAAACAGACAAGTTCTAAAGGAAAGAAAATGAGCGACATACTAAAATCACTTGAAGCACCCATAAATGAAAATATCCCAGAGTTACGCTCTGGCGATATTGTTAATGTTCACGCCCTTGTAAAAGAAGGGGAACGTGAGCGTGTTCAACAATTTAAAGGCACAATTATCCGTGTCCGAAACAGTGGAAATAATGCCAACTTCACCGTTCGCCGTATCGCCAGCAATGGCGTTGGCGTAGAACGCACCTTCTTAGCCCGCTCCCCCCGTGTAGAAAAAGTTGTTGTTGAACGTCACTCTAAAGTTCGTCGCGCTAACCTCTACTTCTTACGAGATCGTACAGGCAAAAGCGCACGTCTCAAACAGAAATTTAACTAAAACGCTCTCACTAAATTTTTAAAAGGGTACAGTCGCTAAATACTGTACCCTTTTTGTGTCTTAGGAGTTAAACTTAAGATGGCTTCTCCCATTATTGGCATCACAGCTGGACATTCCCTAAATAAACACGGACTTCCCCAAATTCACCTTTTACGCACCTATGTAGATGCAACAATTAGAGCAGGCGGAACGCCCATCATTATCCCCTCCGAATTACCAGAAAACAGCTGGAAATTACTTTATGACAAATTAGACGGCATTATTTTCTCTGGTGGCGCAGATATTGACCCCGCAATCTTTCACGGAGACCCTCATCCTACCGTTTATGGTCTAGACCACAAACGTGATACCCTTGAGTTTGCTCTTTTGCGCCATACAATTGAAGATAAAAAACCCTTCTTTGCTATTTGTCGTGGCTTTCAAATGCTAAATGTTGTCCTAGGCGGCACGCTCTACACACATATCAGCGAGCAACTTGCAAACAGCTTAGAACACGATACGCCTAGAAAACACCCTCGTGACAATTATCTTGTTCACGATATTCAAATAGAAGAAGATAGTCATTTAGCCGAAATTATAGGCACCCCCATCCTTAAAGTTAATAGCTGGCACCATCAAGGCGCAAAAGACATTCCACCCCAACTCAAAATCACTGCGCGTACAGCCGATGGATTGGTGGAGGCAATGGAACTTCCTGACCACCCCTTTAGCATCGCCGTTCAATGGCACCCCGAATGGATGCAAGAAGATGAGGCAATGCAAAAATTATTTAAGGCATTTGTTGAGGCGAGTAGCAAGTAAGAAATTTGCAACTATGTAAATGGCAAGTGAAAACTCTCATTTTCAAAAATCCCTCAATTCCCTTTGTAGTGAAACACAAAGCCAACCGCTAAAGCGGTTACTACGAGGAGCTATCCATGTCGTTATCTAATAACTCTCCCATTGGCATTTTTGATTCAGGCGTTGGTGGTCTTTCCGTTTTACGCGCTATTCACGCACGTCTTCCCAACGAAAACCTGATTTACTTCGCCGACCAAGCACGCGTTCCTTATGGCTCTCGTAGCCTCGAAGAAGTACGCGCTTTCTCAGAAGAAATCACTCGTTTTTTACTTTCAAAAGGGGCAAAATTTATTGTAGTTGCCTGTAACACTGCCTCTGCCGCGGCGCTACGTTGGCTACGCGAATCTATGCCCGAAATCTCTTTTGTGGGGATGGAGCCAGCCATAAAACCCGCTACCGAACAAAGTTATTCTGGCGTAGTAGGCGTTCTGGCTACACCAGCAACTTTTCAGGGCGAACTCTACAACTCCCTCATTACCCGTTTTGCCGGCAATACAACCGTTTTGCAAGATACTTGTGCGGGATTGGTAGAGGAGATTGAGCGTGGCGCATTAGACGGGGATAAAGCACGTACTATTTTGGATGAAGCGCTACGAGACATGCTTGACCTTGGGCTTGATACCCTCGTATTGGGCTGTACGCATTACCCCTTCGTGATGCCGCTCATTGAGCAAATTTGCGGGGATTCTGTTCACATCATCGACCCTGCTCCGGCGGTGGCGCGTCAAGTTGAATTCAGGCTCGTCTCGGAAAATGCCAAATCAACGCAAGATGCCAAAGGGAAAATCCAAATTTACACATCGGGAGATGCCAAGAGCCTCGCGTCCCTCCTACCCAAACTTGGCTTTCAAAATTTCCCCGTAGCAAAAATATAGCCATGCAATAAAGTGCATGGCTACTATATAAAGCTATCTGTCGCTGATCTATTTCACTCTACACTCAGCATCTTTTGGCGTTGCTCTACGCTATCCCCACCCGAAACCTGAATACGCCCAACAACCCCATCTTGCGGAGATTTTAGTTCATTTTGCATTTTCATCGATTCTAAGATAAGCAGAACATCACCCTCTTTGACTTCTTGCCCCTCCTCTACAAGAACAGAAACAACCAGCCCAGGCATGGGGGCTTTTAGGTAAAAAGTGCCAGAAATGGCTTTACTACTGCCAGCCGCGGCACGAAGCCTTCTCTCTCGCTCATCTTCAACTTGACTATTGTAGAGCCGCCCCTTGATTAGCACTTCGAGGTTATCTTCTCCCTCGTAAACATAGGCTTCGTAAGATTCCCCATCTACAATTAAGGAAAAAATGGGCTGAGATCTAACAGATTCAAAATCGACCTCAACTATTTTTCCATTAACTGAAACGTGTTCTTTGTCTATAATTTCTACTTGAAATTCTTTCCCATCTATCGTGGTTATATACTCCATTATTTTGCCTCACTTATTCACAGTTTGCCAAAAAAGCAACAAAACTATCTAATTATCTAAGAATGCAACTATTTAGACAATCGCTCCCAGCGAGATAGCCATTTCCAATTGCTAGTATCGCGTGCATTGCGGCGCACAACATGCGCCGAGCGTTCGGTCTGTTCGTGTTTGACTAATGTAGCAATAATAGCCGCAATATCTAAATGCGTCTCTTTACCTTCAGAAATTTCTTCCATATCAAACTCTTCTTCTACGAAACGAGTATCATACCGCCCCCCTAAAAAGCGATGCGAATCCATCATGGTTTGGTGAAAAGGGATATTTGTACGAACACCAACCACCCTATATTCGGCAAGCGCACGCCGCATCCGCAAAATGGCTTGGGCGCGATTTTCACCCCATACAATCAATTTCGAAATCATCGAATCATAGTAGGGCGTAATCTCTGTCCCCGAATATACGCCCGTATCTATACGAACACCAGGTCCTGTTGGTAAAACCGCGTGGGAAATATGCCCTGTAGAAGGCATAAAATTATTATGAGGGTCTTCGGCATTAATACGACACTCAATTGCCGCACCATTTATTTTTATATCTTCTTGCGCTAAAGAAAGCTGTCTACCTCTCGCTATCCGAATTTGCTCCATCACAATATCTACACCTGTGACCAATTCCGTAATTGGGTGCTCTACTTGCAAGCGTGTATTCATTTCAAGAAAATAAAAGTTCTTATCTTTGTCTACTAAACACTCAATTGTGCCTGCGCTCTCATAGCCAACTGCCTTTGCGGCTTGGACTGCGACCTCGCCCATCCGCTCGCGAAGTTCCTCTGTCATTGCGGGTGATGGTGCTTCTTCTAATAATTTTTGATGACGTCTTTGTAGTGAACATTCTCGTTCATTGAGGTGTATCACGTTCCCAAACTTGTCTGCCAAGATTTGTATTTCAATGTGGCGCGCGCCCAAAAGCAGTTTTTCGAGGTAAACATTATCCTCTCCGAAAGCAGACATTGCCTCACCACGTGCAGAGTTAAGTGCGGATGGCATTTCTTCTATGCTTTTAACCTCGCGCATCCCCTTGCCCCCACCGCCCGCGGTTGCCTTAATCAAAAGCGGAAAACCAATTTCTGGAGCCAGTTTAAGCAACTCTTCATCACTAAATCTATCTGTGCCTTTGGTGCCGGGCACAACGGGTACACCAGCTTCTAGCATTATTTTACGAGCAATGGCTTTATCTCCCATTGAAGAAATAGCAAAAGGGCTAGGACCGATAAACTCAAGCCCTGCATCTTCAACTTCCTGAGCAAAAGCGGCATTCTCTGCTAAAAACCCATAACCAGGGTGAATTGCCCCCGCTCCACTTTTTAATGCAATCTCAATTATTTTATCGCCTTTTAAATAAGATTCGCTGGAGGGTGCAGGACCTAATAAATAAGCCTCTGTCGCATAGCGAACGTGCAAGGCTTGCCGGTCTGCCGTTGAATAAACTGCTACTGTTTTAATGCCCAATTCACGACAAGCCCGCAAAATGCGAACGGCTATTTCTCCACGATTGGCTATTAATACTTTTGTAAACATAATTCGTTCCTTGTTTTCTTGGGCATTTACTGATCTTTTGGTCTAATTGGTCTGCTAGCATACTGGTCTAGTGCACCGCTTCCATCATTCACAACTCCGGCAGGGTCGTTATCTCGTAATCTGCTAGCAAACGTTCTAGATAATCAATTTGCACAGAGATTTGTTTTTCGAAGGCTTTTTTTCCGCTTTTCGTTTGCATAAAATCTAACTCAGACACGCTTCGAAGATATTTCACGCGGCTTTCTACTGCCGCTATAAAATCTCCATACTCTTCTTTCACTAAATCACCCAACTCCAAAGCCGTTCTATAGGTGCTAAAACGATCTAGCTTATCGGCATCGCTAAGAACTTTTGCTTCTAATATATGAGGGTGCTTGAAACCCGCCTCACCATCTACGTGCGAGGCTATAGCATAACGGATATTCTTACGCTCAACCTTGGTGTAGCCCAATTTTTTTAGAAATTCTCGCACCATTCTTTCACCAACGCGCCCATGCTCTACCGTATGGCATTCATCGCTCAACTTGGCAATATCATGCAAAAGACAAGAAGCAATAACCTGCTCAACATTTGCACCTTCTATTTTAGCAAGACGCTTTCCATATTGGGCAACGCGCAAGGTATGTAGCCAACGATAGGTTAGAGACTCTTTTTCTTGAAGGTTTTCTTTCAACGCTAAATCATTTTTATCTTTAGCATAAATAGCGATATTTTCTATTCGGCTCTCAGGATTCATTATTTTCCATTCAACATTCTACAGGGGGATATTGCCATGTTTCTTCGGCGGATTAGAGTCACGCTTATTACTAAGCATTTCTAGTGCATTAATTAAACGTGGACGTGTATTGCGTGGCTCAATTACATCATCGAGATAACCACGCCCTGCGGCGACGTAAGGATTGGCGAATTTCTCGCGATACTCCTCAACTAACTCCGCTTTACGTGCTACAGGGTCATCTGCCTCTGCTAGTTCCTTGCGGAAAATGATATTAACGGCACCATCTGGTCCCATCACCGCAATTTCAGCGGAGGGCCAGGCAATATTCAAGTCGCCGCGAATATGCTTGGATGACATCACATCATAAGCACCCCCATAGGCTTTTCGCGTAACAACCGTTAATTTTGGCACAGTTGCTTCACAATAGGCATAAAGTAGCTTTGCGCCAGACCGAATAATGCCACCATGCTCTTGTACGGTGCCAGGCAAAAATCCAGGAACGTCTTCAAAGGTAATAACTGGGATGTTGAAAGAATCGCAGAATCGGATAAATCTTCCAGCTTTCTCTGAGGCTTCTATATCTAATACACCAGCTAATACTGCTGGCTGATTGGCGACAACGCCTACAGAGTGACCACCGAGACGGGCGAACCCCACCACGATATTCATTGCATAGCTAGAATGGATTTCGAAAAACTCACCGCTATCCATCACACGT
This sequence comes from Anaerolineales bacterium, assembly GCA_016744335.1. Classification (GTDB taxonomy): domain Bacteria; phylum Chloroflexota; class Anaerolineae; order Anaerolineales; family Villigracilaceae; genus Desulfolinea. Next base: position 11,219 of record JADGEO010000001.1, read on the forward strand.
TGAATGATTTCCTTCACATCATAGGGCTTGCTAGGGTCATCTGGGATGATTGTATCTAAGTCTTTATCTCGGCGCAAAGGGTCATCTCCATTGGGCACAAAGGGTGGGTCTTCCATATTATTTTGCGGTAAATAACCAAGTAACTTTCGAATCAAATAGAGTGTATCTGCTTCACTATCGGCGGCAACATGACAAACACCAGATACTTCTGAATGAACGCTTGCTCCTCCCAAATCTTCAAAAGAGACATTTTCGTTGGTCACGGCTTTTACAACATCAGGACCCGTCACAAACATATAAGACGAATCGCGCACCATAAAGATAAAATCGGTTAAGGCTGGCGAATAAACCGCGCCGCCCGCACAGGGTCCCATAATGGCTGAGATTTGTGGAACAACACCGCTCGCTAGGGTATTGCGAAGAAATATATCGGCGTAGCCGCCCAAAGCAACAACACCCTCTTGAATTCTCGCTCCACCAGAGTCATTTAATCCAATAACAGGCGCACCATTTTTAATTGCCATATCCATTAATTTAACAATTTTTTCTGCGTGAACTTCTCCAAGACTGCCGCCAAGTACGGTGAAGTCTTGAGAAAAAACATAGATTAAGCGTCCGTTTATTGTTCCCCATCCTGTAACCACGCTATCGGTCATAAATTTCTTTTTATCTAAACCGAAGTCAGTTGTTCGGTGAACAACAAAAGGGTCTAATTCACGAAAAGAGCCTTTGTCTAATAATAAATCGAGGCGTTCGCGCGCAGTTAAGCGTCCTTTTTTGTGCTGGACTTCAACGCGGGCTTTTCCACCTCCTACACGGGTTTGGACTTTCAAATCTCGAAGTTCTTGTATTTTAGAGTTATCTGTCATATTTCTCTCTTTTATAGTTCTTAGTTTGATAGTTCCTTAGAATTTTCGGGGGAATTTTCATGCCCATCTGCCTCAGCATCTCCAGAAAAATAGCGTCGGCTTTTAGGCAAAGTAAAAATAATTATACTGCTAGCCAAAAACAACAGGTTTGTTATAAACACAAATAAAGCATTGCTTCTTTCTATGTGGGGCTGATAAAAAAAACGATCCAGCCAATAATAACTCGTGTAAAGAAATGCCAGGAGCACAAAAGCGACTCCGCCCCATTTCCACTCAAGATAGATGCCGAGATAAACTATCAGCCAGCACAATGCCCACAACAAGCCCGTCGCGGCGATGTAGGCGGGTCCGGGATTCGGCATAAAGTCCAAAATCAAATTCCATTGACTAAGTGCAGTGTTAAATCGGACCACGTTCGAGAACACAAGAATTAACGCCATCCCCCCCCAGATGGTTACGAAAAAAGGAGCTTTTAAAAAAAAACGCTTTATTTTCCTAATCATTCTTACGCTCATATAAAAAGATGGTTGCCACGAAAGGCGGGAAGAAAATTAATGCACCCCACATCAAAGGCGATAAGTTTCCCAAATGCAAAGGTTCTGATAAAAAAACAACTGCCAATAATGCGCTCATGCTACTATAAAAAGCTCGTGAAAAAGAGCGGGTTCCCTCATATTTACGATGCGCCTTATAAGCCCCCATAGAAACGCCCATGCCATAGCCCCAAACCGCACCGCGCATGGCGTAAAGCAAAGTGCCCCAATCAGGGGAAAAAATTTTATTTGCTATAAAACCAAGAAGCGCACCCAATAAAGCAATGAGAAAGCCTGCTACGATGCCGTTGAGGAAAATATACTTTGCATTGGTACGAAGGTAGGTTTTGATGATGGTATCCTTTTTCTTTAAATAATCTGCAAAATCTGCGGATAGAAATCACTGCATTCTAATCAAACGAGAATAGGCGCGGGCAATAATTTCACTACGTAATTCTACCAGTTCGGGGAATTGATAGAAAAATAAAACCTTTTCCTCAGCAATTGTGTTGCCCGCTGGCTTGGGATGAGTGACAAAAACAGCCCAAGATTCTGCAATATCTTCCCCAGGGTTGGTCATCGCATATTCGGTGACGAATTCATCTTCACGCCCAGCCCAAAACTCATCTAAAGCATCATAATAAGCATAATCGTCTTCGATCATTTCGATATCAAGCCATTCATTATAAATATCTGTCCAATACTCGTCATAAAAAAGATAAAAATAAGAAGAAGAATTTGCGCACCCCTCCCCCGTAAAATAGGTTGTACAATTATCTTCTGCATCAAAATAAGCATTATCATCTTCTGGATTATAAAAAACAGCTTCATCTACCTTAACTTGTTCTGAGTTTAACGTAAGCAAATGTCCATATTCGTGAATCAGTGTAAAGGTGAAATCCTGCATATCAGCTGTGTCTTCGGGGTCAATCTCAATCATCCACGCATAAGGGTCGGTCTGCGTTTGCTCTACCGCCGCCAGCGTGCCGTTTTTCCCGTCAGTAAAAACAAGATAATTGCTCACAAAGTCACGTCTTTCTTGCGGAATCACCGCAGAGAAAAAATCCCAAACACGCTCATGCACCTCACCATTTTCCTGCAACGGTTTCAATTCTGCTGACACATCTTCATATTCTGGTGCAGAAATTTCATTACCCGTAATTGTATATTTCACTAAATTTTCTTCTTCGCCAACTTCTTCTGCATCTGAAAAATCTTCGTCACTATAATCCGTTACGCCCGCCATCATTGTTAAGAAAAGTGGCTCTGCACTTCCATCGTCACGATAGCAAAGTTCACTTTCAGGATGATAGCTTTCGCCTTCAAAACAAGATTCGGCGGGATTTCCTGATTCCCCAACATCTCCCGCTTCGGTGGGCGGAGGGACGGTATTTGGCATCTCTGCGCCATCGCCTTCTGCATCATGCGTGGGTGGGCTGGGTATCGTTATATCATCACCTACTGGCCCCATTACAGCTTGGCAGGCAATCAATGTTACCGCCACCGTCAAGATAAATACTTTTATTTGCCAATTCTTTCTCATCACAGTATTGCTCCTATAGATATTTTTTTGCTCAGGTTTTACAAACAGTATGCTACTAAAAACTGTCGTGAATTTATGACCGCCCTACCGCAAGAATTTCATCACAGCCTTTTTGCGATAATAGGCTGTTGGCTGTCCTAAACGTTCTTCATACTCTCCCTTATAAGGCAATTCAGCCAAAATAAGCGGATTTGAGAAAACATAATCTAATTCCATTGCTTCAAAATGCTCATCACCACGCCCGTCCTTGTGGAGTTGAAAGTATTCATAACTATTAATCAAACCATCCATATTAACGATGGTACGATTTTCAATAAAATAGCCCAAATTGCCCCCACCTGTCATGCCGATTAATGTCCCCTCTTCGGTATTCTCTTCTACGACTGCGATAATTTCCATATACTCATGCCCTTCGTGCACAACGCCATAGGGCATAAGATGAGCTAGACGCATATAAAAATTTTGCGCCCAAAAGAAAGCAAGCAGAATTGTTGCCAAATAAGCGAAATTACGCACAGCACCATTGTGCTGTACCAGAGAAAGAAAAAGAATATCTAAAAGAAGAGCAAAAAGGAATACAGTAAAAATCAATTGCGTGACCCAATACCACTCTTTAACTGCTGAATAGCCAGTGGCATGGTAAAAGATGACTTGGGCAAGAGCGCCAACGAATAGCGGTAGCAAGCCCAGCTTCACGCTCGCTCGCATCGCTCTTTTTTTATTGAGGAGCAAAATAATCACAATAAGTATCACGATAAGGACAAAAAGTTGCCAATAAGCTGAATCCTTATCTGAATAACCCACCCAGCGAGTGAGCGTATCCCGCATCCAAATTGTGAACTGTGTAAAAAATCCCCAAGCGTTGAAGTCTGAGTCGGGCTTTGCGTCTAACCCGAAAAAGGTATATTTACGATTTGCTGAGCCACCATAAACGTTGCCAGACAAACTACCCCACCAACGTTTAACCTGCCCACTAACAGGGCTAGGCGTGCCAAAATAGAGTTGATTGAAAAGCATATAAACGCCTAAGGCCCCGCCAACAATGCCAAAATAGGCAAAGCCTTCACTAAGCCAAGTTTTCCAGTTTTCACGCAGAAGTTGCAGGGGAGGGATTTTCTCTCGCACCCGCTTAGGGGAAAGATAACGCACGCCAAAACGAGTGATTAGCAGAGGAATAAGATTGATGAATAAAACGCTACGCGGGAAGCTCTCAACAAATCCCACCCGTTGTAAAAGGGGGATTGCAAGAAAGATAATTAGAATTGAAGCAAGAAAGGCTGTGGCTATACGCAAAACCAAAGAGCGCACACTCATACTGCACGGATGCTGGTATAAGCCAGAAAAATAATAAATAAGAAGGGAGATAGCAATAAAAAGTAAAGTGATTTTTAGGGTGCTTTCACCAAAAAGATAGTATTCTTTCATACCAACTTTGTAAATTACGTTGGCAAAAGTGAAAAAGAGTATGCCGAGAATATCGCTAAGTAAAAGATAACGCAGGGGTGTTTTACGAAAAACAAGATATATACCAAAGAAAAGAACAAAGAAAATAGTATCTAAGCGGCTAAACATAACCATAACAGCCAGAAGTGCAAAGGTGATTATTTCTTTGCGTGTTAGCGATTCTGTGCGCCACTTGCGTTCTAATTTTTCAGCATAATATAAGAAAAGAAGGCTTGAGAATACTACAAGGCCTGTTTCTAAACCAAATTGTGCAGTTGTGGCATAGATATAAAAATTAAATGCCCAAAAGGTAGCCGCCAAAATAGCAACTACGCGAGATAGGACATTTGAAATAAGTCTATAAAGCAAAATCGCTGAGCCTGCATGAAGCGCACCCATCACTAGAATAAGAACACGAAGGGGGAGAACTAAATCAACGCGCGCTAAGGAAAAAATTGGGATATTAACCAATAACCAAAGCGGATGATAGCCATTAGATAGGTTTATGCCATCAAACGCACTCCCCAATCCTTCGCTGATATTTTGGGCAACTTTAAAATAATAATAAGCGTCATCACGCGTGAACCAGCGATTAGGAAAGTTATGCGCGTCTGAAAAGACGGCATAGCCTGCACCTGCCATGATGGCGATGAAGAGGATAAGTTCGAAGAGTTTTTCTTTTTTCATAGTTTTAGGTCTTTTAGACTTTGAGGTGTTTTCAAAAAAGTGAGTAAATTCTACGGAAATCCGTTAAATCTATAAAATCCGCCTTCTATGCTCCACTGAGCAACTTCTCCAAAAGCACAAGCTCGTCTTTCTCGCTAGAAACTTCCCCGTCCAACCACGCATCGCGTAACTGTGACAAAATCTCTTTATATTGGGGACCCGGCTTCAGCCCGCGTTCTTTTAAATTATCGCCACTGATGGTGGGCTGGATATTGCGCCAGTTTGCGAGATATTCTTGGATGTTTTCTCGCAAATCATCATCAATATCACAAAGAGATGCCGTGTAAAGCGCAAGGGGGGGGATTCCATCTAAACGGTGCGTCCAAATGCTGGGCTTTGCGTCTTTGAGCCTACCTAAATCGTCACAAAGTTTTCGGGTATCAAGAAGCGCATCTTTTAACGCAGTATGAAAACGAAGTCTCTTGATGACGGCACGGAGTTTTTCAATAGGGAGCGGCAATAACCAGACCAAATATCCCAACACACGCCGTTTGGGAAGATGGGCAAGGGTAGGAATTTCACCAAGCACTGCCGGTGCTGGAGCATTAAGTGCTAGGCTTAGACGCGCACCAAGATCAGAGTCAGGAGCGAGGGCGAAAGAAATGGCGGGGAACAAGCCTAAAGCTGAGAGACGCGTAAACATCTCCACCGCGCGCGGCTCGTCCCAGATCAAATCCAATTCGTGCCGAATACGTTGCCCGGTTAATTTTGCGAGAAGCGGATGTGCTTCGTCCATCAACTCTTTGGTGCGGATGCCGAGCGTAAACCCGAAGCGTTGCTCAAAACGAATAGCACGCAAAATACGCGTGGGGTCATCTACAAAAGAAAGAGAATGCAAAACACGCACCAACCCACGCTCAAGATCAGCGAGACCGCCCCAATGGTCGTGAAGTTCGCCATAATGGGGTTTATCGAGGCGCAAGGCGAGGGTGTTGATAGTAAAATCACGGCGATGCAAATCGAGTTTGATGGAGCCACGCGAAACAGTGGGGAGGGCGGTGGGACTGGTGTAGAATTCCGTTCGGGCTGTGATGAAATCAAGGAAGGTTGGGAGATTTAAAGGTTCGAAGGGTAAAAAGTTTTCTTCTTCAATTTTCAAACTTTCAACCTTAAACTCTGAATCTTCGAGAAACCACTTCGCCGTACCGAAACGCTCATGCTTGGTAATGCGCCCTCCGTATTTTTCTACCATTTTTTCAGCTAAGGCAATTGCATCGCCTTCGACCACAAAATCAAAATCTAGGCTGGGGCGTTCCAAAATCAAATCTCGCACAAATCCACCCACTAAATACAAAGCTGAATTTTCGCTTTCTGCCACTTCAGAAACCTTGTGAATCAAATCAAGCCGCACTTTGGGCAAAGCGTTCTTGAGCAATTTTGCGTAATTGTTTTTTGCCCGCATGCTATCGGGAGCAAGGGTTTTGAGCAAGTCGGTGCGCGTCACGATACCGACCACTTTGCCCCCATCCACGACAGGAATTTGCCCCCACCCGCTATCTCGCATTTTTCGCTGAATAGTCGCCAAAGCATCGTCAAGCGCAAGGGTTACTTCACCAGCTTCCATTATTGCACCAGCCTTCGCATCCATTTTGTGCGAAATCGACCGATCTACGGCACGGCGATTGAGCAAGCCCACTACTTTCCCATTTTTGACTACAGGATAGCCCTCGTAGCCAAATTTTTTCATCAATTCAGATGCTTTTGACACCAATGTTTCTGGTGAAAGCGTTTGGGGACCACGGGACATTATCTCGGCAACAGTAATAGATGGATGGATTTCTTCTCGGAGAATTTCGAGAAGGAATGCACATGGTACATTCGTACTTCGACTAGGCTCAACATCCGCGTTTTGGGTTTGCGTGCTGGTTAATTGGCTTGGTGCTTGCCCCTGCCCCTCTCTAACTCCCCCCGCGGGGGGAAGAACGTCGCTCTCTTTTATCAACGCCGCGGCAGCGCGTGGGTGCCCTCCACCGCCCAGTTTTTTGGCAATTTCTCCCACATTGATATTATCTGAAGATGAACGCGCAACAAGCCGCGTTCCGCTGGAAGTTTCAACAAGAATAAAGAGTGCATCTGGGTCGAGGAGATCGCGGAGTTTATGAGCGAGAGAAGAGATTTCTTCACCTGAACCCCGCGCATCTCCGCAAGCAATGACGATTTGATGTCCGTTAATCTCATGCGCGACAGCATTGGCACAAAGCTCATCGTAGATTTTTTGCTGGTTTGGCGAAAGGGGCGCGTTAAGAAAATCGGCGGCAATGTTGAGGTCGGCACCCTGCTCGAGAAGCCACGCGGCGGCACGAATATCGCGGGGCGTGGTACTGGCATAAGACAATGACCCCGTATCTTCGTAGATGCCAAGAAGGAGCAGAGTTGCTTGAATAGCAGATAAACGCTTATCGGAGGCAACCAAGCCTTCGCTCAAGAGCGTTGCAGTCGCGCCGACTAAATCAATCGTCACATCCCAATCATCTGGCAAATCTTCTTTTAACGGGTGATGATCGAGAACGCGGACGCGCGTCTTCTTCCCCATTCCCTTGATTGTCACTAAAGATTGCGTGTCTACGAGGATGACTTCTTCTATTTTTTTTCGTGTGAGGTCACGCTGTTCAACAAGGGAAAATTCTCGCCCATAGAGCGTAAGAAAAGCGCGCAAATTGCGGTTGATCTGGCGCGGCAAAACAGGAATAAATTCTTCGTTGAGTAGGTGCGCGCCGAAAAGGGAGGCAAGAGCATCAAAATCGGTGCGTTCGTGGGTGAGAATGATTTGCATAGGCTGATTTTATCACGGGGTCTTGAAAAGAATGTATAATTTTGCCTAATAAAATCTCTTACCCAAAAAGGAAATAAAAAACAATGAAGAAAGTACTTAAATCAATTTGGGCTTATTTGAAAGATTGGCGAAACTGGCTATCTCATGGGCTTGTTGGCGTTGGCATACTGGCAGTAGGGTTGCTCCTGCCAGTCAAACCCATCTACAGGATTATCCTCCTCTTCTTAATTATAGGTTTCAATATTACCCGCATGAAATTGAGCGAGAAAAAAGAAGAGGAAACGCAAGTTTTGGAAGAAAATAACGACTAGAAGGAGACGATAATGGATTTTACAGGGAAACGAGTGCTGATTACAGGCGCTTCACGCGGAATTGGAAAAGCTTGTGCGCAGGCTTTTGCGGAGCGTGGTGCAAAAGTAGCGATCAATTTTGTTCGGAATGAAGACGCGGCACGCGCGACCTTAGCTGGCTTGCCGGGCGAGGGGCATATTCTCGTTCAAGCAGATGTCTCAGACCCAAGCACCATCGAGGGGCTAATCGCCGATACCGTGACAGGGTTGGGTGGCCTCGACATCGTAGTCAACAATGCCGGGGTTTCACAATATCATCCGATTGATGCAGTCAACTACGAAGAATGGCAAGCGGCTTGGGATCGGATTCTGGCAATCAACTTGTGCGCCCCTGCAAACGTGATTTATTGGGCAACACAATATTTCCGCAAAATTGGCGGCGGACGGATTGTGAACGTCTCATCACGCGGCGCGTTCCGTGGCGAACCAGAACAACCCGCATACGGAGCGAGTAAAGCCGGCTTGAACGCGATGACGCAATCTCTGGCGCAAAAACTCGCTTCCGATAATATCTATCTCGGCGTGGTCGCCCCCGGCTTTGTCGAAACAGAAATGGTGACGCACGTCCTTGAAGGTGAAAAAGGTGATGCTATTCGCAACCAAAGCCCGCTGGGGCGCGTGGCACAACCAGAAGAAGTTGCCTATGCGGTCATTTTCCTCGCGGCAGAAGAAACAAAATTCTCGACAGGGACGATTATCGATGTGAATGGGGCGAGTTATTTGAGAGGGTAGATAAAAATAATCTCTAAGAAGAAAGGAATTATACAAAAACTTGGCTTCTTGTTATTTCTAACACTATTGCTAGGTCCAGCTCCTTATGGAATTGCTATTAATCAGCAAACTAAAGAATGTGGTGATTATTGGGGAGGGGACGAGTTTGCAACATATAAAATCTCGGATGATTGGGAAAAAAATTACCCCGAAATAGGTGATAGCCTTTCAATAGATGGAAACACCTATGTATGGGATGGAGACACCGAGCATTTCTGTAAAGAACTAGGATATACCTACATTGCAGGAAATATAGAAAAAGTGCGAGGGCACAAAGTGTACACTCTATACACCGTCATTCTTTTCGCCTTCAAAGTACTCCCTACAGTACTCATTGCAACTTTAATAATTCTCTTCGTTAAAGCAATCACATCAAAGCCAAAATAATTTGCTAGAGAGTTTCCTGTTATAATTCCCGCCATGCACAGTCACCCCGTCCCTACCCCGCTAAAATCTCCTCCATCCACGTCTGGATAGGTCGCTTTAACGTGTCAACACAAGGCTCCCAGATTTGGGAGCTTTTTTTATGCCCTCACCCTAGCCCTCTCCCTCAGGGAGAGGGGATATCTAGAAAAGACCAAATGACTAATAAGACCATCGACCAACTAACCGCCCTCATGCACAACTTTGTCCGCTCGAAGGGATGGTACGAAGAAAACAGCAAACGCCCGCAAACGCCGCGAAACCTATCCACTTCTCTGGCATTAGAAGCGGGTGAAATTCTCGAACACTTTCAGTGGAACGAAGAATTTGTTAAGGAAGATTTAGCTGAAGAACTCGCCGATGTAGCTCTCTATCTGCTACAATTGGCAGATGTTACCGAGATTGATTTAGAAAAGGCGATTTTGGATAAATTGGAAATAAATGCTAAAAGAAAATGGGATTAAATGATTACTTTTTCTAAAGATAAGTGGCTAGGAAACAAATGGCCTGCCATAGAGGTACATCCAACAACAACTAACTTTCTTCCTATCATGTCCCATTTATCAAGGAAATATAAATTTCCTTTTCCAAAAATTATTAATACGATTGAAGGTTATACATCAGATTTTGAAATTAACCGAAGAAAAGCTATAATGCACATTGATAACTGGAGTTTTTCCTTCGCTTTTGAAGATGAAAAAACCCAGAAAATGGTTCTAATTGAATTGCAGTCCTTGCCCTCATCTTGCTTTGAAACGGACAAAAAAAAATGAATATAACAATTTTTGGCGGCTCAGCCCCAAAACCCAACTCGCCCGCTTATAACGATGCCCATACGCTAGGAAAACTGCTCGCAGAGCGCAATCACAGCGTAATGACGGGCGGATATATAGGCACAATGGAAGCCGTTTCGCGCGGCGCATCAGAAGCAGGCGGACACGTCATCGGCGTGACTTGCGAAGAAATCGAATCTTGGCGGGATGTAAAGCCCAATCAATGGATTACAGATGAATGGCGATACCCCACGCTAAAAGCGCGGCTAAATGCCCTCATTGAAAAATGTGATGCGGCTTATGCCCTTCCCGGCGGTCCCGGCACACTAACAGAAATTATGCTGATGTGGAATCAGTTGATTATTGAAGCTATCCCACCCGCTCCACTCATCCTGATTGGGAGCGGCTGGCAGAACGTTCTTAATCAGGCTTTTTACACCGAATTAGGTAGTTATGTTGCACAAAAACAACGAGACCTGCTCCAATTCGCTCCCGATGTCCAATCTGCTGTAAAATTACTAAAATCTTAAACCCCCTCGTAAGGGCTTCAGCCCTTATGCGAGACATAAAAAACCGCTAAAGCGGTTACTACAAAGAATACGAAGAAAAAACGCTGATTTAACGGAAGTAAACCTAAATTCAGGTGCGCTACGAAGAAGGCTATAGAAAAAGAAAATCTAACAGAAAGAATCCCGCTGATGAGCAAGCAAATGTCAACGGCATCCAATCAGAAAAAAAGCTTTTCTCCGTGTAATCCGTGAAACTCCGTGTTCAAAAAAAGGAAAAACAATGGCTGACGAAAAACTTACTCCCCAATCTGAAAACTTCTCCGACTGGTACAACCAGCTCGTTCTACGCGCCGAACTCGCCGATTACGCCCCCGTGCGCGGTTGCATGGTCGTGCGCCCCTACGGCTGGACACTCTGGGAAAATATGCAAGCCGGACTCGACCGCCGTTTCAAAGAAACGGGCCATGTCAACGCGGCATTCCCCACACTAATCCCGATGTCATTTTTCGAGAAAGAAAAAGAGCATGTTGAAGGCTTCTCACCCGAACTCGCGGTCGTCACACATGGCGGCGGCAAAGAACTCGAAGAAAAACTCGCCGTTCGCCCCACATCTGAGACAATTATTGGCTATATGTACAGCAAATGGGTGCAATCTTGGCGCGATTTGCCAATTTTGATTAACCAATGGGGCAGCGTTATGCGCTGGGAACTGCGCACCAAGCTCTTTTTGCGCACCGCCGAATTTTATTGGCAAGAAGGTCACACCGCGCACACCACCGCTGAAGAAGCCAAAGAAGAAACCTACCGAATGCTCGATGTTTACGCCGATTTCGCCGAAACAGATTGTGCAATTCCTGTTGTGAAGGGCTACAAATCGGACACAGAGCGTTTTGCTGGCGCGCAAATGACCACCGGCATCGAAGCCATGATGCGCGATACCAAAGCCCTGCAAAGTGGCACATCGCATTATTTTGGGCAAAACTTTGCCGAAGCCTTCGAAATCGACTTTCTCAACAAAGATAACGAACTTGAGTTTGCCTACACGACTTCTTGGGGCATGTCTACACGCATGATTGGTGCGCTGATTATGGTTCACGGTGACGATCAGGGCATGAAAATGCCCCCGAAGATTGCCCCAATCCAAGTGGTTATTGTACCAATTTATCGCAAAAATGCTGAAAAAGAAAAGGTTATGGCGGCGGTTGATGAAGTCTTCGCTGAACTCAAAGAAGGCGGCATCCGCGTAAAAGTGGATGATAGAGAAGGATTCTCGCCCGGCTTCAAATATAACGATTGGGAGCTACGCGGCGTTCCCCTGCGCCTTGAAATCGGACCTCGTGACGTGAAGAAAGAATCCGTTGCACTGGCAAGACGAGATGTACCAGGGCGCGATGGAAAAACTTTCGAACCGCGCGTGGGGCTACTTACTACCGTTGTGGATAGGTTAGATTCTATCCAAGCATCCATGTTTGAAGCCGCCAAGAAATTCCGCGACGAGAATATCCACGATCCTAAAGATTATGACGAGCTAAAAGAAGTCGTCCAGAAAGGTTGGGCTTTATCTTGGTGGTGCGAATCACCCGAATGTGAGGCAAAAGTCAAAGAAGATACAAAGGCGACAACTCGCGTTATCCCGCTTGAACAGCCCGGAGGCGAAGGAAAATGTATCGTCTGTGGCGAAAAAGCTGAGAAAAAAGTTTATTTCGCGAAAGCGTATTAATATCTCATTATAGGGGCGCAGGGGTGCAGCATGCTGCACCCCTGCGCCCGTGACAACAAAAAATGCCCGCAATAGACCTCGCCAAACTCAATGCCCAAGCCGCGCTTCTCGCCGATTTATTCAACCAGCCCGCGGCTTTTATTCGTGAATTGCGCGAAGTGCTAGAAAGCTACGTCAACCGCACATTACGAACAAAAGATGCAGTTGCTCCATCCTCCACATTACCGACCTACCGTACCCCAAACGTCATCTTACGCCGTATTGAAAGCGAACTTTCTCCCCTCGCCAAAAAAGATGCAGACCAAGCCCTAGAACTTGCAGATGAACTTTGGGATGTAGGCTATCTCGAAACCCATTTGCTCGCCGCCTTCCTGCTTGGGCATATTTCTCCAGAAGAAGATCGGCTATTAGCCCGTCTCACCGTCTGGACACAAAAAGTGCGCGATGCAAACGTACGTACATCGCTACTTACGCATAGTCTGGCACGTTTGCGAAAAGAGAATCCCAAAGAGTTTCTCGCCCTTGTCACCGAATGGCTCTACCCTCACCGCGAGCAATTTTGGAATAATGGCTTACAAGCCCTTTTGCCCTTAGTTGAAAGCCCCAATTTTGAAAATCTTCCACCAATTTTTAACCTCATCGAGCCGATTATCATCGCCGCACCCACACATTTACAAAAAGACATTCAAAATATCGTCACTGCTCTTTACCAAGATGCGCCCACTGAAACGAGTTATTTCCTAAAAAATCTCATTAAAAAGAGTGAGAACCCCCAAACAAAAATACTGTTAAGGCGCATTTTACCTTCGCTCCCTCTTCCCCTTCAAAAAAAAATAAAAAAAGAACTCACAAGATAGGCTGATCAAGCGTCTATATCTTCTTTTTTTGATTCTAATCCTCATCACCTTTGACTATGGAGAAAGTGCCGATATCGTCCCTGACCCTACACTTGCTCCCGTTAAAATGGCTGCTTCCCAACCCAAACTCGATCGCACTCTCGCCATAGACATAACCGATTTCACCATCCGCGAGCCAGAGACCGTTCATAATGATTTTGCAGAATTGGTAAACCTTTACCCTGTAAACAATATTTATTTGCTTGAGTTGGGCTACCCATCCAGCGAAGGTTGCAATAGCTCAGAAATAAAATAAGCTCAATGTATTTCTGAAACTTTTCAGGCATAGATGCGCACGCAGAGCAAATCAAAACAATCAATTTTACTTAGCTCAACAAAGTTTCCCTTAAATCTGTTAAGGAATATGAAAAATATTATGGCTTCTCAAACCGTGGATTTACGGCGTATCTTGGCTCTTTAGGACTTTTGAATTATGACAGAAGCAAGAAATCCGCGTATGGAGGGTTAAAAGCTAAGGCTGAGGTGCCCAGGTGGTGGATGGGGGAAACGCCCAACATCAAAAAAGATGTTCACCGCAGGCACTCAAGCCAAAAAACACGCGCAGTACGGTTTTCATCTCAAAAAAAAACTTGCCATCCTCTTCACATCTGGTATAATTTGCTCCGCTAAATGACTGGTCCTGTCTCGTGGTTTCGGCTACGGTCACGGAGACCTGCAAAAACATATTTTATAAGGAGCATACGTCATGTCTATTTCTAAAGAAGAAAAAACGAAAGTAATTGAAGAGTATCGTCGCGATGAAAATGATACTGGTTCACCAGCTGTACAAGTTGCAGTTTTGACAAAGCGCATTAATAATCTCACAGATCATTTGCGCATCAACAAGCACGATGAATCTTGCCGTCTTGGTTTGTTGAAGATGGTCGGTCGTCGCCGCCGCCTTTTGGCTTATATGAGACGCAAAGATTACGCACGTTATCTTACGTTGACCGAAGAACTAAAATTACGCCGTAAATAATTCAAATTGCTTGACCGAGTAGATGGTCTTTTAGCCATCTACTCTTTTTATATAGATAGCATCCAGAAAGAACTGGATGCTTAGAAGGCAGAGATTCTGCCATTAGTGTTCTGTCTGTTAGGAATTGAAAGGTGTTGATAACAAAGGGCTAAAGCCCTTACTACAAAGAAAGTTTTCACCAGCTTTCAGTCCCTAAACAGGCGGGAAAAGGAAAAACAAATGAAACCCGAAGTAAAAAACTATACCGCTGAGGTTGGTGGTCGTACCATCACCTTTGAGACCGGCAAACTTGCCCATCAGGCTGGCGGTGCTGTCACGGTGCAACTTGAAGACGCAATGGTCTTCTGTGCCGCAACCATGAGCAAAAACGCTCGCCCTGTCAATTTCTTGCCAATGAGCGTAAACTACGAAGAACGCATGTACGCTGGTGGAAAAATCCCTGGCTCTTTCTTCCGCCGTGAAGGTCGCCCGCACACCAATGCAATTCTCACCTCGCGTCTCACCGACCGCCCCTTGCGCCCACTCTTCCCCGAAGGTATGCGCAACGATATTCAGGTACTAATCTACTCGCTTTCTGCAGATGATAACCCCCTCGATATTTTGGCAATCAACTCTGCTTCTGCCGCTGTCAGCATTTCCAATATCCCTTGGGATGGACCTGTAGGCGCTGTCCGCATCGGACGCATTGACGGTGAATTCGTCATCAACCCAACTTATGCACAAATGGACGAATCGGACTTGGATTTACGCTTGGCTGGCACCAAAGAAGCAATTTTGATGGTAGAAGCCGGTGCGGATGAAATTCCCGAAGATGTAATGGCAAAAGCCCTTGAATTAGGACACGAATCCATTCAACCGATTATCGCCGCTATCAGCACAATGGCAGAAGAAATTGGCAAAGAGAAAGATGAGCCAATTATTGACAAAGCCGATGAAGCATTAACACAAAAAGTTTATGATTTCGCCAGCGCAGATTTAACCGAATTGGTCTCAAAGCCCCTCGACAAAGACACTTTCTACAGCAGCATTGATGATTTGAAAGCCAAAACCGTTGAAGCCATGCTCGCTGAAGACGAAGACCTTCCCACCAGCGACATCAAAGAAGCCTTTGGTGCGGCAGAAAAGAAAATTATCCGTGAACGTATGCTCAGTGCAGGCGTTCGTATTGATGGACGTGGTCCTAAAGACGTGCGCCCCATCTGGTGCGAAGTTGATACCAGCCCCCGTGCGCATGGCTCTGCCATTTTCACCCGTGGCGAAACCCAAGCACTCTCTGTTGCCACTTTAGGCACATTGCGCGATTCCCAAATGCTCGATGGCTTAGACCCACAAAAAGAATCCCGCTATATGCACCACTACAACTTCCCACCCTTCTGCACCGGTGAGACCAAAATGTTACGCGGTACATCCCGCCGTGAGATTGGTCATGGTGCATTGGCAGAGCGCGCACTCTTGCCCGTTATCCCTAGCAAAGAAGAATTCCCTTATACCATCCGCGTTGTCTCTGAAATTATGGCATCTAACGGATCATCTTCGATGGCATCTGTTTGTGGCTCAACCATGTCCTTGATGGACACAGGTGTCCCCATCAAAGCTCCCGTATCGGGTGTGGCAATGGGCTTGGTCACCGATGGTGAGCGTTACCACATCCTCAGCGATATTCTCGGCACTGAAGACCACCTCGGCGATATGGACTTCAAAGTAACCGGCACCACCAAAGGCATCACTGCTTTACAAATGGACATCAAGATTTCAGGTCTCAGCACCGAATTGATGACAGAAGCTCTCGAACAATCACACGAAGCTCGTATGCACATCATGGATGAGATGATGAAGACCATCAAAACCCCTCGCCCAGAAATGAAGAGCCACGTCCCACGCGTAACTTCCATAAAAATCCCTGTTTCAAAAATTGGCGCAATTATCGGACCTGGCGGAAAGATGATTCGTGAAATCCAAGAAGAAACTGGCGCACGTCTCGATATTGAAGATGACGGCACCGTATTTATTGCCGCCGCAGACGGTGAATCTGAAGCCGCCGCTCGTGCTCGTGTTGAAGCCCTCACCGAAAGTGCAGAAGAAGGACGCATCTACACAGGTCGTGTTGTACGCGTAGTCAACTTTGGTGCATTTGTCGAGATTCTCCCCGGCAAAGATGGCTTAGTCCACATCTCACAATTAGACACCCAACGCATCGAAAGCGTAGAGAGCGTAGCCCAAGTCGGTGATGAAATTACCGTCATGGTCACACAAGTTAGCCCCGATGGCAAAATCCGTCTCTCACGCAAAGCTGTACTCGAAGGCTGGTCACTTGAAGAAGCTCAAGCCGCAGACAAACCTCGTGATGGCGGTGGAAGCCGCGGTCGTGGCGGAAACGGGCGTGGCAACAATAACAGACGCGGCGGTAGAAGATAGAAAATTAAGCTAAAAAAACAAAAAACCTTGCAAGAGCATAAAACTCATGCAAGGTTTTTTTATTTAATGCTCTATAATTGAAAGGAAATCTTCCCCTACTCTAAACACTAGAACAGGGGAATAACCCCATCATAATAAACAGGAGACTTCACATGCTCACACTCATACTCGCTGGCTTTGTCACTCTCATTTACGGAGCAGTAATTGCCTTTGGCGCAATCAAGGCAATGCGTCAAGAAAAACTCTCTTCTGGCTCTGCCGCGGCAATAGGCTTCACAGGGTTGGTTATTATGCTCTCAGCATTGTTCATCCCCTTTAAGATTCAACCTGCCTTCTATGCGCTTCTAGTTGGCATAATTACCATGCACGCCCTTACAATCGCAAATGAAAAAGGCGCACACGGCGAATTCAACCCCAAAAACCACATTGTGCAAATAATTATTTCTCTTGCAGTTGTGGGGCTAACTTTTGTAGGGGTTTTTCTCAGCTAGCTTTGTGTGGGCAAATAGGGCATCTCTAGCCCCTGCACGCCTATGAACTTGGCTAAAGCAGAGCGAGTCGCAATACGATCATCCCACGTATATTCGGTTTCACCAAAACACATCGATTGCTCATGCCCTTTCCCGCATATCAGGATGATATCATCTGGACGTGCGAGATTCAGCGCAAATACGATTGCTTCTCCCCGATCTTCTACCCGCCAAAAAGTTTCATTTTCCGTACCGCCCTTGTCAACAGCCCCGCGTGCCATCTGGGACAGAATCTTCCCAAGGGACTCGGTGCGTGGGTCTTCTGCCGTTAGCACAGTTAAATCTGCCCATTCAGCAGAAACTTCTGCCATAAGCCTGCGTTTTTCTTTATCTCGCAACCCCGCTGAGCCAAAGAGGGCAATCACGCGCCCATCTGTCATCTCACGTGCAGATTGGACGGCACCTTTTAGCGCGTTGGGAGTATGAGCAAAATCCACAATCACTGTAAAATTTTGCCCCTTGTCAATCCGTTCCATTCTGCCGGGGATACCTTCGAGGGCAGAAATCCCTTTTGCGGCAAACTCTGGGGAGATGCCAAGTCCATATACTGCAGCAGAAAATGCGGCGAGGGCATTGGAGACATTATAAGAACCAACTAAATTTATTTTAGTTTTTATTTCAAAGTCCCCTTCTAGTGACGACTTTAGTCCTCCCGCTTGAGGCGCATAAGGGCTAAAGCCCTTATTACAAGGGTTTTTGCCAACAATCGTAAATTCAATCCCATCCGGAAGATAGCGGATATCCACTGCTCGGGCATCGGCAAAAGTATCCACAGCGTAAGCAAGCACGGGGACACGTGCGAGGCGGGAGAGATAGTCGAAGGAATCGTCATCTAGGTTGAGAATTGCCAAGGGGTGGGCATCCAGTTCGGAATCCCCTAATCCCTCCAAGCTTTCAAAAAGTCTCCCTTTTGCGGCTTGGTAAGCTTCAAAAGAGCCATGATAATCAAGATGCTCGTGGGTGATATTGGTGATAATGCCAATATTGAATTCACAAGCATCAACGCGATATTGCGCCCAGCCGTGTGAAGTGGTCTCAAGAATAACATGAGTGAGACCGGCGCCACGCATTTGGGCGAGATAGCGTTGAGTGTCAAGAGAATCTGGCGTGGTAACATGAAAACCAGTATCAAGAATCTCATCGCCAATGATGGCGTTTACAGTAGAAATCATCCCCGCCTTTAACCCCGCGGTTCGTAAAATTCGATAGAGAAAATTGGCAGTGGTAGTTTTGCCATCTGTGCCTGTGATGCCAAGCATTATAAGATCTCGGGCAGGGTAATCATAATATGCCGCCGCAAGATGGGCGAGGGCTTGGCGCGCGTTTTCAACTTGGATATAAGGCACAGGGAGATTGGTTATTTCACGCTCGCCAACGATAGCTCCTGCGCCCCGCTCGATGGCTTTATCAATATAATTATGACCATCAAAATACTCGCCAGAGATGGCAAAAAAAAGATCGTTTTTCTCCACAGTACGAGAATCAAAGGTGATTTTATTAATCTCTTGTGTGGTGGGGACACCTGCAAGTATTTTTAATGGAAATTGAGAGAAGAGAGATGAGAGATTTTTCATTGTTTAATGATAACAAAAAAGGGTTTTGATGTCTCCACCAAAACCCTTTTCAAGTCTAATCTAAAAAGCTTAGCGCATATTTTGGCGTAAACCTTCGAGTTTACCAGCTACAGAACCATCCATCACCTTATCACCAACTTTGATGACCAAACCACCAAGGATGGCGGGGTCAACGAGGAAGGAAACGGCTTCTGCACCAGATTTATCAAGAACATCTTTCTTGACAAGGTCTTGCTCAGAATCTGTAAGAGGTAAAGCACTGGTTACTTCAGCGGAATCACCTTTGAGGCCCGCATCAGCCAAGACAACAACAGAACCATCTTTAACACCAGCAAAGAAATCGTTGAGTAAAGCGTGTTGCTTCTTCTCATCAAGAACTTCGCCAACCAATTTTTGTGCACCAGCAATCGCGAGGGCGGCAACTTGCCCACGAAGATCGCCGAGCATTTGATTGCGTTCGGCTTCTACGTTTGCAAGTGCTTTATCTTTTGCAGTGGAGGCTTCAGCTTCTGCGGCGGCTTTCACTTCTGCACCAGCAGATTGAGCACGTTCTGTTGCGTCACTGACAATTTTGCTTGCTTCAGCTTGTGCTTCAGCTTTAATTTTTGCGGCTTCTTCTTCGGCATTTGCGCGAGCTTCACCAGCAACACGGGCATCTTCCATGCCTTGTGCGATGGTTTCGCGACGTTGTGTAAGCATCTTGCCAACTGGACCAACAACCCACTTCGCTACAACAGTGTAAACAATAAGTAAGTTAATAATTTGGACGAGTAAAAAGGGTAAGTTAATACCTAGGGCTTCCATATAATCTCCTGTTTATATATTATTATCCAACTACAAATAAAATCAGGAGCGCAACAACGAGACAATAAATAGCCACAGCTTCAGCAAAAGCAATGCCGAGAATCATATTTGTCTGGATATTGCCTGCCGCATCTGGGTTACGTCCCATTGCTTGTACCGCACCGCTTGTAACGATACCAATGCCAGCACCAGCACCAATAGCACCAATCATTGCTAAACCAGCGCCGATCAACTTGCCAAGTATAGTTGCCGCTTCTACTGAGAATTCCATTTCAAAAAACCTCCAAATAGTTTCGGGCGGGATAACCGCCACTAATAGTTAATTTTCCCGAGCATTTTGCCCGAAATTAAATTTTACGCGTGAGCCTCGTCGTGATCGCCGTGGCTCTGAGTAGCTTGTGCCATGAAGGTCATGGTTAGCATACCAAAAACAATTGCCTGAATCATGCCTACAAAAAGTTCAAGCATATAGAACATAGCGGGAACAAAGACAGGAACAAGAGATCCCATCACAAATATCAAAACTGCACCCGCAAAAAGATTACCAAATAGACGGAAGGCAAAGGAAAGGATTTTTGAAAGCTCAGAAACCAACTCCAACAAACCTACGCCAAAATCAATGAAACCAAAAATTGGTTTATCAAAGAAATGTTTTGTGTTCCAGAATTTGGTTAAGTAGCCCCACCCTAATGCACGGAACCCCATCACCTGTACCATTAACACAGCAACTATCGCCAACGCAAAGGTAAAGTTTAGATCAGTAGATACTGGACGGAAGAAAGGCACTACACTTGCACCATGACCTTCTTCAATGTGTACATTCTCAGCACCTTCACCATAATCCCAGATGGTTTGAACAAAGCCTAAATCACGAACAGCATAATCACCATGCCCTTCATGAATAAAGCCAATCGTCTCAACACCAGGCAATAAGCCCAGCCAGTTAGCCGACAAGACCAATAAGGTAATTGTCGCAAACCAAGGGAAAATATCCTTTGTCCATTTTCCGGCTGTTCCTTCTGTCATATTCTCTAAGGCTTCAAGTAGAGCTTCGATAGCACCACTCACACCATCCAGCGCCATTTTTCCGCTTTTTACGCCACGATTGACAAAAAAAGCAATTAACAAAACGGCAATATCAGCCCCAATCATCCCCACAAAAGTATTGGTTAGATAAAAACCTTCAATGCCGAGAATCGGGGTCTCGCTCAAGGCTTCGCCGGGCAAAAAGACCTCAGGCATAATAACTTTAATGCCTAACCCTAAACCTGTAAACAAGAACACTCCTACTATAATAGCGGCTAATACTACCCAGCGCGCCCAAGTGCGTTCCTCGTTTTTTACTTCACTCACGATTTAGCTCCTCCTTAAAATTTTCATCATCCATCTTTAACTTTGTAGTTGCCGCTTTAACAATTTTATAAAGAGTAAAAATCGCAACTGGCGCACTACCAACGATAAAAAGAATTGTAAATAATGGCTTTGTCTCAAATTGTTGGTCCAACCATAAACCAGCAAAAAGAGCAACCAAAATGATAACAGGGGTCAAACACCCCACTTGCCCAACAACCGTCATTAGGATTGTATTAAAACGATCATCGGAGAGATTTTTAGGTTTTTTCTCTACTTGACTCATAAGTGTCGATTATAACATAGGGATTTTCATGGGTCAATTAATTTTCAGGATAAAGTTCCGATTTACGCGCGAATTTAGGCTTGTGTATCGCACATCAACAGCTTCCTAACGTAAACAGAATCAAAAAGAGCGGTCTAGACTAAAGCCGCTCTTTTTGGTTTATATTATTAATTTCACCATCCCAATCCTGCCACTCTTCTTATCTGTAAACAGAACCAAGGAGTAGGCTTTAGAATAACCCTTCTGCTACAGAACTAGCAATGTTAAACCAAGGGCCAAAGACGATACCAATAGCCAAAATAGCGAAAGATAAGACGGTTAGCGCAATGGCGTAGGGGCGCGTAATGGGGATAGGATGTGCTTCTTCGTTCTCACCTTCCATACGATGAAGATAAATAACCTTTAAGACGGTGAGATAATAGTAAACGCCTATGATGGAGTTCAATACACCAATAACTGCCAGCCAAATCATATCTGCTTTTACGGCGGCGGCGAAGACGAAGACTTTAGCAACAAACCCGCCAAATGGGGGCATCCCTGTTAATGAGAGAAAAGCAACTAAGGCAACGAGAGCCAATGTAGGGTTTCGTCTGCTCATCCCTGCATAGTCAGATATTTCATCTGAGCCTGCAACTCGGCTGAAAGCGGCGATTACGCCAAAGGCGGCGAGATTGGTCATTACATACGCAATGAGATAGAAAGTTACTGAGCCTACACCCAATTCGGAAAGCGAGACAACGCCAACTAGGGCATAGCCCGCATGAGCAATGGAAGAATACGCCAACATTCTCTTGATATTTGTCTGAGAAAGAGCCACCGCGTTACCAAGTGTCATCGTAATTGTGGCGAGCACAGCCATTATCATTGTCCAGGTTGGGGCATAAGGGCTGGTTTCGGGGAATAATCCCAAAAATAGGCGTAGCAAAACGGCAAATCCTGCCGCTTTAGATGCGGTAGAAAGATAACCTGTAATAGGTGTTGGTGCGCCTTCGTAAACATCAGGTGCCCAAAAATGGAGAGGTGCCAAAGAAATTTTGAAGGCAATCCCGACCATCATGAGGAAGATGATGCCAACGGCCAATGGTAAGGTGAAGTCTGTAATGGCGGTTAGGGCTGTTGTCCCTGTAAAGCCAAAAATCAAACTAAAACCATAAAGCATAATGGTAGATGACATTGCCCCGAAGAGCAGATATTTGAAGCCTGCTTCGGTTGATTTTTCATCATCGCGCATGAAACCCGCCAAGACATACATAGGGATCGAGGTGGTTTCTATGGCGAGGTATAGCATGATTAAGTCAGCGGAAGATGCCATTAGGCTCATGCCTATTGTAGCCACCAATAGAAGAATATAGGCTTCACCGCGTTTGCCTAATTGCTCAATATCCATCATGAAGAAGGAGGTCATCATTGATCCGAAGATGAAGAGTAATTTGAAGACATAGCTCATCATATCGTAGCGAATCATCCCACCGAAAACGAGGGTAGATTCTGCGGGGCGCGCGATGGCGGCAGTCACGATGAGGATGAAAAGAAGTCCACCCGCAGTGAGCCAGCCCAAATCGCGTCCGTCGCGCTTCTTCCAAATTAAGTCAAAGACGAGGACTAGTAATCCCAAAATCAGCATTAGTATTTCGGGCAGAATTGCCATAATCATAGTAGTATCAAACATTTTATGCACCTCCTAAAATACGGAGTACATTTTGAACGCCCGTTTGCACCATTGGCACCATGATTGAAGGGAACATGCCCAAACCAATCATTAAGCCACTTAGGAGTACGAGGACAACTTTGTCGATGGCTGTGATGGGGGTGATATGACCTTCAAGTTCTTTGGGCATTTCGCCAAAAAAGGTACGGCGGATTGCGAGCATAATATAAGCGGCGGTGATGACGATGGAGATAACCGCTAGGATAGCGACCCAGGGTTTGACTTGCCAAACGCCCATGAAGATGGGGAATTCGGCGACAAAACCGGAGAAACCGGGCATACCCATTGAGACGAGACCGCCAACAATGAAGGCGACACCAACCCACGGGAGGGGCTTAATCATGCCGCCCAGTTCGGGGATTTGGCGGGTATGCGCTCTATCGTAAACCATACCGGTTGCGGCAAAGAAGAGGGCTGTCATTACGCCGTGCGAGAACATTTGCACGCCTGCGCCGGTCATACCTTGCTCTGTGAGCGTGGCGAAACCGAGCATGACGAGTCCCATATGCGAAACGGAGGAAAAACCAATCATATATTTCAGGTCAGTTTGGATCATGGCGATAAATGCGCCGTAGACCACGTTGACAGTTGCCAACATGAGGATGAGCGGTGCCCAAAAAACTGCGCCCAACGGAAGAAGCATAATGCCTACACGCAGTGCGGCAAATGCGCCGAGCTTCATTAATACGCCCGCATGGAACATAGAGACTGCGGTCGGTGCGGCTACGTGCCCGTCTGGTGACCAGTTATGGAAGGGCCAGATGCCGCCCAAAACTGCGAAGCCCAAGAAAATGGGCAAGAACCAGATTTTTTGGAATTCAGGGGAGAAATTAGCGGTTTCGAGTAAAAGCATATCGAATGTGCCAAGCCCGCTTTGGAAGTACATTGCCAGCGCACCCAAAAGGGCGATGACAGAGCCAATGAAGAGGTAAAGCGTCAGCTTCATGGCGGCGTACTCACGGGTTTCGACCCAGCCCCAGATTGCGATAAGCAAATACATGGGGAATACGGCGATTTCATAGAAGAAGAAGAGCATGAATAAATCAAGCGCAACAAAAACGCCGAAAACGCCACTTGCCAAGAGAAATAAGAAAGCGAAGAATTCACGAGGGCGGTCTTCGATACCCCAAGAAATGATTACGCCCGTAAACATGACCACGCCTGTTAGCAGAAGCAAAGGCGTGCTGATGCCATCAACGCCCAAATGAAGGCTGATTCCAAAGTCGGGCATCCAATCATATTTTTCAACAAATTGGTATCCCGCCAGCGTTTGGTCATAATTTAGATAGACCCATAGCGATAAGATGAGGGCAAATGCCGCTGTCATCAACGCCATGACGCGAATTTCCGTTTTGCGGTCGGCTGGCATCAATAAAATGATGAGAGCCGCCACAATCGGACTGAAGATAATTACACTAAGTATAGGAAATGTCATTTGTGCACCTCTTAGAACAGTGCCGTTACAGCATTATTGATTACACTCAAAAGCCATGCAGGCGCAAGACCCAAGGAGAGCATGAGAATCATCAAGGGAAGCATTACAACAACTTCTCTGAAATTTATATCGCTAATTTTGTGGTCGCCGTGCGCCCATTCTTCATTTAGGGGACCGTGTAGCACGTTTTTGACACCTTTGAGAATATAAGCACCCGTGAAAAGCAAACCAAGCATTGCCGCGACAGTGAAGCCAGTCATTATAGGCCAAGCACCTCGCACAACGAGGAACTCAGACACAAAGCCATTCAAGCCCGGTAAACCGAGTGAAGACATACTGGCGAAAATCAACATACCGCCAAAAACAGGAATTAGGGGGAATAATCCACCATATTTCTTCAAATCGCGAGTGTGGGTTCGATCATAAATTACACCAACGAGGAAAAACATCGCGGCGGCTGATATGCCATGATTGAACATTTGCAAAATTGCGCCATTCATAGCGATATGGGCACTCTCTGTGCCATAGGCTTTGGCGGCGGCGGCGATGCCGAGAAGCACAAATCCCATGTGATTAACAGAGGAATATGCAACCAAACGCTTGAAATCCCATTGCCCATAAGCCCCAAATGCGCCGAAAACAATTGCCATGACAGCAAGGAAAGCCAACCAGCCAGCAAAATGGGCAGATTCAGCGGGGTAAAGCGGAAGTACAAGGCGGATAAATCCGTAAGCGCCTAACTTGAGCAAAACACCAGCCAAAATCATTGAGCCTGCTACAGGGGCTTCGGTATGGGCATCGGGCAACCAAGTGTGGAAGGGCCAAACGGGAACTTTGATGGCAAAAGCCACGACAAATGCCCAAAACGTAATTGTTTTTACTGTTGCAACAGGCATTCCCATCACCGTGCCACTTGTGAGTGCCGTCCACCCTTCGGTAATAGCGGCAATGTCGTAAGTGCCGAATAATACACCAAGTAGTTGGATAGCAAGCAATAACCCAAGCGAGCCACCGACTGTATAAATCATGAACTTAAGCGAGGCGTAATTGCGGTTTTCAGAACCCCATTGATTGATGAGGAAATACATTGGGACAAGACCAATTTCCCAGAAAACGAAGAAAATTAGCAAATCCATTGACAAGAAAACGCCTAACATGCCCATTTCTAAGAAAAGGAAAAGCATCATATAGGCTTTTACCTTCTCTTTAATGCCGAAGGACGCCAAAATTGCGAGCGGGGTCAGCAAAGTGGTTAGCAAAACCATACTCAAGGAGATGCCATCAACGCCGATGTGAAAATTAGAGTTGATTGTTGAGTACCAAACATAAGATTCTTCAAATTGATACGTCCCAGCATTCGTTGCATCAAAACTCGTCCAAAGCACTAAAGTTAGAGCAAAGGGAACCAAAGAAGCAATAAATGCCACCCAGCGAGCTAGTTTATCTTCACCACTTGGCAAAAAGATAATCAAAACCGCCGCAAGGGCAGGGAAGAAGAGAATTATGCTCAGTAAGTGATTATAAAGAAAATCCATTATTCACTCCTGTCGCCTACGCTAAAAAGTACAGCGCAATAAAGATAATGAAGAGAACGCCCAAAGCAGAAAGCATATATTCTTGAATACGCCCCGTCTGCACTTTACGCAATTTGCGCCCGAAAATTTGTACAACTTCGGCAGAGCCATCGCCGATAAATTCGTTGATGAAGGGCTGGTCAAATTTAGTACGAATAAAGGTACCAATAGCGAAAGAAACTGTCCCAAATCCGTGCAAAATACCGTCAATTACACCCTGATCCATTTTGGCAACAAAGACTTCTGAAACCCAAGTGGCAGGCTTGATGAAGAGGAAATCGTATGCCTCATCGAAATAGTATTTATTTTCTAGGAAGTGATAAGCCGGACCTAAAATTTTACGAAGGGGATCGGTCGCACTTGCATTGGGCTTGGTATATGCCCAATAACCGAGTCCTAAACCCCCAAGCGATACCGCTAAAGAGGTGACGAGGGGCACCCAGCTGAATTCGATGTGCATCACCGCTTCTGGAAGGTCGACAGTGTGCCCCACAAAGCTGTGGAACCAATTAGAGGAGAAGTTGCCCAAGACGGGGAAACTTTCGGGGATACCGACCCAGCCAAAAGCAAGGGCGAAAACGGAGAGGACAACGAGCGGAGTCGTCATCGTCCAACCAGTCTCATGTGCGTGTTCGGCTTCCGGCGTCCGTGCTTCCCCAAAAAAGGTCATCGTAATTTGACGCATGGTATAGAAGGCGGTCATAAATGCCGCAAGTGCCAAAACAATAAAGACTGTCGTGTGACCATGTGCAAAAGCGTCTGCGAAAATCTCATCCTTAGACCAGAAACCTGCCGTAACAAGGGGGAAACCAGAAAGAGCAAAGCCACCGATAAGGAATGTCCAAAAAGTAATAGGCATTTTCTTGCGAAGTCCCCCCATATTCCGCATATCTTGAGGGTCAACGCTGTGATCGCCAGTATGCAAAACGCCATGCTCCATGCCGTGAATGACCGAACCAGAGCCGAGGAAGAGTAAAGCCTTAAAGAAAGCGTGAGTAACAAGGTGAAAAGCAGCAGCAACATAAGCCCCAACACCGATTGCCGCAATCATATAGCCTAATTGCGAAATGGTCGAATATGCGAGCACGCCCTTGACATCATTTTGTGCAACAGCGATAGTGGCGGCGAAGAGTGCTGTAAATGCACCAATAAACGCAATCACGCTCATAGCGGGGGTGAGAGTATGACCGTCCCAACCTGCTGAGAAAAGAGGGAAGATACGAATGGTCATATAAACGCCAGCCGAAACCATTGTGGCGGCGTGAATCATTGCCGAAACAGGGGTAGGACCTTCCATGGCGTCTGGGAGCCAAACGTGGAGGGGCCACTGTGCCGACTTGCCAACTGCGCCAATAAAGAGCAAAAGCCCGATTGCGCCTGCGGCTGAAAGCCCCCAAAAGGCGGGCGTTTCGGCTAGATGATGTACGACATCATGAGAGAAGACAACTTCATAACGAAGTGAACCAGTGGCACTATAAAGGAAAGCAAGCCCCAAAAGCATAAAGACATCGCCAATACGAGTGGTCATAAAGGCTTTGATGCCTGCATTGCGAGCAGATTTCTTTGCGAACCAGAAACCAATGAGTAAGTAAGAGCACAAACCCATGATTTCCCAACCCACAAAGAGGGTTAGCAAGTTGTCAGAGATGACGAGGGTATACATGCCTGCCGCGAAAAGTCCGATAAAAGCAAAGAAGCGCGAATACATCGGCTCAACGGAGGGAACGCTGTGTTTATGACCATGCTCATCTTCTACAGTTGCGCCATGCGGGGGAAGACCGTGCTTGTCATGATCACCTTCAGGTTGACCAAAATTATGATAGCCAACTGAGTAAAGGAAAATCATGAAAACCGTCCAAGCAACAAAGAAAAGTGTTACTGCAGAGAGGGGGTCAATGCGCACGCCGATTTCCAGCCATTCTTCACCAAGCGGAATCCATTTTATAGAGCTAACAAAAGGATGCTCGCCAAAATGCTCCACACTCAAGGAGCGGAAGAAAACTGTCATCGCACCAGCCCAAGAGAGAGCGGCGGCACTTACGCCAACGATATGACTTAATTTCTTATTTTTATTTGTAAATAAAATAATAATTGTAAAAGCCAATAGCGGTGGGAGGGGAAGTAACCAAATTATGTTCGTAGTTTCCATATTTTTTTCCTACCACTTCATCAAATTGATGTCTTCTGCCATAACGGTATCTCGTTTACGATAAATCGAAATAACTAAGGCTAAGCCAACGGCGACCTCTGCCGCGGCGACAGCAAAAACGATGATTGCAAAAACTTGACCAGTCACGTCAGCCGGATTGTTGTAACGCCAAAACGTGACCAAATTGATATTGACTGCGTTCAGCATTAACTCAATGCCAAGCAAAATAGCAACAGCATTCTTACGTGCTAAAACACCAAAAAGACCTATGCTAAAAAGTCCTGCAGATAAAACTAAATACCAAGAAATAGGAATAGAGTTCATTATATTCAGTCTCCTATTCGCTTCTAGCTTCATTTGCTACATAAACCGCACCAATTAAGGCGGCTAAGAGCAAAACAGAAGCAACTTCAAAGGGCAAGAGGTAGGCATTAGGGGTAACTAAAGCCTCACCTAGCTTTGCAACCATATCCCCTTCGGGAAGATCGGGAGCCATCTTTGTAAACCCTGACCAATTTGTCAGTAACAGAAGAAGTCCGCCAAAAAACACTAGACTAATCAATGCCGCAATGGTTTTATTGTTATTTAATGCGGCACCTTTATCTAAAAGCTCTTTTCGAGTGAGCATAACGGCGAAGATGAATAAAATCGCAATTGCGCCAACATAGACCACAATCTGCACCATAGCCAAGAAGCCAGCGTTGAGCATAGCGTAGAGTGCGGCAATCCCAAAAAGAGCCACAACGAGCCAAAATGCCGCATGAATCATCTTTTTCGTAGTCACAACCTTGATGGCTGAGCCGAGAATAATGGCGGCAAAAAACAGAAAGAGAACTTGCATAGTTGTCATATTATTTTCTCCTTCGCCTAGTGTTGCACAACTGGCGCAGACTTCGCTTCTTCTGCCTCACGCGTTTTACGTTCGTGAGACTTAAGGTAAAGCACTGTCATCCAGCCAACAAAGATATTAGACAAAAATAAAGCGGGGACAAGCCAAAGACTGTCCATCAACAAGCGACCGACTAATGCAGTTACCATCAATAGAATAAAAGCAAGAGGGGTTAAGAACTTCCAATTGAAAGCCAGCATGTGGTCAACACGGATACGTGGAACCGTATATTTCACCCACATAATTACCCAATAGAAGAAAATTGCCTTCAATATGAAAATAATCGCACCAACAATAGGACCTAAATTTTCAAGTCCGAAGAAGCGATGACCGCCAAAGAAAAGCAAAGCGATGAACCCACCAAAGGTGAAGGAATGAAGCAATTCACCCGCATAAAAGAGACCAAACTTCATCCCTGTATATTCCGTGTGAAAGCCAGCCACAATTTCTGATTCAGCTTCATTTAAATCGAAGGGTGAACGTCCTAACTCAGCGATAGCAGAAATCAAGAAAATAAGCGCTGTAAGGGGCGCATAGAATATAAAAGGAATACCCTCTTGCGCTTCAACAATTCCAACTGCGCCCATGGTGCCAGAAAGCACAACGACCACCAAAATTGCCGCAACCATTGGGATCTCATAAGAAATCATCTGGGCAACGGTGCGAAAAGCACCCATTGTTGCATATTTATTATTCGAAGCCCAGCCCGCCATAATCACAGACAGCGTCCCGATCGAACCAGCGGCAACCAAATAAAGCATTGCCACGTTCAAATCTACGCCGACCATTTTCGGAGCAAAAGGTAAAATTGCCCAGAGCAAAAGGACAGACATCATCGAAAAAATCGGTGCGAGATTAAACATAATCACATCTGCACCAACTGGCGTAATATCTTCTTTGATCAACAATTTGACAATATCAGCAAATGGTTGAAAAATACCAAAGGGACCCAATCTGTTTGGTCCCAAACGATCTTGAAAACGCGCGACCACTTTTCGCTCAATCCAGACCAAGAAAATGTCTAGTACCATCGCAAAGGTGACAAAAAGCAAAATAGTAATCGCGTATATCAAGACGGTTGCCGCTATTTCAGACATCCCCCACCCTGTAAAAGTTGCCAACAGCGAGTTAAATATCGTAGTTATTGGATCGTACCAAAATTCCATGAGTTACTCCTTACACAGAAAAAAAGCTGAAAGGTAAGTTTCTCCTATCAGCCTTTGAAATTCATTCACAGGTGCTATGCCCACTCCAGCATCCCCTTCTTCCAGGCATATATCAGCCCTGCAAGCAAGATAAGGATAAAAATAATTCCCTCAAAAACAGCGAAAATACCTAAGCTGTTCAAAGACACCGCCCACGGAAAAAGGAAAACGGTCTCTACATCAAAAATCAGAAAAACTAAGGCAAAAATATAGTACTGCGCCTTAAACTGAATCCAGCTATCGCCTACTGTTTCAATACCGCACTCATAGGTACTTTGCTTAATTGCATTTGGTTTCTTCGGACCCAAAAAAGTAGCTATTGCTATTGCGGCGATGGGGATAAAAAGCCCCACCAGAACAAAAATACCAACGTAAACCCACGGGGTTTGACTTCCCATAAAACACTCCATCAAATTTATTTTTATCTAAATAGCCAAAAGATTTTACCATTAAGATTTAAGCCTTCATCATAAACCCTGTCTGTTTTTCGTATGATATTTGTCATGTATATTACATACAGCAATTATGAAAAAACACTTCTAAACAGCCTCTCTCCCCGCCTGAAAAGCCTTCCTGTTCAACTCCACAAATTTCGGCGGAACGCGTGCCACAATTACATCTAGCCATGTTTTCGCGTCTATCTCTAAGATATTCGAGAGCGCACCGAGCAAAACTACATTAGCGACTTTGGCATTACCTAATTCTTCAGCAATAGCAACACCCTTCACCCAATACACATTTTCCGTCACCGGCGCAAAAGCAGATTTTATCTCCTCGTTACTCGGATACTCACCTCCGCCAGAACTGACGGTAATAGGGATAATCTCATAATCATTAATCAGCACTATCGCGTCAGGCTGAATCCCCCCCACAAAACGGATTGCTTCCAATTTCTCGAAAGAAATTAAAATATCCGCTTCGCCATCGGGGATAACGGGCGAAAAGACCTGCTCACCCCAACTAACGTGTGAAACCACGCTCCCACCACGCTGTGACATACCATGCACTTCAGCTTTTTTTGTGTCGTAGCCAAGCGCAATCCCCAACTCTGCTAGAACATTACTGGCAAGAATAGTCCCCTGCCCGCCAACGCCTGTAAGTAAAAATTTTCTTGTTTTCATAAAGTTCCTCAAAAAAATCCACTAACACGTTTTTTTACGCTGAGTTTCACGGATTGTACGGAGAAAAATTATATTATTATAGAAAAACAAAAAAGGTTTTTCTCCGCGTAATCTGCGCTATCCGTGTACAAAAACCCTTACACCATCCTCAATTTCAAAACGTCTTCCCTAAATAAAATCGCATCACGCGGACAAACTTGTGAACAAATTTCGCACCCTGTGCAGAGCAATGGGTCAATTTCAGCCAATGGGCGTTGTGATTTCTCGTCCACTTTATCGGATTTGATGATTGCGGGACAGCCAATACGAAAGCAGAGTGTACAACCATTACAATCTTCCTCCACCACTTCCAATGGCAGATATTTTTTGCGTTCTTCGGGCATCAATGCGCAAGCATGGTCGGTAATTAACACAGCCGGCTCGTCAATTTTCAGCCATTCTTTGAGCGTGCTTTCGATGGCATCCACGTCATAGGCTTCCACACGCTTCACAGTTTTAATGCCTACCGCACGCACCAACGCCTCAATATCCACTTCATTTGCCACGCCACCTTGCAAAGTTTTTCCCGATGCGGGGTTTTCCTGCTGTCCCGTCATACTCGTGATGCGATTATCCATAATAATCGTAATCACATTACTCCCGTTATACGCCACATTCATCAACGCCTGTACGCCAGTGTGGAAAAATGTCGAGTCACCGATTACGGCAATATGCCGCTCACTATCTCCTGCCACCGCCGCACCATGCGCCACCCCCATACTCGCGCCCATGCACCCGCAAGTATCCATCGCGCTCAAGGGCGGCACAAACCCCAATGTATAACAGCCAATATCACCGTTAATTGGGCGTTTTAATTTCTTCAAAATATAAAAAGAGCTTCTATGGGGACATCCTGGACAAAGGACAGGGGGACGATTGGGCAGATTTTCCTGCAAAATGAGCGGAATCCCCTTGTCAGCTTGCGGAGCGATACTTGTTTTGGGCTTGGCACCCGCTTCGTTGGGCAGTAACCCAGCTGAAACCGCGTTCGCTCGCACAATCTTCGGGTCGAGTTCTCCAGTGATGGGGAAAATTGACTTAAAGTGCGGATACGCGCCCGCATCCCCTCTATCTGGTTTATAAAGATCAATCCCCATCAACAAAACCTGCTCTTCAATGAAGGGATCAAGTTCCTCGAGTACAATCACCTTATCCATTTGCGCCGCAAAATCTCGAATTTTCTTGGGCGGGAGCGGATAAGACATGCCCAGCTTGAGCACGCTGGCTTCAGGGAAAACTTCACGGGCGTATTGATAAGCCACACCGTTGGCGATAATGCCCAACTTTTTACCGCGCATCTCAACACGATTTAAGGTACAAGTTTCCGCAAATCGGGTCAGTTTTTCGAGCCTTTCTTCAACAACAGGATGCCGTCTGCGAGCATTGGCGGGAACCATCACATATTTGGCATGATTACGCGGATATTTGCCCAGTTCAGGTTGTTGGTAACGGTCGGGACCCGTTTCTACGAGGCTGTCGGTGTGACAAATGCGCGTGGTGGGGCGCATGAGCACTGGGGTATCGAACTTTTCGCTGAGTTCAAATGCCGCCAGCATCATATCTTTGGCATCTTGGCTGTCGGCGGGGTCAAGGCAGGGAATACGCACAAATTTGGCGTAATTGCGCGTATCTTGCTCATTTTGCGAGGAGTGCATGGAGGGGTCATCGGCGACAATAATGACTAGCCCCGCTTCTGCGCCGGTGGATGCCGCGTAAAAAAGCGAGTCGGCGGCAACATTTACGCCAACGTGCTTCATCGTGGCGATGGCACGTTTGCCCGCATACGCCGCACCAATAGCTACATCGAGGGCAACTTTCTCGTTCGGAGCCCATTCGGCATAAACGCCGGGCATTTTGGCTAAATTCTCCAAAATCTCGGTGCTAGGCGTGCCAGGGTAACCAGAGGCAACTTCCACGCCGGCTTCCCACGCACCACGAGCCAGAGCTTCATTGCCAGAGAGCAGTCTTTTGGCTAGCTTTTCTGTCATTGAGGGATTCTCCTGTTGAGAAAACGGAAAACAAGTGCCTTCAGAGAGTTACAAAAAATCTAAAATCTCTTTAGGTAAAGAAATAACCATACTGTTGCCTGTTTTGAAAACTTTACACATCACAATAACACTCCACTCCCTGTACTTAGAGTGTAAGTATACCGTATTAAAAAGAGACACCGAGTTCTTCAGAAAAACTCGGTGTCTCTTTGGCTAAAATTTTATATCCTTCACGTTCAATTGCAATGATTTTCTCCCCTGCCACTCATTCACTTCAAAGGTGTAAAGCAAGTCAACTCTCTTAGGTAAGTCTGGTTTCAGATGTCCTAACCTAAAAGCGATGCCATCCATATCCACTTTGCCATCACTAACTTTCAACTTAAGATGTGATTTATCTTGCCCAACAGTTTTTGCAAATTTCAAACTCAAATCTTGTGAAACAAAAACGGGACGTGGATTTCCGTAGCCAGTTGGCTCAAGATAATTAAGATGTTCGAGCATTTCGAAACTCAAATCCGAAAGCGAGACTTCCATATCTGCGACCAAAACGGGATGTAAATCTACCTCTGCCAACTCACGCTCTGCTATTTTCTTCATTTTCTGCAAAAACTCACCCACATATTCATTGCGAATAGTGAATCCTGCCGCGGCGGCATGACCGCCATGCTTCACAAGCAATTCAGCACATTCATCTAATGCATCAGTAATATGAAACTCAGCAATTGAGCGACAGGAACAGACCGTCTCTTCTTCCTTCACCTGCCCAACAATCGCGGGGCGGTAATAAGTATCTGCTAAACGAGATGCCGCTAATCCAACCACGCCGGGATTAAACTCTGGTGACGCGGCAAAAAGCAAGAAGGCATCTTTGTCCGTAGCGAGCGCAATTAATTCAGCTTGCTCTTGTATTGTCCGCGTCATGCTTTGACGCTCACGATTGATATTCTCTAATTCTTGCGCCATTTCTCCTGCTTTATGCAGGTCTTTTTCCATCAACAAATCATAAGAAGAAAGCGCGGAGTATAACCTCCCTGCCGCGTTGAGGCGAGGTCCCAAACTAAAGCCGATATTCATCGCGCTGGCTTCTTTGATATTTACCCCAGATACGCCAGCCAGAGAGACTAGCCCCTGTCTTTGCGCTTGATGCATAATGCGTAACCCATGCCGCACAAAACGGTGATTTTCTCCCTCCAACGGTGCCAAATCCGCCACAGTGCCAAGGGCGACCAAATCGAGCAAGGATTCAACCAAAACAATAGATGATTTCTCGCCGATTCGCTCCATCAATGCTTCGGCGATTTTATAGGCAATGCCCACGCCTGCAAGCATTTTTTCAGCATAGGCATCATCTTCGCGTTTGGGATCTATTATCGCAAGCGCGTTTGGCAAAACTGCCCCAGGGTGGTGATGATCGGTTATAACGAGATCAAGCCCAAGGTTACGCGCGTATTCGGCTTCTTTAATTGCGCGAATACCACAGTCTACAGAGATGACCAAATCCACACCCTGAGATAGAAATCCATCCAAAGCATCTATATTAATGCCATATCCTTCTTTAAAACGATCGGGGATATAAGCGTCCACATCTGCACCAAAAGAACGCAAAAGCTCAACAAGAAGCGCAGAAGATGTGATGCCATCTACGTCATAATCACCGTAAATAATAATTTTCTCGCCCCCATCAATTGCCTGAATAATACGCTCTATTACCACATCCATATCTTTTAGCCCCCACGGAGATGTATCAAAATCTGGTTTGGCTTTCAAGAAAGCACGCGCTTCTTCATCGGTTGCGTAACCACGATTGAAAAGCAATTGTCTTAAAACAGGTGGAAATTTTTCCAACGCCTCATCAACTGCGGGCGGTAATTTAGATTGTACTTGCCAACGTGTTTGCATAAATATCCTTTGTGATTTTCTTTAAAAACAAATGCGATTGTACTACACTCTTTCACAACACCCTTAAATTTTAGGCTATAATCTCCTCATGTTCTTACCTACCACACGCAAAGAAATGGATACACTTGGCTGGGATTCGCTTGACATCATCATCGTCAGCGGCGATAGCTATATAGACAGCCCTTTTATGGGGACTGCCCTAATCGGCAAGGTTTTAGCTAACGCGGGATACCGTGTCGGAATCATTGCGCAACCTGACACAAAATCCACGCGTGACGTGGGCAGGCTTGGCGAACCCAAACTTTTTTGGGGCGTAACCGCGGGAAGTATCGATTCGATGGTCTCAAATTACACCGCCCTCAAAAGAAAACGCCGCACCGATGACTACACGCCAGGCGGAGAAAACAATCTCAGACCCGATAGAGCAACCATTGTCTACACTGGGTTAATACGGCGTTATATGAAAACCCGCCCCCATCCTAGCCTTCCCCCGAAGGGGGAAGGGACTATTCTCCCCCCTTCGGGGGGAGCTAGAGGGGGGAAGCCCCCCATCGTTCTTGGCGGAATAGAAGCCAGCTTACGCCGCGTTCCCCATTACGATTATTGGACAAATAAAATTCGCCGTTCCATCATCTTTGACGCCAAAGCCGATTATATTCTCTACGGTATGGCAGAAAAATCAACTTTAGAATTCGCCGCGGCTCTTCGTGAAGGAAACGATCCACACGAAATACGTGGATTAAGTTATATTGCCAAAGAAGCCCGCGAAGATTATCTTGAACTCGCCCCCTATGAAGAAATTGCCAAAGATAAAATGGCATTTATTGAGTTTTTCCATACTTTTTATAAAAATAATGACCCTATCCCCGCAAAAGGATTAACCCAAAAACATGGCAATCGCTATCTCGTTCAAAATCCACCTGCGCTCTACCAAACAGAAGAAGAGTTAGATTCCGTATATGCACTAAAGTTCGAACGCTCACAGCATCCCTATTATGCAAAAAATGGCAAAGTACGTGCGTTAGATACCGTTGGTTTTTCTATCCCCACCCACCGTGGCTGTTATGGAGAATGTAATTTCTGCGCTATTGCTGTGCATGAAGGGCGCACAATCCGCTCACGAAGCCAAGATTCTATTGTTGATGAAGCCAAAACAATTACGAAGCACGCTCATTTCAAAGGCTATATTTCAGATTTAGGTGGACCCACTGCTAATATGTATGGCTACGAATGTGGAAAAAAATTAAAAGCTGGCAACTGTACACACAAGCGGTGTGTTAGCCCCGTCATCTGCCCCGTTATAAAGATTGACCATCGTCCCCACGCCGAAGTTTTAGAAAAGGTCAGCCAGATAGAAGGAGTTAAGAAAGTCTTCGTTGCCTCTGGTTTACGCTACGATATGATTCTCAGCGACACCCAGCACGGCGATGATTATCTGCGTCAGGTCGTCACTCATCATACATCTGGTCAAATGAAAATAGCACCAGAGCATACCGAAAATCATGTTTTAATGAAGATGGGCAAACCGGGGACAGAATCCTTAATCAAATTTAAAGAACGTTTTGAAGAACTCAACAAAAAAGCAGGCAAAAAACAATTTCTAACTTATTATATGATTGCCGCGCATCCGGGCTGTGACGATAACGACATGCGTAAAATGAAAGGTTTTGTAAGCAGTGAACTACGCATCAATCCCGAACAAGTGCAAATTTTTACCCCCACGCCATCCACCTACTCAAGCGTAATGTACTGGACAGAAATGGACCCGTGGACACTTGAGCCGATGTTCATAGAAAAAGACCCAAATCGAAAAAGAAAGCAAAAAGATATTATTACGCAAAAAAACACAAGAAGAAAAGGGCGCAGGTAATTTTAAGCCTTAGACAATAATAAACCTCTTGTAAAAGTCTGTTTTCACCCTGTTCTCTGCGCTGTCCCCAGCGCAGACTTCTTGAAAAAACGCCGCTGGAGACAGCGGTTAGAACATATTTGCAAAAGATATCATAACAAAAGAGCAGAATGACGAAACTACTATCATTCTGCTCTTTTGTTATAAGTACAAGAGTGAAACCATTCTACTGGCGTTTTTCACGAAAAAAACCTTCAAGTAATTCATTCACTCGCTCTGCTTCTTCGTGCTGTACCCAATGCGTTGCTTCTTCAATAAAAACCAAACGCCCATCATCGCATAACTCAATACTAGATTCTGCCATTTCGCGCCCTAGAAACTTATCTTTTGCGCCCCAAATCAGTAAAGTTGGCACCGTGATACGAGAACTCACTGGTGGCTTCGGTGGTTTTTGTAATACCACCCTGTACCAATTAAGCATAGATTTATAGGCTTTCGGTTGCGCCCAAGCTTGGCGGTATTTCTCTACATCCTCATTACTAAAAGTTCCGCTTCTGCTGGTTTTAGTAAGCGATGCGACCGCTATTTTCCAGTTTTGTCGCTTTGCCAAAAATTCTGGTAACCACGGGAGCTGAAAGAAAAATATATACCAACTCTTACGCATCTGTGCAAAATTACTTCGCAAATTCTTCTGCATTACTGCACCGTGCGGCACATTCATATTTGCCAACTTTAAAATTCTTTCTGGGTATTTTGCCGCCACCCACCAAGCAACCGCCGCACCCCAGTCATGCCCCACCAAAAAGGCTTTCTTCTCACCAGCCGCGTCTATTAAACCAACAACATCCTTTGCCAGCTCATCAAGCGAATATGCCTCAAGACCATCTGGTTTATCACTGAGATTATATCCACGTTGATCAGGTACCCAAACGCGATAGCCAGCATCGACTAAAAAGGGAATTTGTTTTCGCCACCCATAGGAAAATTCAGGAAATCCATGCAATAAAATAACGAGCGGGGCATCAGGTGAACCGGCTTGGGCAACATTTAATTGAATTCCATTTGTATCAACGGCTTGATAATTCATAGTAGATATACTCCTTTTAAAAACAGGATAAATAAGAGCAAGTATAGCATTTTTATTCTCCGTAATATCAGAATCACACTACTGTTATTTTCCGCATTCTTCTTATTCCTTTACTTTCCCAGAATCAGCATCAAGTATTAACGAAGAAATATCTACAGCTTCAAAAGCCGATCCTGCAATTTGATGAATTTCACATAAAACATCATTATCCCAACGTTCATCTGGCACCCCAGAGATAAACCAATTTACGCCATTATCTGCCAAAATTACCTCATTTTTTTCATTGCTTGCAAAACATTTTGTGTTTCTGACGAAAAACTCGAAATATCAAAATCAGCTTTGAGGCTAAGATACTGCTCCATTGGTCGTGAACTGCCCCCAGAAAAGCTGACCGCGGCACGCAAGTTAAAAACACGCGCGGCGCGGTTCTTCATCAAAAAAAATGCAAGATGAATCTTGCGTTACGCTTTCACCTTATCTACGAAACGCTCTACATCCCATTCCACTGTAAGACCGATAATGGCATCGCCAAGTTTCACATCTTGAACGACACCGCCGCGTGTGGTGGCGCGTTTGCGATTGGGCGCATCATCAATTCGGGCAGATTTGGCAGAAAGTTTGAGCAGGTGCAGGGTGACAGTTTGGGTATATTTGCCCACTGCCAGCCCCGCCAACCTTTCACCTTTGGGGAGTTTCCAGAGAATAACACCTTTGCCATAGCGACCTTGTTTGGGGAAATCGCTAGGCGTGATGCGCTTGCCTTTGCCCTCGGAGGTGATGATGAAAATCTCATCATATTTCTGCGGAAGGAGTTCTGCGCCGACCACAAGTTCGCCAACGCCGAGTTTTATGCCGTTCACGCCCGCCGCAACCAAGCCCATAGCGCGTACATCGTCTTCGCTAAAGCGAATGCCCATACCACTGGATGTGGCAAGGAGAATGTCTTTGTTGCCATCGGTGAGGAGCGCCCATCCGAGCACATCGCCATCGTTAACGCGGAGGAGTTGATAACTTTGCGCAGATGGACCGGGCAAATCGGCGACTGCGCTCTTTTTGACCATGCCGCCGCGCGTGACGGTGAGAATATAGCTTTCTTCGGGCAGTTCAGCGCGTTTGGCGGGGAGTGAGAAGGCTGATGCCAGTTTTTCACTGGGCTTGAGCGGGGAGATTTTATGCCAAAGCGTGCCACTTGAAAGTTTAGATGCTTCGGGGATGGTATGAACTGCCACAGAGACGCATTTCCCATTTTCAGAAACGAGATAGAGCGTGTCAGTGGTATTGACCTTAACGAGCCATTTGGGGGCTTCTTTTCCGCTGGGTCTTGGTGATTTATCGTCTGGGGTCCGAGAGACCAAACCATCGGCGGTGATGCCTACCCAAACGCTCTTTTCGGGGAGTAAATCTGCTGAGGTGAGAAGTGCGCTCTTATCATCGTCTGCGTCTACGGTGATGATACGTGTACGGCGAGAATCGCCATAAGTTTCTTTTACTTTGTCTAACTCTTCGCTCACAATGTCGCGCATTCTCTGAGGTGATTTAAGCAAAGCCTTCAATTCTTTGATAATTTTACTGAGTGCGTTATATTCTTCTTTGATTTTCTTGCGCTCTAAGCCAGCCAAGCGGCGCAAGCGCATATCTAAAATCGCTTGAGCTTGAATTTTGCTCAATTTAAACTTTTTCATTAAGCGTTTTCGAGCTGTAGGCACATCTACAGCATTACGAATAAGTGAAATAATGGCATCTAAGTTTTGTTGATTTTTGATTGCTACCAAATAACCTTCTAAAATATGAGCGCGTTCTTCAGCTTTGCGGAGGTCATATTCGCTCCGTCTGCGGACAATTTCTAAACGATGTTCTACAAAAACGCGCAAAGCCTGTTTTAGCGAAAGTGTGCGTGGCTCCCCATCTACCAGCGCGAGCATAATGATGCTGAAAGTAGAGCGCATGGGCGTTTTGCTATAGAGTTTTTCTAGCACATCTTCTGGCTCAACATTTTTGGTCAATTCGATGACCATGCGCATCCCCTGCCTGTCAGATTCATCACGTAAATCGGTTATGCCGTCAATTTTCCCATCACGTACCAAAGTAGCAATTTTGGTAATTAGTTTTGCTTTATTTACTGCATAAGGTAGCTCTGTCACGATAAGCCGATTTTTATTTCGTCCCATTTCTTCAACGTGAACTTTTGCCTGAAGGGTCGTGCGTCCCCGCCCTGAGCCATACGCCGATTCTAAAGTTTGTGCGCTATCTTTTTCCTGAATAATCAAACCACCAGTAGGAAAATCGGGCCCTTTCACAAATTCCATCAAGTCGCCCACAGAAATATCGTCCAGTTTCTCCCAATTGGCGAGCATATAATTTAGTGCGTCAACCACCTCACTCAAATTATGTGGCGGAATAGAAGTAGACATTCCGACTGCGATGCCGCTCCCGCCGTTGACGAGTAAATTCGGAATTGCAGAGGGTAAAACACTCGGTTCTGTGAGGGTATCGTCAAAATTTTCTGTAAAATCAACGGTTTCTTTGTTAATTTCAGCCAACATATCTAAGGCTGGCATCGCCAGCCGCGCTTCGGTATAACGCATTGCGGCAGGCGGGTCGCCATCAATAGAGCCAAAATTCCCTTGCCCATCTACTAACATATAACGCATTGAAAAATCTTGAGCTTGGCGCGCCATCGCTTCGTAAACCGATGAGTCACCATGGGGGTGATATTTTCCTAAAACTTCACCCACAATTCTCGCCGATTTTTTATGCGAACTGTCTGCCCGCAAGCCCATATCGTACATGGCGTATAAAATACGCCGCTGGACGGGTTTCAAACCGTCCCGTGCATCTGGCAAGGCACGCGAAACAATCACGCTCATGGCGTAATCTAAATAGGATTGCTGCATTTCTTTGTTAATATCTATTTTGTTGACTAATCCAAGTTCCATTTGAAACTCCTAGCTTTCGTCTAACAGAACCCATTCCCTTTAAGGGAACGGGTTCTGTTAGACGACTTGTTTTTTATGGGATGAAAAACCGCTTCGCACGCGAATTTGGGCTTGGTTGCCCATCACTAACGGAGGTGTGAAGAAGAGCATTTTCTCTTCGTGCAATATCTTACCACGAAAATTTGTTCTATATTTCTAATAGGCTCTATTACTCATAACTGCGAGGTAAATCTCGCGGTACGATTTAACAAAAAAGCCCTCACCTCTTGGGTGAGGGCTTCTGTTTTAGAGAAACTTTCTTTATTCTGCGAGGGGGAGTTCTGCTGAGGGGGGAGCTTCTGCATCAGCATCAGTTTCCTCATCTACAGTTTCCATAACGAGAGCAAGCTCAGGGACAAGTTCGCCTTCGGCATCTACATCCAATTCTAGCTCAGATTCTTCATCCGGTTCTTCTTCTACTTTCGGGTCAAATCGTCCTGGAACAAATCCTGAACCAGCAGGAATTAATTTACCGATAATCACGTTTTCTTTCAAACCGTAGAGTGGGTCTTCTTCTGAGCCGATAGCGGCTTTTGCCAACACTTTGATCGTGTGCTGGAAGGACGCGGCAGAGAGGAAGGAATCAGTGTTAAGTGAGGCTTTGGTGATGCCCAAAAGGATGTTAACAAAACGAGCGGGCTGTTTGCCTTCTTCGAGCAGGGCTTCATTATCACGCTGAACATCAAGACGATCAAAAACATCGCCAGGCAAGTAGTTGCTGTCGTGAGGATGCGTAATTTGCACCTTGGAGAGCATCTTGCGGATAATAGTTTCAAAATGCTTATCGTGGATGTTTTGCCCCTGCGAGCGGTAGACTTGCTGAACTTCTCCCATTAAATAGAGTTGGCAAGCATGAACACCTTGAACGCGGAGAATGCTGTGTGGGTTGAGCGAGCCTTCAGTAATGGGCTGACCCGCTTCTACATAATCACCATCGCTAACGATAAGACGCGCAGTGGTGGGGATATCGTAATTGCTTTCTTCGCGTTGTTCATAGGAGACAATGATTGTTTGGTCTTCGATACGAATTTTGCCATCATTTTCAGCAGATACAGCTGCTTCTTCATGTGTTGCTAAAATTTCGCCTGCTTTTACTTCATCTTCTTCACTAACGGCAATAGCCCAATCTTCGGGGATTTCGTAACGGTCGTTAATCATCTTGCTGTCTTCAACAATAACTGTGCGAAGATCGGCATATTTTTCTGATTGAGAAATACGCACTTTACCTGCAATCTCAGACATGACCGCTTCACCTTTAGGGGCTTTGCGGGCTTCAAAGATTTCTTCTACACGAGGAAGCCCCGTTGTAATATCACTAACAGCGGCAACACCACCAGAGTGGAAGGTACGGAGCGTAAGTTGTGTACCTGGCTCACCAATAGATTGTGCGGCAACAATGCCAACTGCAGAGCCTAGCGCAACAAGTTCGCCACGCCCGAGGTCGTTACCGTAACATTTGGCACAAACACCGTGCTGAAGCGCACAAGTCATGGGTGAGCGAACAAAGACTTCTGCTAGCTCAGATTTCATGATATTACGCGCCATTTCTGGCGTAATGGTATCGTTGCGCTCCCCGATTACTTCTCCCGTTTTGGGATCGAGAAGACGTTCTGCTAAAAGACGGCTATGAAGGCGAGCACTAAGTGCTTGCCCTGCTATATCTTCGTCTCTGCGAATTGTGATGCCATTCGTTGTTTCGCAATCATACTCATTGATAATTAAATCTTGCGCAACGTCTACAAGACGACGGGTAAGGTAACCAGCGTCTGCTGTACGGAGCGCAGTATCTGCCAAACCTTTGCGAGCACCATGCGAAGAAATAAAGTATTCTAATGCGGTCAAGCCTTCGCGGAAATTCGAGCGAATTGGGAGCGGAATAATGCGACCGGCAGGATCAGCCATAAGGCCACGCATCCCAGCTAACTGAGAAATTGGCTCGTAACCACCTTTGGTTGCCCCAGAATCTGCCATTGTAGCGAGGTTTCCGTTCGGGTCCATCACTTTACGAACTTCTAAACCAACAACTTGGGTTGTATCTAGCCAAATTTGTACAATGCGCTCATCTTGCTCATTTTCTGTCAATAAACCGCGTCTGAAATCTCGCTGTACAAGTTCAACTTCTGAGAGCGATTCTGCAAGAATATCCGCTTTTGTATCTGGAATAGCAATATCGGCAATAGCGATTGTGACACCAGAGCGCATTGCATATTCAAAGCCAATGGTTTTAATTGCGTCTGCAACTTCTGTTGTTACTTCTTGCCCGCAGATTTCATATACATCAGCGATCAAGTCTTTTACGCCACCTTTATCCAAGGTTTCATTTACAAATTGGATATCATCAGGCAAAATCTGATTGAAAATTGCACGACCTACGGTCGTATTAATCATGCGCGTTTCTTCTTCTGGAAGACGAGTGTTTTCATCGTCATAATGAGTGTTTACACGTAATTTTATATTGGTGTGTACTTCAACACTATCAAGTTCGAAGGCTAAAATTACTTCATCTATTGAACCAAAAACACTTCCTTCGCCTTTGTAGTCGAAGGGATCTGTCATTGTCAAATAATAAACACCTAAAACCATATCTTTAGAAGGACTAATAATTGGCTCACCATCTGCTGGCTTCAGCAAGTTTTTAGATGACAACATCAGGCGACGCGCTTCTTCTACGGCTTTGCTAGAAAGCGGCACATGGACTGCCATTTGGTCACCGTCAAAATCAGCGTTGAACGCAGTTGTAACTAAGGGATGCAAACGAATTGCACTGCCCTCGACAACGATTGGCTCAAAAGCCTGAATGCCCAATCTATGCAAGGTTGGGGCACGGTTCAAAAGCACAGGGCGATCCTTAATCACATCATCAAGCACTTCCCAAACTTCCTGACGATTATGCTCTATCATTCGGCGTGCGCCCTTAACGTTGGCGGCATAACCAAGATCTACTAAGCCACCAATAACGAAGGGACGGAAAAGCTCCAATGCCATCTTTTTAGGAAGACCGCATTGATAAAGTTTTAGTTTAGGTCCAACCACAATCACTGAACGACCAGAATAATCCACACGCTTGCCCAATAGGTTTCGGCGGAAACGTCCTTTTTTACCTTTAAGCATATCACTGAGTGATTTAAGCTCACGTCGCCCGCGCCTTGAAAGAGCCTTACCGCGCTGACTATTATCAATCAACGAATCTACTGCCTCTTGCAACATCCGCTTTTCATTGCGGATAATGACGTTTGGCGCACCCAACTCTAAAAGACGTTTGAGGCGGTTATTTCTGTTAATCACACGGCGATACAAATCATTCAAGTCCGAAGTTGCAAAGCGCCCACCAT
Organism: Anaerolineales bacterium; assembly: GCA_016744335.1. GTDB lineage: Bacteria > Chloroflexota > Anaerolineae > Anaerolineales > Villigracilaceae > Desulfolinea. The sequence goes on from JADGEO010000001.1 coordinate 55,736, forward strand.
CCAACTGCACCATCGGGCGCAAATCGGGAGGAATAACGGGCAAGAGGGTCATAATCATCCACTCTGGTTTATTCCCTGAACGGCGAAATGCTTCAACAACTTTAAGACGACTTGTTGCTTTTTTGCGTTTTTGTTTGCTTTTTGTATTACGAACTTCATACCAAAGCTCTTCTGAAAGGGCATCAAGATCAATGCGTTCAAGAATATCCAAAAAGGCTTCAGCCCCCATATCGGCACGAAAAATCTTGCCCCAACGAGTTCGAAAATCTCTATAGCGAACTTCACTAAGGAAATCAAAAATCTGCAAATTAGCCAACTCTTTTCGAGTTTGCTTATTTTGTTCTTTTATCTCAACTGCCTGAGTAGCAACTTGGTCTCGCAAAAGCGTCAACTCTTCATCAGTTGTAACTTTTAAGATTTCTATTTCTTGATCAATCAGCAAGAAACTCTCATCCTTTTCTTCACGAAGCTCACTCTCGACTTTACTTAAATGCTCTCTAACAATTTCTTGTACCTTAGTAATATGTTGTGAAGCAATAATTGTGCCCGCTTCTACAATAACATCACCTGTTGTATTAAAAACAACATCACTGCGAGTTGCCACGCCCATTCTTTCTTGCAAGTCTTCATCCAAACGCCGCCCTTCTTTCATTACAGGATCAAGCAATGCGGCAGTTTGTTCGTCGAAATCTTGCTCCATCGCCGCGCGACTAGCATCAAGAGCAGATAAAGCTGTATCTCTGCGCTCTTTAATCTCTACAATTTTTGCATCTGTTAACACATTTTGTTGTTGATTGAAGTTTTCAATCTCTTCATCAAGTTTCGCTAATTCTTTTTCGCGAGCTTCTTCATCAACATAGGTAATGATATATTGCGCAAAATAAAGAACGCGGTCAAGATTTTTACGAGAGATATTAAGCAATAACCCCAAATAAGAAGGGATACGGCGTGAATACCAAATATGCGCAACTGGTGAGGCAAGCTCTATATGCCCCATCCGCTCACGGCGCACAGAAGAACGGGTAATTTCTACACCGCACTTATCACAAGTAATCCCTTTATAGCGTGGGTTTTTATATTTACCACAATAGCATTGCCAATCACGCTTTGGCCCAAAAATTGCCTCGCAAAAGAGACCGTCCTTTTCGGGACGCAAGCGGCGATAATTAATGGTTTCTGGCTTTAATACCTCACCATAAGACCAACTACGAATAATTTCGGGTGATGCAAGACTGATACGAAGTGCTTTAAGCCCCTTAGTTTCCACTAGTACTCTCCTCGTCGTCTATAAGTTCTACGAAATGTAGAACTTTTCAGATACTATACTTTGCACGAATAGCGCAAGAGACACACAGAAACAAACACTCGAAGAAACTTCTTCAAGTGCTTGTCAAATGTGTGGTTTATGTTTTCATCCAAGCTACAGATTATACTAGCAATCTATAAATTTCGTCAAGGAAAAAATCATTCAAATTTCAGCAATTCAACAATATCTCTTACTGCCACACTATAGACCTCCCCCATAATTACCCCATCTGCCTGATAAGGTCCACCAAAAGAACCATCACCATAAATATCGCGTGTCTTTTCTGCGTTCAAGATTGCGCTTGGGACATAAGGCGGCGCCTTTGGCGCATCAGGCATTTCAGCAACCTGTGTAAAAGTGAAGGCTTCCAGCCAATTAGCATGACTAGGTTTCAACTCGTGCTTGAGTGTAACTGCCTCCACGCCATGTGATTGCCACCAAGAATACCAATTCAACTTCAAATCAGGCAATTCATTTGCCAATTCATTCAATCGCGCCTGTGCGCCACTATTACCACCATGCCCATTCACAACCAATATACGCCGAAATCCTTGCCCGTAAACTGAACGGATTATATCCTCTACCGCATCCATCAATGTACTTAAGCGAAAGGAAATTGTACCTGGATAATTGAGAAAATAAGGCGAACTCCCAAAGTTAAGCGGTGGTGCAACCAAAACGCCACTCTGCTGGGATGCCGCATCTGCCAGCGCAAGAGGGATTTTGATATCTGTCAGTAAACTCAAATAAGCGTGTTGCTCCGTTGCCCCTAAAACAATCATCAAGCGATCGTCTTTCTCAAGATAGGATTCGATATCCATCCAGTTTAGTTCTTCAAAACGCATAAAATTCTCCTTGCTAATTTTTATCTGCTGAATTATAGCAAACTCAAGCAAATAACTTTAACCTATTTTAGATGATTCTGGATACACTCCGCCGCGACACGCGTGAATTTAGGCTTGAGTGCTACCAACTAACTTCTTTTGTAGCATAAACCTTCTTTCCCTACAACAAACTAACCGGCTCAACCTCCACCCGCCACCCCTTTGACAAGCTCAGGGCAAGACGCTTCAACACAAGATCAGGCTCTGGACCCCGCAAAACAATTTGCCAACGATAAATGCCATCTACTTTTGCAAAAAAACTGGGCACAGGACCAATCACTGTCGTCTGTTTTCGGTTTTCAGTAATCAGTAGTTTTTTGATTTCCTCAGCAAGTTTCTGCGCTTCTTCTTCGGCTTTGATGGCATCTCTATTTCGATATTCCAATTTCACCAATTTCGCAAAGGGCGGATATCCCAGTTTGCGCCGATGTTCGAGTTCCTGCAAGTAGAAATTGCTGTAATCATGCCCCGAAGCGTGCTGAATGACGTAATTTTCTGGGTCAAAACTTTGCAAGACCACGCGTCCCCCACGCGCGGAGCGTCCCGCTCGTCCCGCTACTTGTGTCAGCGTCTGAAAAACTCCTTCGGCGGCAAAAGGGTCAGGGAGATTTAATCCCACATCTGCCAAAATCACACCAACAAGGGTGACGAGGGGCAAATCTAAGCCTTTAGCGAGCATTTGTGTACCAATCAAAATATCGGCACGATGAGCGGTGAAGTGGCTCAAAATGAGATCGTGCGCACCTTTTTTGCGGGTGGTATCCCAATCCCAGCGCAAAGTGCGGGCATCGGGGAAAAGAGCATTGACTTCCGCTTCTACTTTTTGACTACCCAGCCCATAGCCGCGAATTTTAGTGCTTTGGCAGGTGGGGCATTTCTTGGGCATTTGACGTTTATATCCGCAACGATGGCATTGCAATTCCCCCCCTCTAGCTCCCCCCCTGAGGGGAGGAATACTGTGTAAGGTGAGCGGCGTATCACAGCGAGGGCAATCGAGGCTTTCGCCACACTCTCTGCAGAAAACATAAGTTGCTGAACCACGCCGATTAAGGAAGAGAATCGCCTGCTCGCCGCGCTCTAGCGTTTGGGCAAGGGCTTCTTCTAAGGCTCTGCTAAAAATGCCGATATTGCCCAATTTTAACTCGGTGCGCATATCTACAACCTGCACAGGAGGAAGCTCGCGTTGAGCAATGCGGTGAGGTAATTCTACAAGCTCTACCCCCTTCCCAACCCTTCCCCCGAGGGGGGAAGGGCTTTTTTCTGCATGATATATATACTCAACAGGCGGCGTAGCCGAGCCTAAAATGCAAACCGCTCCACAAATCTCTGCATAATTTTGCGCCGCACGCACTGCATTATAAAAAGGGGGCTGATTTTGATGATAAGAATTATCGTGAAACTCATCCAAAACAATCAACCTGATATTTGGCAAAGGTGCAAAAAGAGCCGAGCGTGCACCGATAATAACCTTCAGTTTTCCTGCCCGCGCCCGTCTCCACGTATCATAATTTTCACCTGGCGAGAGTTTCGAGTGCACCAACCCTACTTCTCCAGCAAAACGCGCCAAAAATCGCCGCACCGTTTGCGCCGTAAGCGCAATTTCTGGCACTAAGATCAACGCCTGCCCGCCCTGCTTCACCGCCTCTTGCGCGGCACGGATGTAAATCTCGGTTTTTCCAGAGCCAGTGATTCCATGTAATAAAATTGGCCACTTTTGCAAATCAGCGAAAGAAGCGTTTACGACCTTCATTGCCTTTTCTTGCGCATCATTCAGCACATGCTCAAAACTCTCCTCTTCTCTAATTTCGACTTTCTGCACAGGATCACGCCAAATCTCTGTTTCTCGCAAGACAATTAAATCTCGCTCTGCCAAAATTTTCAAATCAGACAGATTGCATCCGCTCTCGGCGTAGACCCAAGTTACAGCGACAGCTTCCTTTTCTCTGATTAGGAATTGAAGTGCCGCGGCGCGCCTGTTTTGAGTTTGTTCGGTACTCCCCAACTTGGTCATCTGCTCCAACGCGACGCGCGGCGAAACTGCCAACTGCGCCATCCGAATCATCTTCGGGCGGACGCGAGGTGCCGGCAAAACAGACTTGCTCTCTAAGATGCCACGCTTCACCAAATTTCCTGCTGATTTTCGCCAATCAACGTGTTTGAAGTGCGTATCTATTTGCCGTCCGCGTAGAGAGCCGCGTTTTTGAAAAAGGGCAAGGAGACGTTTCTGAGTTTGGGAGAGTTCGGTATTCGGGATTTGGGGTTCGGCATTCAGTATTCGGTATTCGGTATCCGCCCTTTGACTTAATCCAGTCGGCAATATCATCCCCACCATTGCAGATACAGAATTCAAAGTCTCCTCCGCCATCTTTTCAGCCAATGTAATTTGTACGGGAGTAAGAACGGGAAGAGAATCGAGTATATCGATCACTTCTTTTGTATCTTTTACTGCGGGCGTATCCACAAAGCGTAAAATCACCCCCTGTACAACTTGATTATTAAATGGCACAGTTACCAAATGCCCTATACTTACTTTTCCTTCTAACTTAGGGGACAAGTGGTAGTCAAATACACCACTAATAGCAGGGATATTGACAGAGATTTGAACAAAGGTCATCGTGTATTTCGTATCAGGTATTGCGTATTATCACGTCAAAAATCATTACGCAATACCTTTTACATTTCACTCCTCCGCCAATTGCCTCAACTCAAGCCGGGCCACGCGCATCCCGTCCATTTCGACCACTTTTAGGGAAATTCTTTCTTCAGGGATATTGATTTCGTCACCCAGATTGGGAATGCGCCCCAAGCGTCCCATCACGTAGCCAGCAATTGTGTCGTGGTTTTTATCGGCAAGTGTCAAGCCCATTTGCTGGTTAACGTATTCGAGCAGTGCCAAGCCATCGAGCAAGAAAGATCCGTCTTCTTGATGTTGAATTTCGTCCAAGTTATCGTCAAAGGGATCGCGGATATCGCCGATAATCTCCTCCAATAAATCTTCTAAAGTAACCAAGCCTGCTGTGCCGCTATATTCATCGAGAGCAATGGCGATATGCTGTTTCTCATCCCGAAACTCGTGCAAAAGTTTGGTAACAGAAATAGTCTCTGGCACAAAAATAGCTTCCCGCATGAGGTCTTTGGCTGGAATATCGCGGTTATCAAGTTGCTCGAGACGATTGAGCAAATCTTTGACATGGAGAATGCCCTTGATATCGTCTAGGTCTTCGCCATAAACAGGGAATTTGGTGTAGAGATTTTCCTGAATAAGGATAGCAATTTCTCGGAGAAGCATATCTTCTTGGATGGCGGTAATTTCTGTGCGCGGAATCATCACCTGACGCACGACCAATTTGCCAAAATCAAAAATTGCCGAGAGCATTTCTCGTTGAGGTTGCTGAATAATGCCCTCCGCTTCAGGACCAGAAACAAGATTTTTGAGTTCTTCTACGGTATAAACATTATTGTGGCCGGCGTCACCCTCTAAACCAAAAGTACGCAGGGTAACGCGAGTAAGCCAATCGAGGAGGGAGACAAACCCGCTAAATATCTTCATGAAGATACTCATAGAGGATGCTGTTGCTATTGAAAATTTTTCAGGCGCGTTGAGCGCGGTAATTTTAGGCACTTGCTCACCAAGTACAACGTGTAAGGTGGTCACAACTGTTAGAGAGATAATAAGCGGAAGTGCGGCAATTACTTTGCCAAGAAAGGCAAGATTCTCAGGCAAAATCAAATCGTGAAAGTAAGGAGCGAGGAGTTCTTCAAAAGTATTTTCGCCCACTGCGCCTAAAGCTAGGCTAACGATGGTGATGCCAAGCTGTGAGGCGGCAATAACGCGATCTCGCGCGGAGGGGTTTTCAAGCCAACGCTTAACAATTTTTGCGCCTTTATTGCCTTCTTCGGCAAGGCTTTCTATGCGAGTTTTACGAGCTGTAACTGCGGCAAATTCTACGCCAACAAAATAACCGTTTAGCGCGATAAGAAAAAAGATGAGGAGAATGTCCCAGAGTATCATAAGTTTATGGTTTCAAGTTTAAGGTTGAATGTTGCAAGTTTAAGATTACAGGTTTACAGGTAAGTGCGTTTAGAAGCGACAAGGCGTAAATTTGTCACTCTCGTTACTCTTGCTATCTAAGCACCACCGCCGCTCCATAGCCAACGACCGAAGAGTGATCGCCCGACACATCTCCAGAGGTAGCGTAATTTAAAGTTTTCACAGTTTTTGCGCCAAACTCTTTTGCGGTGTAAAGAGTTGCGGCAACTGCACCACGCCCACAGGCAAAACCTTTGCCCATTTCTTCGGCTTCTAAAACACCTTCGGGAGAAAAGTTTTCCATTTGACGCAACATTTCGCTATCGAGGAATTTGGCATCTTCTTGTGAATAAAAATGCGATAAATCTGTACTAGCAACAAGAAGAGCGTTTTTGCCCCGCAAAACTTTAGCAAGGGCTTTGCCCAAAGTCTCTAGCTCTCTTGCATTTGTGGAACGGATCATGATAGGGAGAAGTTCAAAGTCACTTTTTAACGCACGTTGCAAAAAAGGAAGTTCAATTTCTAGCGAGTGTTCACGGTCATTGGCGATGGGGGTAATGCCAAATCCAAGTTTTTTTTCTAAATCTGCGCTCACTGCATTCACCACGTCACGAGCAACGGGGATTTTGCCAAGTGGGGTGGCGTAAAAAGCATGGGCTGAGCTTAGAAAAACACCCCGGTGGGGGGCGTGCATCGGGGAAAGAATGGCAACCAAGTCAAATTCACGTTCGCACACTGACGCAAAAGCGTATCCTGCCACTGCCCCGGAATAGATATATCCTGCATGAGGCGCAATGACAGCGACCACCTCTCCATCCAAGTCGGGGAGGGCGGCACTGCTGAGATAATTATCAACTTCAGCAGCAAGTTTTTTAGGGTCGCTCGGATACCAGCTCCCTGCTATAGGAGATGGGCGGATTGGGGCGATAGGTTTCATGCCTAGATTGTACTAGAAGTTTTCCAAAAAGTGGTGCGTCGCTTTAAAAGCCAACTCAGGGAGATTGTTGCGCACAAAAAAATTGGCATCTGCCGCATCATCACCCGCGAGCAACTCTCCACTGATGACTTCTGCTTGATAAAGAATAATAAAATCTGCGCCGCCTGCATGTTCTTTTTCGGCATAAATATCAAGCAAACGAAGGATGCGCGTATTTAGGCTGGTTTCTTCCAAACATTCTCGGCGTGCGGCTTCGGCGGGATCTTCACCTGCATTAACAAACCCCGCGGGGAGCGACCATTTGCCTCGATACGGATTAAATGAACGTTGCACAAGTAGGATTTTGCCATCTGTTTCAACTAATACACCAACAGCAACTTTAGGATCGGCAAAATGAATCCATCCGCAAGATGGGCAAACGGGGCGAACTTGACCGTAACGTGAGTGCCGTTCTACGGCATCGCCACAACGGATACAGTGTTTTACATCAATGCGTTTAGACATTTTTTGGGGTTATAAAATTTGAGGGCTTAAAGGTTAGAAGGCGAGGTAAACCTAGCATTATGAGAGTTTTTCCCACTTAGTTGTAGCTCTGCGACGTAGAAGAAAACCAGTTATCGCAAAGAAAATTGTGACAACCAATAGAATTTCTTGCCATACTGTAAGCGAAGGTGCAGGGGTAGCTTCTGCGCTTCCTTCTATATTAGGCGTGAGAGTCATTGCGGGCAGTTTCTCCACAGTTTGATTATCTGTGGAAGACCTCTCCATTTCTGTCTCGTTGCTTGAGGGAGCTTCTTCTACTGCCGCGTCTTCTACATTTTCTACTGGCTCTGCCATAGGTGTAGTTTCTGCACTTCTCGCACCTTCGGCTTCTTCTTCGAGAGCTTCAGTTACTGGAATAGCTTCTTCTTCGACAACTTCTTCTTCGGCAGGCACACCTGCCGCGCTTTTGGCAGGTTCTTCTGCTGATGAGGGTTCTTCTTCCATCTCTGCTTCAGATTCCATAATTTCGGAGTCATCTGCCATTGGCACAGCTTCTTCTTCAGCCGCGTATTCTCCTGCCGCGGCAGGAGCTTCTGCCACGGCGGGGTCTTCTGCCACGGCGGGGTCTTCTGCCACGGCGGGGTCTTCTGCCACCATATCCACTGATTCCAGCATCATTTCTTGAGCGGGTGCTCCCCCCATGCCAAATGGTGGCAAGATGCTAAAGAAAAAGAGTATCATGGCGAGAGCAGTGGCATAGTTTAATGCTGGCACCAGTCGCGGCATAGGTGGAGATTTAGCAACCATCTTCGGGGATAGGCTAAAGCTACGCGGAGCGCGTCTTTTGGGCGTGCATTGCAAAATGTTTTTTGTTTCGCTAAAAGCCTCTAGCGCAGCACGCAGGCTTGGGTCACGTTCGAGGCGGCTTTTCATCTTCCTAGAAGAGTACGCGTTTAGCTCTCCGTCTAAATAGGCTGAAAGGTTTTTGTAGTCTTTGGGGGAATTGTTTTTTTTCGTCATTAGGAGACACTCTCCCCTCTCAGACGAAATGCCATTGGCAAAAGTTCCTGTGCTTTTTGGAGACATTCTTGCAAACGAGAACGAGCACGAGCAAGACGACTTTTAACAGTGCCCAAGGGTTTTTTAATGGCTTTGGCGGCTTCCTTATAGCTAAGCCCTTCTAGTTCGGTGAGCACGACTACGGTACGAAAATCGGGCGGGAGGGCTTGGATGCAACGCTGAATCGCCTGCTCTAGCTCTAGAGTTTCGAGTTGTTTTTCAGGAGAATCGCTTTGATCTTCTAGCCAGCCTGGGGATTCAATTTCGTCACCATCGTCTGTATAAATATCGAGGGGCGTGGTCGGCTTGCGTTTTTGCCTACGAAACTCATCATAACAGGCGTTTGTGACTATGCGCAAAAGCCATGATTTGAAAGATCCCCCGCGATAAGTATATAGTTTTCGAAAAGCAGAAACGAAGGCTTCTTGAACGGCATCTTCCGCGAGACCAGGATCACCGATGATGCGATAGGCAGTATTATAGAGCATGTCTTGATACTGAAGGACAAGTTTGTTGAAGGCTGTTAGATCGCCTTTTTTTGCTTCGCGGATGAGGGTGGCTTCGTCCATAGGGTGTATTTTATCAGAGAGTATAAAAAAAACGGTAGAAATCAAGTAGAATTAATTAAAAGGAAAAACTATGAGCAAAATTACACGCATCGCTTTAATTGCAGTAGCTATATTTATGATTTTATTGCCTTTGATTGACACCTTTTTTAAAAAGATAAAGATAACAACTATTTATTATCTGGTTTGGGGATTCGTCATGTCCATATCTTTAATTCTCATTCTCTTACGCGCCACAGGTAAACGAAGCTTGCCTTATAAGGATACTTGTAAAAGTTCCGAGAGAACCGAGGATATTATTTGGGTTTCTGTGGACAATAAATTGGGGAATCCCTTGTCTAAAGAAGATATTGCGCAAAAGCTACAAGATGTACGCGCTGAAAATTCTCCAATGGCTCATGTTGTGGCAAAGCCGAAAAAACACGACTAGGGATTACAGCTTTTAAAAGTCTAAAAGTGAAAAATCATGATTCTATTAAAGTTGAGTTCACAAGCTTTAAACCAAAAAGGGCGGGGATACCCCGCCCTTCAAGTATCGTTTGACAAATATCGTCTTTATTCTTCTGCCCGCAAATGGGGAAAAAGCAAAACTTCACGAATTGAATGCTTATCAGTAAGCAACATCACCAAACGATCTACGCCCATACCGAAGCCACCGTTAGGAGGCATCCCATAGCGCATGGCGCGGAGGTAATCTTCGTCCATAGGATGTTGTTCTTCATCGTCTTCGTCATAATCACGCCCCATTTCCAAGAAGCGTTGTTCTTGGTCAATAGGATCGTTCAGTTCGGTGAAAGCATTGCACAATTCCATACCAGCGACAAAACCTTCAAAGCGTTCTACAGTTTGCGGATCGCCAGGGATAGATTTAGCAAGCGGTGAAATTTCACGGGGATAATTATAGAGGAAAGTCGGTTGAATCATTTTAGCTTCAAGAAATTCGTCTACCATCCAGTCAATCAGTTTTCCGCGCTGTATATCAGCAGGGTGCTCAATATTTTTCTCATTTAATGCCGCGTGTAAGGAACTAGCGTCACGACACTCATTAATATCAACGCCGCACTCATCTAGTAAGCCTTGTCGCATCTCTAAACGATTCCATGGTGGCGTAAAGTCAATTTCTTGACCTTGATAAGTGACTTTTGTGGATCCTGTCGCTTTCTCTGCGGCATAGGCAACCATTTGCTCAGTCAATTCCATCACTTGCAGATAATCGGCATAGGCCCAATAGAATTCAAGCTGGGTAAATTCAGGATTATGCTTATAGGAAACACCTTCGTTGCGAAAGTCACGACCAATTTCATAAACACGCTCTAAATTACCAACCAAGAGACGCTTGAGATAAAGTTCAAAGGAAATCCTTAGGTACAGTTCTTGTTTAAGTTGGTTATGATGAGTCGTAAAAGGTTGCGCCGCGGCACCACCATAAATAGGTTGTAAAATAGGCGTTTCAACTTCAAGAAAATCTCGTTCATCTAAAAAGTCACGCAAGGAGCGCGTAATCGCGGCACGTTTTTTGAAAGTTTCACGCGTTTTAAGATTGACAGCTAAGTCTGCGTAACGTTGTCTCGCGCGTAACTGCACATCTTCGAGTGCGGCGTGATGCACAACTGTGCCATCTTCGAGCGTTTCGTCTTTCGCGGCAGGGAGCGGGGTTACAGCTTTGGCTAATAATTTAAAATCACTAACTCGCAAGGTCACTTCACCCGTACGGGTGCGGAACATCGTCCCTTCGGCTTGGATGAAATCGCCCAAATCAAAGAATTTCGCAAAGAAATCTAATTTTTCTTTGCCAATATCATTGACACGGAAAAAAAGTTGCACTCTCCCGGCGCCATCTTCAATATGGGCAAACGAGATTTTCCCTAAATTACGCGCCGAACGAAGTCGCCCGGTCAGCGTTGCAAGAACCTCTTCTCCTTGAGAGGCACTTTCCTCTGCCATCTCAAAGGCTTCAATCGCTTCTGCACTGGTATGCGTCCGCTTTGCACGGGTAGGGTAAGTTTCAATGCCCTTTTCACGTAAAGTTTCGATTTTTTCAAGGCGAATTTCTTCTAACTTTGTATATTCTGTCATGGTTATCCCTTTCTAAGTGAAATTAAGAAATAAGACCTAAGACTATCAAGCAAAAGTCTTAGGTCTTAGGTCTAAAGTCTTAAGTCTCTAGTCTATTCGTATCTTACTGTTGTAATTTTAAACTTCAATTTGCCAGCAGGTGTTTCAATTTCAATTTCTTCACCAGCTTTATGTCCCAACACAGCTTTACCAATCGGTGATTCATTAGAAATCAAGCCGCTACGTGGGTCTGCTTCAGCGGCACCGACAATTATATATTTGTCTGAATTCTTTTCGCCATCTTCACGCAAGAAAATGGTAGAACCAACTTGAGCATATTTACACTTTCCGTTTTCTTCATCGTCATAATCAATAATATGCGCGTTAGCAAGCAGTTGTTTCAATTCGCCAATGCGCCCTTCCACAAAAGACTGCTCATTTTTTGCAGATTCAAACTCAGCGTTCTCAATCAACTCACCATCTTCCATCGCCTCACGCAAACGCTCGGCAACTTCTTGTCTTTTTACAGAGCGCAACTCATCAAGCTCGCGTTGCAATTTAATAAAACCATCTTTTGTTAAATATGATGTGGGCATTTTCTTCTCCAGCTTTCAATTTTGAAATTTAATGCCGCGAATATATCACGGTTTTGACGCAAAATCAATCCTACTAGGGAGCCTCTGTTGCCTCTGGTGCGGCACCTGTCCATGAGAAAACTCGCCCAAAGCTAATCCCACCAGCAGATTCCCAAATCGGATCGCCTTGTTCATCAGAACCAACTTGTCGAACGGTGGTAACTGTCCAGCGCATAACATGGGGCAGACTGTCTTTCGGACGGAAGGATACCGGGACGATGAACTTCGTATCGTTCGCATATTCAACTAGCTTGCGCCCTTCACCTTCTGTAACATCTTCAACAGTGACGCGGTAAACCTCGTTATCTCGCAAGGTGCCGATCGAAGACCATTGGAGGGTGACAATGTCATCTGCCAAAGTAAATGATGCACCATCTGCAGGCAAGAGCAAGTTGGGGGGCGGATAAAGTGGCGGAGTCGTCGGGGTTGGCGTAGGTCCTGGCGTAGCCGCACGCATACAAAGCGGAATTTGGATCTGCATTCCTAGAAAAACAGTGTCTGTGCTCAAACCATTATAGGATTTAATGGCTTCTTGTGGTACGGCATAATTCACCGCAATGCTAGAAAGCGTATCGTTCTCTTGAACGGTAATCAACACTTTTTCGCAGGCTTCTTCGGTTGCCGCACCAGCTTCTAAAGTTACAGTAGGAGGTGGTAAAGGCGTTGGCGTGGGGTAAGGAATCTGCAAAACTTGCCCAACGGTTAAATTATTACAAGACGCAGGTAAGTTATTGAGAATAATAATACTCTGTACCGAAACGCCAAAAGTAACGGCTATCCCACCACAGGTATCACCCGTTGCTACAGTGTATTCAAAAGGTGGCTGTGGCGTAATGGTCGGGGAAGGTGTTGCCGCGGTTGTTTGCGTTGGCGTTGGCGTAATGGTCATCGTAACAGTCGCCGACGGGACAACTGTAGGCGTCACTATTTTCTCAGAACTCTGCAAAGTGAAGAAGACGGTAGCCGCACCTACAATTAAAAAGAAGGCTAAAAGACCTAATGCCACAGGTAGACTAAGGGTTACTTTAGGCATTGTGCTACCTTGCACATTCTTCTTTGTCTGCGCTGTTTTTTCTGGCGCGTCAAAATTTTCACCACAAACAAGGCACTTGCTCGCGTCTTCGCTAAGGCGAGTGCCACAAGTTGGACATATTTTAGTTTTGGATTCTTTCTCTGTTTTACTCATTATGGGGCAAGATTATACCACTTGTTAGAATAGACTCTATCGGAAACGGGTCAGAAGAACCCGTTCCCTTGAAGGGAACGGGTTCTTCTGACCGCTGAAATTTTATTACGGATAGAGACTAATGAAAAACATTCTACGCTCATTACTCTACTAAAATCCCTTCGCCTGCGACAACTTCGCCAATATGCCAAAGGGGCTGGTTGAGTTCTTCGCCACGCGCCATGAAGCTGTCTAATTTTTCGGCGGGCACAGAAAGAAGTAAGCCTCCGCTGGTTTGGGCATCAAAGAGAAGCATTTGACTCTCTTCGTCTATATGCTTTGCAAAGCTGACGTGTTTCCCAAAGAAGAGTTTGTTGTCGGACGAACCGCCGGGGAATATCCACTCTTCGGCAAATTCACGAGCATAAGAAAGCATAGGGATTTTTGCATAATCGAAGCGCAAACCAACGCCTGAGATATTTGCCATTTCATGGGCATGACCGAGCAGACTGAAACCGGTGATGTCTGTTGCCCCGCGGATGCCGAACTCCAGAGCGATGTCTGAGGCGGTGCGGTTGAGACGCGTCATCCAGCCCACTACCTCGCGAATCTGTTCGGGGGTAGCTTTCTGTTGTTTTATCGCGGTCGTAGCGGTTCCAAATCCAATTGGTTTGCTTAGTACTAGGGCATCCCCTACTTTTGCGCCTCTTTTGGTCATCATCTTGTCTATGTCGGCAAATCCCAAAACCACTAAACCATATTTTGGCTCTTCGTCTGTGATGGTGTGCCCTCCCGCAATGACTACGCCAGCTTCGTGCGATTTCTCTGCACCGCCGCGCAAAATCTCGCTAGAGACTTCTGGAGGTAATTTAGGCGGTAATGCGGTGATATTAAGCGCGAGAAAAGGCTTTGCGCCCATTGCATAGACATCTGAAAGAGAATTTGCGGCGGCGATTGCGCCATATTCGTAGGCATCATCTACGACTGGGGTAAAGAAATCGGTGGTGATAACTAGGGCGCGCTTATCGTCTATTTTCCATGCGGCGGCATCGTCTGGGTCACCAATGCCCACGAGTAGATCAGGGTAATTTTCTTCTTTATATATATTTTGGATAGGGCGCAGAACCTGCGCCAGCGCATCTGCGCTTAATTTTGATGCTCAACCAGCGCAAGAGGCGAGGCTGGTGAGACGGACTTTTTTCTCGGTAGCTTTTACAGCATCAGGCATGAAGTTCTCCAAATTAATTGATTAATTGGAACAAAAAAATGGCGAGGGTATTTTACTAAACCCTTGCCATTTTCTCAACTGATTTTTTTTAAGTTATTCTGTACTTGGCACAGAGGCAGTTGTTGTAGTGCCTGTGTTTGGCAAGGGGAATAGGAAGGGTGAATCATTTGGCAATAACATCACATCGATTTCTGGTCCGAGTTTACTAATGTATTGATACGTGAGCAAATCGGGCTTGCCCTGAATGGCATTATTGATGAGTTCCAGCGCGGCGGCTTCAGCCTCAGCTTGGATAAGGCGAGCATCGGCTTCACCCTGTGCGGCGATGACAGCGGCGTCTGCGACACCTTCTGCTATTTGACGAGCCTGCTCTGCTTCTTGTTTCTTTGATTCGACCACAAATTTAGCTTGTTGAGCTTGCTGTTCGGCAATTTGTTTTTGTTCAACTGCAACAGCATATTCTTCACTAAAATGAATGTCACGCAAAACAAAATCAACCAAAATTAGGTTATTCTCTAGGAATTTCTCTTCCATTGTCTCCGTGATAGAGGTTTCTAAAGAAGCTCGTTCCGTACTGACAATTTCTTCGATGCCATATTGAGATGCTACGTCACGAACAATCCCCCGCGCTGTTGGGCGAACAAGCTCATTGCGATAGCGATCTTGCCAATCAATATGAAGTTCGGTCACTTTCTCTTCATCTACTTGGTAAATGATTGAAGCTTCAATAAATACCTCTTGCCCATCTTTGGTACGCGCTCGAATCGAATCGTCGCCAGAGACATTCCCTTCGCTCGTGACGGAAGACATCGTATAAGTCTGACGAGAAATTTCGTAGCGTTTCACGTTCTCGCCGGGGACAATCCAGCGCAAGCCAGGAGTGAGGGCATCTTCAAGATAGCCTTTTGGCGCGCGAAAGGAGTAAGGTGAAACGACAACAGCACGCTCTTGGGGTTCAATGAAGACAATCCCTGCGCTGATAATTGAGACGACAATGGCAAAGACAAAGATGCCAATGCCAAAACTAACGATGCCCTTTGTGGGTTGTTGTTTTGCGGCACGTGCCACTACTATAAATACAATCCCTATAACGGCAAACCATGAAAGGGTAGCTAACCCTTGAAACATTACTGCGATATTCATATCTTTCTCCAATAATTGATAAAAGTATAGACAAAAATAATACCATGCAAAAATAGTGCGGGTATTGGAAACATATCAGAAATTTCAGCAAATAAAGAGCCGCTAAAGACGGCTCAAATTAATAAGAGACCTCTTAGAACCCCAATTAATGCCAAATCCTAAAGGAAGTTGTTGTTTGCCCCACAAGATCTCCATGAGAAACCTGCACACTTATTGTCACTAAGCCACCAGGAGTTTGATTGCTCACAGGTAATAATAAAGTCTCGATACCTTTTGCATCAGTCACAAAGGGTAATGTTGAGGTTGTGCCATCTGTCCAGGTCACGATTGCACTGCCAGTTGCCCCAATAACAGGTTGCAGTGTTTGGTCTTGAACAATAACAAAAATTGCCTGATTATCTGTTGAGGCTGTAGTCGCTTTCCACGGAAAAGCACGCACACTTAAGGACAAGACCTGCGCACTTATCCCCGCGTTGAGAGGTTCAACACCCGTCAAGCGTGCTGGGTCTTCTCCAATTTTATAGAAGTAGGTTGAACCCAAATTGCCAACCACCACTTTCTGACCATTGGGGTTAGAAGGGTGCCACTCTAAACGACCATTTTGAAAATACTGAACAATTATATTGTCTTGATATTCAAAGGGTGAAATCGGGTAGCCTAAAAGAGCAATCTCACCATGTGCTTCAAAAAAATCTAGAAAGGCAAAACAAACTGAAAATCCCGTATCATATTTTTCACAAGCTAAAGGATTATTAATGCTTAACTGTACCCCTTTTTCATAATTTAACGCGCCCAAAGGCGAAAGGTACACTTGCCCATTACGCAGCTCAAGACGAGCACGTTGAAAGTATTGCACTAATATATTTTCATTATTTATAAACTCTTCAGTAATTGGATACCCCAAAACTGTTTCAGCATCTGTAACACCTTGGTAATACTGCCAAAAAGCTCCCTGCACATTATGCCGAGTCTCACTAAAGAAATAGGAATCAGTACTCTGCGCCTGTGTAGGAACCACCGCAAGAAGACTTAAAATAATTACTAATCCTAAAATATAACGCGCTAATTTTGTCATAATTTTATTATAGCTAAAAAATCACTAGGAAAAAAGTACTACTTCCCTAATTCTACCTTAAAAACCCTTAAAAACTTAGTTCTTTTCAAAATTCTCTAAAAGATTCACTATTTTCTCTGCTGAATGACCGTCACCAAATGGATTAACCGCTTGCGCCATAGCGGCATGAGCCAAGCTATCATTAAGCAAATAATTTGCTTCTCGCACAATTCTCTCCTTATCAGTGCCAACCAACTTTAAAGTCCCTGCCTGCACACCTTCGGGGCGTTCAGTCACATCACGCAAAACAAGTACGGGCACACCAAAGGCCGGTGCTTCTTCTTGAATGCCGCCTGAATCTGTGAGAACCAAATCGACATTTTTCATTAAATGCACTAAGGGCAAATACTCTAACGGCTCTAAAAGGGTGATATTTTCTACATTGCCAAGCAAACGATGAACGGGATTTTTTACATTCGGATTAAGGTGAACGGGATACAGAATCTCCACATCCCAGCGAGACGCGATTTCTTTAAGAGCGATGCAAATCTGCTCTAGGGGCTGACCGTGATTCTCGCGCCGATGTGCGGTGACTAAAATTAGCCGCTTCGGTGCAAACGTGGAGATTAGGCTTGATACCCGCGTAGGAACTTTTTGCGCGGCAACAAACTTTAGTGCGTCAATAACGGGATTCCCCGTTACATGCACAATCTCTGCATCTACACCCTCTTTGAGCAAATTGTTTCGTGACCATTTGGTAGGCGCAAAATGCAAATCTGCCGTTATGCCTGCCACACGCCGATTAACTTCCTCAGGAAAAGGCTCCCACTTATTATGTGTGCGTAAGCCGGCTTCTACATGCCCAACTTTAATGCGCCGATAATAAGCGTTTAGTGCGGCAGACATGACCGTAGTTGTATCCCCTTGCACTAAAACCCAATCTGGTTTCATTTTCTCTAAAATTGGGTCAAGGTGTGTAAAAACGGATGCGGTAATCTGCGCTAATGACTGGTTGGGGCGCATTAGGTTTAGGTCTATATCTGGCTCTATCTCGAAAAGAGATAAAACCTGGTCGAGCATTTCACGGTGTTGCGCGGTGACACAGACATGTGATTCTATATCATCCCGTTTTGCAAGTTCATGCACTACGGGTGCCATTTTTATGGCTTCAGGACGGGTTCCGAAGATTGATAGTATTTTCATAAAATTATTCTAATCGATAGCCTTTCTGTTTCTAATACGACGGTTAGATCATCTGTTTTTGGGGGAGAGCAATAGGGATTGGTTCGGTAAGACGCTAATAAAGGGCAACCAAGCCTAAAATTCATGCACGCCCCTTCCTTTCCATCCATTTTTTAAGCTAATTTTTCTCCTAATTTCAGAAATTCTTTCACTAAGAAGGGGTCAAAATGAATGCCGCTTTTCCCTTCTATTATTTTCAGCGCATATTCTTTAGAATACTTTTTATGATAGGCTCTATCGCTGGTGAGGGCTTCGTAAACATCTATAATCGCTATCATTCTCCCCTCGAGAGGGATATTTTCCCCAGACAAGCCATAGGGATAGCCACTACCATCCCATTTTTCGTGGTGATACAAAACAAAGGGGGTGGCGGGTTTCAAGTGATTGATATCCTTGAGCATTTTTGCGCCAACTTCTGGATGCTGGCGCATAATTGCCCATTCTTCTGGGAGCAGTGAGCCTTTTTTCTTTAATATTTTAGAGGGAACTACAAGCTTTCCTATATCGTGCAAAATTGCACCAAAATCTAAAATAACGAGGGAGGCTACATCCCACTCTAGGGACTTGCCAAACAACTCGGCTATTTCTCGCATACGCACAATATGGTTGTAGGTATAAGGATCGCGAATTTCAATGACATTTGCCATAAGCAAAATTGTTTGCAAGTGAGCTTCGCGAGTATCAAAAAGTTGTACGGCTTGGCGACGATCTAAGCGAACACGAACAGCATTGAGGAGTTCTTTGGCATCAAAGGGTTTAAAGAGATAATCGTCTACGGCTAAACGGCGCGCTTGTGAGAGATTTTCTTTTTGCGAATAAGCACTTAAAAACAAGAAGGGGACTGCCGCACCCTCTTCTCTTGAACGAACAGCTTCAAGAAAATCAAAGCCATTCATCTCTGGCATGGAAATATCTGAGACAATTAAGTCTGGTGTGGATTGGTCAAAAATATCGAGGGCTTCTTTGCCATCTTCTGCCAATATGACTTCGTAATCCTGCATTTTCAAAATTGCTTCTGCAAGTTCACGTAATTCTCTTATATCGTCTACTACGAGAATTTTTTCTTTCATAAATGCTATATCCTGTTTTATAAATAGATTAGGTAATTGCTCTAGATATTGGTGGTGGTAGTATCCAAGCTACCTATGAATAAATTCGTAGGCTAGATACGGGAAGTCCGTTTAAACGAACTTGATATTTCAGTGTGGGATTTCAATCCCATGTTGGTCAAATAATAGGATTTAAGCATTTCACATATTAAGGTCCCCAGCGTGGTTGCCAATCACAATAATCATTATCTGTTAGTCGGCGCAAATCTGTGCCATCTGTGCGCATAATGTAAATTTCACAACCGTGAATATTATCATAATGGTCGAAATAAGCGGTAAATGCGACCCAGTTTCCATCTGGTGAGAAACTAGGTCCTTGGCTATTGCCGCCGCTAGGGGTAATTTGGCGTAAGTTTGAGCCATCGTCATTCATTAAGTATAGCTCACGATGCCACGCTTTTCCTGAATAAGTGACAATTTCATCACGTGGCGACCAATCGGTGCGCCCGCGCAAATAATCCATTTCGTTAACTTGGCGAGGGCTTCCCCCTTCTGCAGAGATGATATACATTTGCACCGTACCATTAAAATCAGATGCAAAAAGTATTTCCTCCCCATTTGGCGACCATGTTGGGTCCCAACCTGCTTCATAAATTTGATGCGGGTTACTTCCATCTCTATCTATAACCCAAATTGCATGCGTTTCAAGTGGTGCGCCATGCGTAAACGCGATTTGGCTACCATCTGGCGAAATTTCTGGTGCGGTTAATATGCCCATCCCATTTGTTCTCTGGCTAACTTGTCCATCGAGCGTCATCTCGTAAATATCGTAGACATTTTCACCACCAAATTGAGCGTAAATCACACTCTCGCCATCTGGAGCCATAGAGGGATAAAAATGACGCGTATAATCTTCGGTCGTCAAGCGGCGTTGATTGCTCCCATCGGCATCCATAATGCAGATTTGGTCTCCATACTGCACTTTGAAGATCTGACAAACATAGGCTATTTGCCCCGTTGGCACAGCAGGATTTGGCGTAGGGCTAGATGGAGGAGCTAAAGTGGGAATATGTGTAGAAGCCTTATCCGTAGCAACAGGCGTTAATTGCACATGAGTAGGCACGCCCGTCAATGCCATTTGCGTCGCTATCTCAAAAGGGTCAGCAGTAGCTTGAGAAAAAGGGAGATTGCAAGAAGCTAGTAAAAAGTAAAAAGGGAAGAAAAAAAATATCTTTCGCATGAAGATAATCATACCTGAAAAAGAAAATAAAAGATGCAGTGAATCACATTGAAGCCAGGGTGTACGCACTAAAGCACCTGTTTTTGCGGGGCTAAAGCCACCTTCTCAATACATGGAAGCCCTTCGGGCTAAAAAGAGTCGGATTTATCCGACTTTCATGTACTGAGGCAAGACTTTAGTCCACACCGTTGGATATTTTTTAGAAAAAGCCCTTTTGAAATAGATTTTCTTAAGAAAATGCACACATGTTATAAGAAAACCAAAGCTATTTTAGGTAAAACTACCTGAGTTTTAGTGCGTTTGCCCTAACATTGAAGCTCAGCCTCACTAATAAGATTTGTTTTTATCGTCTTTTTCTCTGCGTCATGGCGGTTAAAAGTTAAAAATATCCCACAAATCCCAATAAAACGATAAAATACCCATCTCCTACTCTCCACATCAAAAAGGTACCTAAATGCGACCAAAAGCCAATGCCGCACTCTTCTTCGTAGCCCTCATCTGGGGTGCAAGCTTCATAGCACAAGATATTTCTGCTCAATATCAGATTGCCTATATTTTCAATGGGGTCAGTTTTCTAATTGGCGGGCTGGTACTACTACCCTTCACCCCGCGCAAAGAAAAAATCTCGCGTGGCCAATGGAAGTGGATGGCAATAGCCGGCACAATCCTTTTCATCGCCTCCACGCTTCAACAAGTGGGCATCTTCTACACCCAAATTGCCAACGCCAGCTTCCTCACCAGTCTCTATATTGTCTTTATTCCCTTCATATTGTGGATGGCATTTCGAGAACGCCCCCACAATATAGATATCCTCGCCGTCTTCATGGCAATTATCGGTGCATACCTACTCTCTACAGCGGGCACTGGACTTCAATTTCAACGTGGTGACGCTTTAGAAATCCTAGGCGCAGTGTTCTGGGGCATGCACGTTGTCCTTCTTGGCAAATTTGCCACAAAATACAACACCATCTCCTTCGCATCGGGACAATTTCTCATTGCAGGCATCGTCATGCTTCTGCTAGGATTAATTCTCGAAGACCCCGCCCAATTTCTCGTCCCCCCACTAATTCTTGCCACTGTTTATCGCGGTCTTCTCTCCGTTGGCGTTGGCTACACGCTACAGGTTTGGAGTCAAAACTATACCCCATCCACATCTGCTGGTTTGATATTAAGTCTCGAATCCGTTTTCGCGGCAACCTTCGCCTGGTTCATCCTAGGTGAAACCCTGCTTCCCATTCAGATTGCGGGATGCGTAATCATCTTGCTCGCTGTGCTATTCTCCCAATTCAAACAGGATGGATAAACACACCACTTCGCGCGCAAACTTCAACTTGATTGCCCTCAACAAACACGATTGCGTTCGATACGCTCCCCACTCCCCAAAACGGGACCTTCCATCTCATCCTAAAAATTGTCCGATAATCTAATGAAACACACGATGAGTGAAGCGTGATAAGTGATAGAATTGGATTAAACACATTTCAGCATTAGTTATTTTTTTGAGGGATAATCAAATGAAAACATTATGGGAATACCAAGAAGATCAAGAACAATCCAATGATAGCAACGAAAGACCATCTAAGGAAGAAAAAACAGAAAAAAACGCCAAGTGATACTTGAGCGTGTCTCATCTTTTTCTGTTAATACTATTCGAGATAAAGTTGCATGGGTACTCAATCATTATCCTGAATCTCGAGATTCAGACATAACTTTACAGTTAAACTATTGGAAAACTTTTGAATCAGACATCTATAATGGTTATTCGATTTCTCCTGAAGAATACTATCGCCTAACTCGCCTAACAACAATAAAACGTGCGCGGGCAAAAATACAAAACGAATACAAGCTGTTTACCGCAAGCACTGAAGTCAAGCAACAACGCGGCGTTTTATCCGAAGAAGAGAGACAAAAAGCTGCTGAGGACAAACCCGCATACCCTATGTTCACAGTTTACATGGATGATAGTGGTAAAAATGCTGATAACCTTATTGTTGGAAGTGTTTGGTTTTCAGCTAATTATCAACAAATTCATAGAGCTATTTTTGACATAAGAAAAAGAAGGAGTTTTGAAAAAGAGTTCCACTTCAAAAGGCTAACTCAACGAGATCTTCCCGTTTATAAAGAGGTTATTGATGTTTTTTGGAAATATGCAAATACAGTCAGTTTTAAATTAATCAGTGTTCCTCGTGCTGGAATAAAGAATGTAAACAATGCTTTTTCTGATATTTATTATCATTTGCTTATTCGAGGAGTAGAACATGAACAAAAAACAGGGAGAGCAGTTTTACCTCGAACGTTGCAAGTATGGATTGATCAAGAGAATATGGCAAAAGATAAGCTCATGGTCGCTAATTTAAAGGATCGGCTCAAACAAGCCTCTCAAAACACTTTTGATAATAATTTAAGAATAGATGAGATATATACAGTAGACTCAAAAACCAATGCGATTTTACAGATAGCTGATTTGTTTGCAGGAAGTGCCAACCGTGTCCTTAATCGTCCTGGAACAACTCTCAACCATAAAGATGAATTAGCAGAATATATCCTAAAGCCATTAGGGCTTAATTTAGGGATGCCTAGAAATGAAGTTGTTGGAGATATGACTGTTCATATTTCTTTATAATCATCAACAAATAATGTGCTATTTATCGAAAAAGCACTCAAAATTTCACGCATCACCCCTCATTCGTCATCCCCTCATGTTATAATCCCCCCGAAAAACATCTTTGTTCATCTCATTTATCTCTGGTTAAAAAAACTATGTTCTCAACCGAAACTCTCCAAATCCAAGAAAAAATCGCAGTCTACTGCGCCGCAAACGACATCCCCCTCGCCGAGCTAAAATGGGCACCCATTCCCTTTAACGGGGAGTGGGGCACATCCACGTCATTTTTTCAGACGGCGGCGAATGAAGCCAAAGCCGCCAAAGGTACGGGCAAACGTGTCATCGTGCCACAGCGGGCGCAGGAAATTGCCGAAGCCATCAAAAATGAAATTGGCACGCCCAACGGAATCAGCCACGTCGAGGCTGTGCGGGGCTATCTCAACCTCTATTTCATCACCGAAGAGTTTGCAGAACGCACCATCTCAAGCATCCTTCAGGAAAAAAGCCAATTCGGGGCAGGCAAGCCAAAACACGAGCGTGTCATGGTCGAATACGCCCAGCCAAACACCCATCACTCCTTCCACATCGGGCATTATCGTAACGCCATCCTCGGCGAATCCCTCTCCCGCCTGGTCGAATTTGCCGGTTTCGAGACCATCCGCGCCGCTTACCCCGGCGACATCGGTCTGGGCGTGATTACCGTTCTCTGGATTTACGAAAAATTCTACAAAGGGCAAGAGCCAGAGGGTGTCCACGAGCGCGGGCAATGGCTCTTAAATCTCTACGTTGAAGCCACAAATATGCTCACCGAAAAAGAAAATGAGACGGAAGATGAGAAGATTCTGCGCGAAAAATACGACGCTGAGCGGCGTGACATGTACCGTAAATGGGACGCGGGAGATGAGTACATCCGTGCCCTTTGGCTTGAGACGCGCGAGTGGTCTTTGGATGAGTTGAAAGAGATTTTGCTACAAATCGGCATCAACATCGACACTTGGTTCTTCGAAAGTGTAGAAGATGAGCCATCGAAAGCCGTTGTGCAAGAACTGCTCGATCTCGACATCGCCACAGACGAGCGAGGCGAGGGCGGCGCGGTAATCGTAAAAATTGATGAAAAGTTGGGCTTGAAAAAAGAGAAATATCGCACCAATGTCCTTTTGCGCAACGACGGCACGACCTTATATTTGACCAAAGATTTATCGTTGGCGAAGAAGAAATTTAACGAATTCGGTGTAGATCGCTCCATTTACGTTGTGGATGTGCGCCAGTCATTGCACTTTATGCAGGCATTTGCAATTTTGGGCTTATGGGGTTTTGAGCAAGCCGAAAAATGCTACCATCTCGGCTACGGATTCGTTAGTTTGCCCGGCGGTGCCATGTCTGCCCGAAAAGGGCGCGTCATCATCTTCAAAGATGTGGCAGATGAAGCAATTCGCCGCTTTACAGAGACAAGCAAAGAGAAAAACCCTAATTTGAGCGAAGAAGCCCGCGCAGAAGTTGCAGAAACTGTCGGCTTGGGTGCATTAGCTTATGCAATGCTCTCCGTAGATAACAGCCGTGATACCATCTTCGATATGGACGTAGCTCTCGGCTTCGAGGGTCGCACAGGACCGTATATTCAGAATGCGCATGTGAGGGCGGCAAGCATTTTGAAGAAGTTTCAGGTTGAAGGTTCAAAACTAAATGTTGAAAACCTTAAATCTGCAACCTTCAACTTTGAACTCACCTCACATGAAATCGCGTTAATTGAATTATTATCAAATTTCCCCAACGTAGTAGAAGATGCCGCAAATCAATATCGCCCCATGATTATGGCAACTTATGCGTATGATTTAGCGAGTGCGTTTCACTCTTTTTACCACGCAGTCCCCGTCTTAAAATCAGAAACTGATGCAATCCGAGATGCACGTCTGCGGCTGGTCGCCGCGGCGAAGCAAACGCTCGCAAATGCCTTGAAGTTATTAGGCATTAATGCTCCTGAAGTGATGTAGTTTCAGACCTAAGACATCGGACTTAAGACTTAAAAAAAAAGGTGCACGGCGAGATAAAGCTCGCTGTTGAGCTTTTACTTAAGTCTGATAGCTGAGGTCTAAAGTCTTACAAAAGGCTAAATATGCTTGTCAAGATCAAAAAAAAAATCAAATCTATCTCAAGAGTTGAAGGAAAAACAGAGCTTTTTCTATCTCATATTCTTATTCCTCTATGGGTTTTGACCTTTTATTTCCTCTCCTTTTCAGAATTACTTCCAGCAGGGGTAAATAATGCTTTTGTGACACGAAGCGGAAAATACTCACTTTTGCTTACAAGCACACTAACTATTGCCTTTTGGGCTTTTATCGCATTTAAGAAGAAAAAAATATCTATTCGCAAAAAAACAAAAGAAAAGTTTTCTACAGACAATCTAATTCTTCTCTTACTTCCATTAGCACCTGTAATCCAATACATCCTAAACAATCTTGAAATTCTTTCATTTGAGGATATAGTATATATTCTTCTCGTTTTCACCGCGTTCATAGTTTCTTTTGTTCTCATAATTCCAATACTTCTCAGAAAAATATGCTCAAGTCAAATTTTGGCGTTTTGGGGCTTGGCGTTTACATTTACCATCATTAATATGGGGACATTAAGTCAGCAATTTGCATGGTATGAAGTAGGAAGTTTAAAAATTCAATATGCCCTATTTTTTGGTGTCTTTTTAACAAGTTCCCTCCTTTTCTATTTGAACAAAGAAAAGCTCATGTATACCCTAATCGTAATCTTTTTTTTAAGTGCTAGTTTTACTCAAATTCTAAATAAACGCGAAGAACTATTTAAAACCACATCACTTGAAACGGATAATAAACTCTTATCGTTAGTTGATTCCAGAACCCCAGAAAACACACCAAGTATTTACCTTCTTATATACGATGCTTATGTTG
This sequence comes from Anaerolineales bacterium, assembly GCA_016744335.1. Taxonomy (GTDB): domain Bacteria; phylum Chloroflexota; class Anaerolineae; order Anaerolineales; family Villigracilaceae; genus Desulfolinea. The sequence continues at coordinate 81,335 of JADGEO010000001.1, forward strand.
TAAATGAAACAATGCTTGCTTATGGAATAGATAATCAACCACAAGAAGAGTATCTGGAAAAATTGGGTTTTCAAATTTACCCCCATACATACTCAATAGGAGCACCATCTATTAATACAATGAGCAGAGTCTTAAATGCATCAGATCAGTTCTATGGTGCTGGAAGAAGGGCTGTTTCTGGAGATGGTGTAGTGCAAAATTTACTAAAGGAATTTGGATATAAGACTTTTGGCATGTTCCCAACAGATTATTTTTTTAGAGGGACTACATCAAATTACGATTCCACCTATCCCAAATATACAACTGCACCAAAAGACATTCTTTTACAGGCTATTTTTACAGGGGAATTCAGATTTGATATTGGCTTTAATGAGTTGCCCAGAAACGAATTTCTAACGGAAAAAAACAAGCTGTTTTCTGAAAACATGGACTTCCCTAAGTTCACTTATATGCACTCAGATGTTCCAAAGCACTCTCAAAACTCAGGGGCTTGTTTATCCAATGAGACTGAACGCTTCAATGAAAGACTACTGGCTGCCAATAGTGAGATGAAAGACGATATTCAGGTAATACTTGAAAATGATCCAAATTCTATCATTATCATAGCAGGTGATCATGGTGCTTTCTTAACAAAAAACTGCATTGAGACATCAGATTATTATGATATTTCGGAAATATCTCGTCTGGACATTCAAGACAGATTGGGAACCTTCCTGGCTATAAAATGGCCAACGAAAGAGTTTGAACAGTATGATGATATTGTTGTTTTACAAGATTTATTCCCCGCTATTTTTGCTTATATATTCCAAGATGCAAGTTTCTTAGATGCAAGAATACAACCAATCACAGATCAAGATTATATGATTAGCGGTGCAAAAGTCATAGATGGTATCATAGAAGGCGGTATCAATGATGGAGAACCTCTTTTCATTGGCGCAAATGAGTAAAAAGTAATTTGGTGCTATTGGGCATCACAGCCCCAGAAGTGATGTGACGTAGCGGGGGCGTTCCCCGTTACGAAAAGTTGAAGCAGGCTTAGGTATTCGTAATTAGAAATTTAGAAACAGGCATTAGTTTTTATAGCGCACTAATCACCTGCATCCTAATTACCTAAACCCTGATTCCCTGCTTCCCAGCATCCAAGGAGTACCAAATGTCCCCCATCAAGACCCTCATCATGGGAGCCGCAGGACGCGACTTCCACAACTTCAACACCGTTTTCCGTGGCAACAAGGATTACGAGGTTGTCGCCTTCACCGCCACCCAAATTCCCGACATCGAAGGGCGCGTCTATCCGGCTGTTCTCGCGGGCGAACTCTACCCCGAAGGCATCCCGATTCACGATGAAGCGCAACTAGAAGAACTCATCAAAGAGTTGAGTGTAGAAGAAGTCGTTTTTGCTTATTCTGACGTGCCGCACGAATACGTTATGCACAAGGCTTCGCAGGTCAATGCTCTGGGTGCGCACTTCCGTTTGTTGGGCGCCGCGCCAACCCAAATCAAGTCCACGAAGCCCGTTATTTCGGTTTGCGCCGTCCGCACAGGATGTGGCAAATCCCAAACAACGCGCCGCGTCTCCCTTATCCTCCGAGATATGGGCTATAAAGTCGCCGCCATTCGGCACCCCATGCCCTACGGCGATATCGCCAAGCAAGCTGTTCAACGCTATGCCGATTATAACGATCTCGACAAGCACGAATGCACGATTGAAGAGCGAGAAGAATACGAGCCGCATATTGACAACGGAATTATCGTTTATGCCGGTGTCGATTATGAAGCGATTGTGCGCCAAGCTGAAGAAGAAGTAGATATCGTTCTTTGGGATGGCGGCAATAACGACCTGTCTTTCTACAAATCGGATTTGGAGATCGTGGTCGCCGACCCGCTTCGATCTGGACATGAATTGACCTTCTACCCCGGCGAGACGAACGTCCACTCTGCGGATGTTTTCGTGCTGAACAAAGTCGATACCGCCTCGCCCGATGACGTCATCTTGGTGCGCGAAAATTTACGTAATCTGAACCCAAACGCGGTCGTCATCGAGGGCGCATCTCCATTATTCGTGGATGACCCCGCCGCCATTCAAGGCAAACGCGTGCTCGTTGTTGAAGATGGTCCCACCCTGACACACGGCGGCATGAAATACGGCGCGGGCTACGTTGCCGCTCGCCGATTTGGAGCAGCTGAAATTGTTGATCCACGTCCCTTTGCGGTTGGCAAAATTGCCGAAACCTTCGAGAAATATCCCGACACGGGAAATATCCTACCCGCCATGGGCTACGGCGAAGAACAAACCCGTGACCTAGAAGCCACCATCAACGCCGCAGATGTGGATTTGATCATTCTCGGCACACCAATTGATTTGACGCGTGTCTTGAAAATTAATAAACCCCACCAGCGTGTGCGCTACGAACTGCAAGAGATTGGCACCCCCACGCTAGAGGATATTTTAGAAGAAAAGTTTGGGAAGTAGGGGAAGCAAATCAGGTAATTAAAGATTCTGAATCAGAAGAGCCAAGCAAGAAAACTGCTTGGCTCTTTTTTTTTGTTATAATGGAACATCTAACCAAATAATAAGGAGAAAAAATGCACTATTCACCCGCTCTATATCTTGACCCTGGCTCAGGAAGTATTCTCATCCAATTAACGGTTGCCGCTTTACTCGGCGCAGGATTATTCATCCGCACGCAGTGGACAAAGATTAAACAAATGCTCGGAAAAGATGTCCCCGAAGCAAACGAAGAAGAAAATATCGATGACGATTTTGAAGAGTAAGCAAACACAACATCCTGCTTCTTTCCGTGATCCAAGCGGATTTCTCTTCACGCGCAAGGGCCTACTTTATAGACAAGTTAATCAAAAATATGCGGAAGAATATGCACTTCTCATGGAATCAGGGATTTACGAAAGCCTCAGCAAAGCTGGGCGTTTGGTCGCCCACCAAGAAGTAGATATTGCACCCATTCAACCAGAGAAAGCCTTTAAGGTCTTGCAACCCGAAAGGCTCCCCTTTATATCCTATCCCTATGAATGGTCTTTCTCTCAGCTCAAGTCTGCTGCACTGACTACACTTGCCATCCAAAAACGCGCCCTTAACGCGGGGATGTCGCTTAAAGATGCCAGCGCATATAATATCCAGTTTCATCAGGGTAAAGCGATGCTGATCGATACGCTTTCTTTTGAATTCTATAAAGAAGGCGAGCCATGGGTGGCTTATAAACAGTTTTGCCAACATTTTCTCGCTCCCCTTGCACTGATGGCAAAGAAGGATATCCGTCTCAGCCAATTACTACGCGTTTATATAGATGGCATCCCCCTCGATTTAGCCAGCGACCTGCTCCCAAAATCGACAAAACTAAATGCAGGGTTAATGATGCACATCCATCTTCATGCAAAGGCACAAAGCAAATATGCCAATGAAGATATTCAAGAAGAAAAAACAAAAAAAGAGATAAGCAAAGACGCATTACTTTCGATGATTGAGAGCCTCAGGAATACAATCAAAAAACTAGAGTGGAATCCTGCTGGCACAGAATGGGGCAATTATTATGAAATCACCAATTACAGCGACACCGCCTTTTTGCACAAAAAAGAACTAATTTCAGATTGGGTGGCAGAAAAAGAACCTAACGAAGTCTGGGATTTAGGTGGAAATAACGGTGTTTTCAGTCGTTTAGCCTCAGAGCAAGATGTTTTTACAGTTTCCTTCGATATAGACCCCGCCGCTGTTGAACAAAATTATCGGCAAGTAAAAGAAGCAAAAGAGACCAACTTACTGCCTCTTGTTCTGGACTTAACCAATCCTAGCCCCGCGCTAGGTTGGCATAATAATGAAAGAGAATCTTTCACCGAGCGTGCACCTGTAGACATGGTCTTTGCACTGGCTCTTATTCACCATCTTGCCATTTCGAATAATGTCCCCCTCCAACAACTAGCCGATTTTTTCAGCGATATGGGCAAATGGCTCATTATTGAATTTGTACCAAAATCTGATTCGCAGGTGAAGAAATTGCTCCAAAGCCGCAAAGATATTTTTGACGAATACACTTTAGAAGATTTTGAACGTGTTTTTGAAAGTCGCTTCACTATTCAGAAAAAAGTAAAAATTAATGAAGCCGAGCGACATCTCTACTTGATGAAAAAACGATAATTTTAGCCATCAGACAAACTAAATAAAAAGAGCCAAATCTGTGTTCAGATTTGGCTCTTTTTATCAAAAATGCTTTATAATAGGAATCCCTAAAGGTCTGACCTTTCCACTAAATAACGAGGTATCTCCATGAAATTTACCCTAAACGGCATAGAAAAAGATTTTAGCGGTGACCCCGAACTCACCCTCTTAACCTATTTACGCGAACACGAAAATATCACATCTGTCAAAGATGGCTGTTCTGGGCAGGCATCTTGCGGAGCCTGCACAGTCGATATTGACGGAAAATCCAAGCTCTCTTGCATCACCCCCATGAAAAAAATCGGTGAGACAACAATCACTACCCCTGAGGGGCTTAGCGACTATAAACGCGACACCTTTGCCAACGCCTTCGCCGAAAAAGGCGGTGTCCAATGCGGTTTCTGCACCCCCGGCATCGTTATGCGTGCCGATACCCTCATCAAGAAAAACCCCACGCCAACCGAAGACCAAATCAAGCAAGCCCTCACCCCGCATATCTGTCGTTGCACCGGCTACACAAAAGTTGTCGATTCAATCAGCTATGCGGCAGAGGCAATTCGGGATGAAAAAGAAATCCCCATCCCAACCAGTGAAGGGATTTTAGGCTCACGACATCCCAAATATCAGGCACGGGAATTGGTGCTCGGCGACCATAAATATACCGACGACCTGCGATTTGATGGGATGCTTCACGGCGCACTCAAATTTAGCGATTACCCCCGTGCCAAAATACTGGATATTGACACCCAAGCCGCCGCGAGTGTGGATGGCGTGATACGCATCTTCACCGCCGATGATGTGCCGGGTGACCGTACTATCGGCTTGATATCTCAAGATTGGCCCCTAATGCTAAAGACAGGCGAAATCACTCGCTATCTTGGGGACGTGATCGTAAGCGTAGTTGCCGAAAGCGAAGCAATTGCTCGTGATGCAGTGAGCAAGATCAAGGTCACGTATGAGCCGCTCGAAGTTGTCAGCGATATGCACGCGGCAATGAATCCCGAATCCCCGAAAGTGCATGAAGGCGGAAACATCCTATCCCACCCCGTTTTTGTGCGTGGTGATATGGATAACGCGAGAAAAAATTCTGCCTATATCTCAAAAGGCATTTACGAAACGCAACGCATCGAACACGCTTTTATGGAAGTCGAAACAGCAGTTGCGATGCCCGATGGCGAGGGTTTGAAGGTTTATTCGCAAAGTCAGGGTATTTACGAAGACCAGACGCAAATCGCAAAATTGCTCGATTTACCAAAAGAGCAAATACGCGTAATTCTTGTGCCAAACGGTGGCGGATTTGGCGGCAAAGAAGATTTGAGCGTGCAAGGGCACGCCGCTCTAATGGCAAAATTGCTCGGGAAAACGGTAAAAGTGCATCTAACGCGCGACGAATCGATTATTATGCACCCCAAACGCCACCCTGTTTGGATGGATTACGAATTGGGCTGTGATAAAGATGGAAAACTAACCTTTATTAAGGCGCGTTTTGTGGGCGATACTGGCGCGTATGCTTCGGTGGGCGCAAAAGTGCTCACACGCATCGCCAGCCACGCGACTGCGGCGTACCATGTGCCTGCCACAGATTTGGAAGCTTTTGCGGTCTACACAAACAACCTGCCCTGCGGCGCAATGCGCGGATTTGGCGTCAATCAAGCCACTTTTGGCATGGAAAGCTCCATTGACGACCTTTGCGAACAAGGCGGCTTTGACCGCTGGCAGTTCCGCTATGATAACGCCCTTGTGAACGGCTCAATGACCGCTACAGGGCAAGTTTTGGCTGGTGGCGTTGGCGTAAAACGAGCCTTAGAAGCGATTAAACCGGCCTATGAAAAGACAAAATACGCGGGCTTGGCTTGCGGATTAAAGAATACTGGCATCGGCAATGGAATGCCCGATGAATCATCGGCTTTGATTTCAATTGTTGCACCCGACAAAGTGTTGATTGACCACGGCTGGACAGAAATGGGGCAAGGCGTGAACACCATTGCCGCTCAACTCGTCTGCAACGAAACGGGAATTCATCCCGATTTGATTGAAATACGCATAGACACTGCATCTGAACAACTCGCAGGGATGACAACAGCCTCCCGCGCAACGTCTTTATTAGGAAACGCACTACTTGATGCTTGCGAAAAGCTCAACGAAGATTTAAAAGAAAATTCAATAGAAGATTTGGTCGGGAAATCATATCGCGGTGAATGGATTGTCGATTGGACAACCAAACCAGATGCTGTAGTAGACGAAGTTTTCACGCATTATTCCTACAGTTACGCCGCCCAACTGGTTGCTATTGACGAAGACGGCCAAATTGAAAGAGTAACAGCCGCACATGACGCAGGTAAAATCTTCAACCCGATGCTCTTTGAAGGGCAGGTTGAAGGTGCAGTCCACATGGGCATCGGCTACGCTACCAGCGAAGATTTGCCGATGAAAAATGGATATCCGCTTAGTACCAATCTCCGCAAAATGGGCATTTTGCGTGCCAAAGAAATGCCCCCCGTTGATGTAATTGGCGTTGAAGTCCCCGATCCGCTCGGTCCCTACGGCGCAAAAGGTGTCGGCGAGATTGGTCTCGTGCCAACCGCCGCCGCAGTTGCAAACGCACTCTATCAATTTGACGGCGTGCGCCGCACACAATTCCCGATGAAGCTGGCGAAGAAGAAGCGTAAAAAAACTTAGCATATACGAGTTCATAAAGAAGAAAAAACGGGTTACGAATTTATTTCGCAACCCGTTTTTATTTTCACCTTTTACATTTTTCTGTTATCATCATAGCGGAGAAAAAATGACATCACAAAGTGACCCTGTTGCCCGTAGACGCATGATTTTTATTTCAATTATTCTAGCGACAATCCCTTGTTATTTGCTGGGCTTTGCCGCACTTGCTCTCGCACCAGAAGAAGTCCCCCCAACACCCACAGCAAGCCTAAGCCCCACACCTCAATCCGCGACAATAACACCCATCATAGGCGTAACCCACTCCCCAACGCCCAGTCTTAGCCCCACACCAGATATAATTTCCCCGACCCCAACGCAAACGACCACCAAATCGCCCACGCCATTTCTCCCTGCCTCCCCAACGTGGACAGCCTCCCCCACCCTCACGCCAACCTATACTCTAACGCCCTCATTAACCTTTACTCCATCCCAAACTTTTACCGCCACATACACCTTTACACCCACACCCACAGAAACCCTTACCCCATCTCCTACTGCCACAGAAACCCTTACCCCCACGCCGAGCAACACGCCCACAAATACTTGGTTAGACAATCTCTTAACTCAAGCGGCAGACGGCGATTAACCCCATACCTTTTATGAAAACAGACTTCTTAAAATCACTCATCTCCACATCTGGGCTTTCAGGCTTTGAAGCACCCGTCACCGAACTCATTCAAAAAAAATGGGACCCGCTAACGGACGAACTCAGCCTCAGCCCACTTGGTTCATTACATGGGATCAAGCGCGGAAGCGGCAAATCTCACTCATTAATGATTGCCACTCATCAAGACGCAATCGGATTAATTATTTCGCAGATAGATGGGGAATTCCTGCACATCAGCAATCTCGGCGGGATAGATATTCGCGTTTTGCCGGGGCAAGCCGTAAACGTCCATGCAGATTCTGGCGTGCTGCCCGGAATCATCTGCCAGCCCCCCGCCCATCTCCTACCCGAAGACGCGGCGACAGGCGCGGTTGCCCTCAAACACCTCCTCGTAGACGTGGGACTTTCAGCCCGCCAAGTTGCTCGCAAAATCAAAATCGGCGATACCATCTCCTTCGCCACTGAGCCAATCGAAATGAGCGGCGGATTATTAGCGGGGCACTCTCTTGATAACCGTGCTTCCGTTGCCGCGCTAACACTCTGTCTTGAAGAATTACAAAGCCGTCAGCATGTCTGGGATGTACAAGCCATTGCTACCGCCCAAGAAGAAGTCGGTGCACAAGGTGCAAGAACATCTGCCTTTGCCCTCCGCCCCGACTTAGCCATTGTTGTCGATGTAACCTTTGCCAAAGGTCCCGGTGCAAGCGGATGGGAGACATTCAAACTAGATAGCGGTCCCACCATTGGTTGGGGCGCGACCAACCATCCTTTTTTACATGAAGAATTCAAAAAACTCGCCGAAAAATTGGAAATGCCCTTTAGTGTTGAAATTTTACCCAGTTATTCTGGCACCGATGGCGATGATATACAAATCACCGCCGAAGGAATTCCGACTATCGTCATCTCAATCCCCATTCGCTATATGCACACCCCCGTTGAAGTCATTGCCACCAAAGATATTCAGCGCACCGCACGTTTACTAACAGAATTTATAGTGATGCTAGAGGATGACTTTTTAGAAAAAATTGTTTGGGAAGATTAAGTGCTAGATGTGCACAGCATCAAGAGCAAGATGCAATGCAGTTCTAACAGATAAAAAATATGCTGAAAATACAAAACCCACAAATCAAATTATTAGAAAAACTCACCAACGCAGTCGCCCTTCCTGGCGATGAAGGCGCAATTCGCAAAATTATACGCGCCGAAGTTGGCGATATTGCCGATGAACTTAAAATAGATGCTATGGGCAATTTGCTTATCACCAAACACGGCAAAGGCAAAAATCGGCTCAAAGTGATGCTCGCCGCACATATGGACGAAGTCGGTTTTATGCTCGTGGATGATGAAAAAGACGGCATCTACAGCTTTGAAACGCTTGGTGGCATTGATACGCGTCAGCTTGTCGGGAAGCCGGTTTGGGTAGGAAAAGAAAAAGTTGAAGGCGTTATCGGTGCGGCACCAATTCACCTGCTAGATGCCGAAGCACGCAATGGCAAGGCTTCGTTGAAGTCGCTCAAAATTGATGTGGGGGTAGGCAAGCCCAAAGTCAAGGTCGGTGATCGAGCAACTTTCGCCACAAAATTTTTGCGGATGGGGAACTCAATCCGCGCAAAAGCATTAGATGATCGTCTTGGAGTCGCCATCTTAATCGAATTATTAAAGAATGCACCCGAAAATATCGACTTGCTTGCCGCCTTCACCGTACAAGAGGAGTTGGGCTTGCGAGGTGCCAAAATTGCCGCCCACGCTTTCAATCCCGACTTAGCTCTAGCCGTAGACTCAACCCCCGCCTACGATATGCCTATGCACGATGGAAGTGAAAACATCCACTATAACACAAAGCTGGGCGAAGGACCTGCCATTTATACGCTAGATGGGCGCACCCTTTCTGATCCGCGCATTATCCGCTGGCTGAGCGAGACGGGAGATGAAAAGAAAATCCCCTATCAATATAGACAGCCAGGTGGTGGCGGCACAGATGCCGGAAGTATTCATCTTTCAAGAGCAGGCATCCCGACTGGGTCTGTTTCTGTGCCTGGACGTTATGCACACACTGCGATGGGACTCTGCCGCATCAAAGATTGGGAAAATACATTGAATTTACTGCACGAGGCTTTGTGTCGCGTATCGCCAAAGATTTTGGAGAAAAATCGTTAAGGACGTTCAAACGAAGTGCCCTTCGTTAAGAAAGACACAAAAGCATAAAAAAAGTTTTTAAAATTCTCGACATTCGCAAATTAGCGACCTTCACGTTGAAAAGAATACACCAACTATACTTCTAGGAAAACCCTATGAAACCTTTAATAAAAAAACTTACCGAAACATTTAGCCCTTCTGGCTACGAAAATGCGATCCGTGAAGTCATCATGGATGAAATCAAAGATTTTGCCGATGAAATCAAAATAGATGCACTCGGCAACCTAATTGCCCGCAAAGGCTCTGGCGGAAAGAAAATCATGCTCGCCGCCCACATGGATGAAATTGGCATCATGGTTAATCATGTTGATAAAAACGGATTTGCCCGCTTCGCTTCTCTCGGTGGCGTTTTCCCACAAACGCTGGTGGGTTCTCGCGTTCGCTTTATGAATGGTACACCCGGCGTAATTGGTGCGCACTATCTCAAACGCCCGATAAAACTAATTTGGAATAAAGACATGTTCATTGACATCGGCGCGACCAGCCCTAAAAATAGCCCTGTGCAAATTGGCGATGTTGCAGCCTTTGATCGTCCCTTTGTTGATTTAGGCGATAGAATAATTGGAAAATCGATGGACGATAGAATAGGTGTGGCGGTATTAATTGAAACTTTACGAAAACTAAAAGATACGCCACACGAAGTTTATTTTGTCTTTACTACCCAAGAAGAAGTTGGTGTACGTGGCGCAATCACCTCCGCGTATGGCGTAAACCCAGATATTGGCATTGCCATTGATGTTACAGGCGCAGATGACATCCCCGAAATGGATACAAAAACTATTTTCTTGGGCAAAGGACCTACTTTCAAATTTAAAGATGCTGGTAGCATTGGCGACCCGCGGCTCATCAAACATTTTATAAAAGTTGCCGAAAAAGATAAAATCCCCTATCAACGCGAAGTAGCAAACATGGGCGGTACTGATGCCAGAGCCATTCAACTTACACACGCTGGCGTTCCTGTTATGACACTTTCGATTCCTTGTCGCTATGTCCACTCTCCCTCTGAAATGGTGGACTATAAAGATGTGCAGAATACGGTTAAGTTATTAGTAAAATTGCTTGAGAAAAATATAGAGATTTAAATGAAATCAAAAAGAGAATACCCAATGATATAATCGTGCTACGAATCATTATCCAAGCGTAAAAAAGGAGAAAAAAATGATTCATCAGATTGATTATGAAGAAGCAAAGATAAGTTTATACGATTTAATTGAAGCCGCGATTAATGGTGAAAAAGTTTTTATAAAAAAGAATAACAACTTTGGTGTTCAACTTGTTCCACGCAAACTACCAAACATCAAACGAAAGTTCGGTAGCGCAAAAGGATTAATTGAAATAGCAGATGATTTTGATGCGCCTTTAGACGATTTTCATGAGTACACAAAATGAACTATCTTCTTGATACACACAGCTTTCTTTGGTTTATCGCAGGGAATGCAAAGCTCTCTGATCGCACCCGATTACTAATTGAAAACACAGACACTCAACTTTATCTTAGCATTGCAAGTTTATGGGAACTATCTATAAAAATAAGCATTGGAAAACTTTTTCTCAAGGAACCTTTTGAAAAAATAATCCCTGCCCAATTAGCCCAGAACAGCATTGACCTTTTACAGATTTCAATTGAGCACACAGCCGCCCTTATAGAACTTCCTTTTCACCATCGAGATCCCTTTGACCGCTTAATGATTGCTCAAGCACAAGTGGAACAGCTACCTATAATAAGTAAAGATTCTGCTTTTAGCGCGTATAAAATCCAACAAATTTGGTGATGGAAATGAAAAAAAAACTTATTATCATTTCCTCTATCTCTTTTTTCTCTTTTCTCCTTGCCTCCTGCACGACCTTTCCTTATAACGCAACGCCTCCAACAACACCAACCACTATAACTGAAATCGCAGAAACCAGCCCTCCCCAAGAAATAGAAGAAATTCCTACAGACGACAACTCCCCAAAGACTCTGCGCATTTGGCTCCCCCCACAATTCAACCCCAACGCAGAAACTGAAGCCGCTACAATTCTTAGTGCCCGTCTCGATGACTTTCAAAAACGCCGCCCCGATTTAGTTCTCGAAATCCGCATCAAATCCGAAACGGGGGAAGCCAGCCTGCTCAATGCCCTCATTTCCACACAAAACGCCGCGCCTTCAAATATGCCCGATCTCGTTGCTCTCTCTCGCCCAAATCTCGAAAGCGCGGTAGACGCGGGCATTTTGCGCCCCATTGAAGGGCTAACCGATGCCCTCGACGACCCCGATTGGTTCCCCTACGCCCGCCCTCTTGCCCACATTCAAAACTCAGCTTATGGCTTGCCCTTTGCCGCCAATCTGCTTGGTTTTCGCTACCAACCCAGCGAAAAATTCCCCCTGCCCACACTTGAAGATACCGAAATCACCTTTGCCGCCAATGACCCGAACGCCGCACTTAGCTTTTGTCTTTACGATGAAAAAAATATAGAAGAAGAGAGTCTCACCAATTTGCTCACTTTTTACCAGAGCGAAACTATCTCCCCTAAATCGGCAGAGTACCAAAACACCCATGAAATTTCAGAAACACCAGCAGTAGTATGGACTTCAGATTTTTTGGATAATGCGCCAGTGGACGCCATATTTAGCACGGTACCAAACCCAAACGGGGATGCCTGCTCACTAGCAGACGCGTGGCTGTGGACACTAGCAGGGAGCGACCCTGAACGTCAACTTGCCGCCGTTGAACTGGCTGAGTACCTATCCCAAAGCGATTTTCTCGCCGAGTGGACAACTGCCCTCAATCTACTTCCTCCCCGTCCTACCGCACTAGATGAGAGCGAGACTCTTTTACACGAACTCAGCCTAACCGCACAACCCATCCCATCAAATGAGACCGTACTCACTTTCGGGGAGATGTTCAGGTTAGCAACGATGTCGGTTATTCAAGATCAAGCTGACCCACGTTCGACCGCCCAAGAAATGCTTGAGAAACTCCAATAAAATTTTAACGTGCAGATGTTAGAATTACCTCCAATGTTTACTTAATCCAAAAAAAAGTAACATAAATGTCACACTACGAAAAGGAAAATAAAATGAGAATTAGCGAAAAATTAGCCAAAATGATGAACGAACAATACGGCAACGAAATGAGTGCTTCGATGCAATATATGCAAATTGCCACCTATTTTGATGGGCGTTCTTTACCCAAATTTGCCGAGTTTTTCTACGGTCAAGCCGCTGAAGAACAAGAACATGCTATGAAATTTTTACACTACTTGCTCGATGTAGGCGCAGATGTTCAAATCCCTGCCATTGAAGCTCCGGTATACGAAATTACTGATACCGCGACAGCTTTCCAGATGTCTTTAAATTGGGAAAACGAAGTTACAGACCAAATTTATGCTTTAATGGATGTAGCCGTGGAAAAACGAGATTATGCCGCACAAAACTTCTTGCAATGGTTCGTAACCGAACAAGTTGAAGAGGTTGCCAGCATGGAAACTTTGCTTGATGTGGTCAACCGCGTTGGCGATAAAAATCTCTTTATGATTGAAAGCTATCTAAATCGAGAAGAAAACGCACAATAAAACTATCCATATAACAAAAACAAAAAAGCCCTTGCTCTTTTTGAAAAGAGCAAGGGCTTTTTTTGTTAATCAAAACACAAGTTAATTAATTGCCCAATATGCCCAAAGAGAAATCATGATTACTCCTACTACAAAACGGAGTACAAACGCCCATCCCCACCCCGTTACAAGCCCTTTTGTGATTTCTTTTGCTTCTTCTGAGGTATGACCCTGATTTTTTTCTGAAAGATATAAAACAACAGGAGCGGCAATTAACCCCGCTATGGGGGAAAACATTAAACTAATGACAATACTTGCTATGCCAGCGAGCACCAGAGATATTTTTGCCGCACCATAATCGAGTGCCTTTTTTGCCATCAAAACGCCGTCTAAAGTATTGCCCAAAAGCATCAGAACAGTCATAATACTAAAAGCGACCCACCCAACTGTGCCAAAGCCATTAAAAAGACCATAACCCAAGCCCGCAAGCCAAATAATAACTAAGCCAGGAAAAACGGGCATAATTAAGCCAAAAAGTCCAAATAACATGACAAGGGGAGTAACAAAAACAATTGCGGTTTCTAGCCAACCTTCCATAAAAAACTCCTATAAAATAAACAAACCCGAAAGGTTTTTACCTGCGTTTCAATCCTACTAAAACCTGTGCATTGAAAATCTATTTATCAAAAACACTTTTAGATAAAAGCTTTCGGGTTTTCGTTTTACTTAATAACTTCAACGCCACCCATCCACGGGCGCAGAATTTCAGGGACAATAATCGAGCCATCTTCTTGCTGATAATTTTCCATGATGGCAATCATAACACGCGGCAATCCCATCCCTGACCCATTTAGGGTATGCACAAATTTATTCTTTTTGCTATCTTCTGGTCTATAACGGATATTTGCCCGCCGCGCCTGAAAATCGGTCACGTTCGAGACGGAGGAAACTTCTAACCACTCGTTGCAACCCGCCGCCCAAACTTCAATGTCGTAAGTTATGGTGGCGTTGAAGCCTAAATCACCTGTGCAGAGTTGATGGATACGATAAGGCAATCCCAGCAACGCAACAGTTTCTTCGGCATCAGTCATCATTTTTTCGAAAGCGGCATCAGAATCTTCGGGCTTGACGAACATATACATTTCAACTTTATCAAATTGATGCCCGCGCTTAATACCGCGCACATCTCGCCCTGCGCTCATTTTTTCTCGACGGAAACAAGGGGTATAGGCAGTGTAATTCTTCGGCAAATCGCCTTCTTCGAAGATTTCATCCATGTGGTAGCCGGTCAGCGGCACTTCGGCAGTGGGCACCATATACAAATCTTCTTCGTGATCTTTGTAAAGATTGCCTGCAAATTTTGGCAATTGCCCTGCACCATAAACAGTATCTGTTTTGACCATAAATGGCGTATATTTTTCAAGATAGCCCTGCTTGATATGTAAATCGAGCATATAGGCAATCAGCGCACGTTGCAAACGCGCTCCTGCCCCGCTCAGAACATAAAAACGGGAACCAGTCATCTTCACACCGCGCTCAAAATCAATAATATCGAGTTCAGGACCCAAATCCCAATGTGGTTTGGGATCGAAACTAAATTCGGGAATTTCGCCAACTGTCTTGAGGACGACATTCTCGCTCTCGTCTACACCATAAGGAGTTGCATCGCTCGGGATGTTGGGCAGGGTTGCCATAGTGGACGTTAGTTCTCCGTCAACATCTCGCAGTTCATCATCCAAAGATTTGATTTTCTCCCCAACTGTGCGCATCGCGACAATCTTTTCTTGGCGAGATTCGGCATCTTTCATCCGACCAATCTCTTTAGAAACGGCATTGCGCTCGGCTTTAAGTTCTTCGACTTCACTCAAAATTTCACGCCGTTTTTCATCTAATTTTGCGAGAGTGTCTACCACCGCAACATCAGATTGGCGTTTTTTTAGCGATTCTCGCACCACGTCTGGGTTTTCACGAATTAAACGAATATCTAGCATCTTGCACCTCCAATTGGAGACTTAAGACCTAAGACTTTAGACTTGAGCAAAAGCTTAGGTCTTAGGTCTAATGTCTAAAGTCTTTAAAAAACAAAAACGCCCCGAACCACAGCAGGACGAGGGGCGCTCGTGGTGCCACCTGCTTTCGTCACCTTTCGCAGAAAGGCAACCTCTATAACGCTATAACGGGCGTACCCGTCTCTCTTAGGATAATAATCTCTGCGAGAACAACGTGGTACTACAAGGGTAAGCCTCGTAGTAATCGCATTAGCGATTAGACCAATCGAAGTGGATTTCGCTACTTTGCCGACCATCTCGCACTACCGATGGCTCTCTGCACGGTTAGATAGGTACTTATCTTCGAGTTCGTTTTATTTATTGGCTTTATTATATACAGAGGAGAGAGTGTGTCAAGTAAATGAGGAAAAAGAACAGCAAAGGTAATAAGAGGCGCGCTAAAAGTTACTTTAACGGTATCAAGCTCAAATTTACGCGCGTTCCGATATATCTAAAAAAAATCCCCGTTCCTTTTACAGGAGCGGGGATTTTCTTTTTCGCGTACGCTTATCTAAATCGTTCCCCAAAAACTAGTCTCGGCTCATTGCATCCATTACGGCTACGGCGGCAATTTCTACGATGTCGTTTACTTCGTCACCTTGTTGCAAAACGTGGACAGGTGCGCCCGTGCCAACAAGAATAGGCCCAATGGCTTTGGCTTTACCTAGGCGGGCAAGTAACTTGTAGGAGATATTTGCGGCATCAAGAGATGGGAAAATGAGCACATTGGCATCTTTGACTGCGCTAAAAGGGAAACGTTTTTCAATAAATCTAGGAACCACAGCAGTATCGGCTTGCATTTCACCTTCACTGGGAATATCGGGGTGTTTTTCTTTCATCAGTTCAGCCGCTTTTGCTACTTTATTCGAGAGTGGGTGATCTGTAGAACCAAAATCAGAGAAGGAAAGGAAGGCTACGCGCGGGTTAATTTCTATGCTTTTAGCAAAATTTGCCGCTAAGGATGCAATCTCTACCAAATCTTCTGCGCTAGGGTCAATGTTGACTGTGGTATCAGCAAAAATATAGGCTTTTGCATCTACAATCATAATATAAAGCCCTGCAACAAGGTCTGTGCCTTTTGCTGTGTGGTGAATTTTCAGTGCCGGGCGAAGTACGTCAGGATAATCGTAAGTGAGGCCAGAAACAACCGCATCGGCTTCACCCATGCGAATCATCATAGGCGCAAAGACATTCGAACGCCGCATCACTTCTTCGGCATAGGCTTGTGTCATGCCCTTGCGTTGGCGCATTTCATAATAGACTTCTCCATATTTTTTGCGCCTCCCTATATCACGTGGGTTAATAATTTCTGGCTCAAATTCGAGGGCTAATTCTTCAATTTTTATCTTAATTCTCTCTGCGTTACCCAATAAAATTGGATGCCCGATACCCTCATCTTGCACGCGGAAAGCGGCACGAATGATTTTTGCCTCTTCGCCTTCCTCAAAAACTACTCGTTTTGTGCCACCCGATGATTTGGCTTTGTTCATAATCAAATGGTGCATTCGAGCACCTTTGCCTTGCCTGAACGCTAATTCTTCGCGATATTTTTCGATGTCTATTGTTTTGCGTGCTACACCAGAATCCATTGCGGCTTGCGCAATTGCGGGCGCTTCCCAGAGTAAAACGCGTGGATCCATGGCGGCAGGAATAATATATTCACGTCCAAACTTCATGCTTTCTTTATTATAGGCACGTAAAACGCTATCTGGCACATCTTCTTTGGTGAGTTCGGCTAAAGCCTTAACCGCCGCAACTTTCATTTCTTCATTGATAGCGGTGGCACGCACATCTAACGCACCACGGAAGATGAAGGGAAATCCTAAAACATTATTGATCTGATTGGGGTAATCTGAACGCCCTGTAGCAATGATACAATCGGGTCGAACGGCTAATGCCTCTTCAGGCATAATCTCTGGAATCGGATTTGCCATAGCGAAAATAATGGGGTCTTTTGCCATAGTTTTCACCATTTCTGGCTTTAAAACACCTGCCACAGAAAGACCATAAAAAACATCTGCGCCAACCACTGCATCCGCAAGAGTACGTCTGTCAGTTTCGCACACAAATTCTTTTTTATATTTATTCAAGCCCTCGCGCTCATGATGCAAAACGCCTCGAGAATCGAGCATCATTAAATTTTCTTTCTTTACGCCAAGACGAATTGCCATTTTGCTACACGAAATCGCGGATGCCCCTGCCCCATTCACAACGACTTTAATTTCATCAATTTTCTTATCGATAATTTCTAAGGCATTGATCAAACCAGCCGAAGAAATTATGGCTGTGCCATGTTGGTCATCATGAAAAACGGGGATCGGAAGCATCTCTTTAAGACGTGTTTCAATTTCAAAACATTCTGGGGCTTTAATATCTTCAAGATTGATGCCACCAAAAGTGGGTGAAATTGCCGCCACAACTTTAATAATCTCTTCAACGTCCAATTCATTTACTTCAATATCAAAAACATCTACATCGGCAAATTTCTTAAAAAGAACACCCTTGCCTTCCATAACAGGCTTAGATGCCAAGGGACCTAAGTTTCCTAATCCTAAAATGGCTGTGCCATTACTGACCACCGCGACCAAATTTCCTTTTGATGTATATTCATAGGCATCCTCTGCGCTCTTAGCAATATCTAACACAGGTTCAGCTACGCCAGGTGAATACGCCAAACTCAATTGACGTTCAGTGTCCATCGGCTTGGTTGGAACAACCTCGATCTTGCCAGGTTTCCCCTTCAAGCGGTGATACTCCAAAGCCTCTTCACGAGTAAACTTGCTCATACTGTCTCCTTGTGCACATCTGAAATTTTCAAATGCGCTCTTAGCTATATTTTAGCTTTTTTATACTTGAGTTTCCTCAAGCAACTGGATTATGACATAAGCAACGAAACCTATATAGTTCCTTTTGTCATATATCTTTGATGATGCCTGCAAGGTTTGATTTAGGATAACATGCGCCGCGACGCGCGTGCCCCAAACAGGAGTGCATTTCAGGAACATCTTTTTAACAATCTTCGTGAGTGCCGCCCAAAAACTTATACAAAAAAAGACCGAGTGCTTTAAAAGCACTCGGTCTATGAATATGATTTTCATACCCCTTCACGGATATCAACAAATCCTTGGCAACAACTCTCCCGCGGGCAAATCAACCACTCGTGAGCCGCCGATTGCCGTTTTTGCCACAACACGACCTGCATGCTCTTCTACCACACACCCAATAATAGCCGCATCTTTTCCATATTCATTTTTACGCATCACGCCTAAAATTTCATCTGCAATATCAGGTGAAACAATGGCTACCAATTTGCCTTCATTGGCAATATAAAATGGGTCGAGTCCAAGCATTTCACACGCCGCATTCACAGCGGCATTAACGGGCACTTTGGTTTCTTCAAACTCAATACCTACTTTAGACGAATCTGCCAATTCGTTTAACACTGCCGATAATCCGCCGCGCGTAGCGTCTCTCAAACAGTGTATGCCCCCCTTGCTCTCTGTAGCCTCTAGCATCTCTGCAATCATCTCATGTAAAGGCGCAGTATCACTTATAATTTGGCTCTCAAATTCTAGCCCTTCACGTTTAGACATAATTGCCATCCCGTGATCGCCCATTGTTCCGCTGACGAGTATCACATCACCAGGACGGGCGTTTTTAGCGGCAATATCTACACCATCGGGAATCATCCCAAAGCCAGATGTGTTGATGAAGATTCCGTCACCGTGCCCTTTATTGACTACTTTTGTATCCCCTGTCACAATTTGCACGCCCGCTTTTTTCGCCGCATGTGCCATTGAAGTTACTACTGCGCCTAGCGTTTCCATCTCTAAACCTTCTTCGAGAATGAATCCTACTGAAAGGTAGCGCGGTTTTGCGCCGCTCATGGCAATATCATTCACAGTACCGTTAACCGCTAAATCACCAATATCCCCGCCGGGGAAGATGATGGGGCTAACGACAAAAGAATCGGTCGAAAACGCCAAACGTCCGCCCGGATTTAACGCGCCAATGTCTAACGCCGTAGAATCGCCCATTTGCGCAAGCAAGTCGTTATGCAAGAGCGGTGCGAAGAGATGTCCAATTAAGTCGTTCATCATCTTGCCGCCCGCACCGTGCCCCATCACAATTTTGGGGTAATTTTTTAAGGGAATTGGGCAAGTCCAGCCATCAAAAGAAGGGTTCGTCATAAAGTCCTCATTATTTAGAATTTCTCCCTATTGTACTACCACTCTTGTAATTTTTTACGCGAATCTCAGAGAAATGATAAAATAACTTTCCAAAACCTCCCTTCCCGCTGGGGACAGCGACAAAAACTAAGAGACAAAAAGCTTAATTAAAGGAAAATACCATGACTAAGTTTCTCGGCTACCAATGCTCACTTTGCGATAAAAAATATGCTCCTGATGAAGCAACCTACACCTGCCCCGATTGTGGTGGTAATTTAAATGTTTTGCTTGATTATAAAGCGATTAACGAAAAATATCAGCCTGAAGATATCACTTCACGCTCAACAAATTCGCTATGGCGATATTTACCCCTTTTGCCTGTTTCAAATCCCGGCGGCGAGGAAACGCCTCTTTACGCCGCGGGCTGGACACCTACTTTTGCCCTCCCTACATTAGCTGAGAAGTTGGGATTAGACAATCTCTGGCTTAAAGATGAGAGTTCGAACCCTACCGCGTCTTTCAAAGATCGCGCTAGCGCAATTTTGGTTGCCCGTGCTAAAGAAATTGATGCCGAAGTTATCGTAACCGCTTCCACGGGAAACGCAGGGGCGGCTTTAGCAGGTATGTCTGCCGCTGTAGGGCAAAAATCAGTTATTTTTGCACCAAAAACAGCCCCTGTGGCAAAGATTGCCCAATTATTGATTTTTGGTGCGAAAGTAATGCTCGTAGATGGCACTTATGATGATGCCGTTGAATTGGCAGTTAAAGCCGCAGATGAGTTTGGTTGGTATTGTCGTAACACGGGCTACAACCCCTTCACCACAGAGGGCAAAAAGACCGCCGCTTTCGAGATTTGGGAATGGTCGCTTAAAGCCCTTGCTGATAACGATAAGCCTCTCTCCGTTTTCGTCTCTGTGGGTGATGGCAATATCATTTCAGGTATTCACAAAGGCTTCAAAGATTTGCTTGCGCTAGGCTGGATGAAGAAAATGCCACGCATTTTCGGAATCCAAGCCGAGGGGTCTGCCGCTATTGCCAATGCTTATAATGCAAAAACAGAAGAAATTACAGCTATCTCTGCCACCACTTCGGCAGATAGTATTTCTGTAGATATGCCTAGCGATGGTGTGCGTGCAGTTCGTGCCGCGACAGAAACAGGTGGTGCATATATCACAGTGACCGATGAACAAATCATCGCGTCCATAGCAGAGCTTGGTAAAGTTGGCATTTTCGCAGAGCCAGCTGGGGCTACAGCTTATGCCGGTCTAACCGTAGCAAGCCAAACACACGCGGTGAAACAGGGCGATCCCATTCTGGTTGTAAATACGGGTAGTGGTCTCAAAGATGTAAATGCCGCACTAAAAGCGGTATCCGAAGCCCCCCTAATTACGCCAACGTTGGAAGCAGTGAAAGCAAATTTATAATCTTTAAGTAGGTACTTAATTTTTTCAAGGAAATTCTTTTATGGATAATGAATGGTCACCTCGTGCCAGATATTTCTTACTGATATTGCTGATTGTTTTTCTGGTCGCAGTAGCTTGGTATATTCGGCCACTTTTTACGCCCTTATTAATTGCGGCATTATTTGCGTATGTATTAAACCCCATAGTTGACTTTCTTGAAAAAAAAGCGCGCCTCAAACATAAAGTAGCTGTAAACATCGCCTATTTTTTAACCCTTGCCATGATTTTCTCTGTCCCCGCAACGGTGGTGCCAATTATCGTGCGCGAGGTGCAAGAAGTTACTACCGATTTATCTGATTTACCGAATTTTGTGCAAAGCTTATTAGAACAAACCATAGTCATTGGGGGCTTAACATTGAGCCTAGCCTCTTTAGGCATAGAATTAGCCGAGCCACTTTCTAAATTACTAGAATTCGTGCCTGAAAATACGCTAAAACTCATCGAAGCAACCTCACGGCAAATTGCATGGGTTTTGGTAATCATTATTACTTCATACCATTTCATCAACGATTGGGATGAGATAAAAGAATGGCTTTTTCGTATTCCACCTAAAAAACTGCAAAGTGATGTCCACCGCTTATATGACAAAATTGCCGATATTTGGAATATCTATTTGCGCGGTCAGATTGCCTTAATTGCTATTTTAAGCGTAATTTATGCACTGGCTTGGTCTGTCGTTGGCTTGCCTGGTGCGCTATTATTAGGCGTTTTAGCAGGGTTTCTCAATATCATTCCCGAACTAGGGCCCTTTATCGCGGCATCATTGGCTTTCGTAATTGCCCTTATGCAAGGCTCCACCTTTCTCGAGATGTCAAATTTTTGGTTTGCTGCGCTGGTTGTAGGTATTTTTATAGTTATCAACTACGGTAAAAATATCTGGTTAATGCCAAAAATCTTCGGCAAAAGCTTAGATTTGCACGATGGCGTAATTTTTGTAGCTATCATTGCCGCTGTTGTGATTAATGGAATTCTGGGAGTCTTGATCGTTATCCCGCTTTTAGCATCGGCACTGGTCGTCATCAAATATCTACGCAAACGTGTTTTGGGCTTGCCACCGTTCCCCGAGCAGGATAGCGAAGATGACCTTGGCGAGGCATAAATTGCTTACCATATAATAGACTCTATCGAGAATAAGGTTTTTAACCGCCAATCCTCGCTAAAAAAAAATAGTGAGGATTGGAGAAGATTGCCGGTTTAAAATCCAAGAACTCTATGACGGTTCTAGTCACATGACAGTTTGGAAGAAGAAGCGCGTGTTGGTTGAGTAGGCGATGCTTTTCGCCGTATCGAAACCAAGAATTAGTATAAAATCGGCTTTTTCGTGGCTTCGATACACTCCGAAAAAGCATTCGGAGCTACTCAGCCACCTGCAAAAACAAAAGTGTCATGTCGTTAGTGACGGTTTTTATTTCCAATAGAGTCTATAAAAGCTCCCATTTTCTTTTGATGATATGGGAGCTTTCATTTCCTTAAGCTCTATCAGGAACAATATAAATCAAGGGCAAGCTCAACAAAGTAATTAGGTATTTAACAACTAAATTAAACAAAAAAATCTGCCAAACGATAGTCCAAGGGAGTACACCACCGAAGGCAACGACAGCAAAAATCAAATTATCTATAGGAACAGAAATACTATTACTTGTTAAAACCCGCGCCCATTGATGCTCACGGGTGATTTTATTAACAAACCATGAATAGATTTCGGTATCTATCATTTCGCTAATAATTTCTGCTAAAATGGATGCAAGAACAATCCGCCAAACGGGTGCCAAAATTGCCGAAAACTCAGCCGACAAACCCCACTCTGAATCACCGGGAACACTGGCTACCCACATGAGATAAATCGCCATAAATATATTAATCGCACCCGCTGTGAGGATGAGCACTTGGGTATTCTTCTTCCCCAAAACCTTATGCACTACATCTCTTAAGGTAAATGTGATCGGGTAAATAAAAGTGCCCATATCTACGGCAAAACCAGCGATAACGCCAATTTTCAAACTGGCAATATCTGCCAGCATTTGTGCACCAATATAAGATGCGATTAAGACAATCGCCATTGCTGAAAGCATCGGTGCGCTTTTTAGTTTATTGTCTTCAGACTGCATTATTTCTTCTCCTTCTTTAGAAAATTCGCCGCAATGATAACATGAAAAAAAATATACTTATTGTTGGAACAGGGGCACTTGCTACGCTTTTTGCGGCGCGTCTTTCTGCATCTGGTGTTGGGGTGATTATGCTTGGCTCATGGCAAGAGGCTATTGGTGCGTTGAACAAATCTGGCGCGGGGTTGGTAGATGCTAAGGGGAAGGAAAATTTCTATCCTGTAAATGCAATAACTGAATGTAAAAATACGCATTATGCCATTCTTTTAGTCAAAAGTTGGCAAACAGAGCAGGTTGCGCATAAATTAGAAAAGTGCCTTACTGAAGATGGACTTGTGCTTAGTCTTCAAAACGGTTTAGGAAACGGAAAAATTCTCACCGACATTTTAGGGGAAGAACGCGTTGCTCAGGGAGTGACGGTGGTGGGCGCATCTTTACTCGAAGCAGGCAGGGTAAAAATTAGTGGCGAGGCGCAAATTTCGCTAGGAGAGCATCCACGTTTGGGACCAATAGAAACTCTTTTGAGGGCAAGCAAGTTCAGGGTCACGCGCGTTGCGAGCATCGAATCGTTGATATGGAGTAAATTGGTTATCAATTCGGCAATTAATCCGCTCACTGCACTTTTAGATATTCCCAATGGCGATTTGCTGAAAATCCCAGAGGCAAAAATATTGATGGCAGAGTTAGCGCGCGAAACGGCATCCGTAGCTGAGGCACAGAATATCTCACTTAGCTTTGAAGATTCTGTTTTGGCGGTAGAAAAGGTGGCGAGGCAAACATCGTCTAATATCTCTTCGATGTTACAAGATTTAAGACGCGGTGCCCCAACTGAAATCGATGCGATTTCTGGTGCCATCTCACAAATTGGGGAGGCGTTGTCTATACCGACGCCAAGGAATAAAATCTGTTGGCAACTTGTGAAAGCCATGGCTAATCGTGGTAAGATTCGGGACTATAAAAAGCAAAAAAGTTTTAAGGAGTTTTTATGAAAAAGTGGATTATTTTAGTTCTAACGATAAGTTTATTGCTCTTCCCAGCACTGGCTTCGGCACAAAATACGGCGAAATTTGCAGAGGTAGGCATTGAGCTTTGGTCCGAATATGATACACCTGAGATGTTGGTTATGTATTCCTTTGTGTTGACAGATGATAGCCCTTTGCCTACAGAAATCAAGATAGCTATTCCTGCAAATGCTAATTTAAATGCAGTTGCTAAACTCTCTGATGGTGAGATGTTGCAGGTGCCTTATGACCCACTCATACAAGATGGAGACGAGCGTATTTTAACATTGGTCGCCGATGAGCTAACGCTTTACCGCGTGGAGTATTATGTCCCTTTAGAGAAAGATGGCGTGACGCGGCATTTCTCGTTGGTTTGGGAAAACGAGTACGATGTTGAAGCTCTCTTTGTAGAGTTTTTAGAACCACCTGATGTAAGCGATTTAACTTCAACCCCATCTTTTAACGATACTGGTTCAGATAATGGCATGACAATTCACGCACTTTCGGCAGGCAAGATAAAAGCTGGCGAGCGATTTGACTTATCCCTTTCTTATGATAAAAGCAGTGATGATCTAACTGTTTCCTCTATGCCCATCGAAGTGGGCGGCGAAATAGAAAGCAGTGAAAGCTCTTTTTCTTTGAGCGACTCATTGCCGATGATTTTAGCGGGTCTTGGCGTTGCACTAATTTTAGGCGGCTTGCTCTATTTCTTTTTAGCTGGCCGAGGGGATAATACATCTTCCCCAAAAAGCCGAGAACGCCATAAATCTAGTGGTGGAACAAAGTATTGTCACGAATGTGGTAGTCGCTCTAGCGGAAATGATAAGTTTTGCAGGGCTTGTGGCGTGAAGTTGAGGGGATAGAATCTTCTAAAGTCATATAAAAAAGCGGAGACAAAAATTTGTCTCCGCTTTTGCTTTAAGTAAATTTCCTGTGATTGCCCATATTTTTAATAACGAGTTTTTTATAGACCTGCGGCTTCCTTCAATGCTTCTGCTCTATCTGTGCGCTCCCAAGTGAACTGAACATCTTCGCGCCCAAAATGACCATACGCGGAGGTCTGACGATAAATCGGTTTACGAAGGTCAAGATCGCGAATAATGGCACCAGGGCGCAAATCAAAATGTTCATCAATCAGGGCTGAAATTTCATCATCTGAGATTTTGCCTGTGCCAAAAGATTCTACGTTTATCGAAAGCGGATGTGCAACACCAATTGCATAAGCAAGTTGGATTTCGCAACGATCGGCAATGCCTGCGGCAACGATATTCTTTGCAACCCAGCGCGCAGCATAAGCCGCAGAGCGATCTACTTTAGTGGCATCTTTACCAGAGAAAGCACCGCCGCCATGTCTGCCCATCCCACCGTAGGTATCTACGATAATTTTGCGGCCAGTTACACCAGCATCACCCATAGGACCACCAATCACAAAACGACCAGTAGGATTAACGAAAATCTTCAAATCTTCGTCTACCATGTCGGCAGGTAAAATAGGGTTAATTACATGCTCAATAATTTGCGCACGAATATCTTCAGCCGAAATATCAGGAGCATGTTGCGTACTAATCAATACCGTGTCTACACGTTTGGGTTGACCTTTTGAATACTCAATAGTTACTTGGCTTTTGCCATCGGGGCGCACCCAATCTAAAGTGCCATTTTTACGAACTTCGGTGAGGCGCAAGGTTAATTTATGTGCCAAATAAATAGGCATCGGCATCAGGGTGGGGGTTTCATTACAGGCATAGCCAAACATCATCCCCTGATCACCTGCACCAATTGCTTCAATTTCGGCTTCGGTCATTTCACCAGATTTTGATTCAAGGGCTTCATCAACGCCCATTGCAATATCAGAGCTTTGGCTGGCTATGGCAGAGAGAACACCGCAAGTATGCCCATCAAACCCTTTTTTGCCGCGATCGTAACCAATATCGACAACAACTTTACGGACGAGCTTATCAAAATCAACAAAAGCTTTGGTCGTGATTTCGCCTAGCAACATCACATACCCCGTTTTGATAGCGGTCTCACATGCCACGCGAGATTTTGGGTCTTGCTTCAAACATTCATCCAAAACAGCATCACTGATTTGATCACACATCTTATCGGGATGCCCTTCTGTTACAGATTCTGATGTAAACATCAGGCTTTCAGAAGTCATAAAAGTTGTACTCATTTTTCACCTCATTAAATAGACTTAAGCGCTAAGACTTAAGACCTAAAAATAGAAAAAGCCCTTTCAGCTATACGATGAAAGGGCTTATATGCAAAAAATGCACGACACTGCCCTCTCATCTTCCAGAAATTTCACTGCCGGAATTAGCACCTTGGTTTTTCTAACAAAAACTAGGTTGCCGAAGCATCGCAGGGCCGGTCCCTCCGCTTCTCTGGATAAGAGTTGCCGTATTAAGGCTATTGAATTATCGGCGAGAGTTTACCATAGCGGGATTTTCAAGTCAAATTTTTATTTTCTCTGGGATATGAAGAAAGGGACGCACGTGACTTTTGGCTTAATACCGTTTAAAAAACATTATACCGAAGAGAATCGTTCCCCGCTTAAAACAAAATCTGACAAGCGTCATAACTTGTCAGATTTTTGTTTATCATAAAAGAGGGTTTCGCAAAGACGCTCACGCCCAAACTCATGTTTGAGATTTAGCACCCAAGTTCAAAACGTGAGCGTTGCGAAAATCCACTTGTTAATTATCGGAGGCGCAACGGAATCCAATTTTATAAGAGGCCACACCACTGTATTCAACCGATTCCATATCTGCGGCATCTGGGTTGGGACCACTCTCAAACCCACGACTAGCAACACGAATGTCTTTCTCTACGTCTTGGTAAGATCCGCCACGAATAACGCGCCGTTGTCCTGCGCCCACTGCGGCAAGAGGACCTGTGGGGTTCGCTGTAGCTGAACTAGAATAATAATTTGCATCATAATAATCGTTAACCCATTCCCAAACATTGCCCGACATATCTAGCACGCCGTAGGGGCTGGCACCAGCAGGGAAAGAGCCTACGCGAGTGACGTCGCGGATATTATAGTTAAAATTTGCTTGTGTTGCGCCTGGGCGTTCATCGCCCCAGGGGAAATTACGGAAATCGTCACCACGTGCGGCGCGCTCCCATTCAGCTTCGGTAGGTAAACGTTTACCTGCCCAAGAGCAATAATCATTTGCGTACCCCCAAGTGACGAAAACAACGGGGAAATCTGTGTACTCATCGGTATTAAAATAAGTATCGTGATGTTCAGATTTAAACTCAACAGGAGGCTCACAAGCACCTGCCTGCACACAAATCATATACATGGCGTTGGTGACTTCGTGTTTATCTAGCCAAAAAGCAGACATTGTAACCTGATGGTCTGGTTTCTCATCTTCAGCAGAACCTGCATCTAACGCGCCCATGCGGAAATCTCCTGCTGGAACAAACGCTTGCACCATACCATCTACAGGAGAGACACGCTCTGTGCCTGCTTCTGTATCTGCGTCTACTGTTTCACCAGCGTTATTTTCTACAACTTCCACAGTAGGGACTGCGGTATTAATAGAAACTGGTGTTGGTTCTGCATCTGCGCCTGCACCTGCACCACAAGCCACAAGCAAAAGGCTTAGTGCCAATAATACAAAAAATAGCTTTTTCATTTCAATTCTCCTTAACTGTTTTTTTAATTTCTTTTCCAGTATATCGAAGAGGTATTTTTTTTGTTATCACCCAAAAGTCACAAATAAATATCTTTTTGCGACTTTTTGCGACCAGTGATATAATAGAGAAAACAAACCTACTAAGGGAAAAAGCATGCCCACTTCAAATAAAGCTACTCGAGTTTTGATTGTTTGCGACCAAAGTGACACTGCCCCAATCTTGGGATATATGATTCGAGAAAAAGGCTTAAATGCCATTATCGAAACATCTGTGCAACGCGCATTGGACCACGCTATAGAAGTTCTGCCTGATTTAATCATCATAGACGTTAATGCCCCCCATGTGGAAAGAATTAATCTTATAAAAAAATATCGCTCCCTAAATCAAAAACCGCTTTTGCTTTTTCTCCCGACACACCACGAGAGTGAAATCCTTGAGGCTTATAGCGCAGGCGTAGATGAATGTATTGTCAAACCCATTAGCCCCGCTATCTTTCTTGCAAAAATTACCGCTTGGTCGAGGCGCAGTGTTCCCGCGCAAATTTCACCACACAATTCAGCTCAACTTCTATTAGATTCTGCCAAACGTCTAGCGCGCACGCCAGAAGGGGAAGAAATCTATTTAACCAATTTAGAATTTCGGCTTTTGCGTTTATTGATGAATCGTCCTGGTTTTGTATTTCAAAGTGAGGAAATTATTCGTACCGTTTGGGGAATCACAGACACAAGCGACCAAACCGCGCTTAAAAATGTTGTTTATCGTCTACGCAAAAAACTAGGCACCGAACGGGAGTATATGATCCGAACTGCGCCTGGTGGGTATTCTTTTCAGGATTAAGATAACTTAGATTTATTTAGCGCGCAAAATCAAGAGCGTACTCCGCATCAAAATAATTAGGTCTATGCTTGAGAGCAAGCTCCCAAGATGCAATAGCCCCTTCGTAATCCCCTTGCTGATATAAACCCCATCCACGCCATAGCAACGCCTCCTCAGAATTTGGCGTTCGCTGTAGCGCATATTCTGTTAAGCTAAGCAAATCTTCGGTACGATGATCTTGAAAAGAGGCAATAAAAGCCCCAAATTGATACCGCATCATACGCTGGGGAAGTCCTAAAGAGCGCGCTTGGTCATAAGCATTCGCAGATTGTGCATATTTCTCAAAATAGAGCAAATTTGAGCCTAAATTGAACCAAGCAAAAGCATCGTCTGGGTTTTCTTCTGTAGCCCGCAGGGAGGCTTCTAACGCACGTTCTCGGTTTTTTTCTTCATCCCAATCATCGCCAAGCAAAAGAGCCAGTTCTTCTTCATCTTCGGGGAGATACGACACCATATAAACGTGGTTAAAAGGTTGCCAATCTTCCTCAAGAGTTTCATAAGAAATGCGCTGGTTTTCTCCATGATAAGAATCCTGCCCTGTAAACGCACCATCTTCGTCATCGTAGGCAGTCAGGAGCATATAATGCGCCGCCCACAAATCGTCATTAGGATAATAAGGCTCATCAAAATGAAAAGTTTCTTCTATCAAAACAGGATAGCCCGCAGCAATCAACTTTTTGAGCAGAGGTAAATCCCCGTTCACACGGTATTCGGCACGCAACCAGCCCGCATAATTGCGCACATAATAAATCATTTCTTCGGGGTTTACGTTTCTATCTTGCGGAATGGGTTTAACAACATCAGAAATATCAAATTGGTCACCTTCCCAGCCGTAATAGCGCAATCCCATTGTCAGCGATGCCGGACCACAATTATTCATATCTTGCATTTCATAATCAGGCACTGTGAGAGAGACTTGCGAGGGCAGAGGTTCTGGCGTTCCCGTTGCCGTAGGCTCAATCGTTGGGGTCATAGAAAGAGCCAATGTAGCCGCAACTGTAGGACTACTCAAATTCACTGGTGTGTTGGTAGGCTTCGCTGTTGGCACTGCCTCAACGGGATTGACAACGCCACGTAAATAAGTCTTGGCAACTTCAACGCGCCAACTTAAACGAGATTTGATGGGTGGGATTTGAGAAAAAATAAGTCCCAGAATAATTAGGGAAAGGGTTACTAGAGAAATCTTCTTCATGCGAGCAGTTTACCAGAAAAGGCTAGAGATATACAAAACATATTTTTTGGGGATGAAGCGCACCGCTCCGTCCGCGTTTGGGACTGGGGTGCTAAATTCCCAAACGGAGGAGTAACGTGAACGTCTTTCCGCGACACATGCTTATGCCAAAATACAGCCCATTAATCTGCTCTCAAGCTCAGGTCACGCGCATTTCAGTATTCCCCCATTTACAAAAAGCGGGCATCTTTTAAAAGTCTTGAAGACTTTTAAAAGATGCCCGCCAACATTCATCCGCAAAAACTATCCCGCTTTGATTTGTGCCAATACTTGCCGATATTCATCTGCATTTGGTGGTTCGATACTTAGCAATTTTGTAATAATTCCAACTGCCTCTTTCTTATTACCTGTTTCTAAAAACAACTCTGCTGAAAGGTCATAAGATTTGATTGCCTCCTCTTTTTTCCCTGCCCGAAGATATTGCTGAGCAAGCGCACTGTGCAATTGCGGGATAGATGAGTGTGTCTCTAGCAAATCTTCTAAAAGTGTTATGGCATCATTAGAATCTGATGCGTGTGTTTCTGTATAGCTTAAATAACTATCTAACTCTTTCTGGGCTTGCGCTCTCCTAGCGAGCTTGAAATTTAGATCAATCAAGCGTATTCGAGCTTCGCTGTCTTCTGGTTTAAGCGTACAGATTTGTTCAAATACTCTTAGTGCGCGCTTCCAATCGAGGCGTTGCATATCAATATCTGCCATGCGGTGAAGAATATGTATATTCCATGAGCGCTCGGCATTTCCTTGCTGTGCGGCTCGCAATGCAGTTGTGTAGGTTTTACGCGCCATATCTAACTCGGCTAAACGATAGTAAATATCTGCTAAATTGAGATACTCCTGAATTGCTTCATCTATTTGCCCGCGTACCGTTAGTTGGTCTATCAGCTTTGTTCGCGAGGAAAGATCCATCGGAGAAAGTTCAATTATTTTACGCAAAAAAACTGAGGATTGATGTGCTTCACCCCGAATACCATAAGCCTCTGCCACTACGTTATATTTGGCTATTGCATCTTCTTTGCGGTCTTGCTGAACAAGAAGATCTCCAATCAACGAGTGGAGAGGGAGATAAGTTGGAGCATAGGTAATTGCTTCAAAGGCTTCGTCCATAGCTGTGCGCATTCGTCCCGAACGCGCCATCTCATGAATGCGAGTCATTGCACCAAGCACTTCGCTGCTTTGTGCTTGTATCAAAATTTCAGCTAAGGGAAGCAACATTTCTCCATCCGACTTAGGGAGTTCTTTACGGGCTTGGAGAAGATACTCACGCCAATTCTCTCGCATGAGCATTTTTTCGACATTATCACAAAGACGTTGGTGAACTTTTTCATCATCTTCTTGCAATTGGGCTTCAAGCAGGGGTTCATAAAGCTGACGCAAGGAGGCTCTTTGGTCTTCAGGTGCCAACATTACATCTGCTATCTTCAAAGCTTCTATATACTCTATAGCTGATTCTGAAATGCGCCCTAAACGCTGAAGATTCTGTCCCGATAATAAGCGCGCGGCTAGACCAAAGTCTATATGTGAGACAGCCTGTTGAAGATGCGGAAGCGCACTCTGATAGCGTCTTCCATTTGTGTGGAGCATCCCTAAATCAAAATAAAGGGCGGGATGCTCAAATCCTGCTAAAAGAGCATGGGCTAATTCATCTGCGGCTAACTCATCATTATTCTTAGATTGCGCATCAATTGCTTGCCCTAAATGAAGAATAACTTTGGTTTGCTCCATTTTTTTCAATGAAAGGCTTCCTGCACCTTGCATAATGGCTTGTAATCCTGTGCGCGCTTTTTCTCCGCCGCTATCATCAGAATACTCAAATAAAATTTCAGCTAAGATTGTTAATGCTTTTTTACTGGATTCGTCAACTGGGTTGAGACTAGAGAAAGATTCTTTCTTGGGCTTGTTCAATTCTTTAACGCGCGCTATTCGCAATGTACCTGTGCCCCCCTTAGGGCGCATCGGTTTTGGCAAAAGTTGCCCACTCTCAAATAAGGCTTGCGCTTGCTGTGCCGCCTGACTGCCTGGCATAATTTTCAACGCTCTCGATAGAAAACCAGCGGCTTTATCTGTTTTTCCTAAGCGTTGCATTAAACTAGCAAGAGCAATATATTCTGTAACGGCTCGTTTATTATGCCCCAAACGCTCATGAACCAAAGCCAAACGGGAATGAGCCAAGATGTTTTCTGGAGAAAGCTGTGTGACACGAGACCAATTTTCGATGGCTTTATTAACATCTTTCTGAGCAAGATATAAATCAGCGGCTTTAGTTGCGGCAGAGACTGCCTCTTTTACAGACCCTGTGCGCTCTGATAGCTGTGCTATTTTTTCAAAAGGGAGCGGGTCAGTAGGAGAAATTTTGGCTAAAGTTGCATAAGCTATCAGGGCTTCATCAAAATTTTGCATTTGATATAAAGCTAACGCCAAGCTAGAAAGAGCCTTAGGATGATTGGGGATTTCAACTAATGCTTTACGATAAGATGCGGCGGCTTTTCCCCACAATTGGTCCCATGCGGCAGAATGTCCGTCACTCATTGCTTTTTGAAAGATTTGGTTTTCTTCTATCATAAAATTATTCTCTTTTTAGAGGAACAGGGATTATACGGAGCAGGTGGAGAAAGTTTTATAATTGTGGAGTTTCTTCATTACGCTATAAGTCTACCCACGATTCCACAGACCTACTAATTTACCAAATACTAAAAACCGCCTACAAATCTCCCCACCGCGTCCCTGAACGCGCATCGGTGGTAAGAGGAATATCCAATTTGTACGCCGACTCCATTGCTTTTTGAACAATCTCTATTGTAGCAGGTAATTCTTCTTTCGGGCATTCCACGACCACTTCATCATGCACCTGTAGAAGAATTTTAGCAGAAGAATTCACATCTTTAAGAGCCTTCGCCACATCCAACATAGCGATTTTCATAATATCTGCCGCAGTACCTTGAATGGGGGCATTAATAGCGGCGCGCTCTGAGTTTCTGCGCCGAAAATCGTTTTTATCGCCCATCATGGCAGGGAAATAGCGTCTTCTGCCTAGTAAAGTTTCTACATAACCTTTATCAGAGGCAAAGCGTTTGATATTACCCAAATAACGTTTAACACCAGGGAATTTCTCAAAATAAGCCGTCACAAAATCTTCAGCTTCTGCTAAAGTTAAATCGGTGGAGCGCGTTAAACCAAATGCCGACATACCATAAATTAGTCCAAAATTAACCGCTTTAGCATGGCTACGCATTTCTTTGGTCACCTTATCTAGCTCCACACTATAAATCCCCGCGGCAGTAATAGCGTGAATATCTTCCCCTGCATTAAATGCCGCCAACATCGCTTCGTCTTGTGCCATGTGCGCCACAATGCGCAACTCTACTTGTGAATAATCGACCGCCAGCAAAAGATGACCTTCTTTAGAGATAAATCCGCGCCGTACACGTCTGCCCAGCTCAGAACGATTGGGGATATTTTGCAAATTCGGGTCTGATGAAGCCAAACGCCCCGTTACCGTGCCAATTTGATTATAAGAAGTATGCACGCGCCCAGTTTCTGGGTTCACATCCTTTGGCAAAGCATCTACATAGGTTGATTGCAATTTTGCCAACTCGCGTTGCTCTAAAATCAAATCTACAACGGGGTGCGCTCCACGCATCTGCTCTAAAACAGAGGCGGCGGTGGAGTAATGACCACTTTTTGTTTTACGCGTACGATCTGGTGGTTCTAAACCCAAGCGCACAAAAAGCACATCTGAAAGTTGTTGTGTAGATTTTATATTAAAGGCTTTCCCCACCAACTCAATCACTTCTTTTTCAATTTCTGCCAAGCGGGTTGTCAACTCCTGCCCAAACTCGTCAAAAAAGGGCAAATCGAGCAAAATGCCTTCCATTTCCATCTCTGCTAGCACATTGATCAACGGCATTTCAACATCGTCAAGTACCTTACGCACACCCACTCGCTCTAAATCTTTTTCTAAAATCGGCATTAGGCGTAGGCACATATCGGCATCATCTGCGGCGTAGGCGGCAACTTTTTCAATCGCAATTTCTGCCATACTACGCTGATTTTTCCCCTTGCCAATCAGCTCTTCAATCGAGGTCATCTGCTCACCCAGCCGCGCAAAAGCCAGCTTTTTCAAGCCCACATTCCGCGAAGCCGGGTCGGTGAGCCACTCGGCAATCATCGTGTCGAACGAAAGCGGCGAAACTTCCAAGCCATATCTTTTGAGCATAATAAAATCGTACTTCAAATTATGCCCAATTTTCTGAATTTTCGGATTTGTAAGCGCGGGTTGCAATGCGGTCAAAACTTCTTCAATATCTAATTGTTTGCCCGAATTATGCCCTGTAGGGATGTAAAAACCTTCTCCTTCTTCGACTGCTAACGAAATCCCGACCAATTTTGCTTCGATGGGATCTGTGGAGATCGTCTCTGTATCTAAGGCGATGATTTTGGCTAAATTGAGTTTTTCTGCCAATTCACTCAACGCTTCGCGCGTGTTTATAACTTGGTTGCCAGTGGACGCGTTTTCTGTGCGTGAATTTTCTACTGCCCCCCCCCCGAAAAGCGAAAGCTGATCCCCTTCTACAGGTGCTGAAATTGGAACAGGCATTTTTGTCAACTTATTAAGCCTGTTGATGAGGGAGTGCATTTCTAATTCTCGGAAAAATTCGGTGATGGCGGGGGCATCTAGTTCGTCTGCACGCGCATGTTCAAGGTCGAGCTTCACGTTGAGGTCGCATTTAATGCGCGCCAAGTCTTGGCTCAGGTAGGCGGCTTCTTTACCGGTATCCAGTTTCTTCCGCGCGTGTCCCTTCACTTCATCCAAATGTTCGTAAACACCATCGAGGGTATCAAATTCTGCTAATAATTTCTGTGCGGTCTTCTCCCCAATCCCATAAATACCGGGGATATTATCGGAGCTATCGCCCATAAGGGCTTTCATATCTACCACTTGGTCGGGGCGCACGCCAAGTTTTTTGACCACATCATTGTGGTAATAATCTTTGGCATCACCCATCGAGCGGCCTGGTAAATTCACAATAACGCGCTCATCCACAAGTTGCAGAAGGTCACGGTCGCCGGTGATGATTTTTACGCCCAAGCCTTCTTCGGAGGCGATGCGGGCGAGACTACCGAGAACATCATCGGCTTCAAAGCCCTCCATTTCGATGCGAGGCAGGTTGAAAATATCGACCATTTCTCGAATGCGTTTGATTTGAGGGCGTAGGTCATCAGGCATCTTGGCACGAGTGGCTTTATATTCGGGATACATTTCATGCCGAAAAGTTTTGCCCACGTCAAAAGCAACAGCCATATAATCGGGCTTGTCGTTTTCGAGCAGACGTAAAAGAACACTAGCGAATCCATAAATACCAGCCGTTGGCTCACCTGTAGAGGTCATCCAGCGGCTGGGATCTCCCGCGCTGAGGGCGTAGTAAGAGCGATAGGCTAGAGCGTGTCCGTCAATTAAATATAAGGTTGGGGGCATTTTAATTTAGAATAAAGATTGATGGAAAAGGAGGGGCAATTTGCAAGTGAGCAAGTATTTTTTTGAGCTATCTCGTGCCCTGTCGTTGACGTGTGCGCTGTATATAATCTTCAACAAGTTTAGAGGGGTGTGGCTGACTACCGCCCATAATAAGATAACCGGGCGCCCAAAAATCACCAGAGGGGTTGTCATCTACCTTTCGCGGAAAATCGCGGAAGATTTTTTCTGATGTCTGTTTACGCATAATGCGCATGAGATATCCTGGCGATGTAGTTGGTGGTACATTGATTACCCATTGTAAATAATCTGGGCGTACAGAGAGATACTCTAAACGCCATCCAAAAGCGATGCTGATATTGGGCATCCAGTTAGAGATACTTTCAGAAAGATCGCCAGTGAGGTGATGGGTGCTAAAACGCGGCACAAGTAGGCAAGCATAAGTTAAATCATACATGCCCGACAAAACTGGCTCAAGAGTGCTTTGCCCCAAAGAAGAAATACCCGACACTGATTTTAGGCGAGTTCCAATTAACTCCTCAGGCTTCGGCTTAGGAGCTGACACTACTGGGTGAATAGGTTTTGATAAACGCGTTGCATTAAGATCTAGCTCAAGGCTTTCTGGTTGATGTGCTTCTTGAACGCGTGTTTCTGCGAGATCAACTTGCATTTTCGGAGAATACGCTTCTTGAACACGGGTTTCAGCAAGTTCTATTTGTGCCTGTGGCTTCGCTTCAAAATAATCGTTTGAACGAATAGCTGGGGAAACTTCTTGAGAAGAAACTGTACCTTCCCTGCGTGCTATTTCTGCACGTGCTTTGGCAAATGGGTTAGGCATCGGCTCGTTAAATACCGAGCTTTGAGCAACTTCTGGGCTAGGTGTGCTAACGGGCGCAGACGTTCTCACGTCAGATGCCGCACTAACGGGATTAGGGGCAGGGATATTCTCTAAAATCTCAGAGATAAGGGGGAGATTATTGTCTTCTTCGTCACCAAACTCAAAAAGGTCGATGAGGTCTTTTTTTGCTTTTTCTTGCGGAGAATACTCTTCCTCTATGAGAGGTTCAGGAGAAGGTTCAGGGACTTCCTTTGGCGTTTCTTGCAATGAAAAAGCAAGCGATTCTGCAAGATGGGTTGCTTGTTGCCGAATTGCGCTAAAAGGTGTTTCAGCATCAAAAACCATGACAAGGGCAATTTCATCTGCTAGTTCGGTGGCGTAGAGCATATGCTCTGCTTGCGTTGCCTTAAGGCGAAGGAATTTGAGTAGATCACCCGCTTTTTTATCTCTTGCTACAATTTTCACCAACTCAGCAGATGCCGTATCTGAAAGCTGACCAGCATAAGCCCACATCTTTTCATCACGGACAATTAATGTTGCTTGCGCAGATGATTCTAGCGTTAGGCGAGTAAGGTGTTGAGCGGCTTTATTAACATCTTCTAGCCAAGAGATGCTCCCTTTTTCACCTGTTATGTTTTTTATTTCTGCAAGGGGTTCTTTTGTGCGAGAAAAAGAAAGAGAAGAGCTCAGTTTTTCATCTAATATACGTAGAAGGTCAGGAACAAAAAAGGGCTTGCCAAGAAAACTCCACGGACGAAGCTCATCATAACGCGGCATGCTTTGTCGAGGCGAGATAACGATAAGGCGCAGGTTGGGGTCTTTTCTACGCAAAGCAAGCCCAAGGTCAAGAACGGATTCGTTTTCTATATCCGTATCTAAGAAAGCGTGTGTGAATTTACGCATTTTCATTTTAGATAACGCCGCGGCACCATTATCTACTACTTCAACATAAGTTGAAGTAGGCTCTTCTAGACTTTGGTGAATATGTTCACCGAAACTAGGTTGGGGGGTGATAATGAGCAAAGAGTGTGACATTATGAAAGTTTATCACGCGTAAGATGGAGAATCAAGCCTGTTTATAGGGAGATGTGATGCACAACCCATAAAACTCAACTTGACTTTAATGGGTTGTTTATGCTATCAATTAGGGAAACTATTTTGTGAGGTTATTTAATGCATCGAGAACGTGTCTCTGATAATGTTTATTGGTTCCAAAGTGATGTTTATGCTCAGGTTACTGCTGGTATTATTGTTGGACCTAAATGGTCTGTACTAATTGATACTCTGGCTTTACCGGAAGAAACACTTGCGATTCGTGATTTTGTTACTCAAAATCTTCAAACGGAAATTCGCTATATTATTAATACCCATCATCATGCCGATCACTCATGGGGAAATTGCTTTTTCCCAAAAGCGACGATTATAGCGCATACTCGCTGTCGTGATTTGTTGATAGAACGTGGTATCCCCGCCTTGAAGGAAGCGAAAAAGCAAAGCGCTGCTTTCGATCAAATTGAAATCGCCCTACCTCATATCACACTTGACGATGGTGAAATGACACTGGCTATAGGCAAAAAACATTTGAGAATTATGTCGGCGCCCGGTCATAGCGAAGATGGCATTGCCATTCTTGTTGTTGAAGACCGCGTTCTTTTTGCTGGCGATGTTTTAATGCCTATCCCATACCTTCTTGATGGAGATATGGGTGAAATGCGTGCTACTTATGAGAAATTTCACGGGCTACCTTTAGAAAATATTGTTCAAGGGCACGGTGAAGTTATTTTACGCGGTGAGGTTGCACCATCTATTGATAATAACCTCAACTACCTCAATGTGCTAGAAAAAGCCGCAAAAACGGCACTCCGCCGAAAAGACCCTATGGAGTATTTAGCCAAACAGGATGTAGAAAAATGCGGAAAAAGCCGTATTATTCTCGGCGGTCTTGCCGCAGAATTGCACCAGAAAAACTTGGAGCATGTTTATAACTTAACCCTAGAGAAAGTAAAAACAAAATAAAAAAAGCCCTTGAAGTAAAACTTCAAGGGCTTTTTTATAAATTCTCTCTTCCCTAAATTCTAAAAACTATCGCCCCAAAAAGCATATAGCCACACTCAATTCTCTTCTTTTTCAATTTCTTCCACGCCTACACCCCACCCCTCTTTTTTGCGCCACCCATGCAATCGCTCTTCCCCAGCTAATAAACGCTTAATATTTGGACGCAATGCCCAAATAAGCAAAAGCTCTGCAAGTACGCCATAAAGAACATATTGCCACGGCGACAAACCCAGCCAGGCTCGCACTGCAAAAATAACAATCGCAATCACTGGAACACTCATTGTCGTTACAGACGCATAGCCAACCCCAAAGAAAACTAAAAAGCCAACAGGAAAAATAATAAAAAACGAGGGAGGCCACAAACCCACTGCTCCCCCAGCACTGACTGCACCCCCTGCTCCGCCACCAAAATAAATTTTTCCATCTTTCTTTTTAAGCAAAAAAACCGAATAGTTATGCCCAAGGATCGCGGCAATTGGCGCAAGCACCTCTGCCCAGACCCCAACACCAAGAGCCTTCGCAATCCAAACCGTGATAGCGGCCTTTAAAATATCCAACATCCCAGTCATAAAGCCGGGCCAAAAACCAGCAGCGCGCATAACGTTTGTCCCCCCCGTGCGCCCACTCTGAACATCTCGCACGTCTTTTCCCGTTCGTATTTTAACCATCAAAAACCCAATGGGGATAGAACCGATCAAATAGCCTAGCAATATAACAAGAATGCTTTGAAAAAAGTGCATATATGCCTCCAAAATTAGTTTACTTGTGGTAACACAAACTTACCTATAACGTTACTCTTTGGATGAATATAGAAACTCGCACGCGTTTTCAGCTTGCTTTCACTATGGATGCTTCTCCCTTCTACCCAAGCCAAAATCCCGCGCCCCAAACCAAAAGCAACATCACCGCCGGCTCAAGAACCGCTCTACGAATAGGTATCCCCTCCAATAAACTAGAAGATAAGCTAACTAACGCATAAAGCGGTGCCAACAACAAAACCCCATAACGAATAGGCGAGAGAGGCAAATAATGAAATCCTGCCGAAAGCTGAACAAGAACCAGAGCAATACCAACAGCCCACGCCGCTTCCCACCGCCTCCCAAGACGCAAATGCAAAGTTCGCAAGCTAACTAAAAAACTAGCAATAAAAAATGCGGGGGTTAGTAAGAAAAGACGCAGATTTGCATAACGTAGAGCAAGCACCAAAATCAGATAAAGCGCAAATGATGTCACCGTAAGAACAACCATAGCAGTAGGATAACTGGTATCACCAGGGCTAACAACCACATACTCTGCCCAAAAAACAAATCCTAAAAAGACACCACCCACAGCAAACCCACCCCACCACCACAACGTACTCAAAGGGAGCAAATAAAGCGGAATTCCAAAAACCAATGCAGTCAGCATTGGCACAAACCAATACTCAACCGTACGTTTATCTTTTATCATGGGATGACTACGCAATAACCAATCCATCCCTGTTGCTGTTAAGCCTGAAGCCAAAAGAACAATTACTACACGCATATCGAATTCAAAACGGATACTTCTTCCGAAGACTTCAAATGCAAGTGCATAAGCTGTGGTCGAGAGCAAACGTGCCAGCGCAAAGGCTAACAAAACAACTGCTACAAGAACACTAATACGATTTAGGTCTGGCGAATAATGATTTGTTTTCATAAAATACTCTCAACACAAAACTAGATTACCCTGATTGTACCTGTCTCGCAGAAAGATGCCAAGAGCAAGCCCTTATGGTAAAATTGGGGGGTTATGAATTTTATAAACGATAATGAAATCTCCCCGCCCCCAGGCATAGTTTCTACCATAAAAACAGGCTTCGATATAACATCTAAGCAGGTAGGGATTATTCTCTTTCCTCTCCTTTTAGATATATTTTTATGGCTTGGTCCTCGCCTAAGTATAAGCAATTTACTTCACTCAGCACAGGCACAACTCGAAACGCTGGCAAGCAAAGAACTTATCGGATCAACAGATATAAAAATCTACCAAGAGATGTTAACAGAACTAATTGCACAAGACCCAAATATCTTTAGCCTCTTGCGCACAATTCCCATAGGCATAAGCAGTATAATGCGCCAAATCCCTACCTCTGCTAGCCCTCTTGGAGAAGTTACTTCTTACCAAATCGGGTCTGACTGGGAATTTCTCTTATGGTTTGGCATGTTAACGATTACAGGCTGGATATTAGGGAGCATCTACTTTGCCTATGTTGCAAAAGCAACTGTCACAAGTCTATCAGTAGAAGATGACGAGCAAGGTTTTTATTGGTTGAGCAAAACTGTTTTACAAGCCAGCATATTATCGGTTCTTTTGGTTATCGCCTTAATTGCCTTGGGGCTTCCCATTCTTCTCTTTTTTGCTGTATTTATGCAAATCAATGCCACCTTAGCGCAAATCGCCTTTCTTCTTCTGCTATTCTTTGCAATGTGGCTTATCGTGCCCATATTTTTCTCAGCGCATGGCATTTTTATCAAAGAAGAAAATCTTTTCCGCTCCATACTAAGCAGCTTACATCTCTCCCGTTTCACCCTGCCCACCAGCAGTTTTTTCATCATCAGTATTATCGTTCTCGCCCAAGGATTTAATATCCTTTGGCTAACGCCATCTAGTTCTACATGGATGATGCTTGTAGGTATTTCAGGACACGCCTTTATCACTACAGCATTATTATCAGCTAGTTTTGTTTATTATTATGATATGAACGTCTGGCTCGAAACTGTTTTGGAAAAACTCAACTCCAAAAAAACTTCGACACAGACTCAATAAACCCTTGGAGGTTTTTGTGGCTAAAAACGACACGTCGTATAAAGCAAGTGATATTCAAGTTTTAGAAGGGTTAGAAGCTGTTCGCCGCCGCCCCGGCATGTATGTTGGCGGAACAGATATTAAAGCCTTACACCATCTCGTTTACGAAGTTGTAGACAACGCAATTGACGAAGCTTTAGCTGGCTCCTGTGACGAAATCAGCATCAGTATCAATAAAGACGAGAGTATTACCGTTAGCGATAATGGACGTGGCATCCCCGTTGATATTCATGAGGGGACGGGCATGTCAGCACTAGAAGTTGTAATGACCAAGCTCCACGCTGGCGGCAAGTTTGGTGGAAGCGGCTATAAAGTTTCTGGCGGTTTGCACGGTGTTGGTGTAAGTGCCGTAAACGCCCTCTCAGAATGGTGCGAGGTAGAAGTAAAGCGCGATGGCAAAATTCACGGTCTACGTTTTGAACGCGGATTTCCACAAGGAAAAATCAAAGTTATCGGCAAAACAAAAGGCAACGAAACAGGCACAAGCGTCACCTTTAAGTATGATAAAACTATTTTTGTAGGTGATTTTAGCTATAAATTCTCCACACTCGTCCACCGCTTTAGAGAAATGGCATTTGTA
This sequence comes from Anaerolineales bacterium, assembly GCA_016744335.1. GTDB lineage: Bacteria > Chloroflexota > Anaerolineae > Anaerolineales > Villigracilaceae > Desulfolinea. Next base: position 122,871 of record JADGEO010000001.1, read on the forward strand.
ACTCGTGGCGTAAAAATCCATTTTGTAGACAAACGCAACGACAACGAGATGAACTTCTATTTCGAGGGCGGCATCGCCTCCTTTGTGCGCTATATGAACCGCAACCGAAAATCGTTGCATAAAGTTGTCTCGATGGAAAAAACTATTGACGATATTAGCGTTGAAGCGGCAATTCAATATACAGACGCTTTCACAGAATCAATTTACGCTTTCGCCAACACCATTAACACTATTGACGGCGGTACACATCTCACAGGCTTGCGCGCCGCACTTACACGCGTTATCAACGACTATGCACGCAAAAACAAATTCTTAAAAGAAAAAGATAAGAACTTCACTGGCGATGATACCCGCGAAGGTTTAACCGCAATTGTCTCCATCAAGCATCCTGATCCCCAATTTGAAAGCCAGACAAAAGTTAAATTAATGAACCCCGAAGTGCAAACGCACGCCCAAAAAATTATTGGCGAAGCCTTTAGCACTTTTCTTGAAGAAAACCCCTCGGCTGGGAGAGCAATAATAAGCAAGTGTCTCACCTCCGCACGTGCACGCAGTGCCGCACGCAAAGCCCGCGATCTTATCATTCGCAAATCTGCCCTAGAGAGCCTTACACTGCCTGGCAAATTAGCCGATTGCTCAGAACGTGACCCCAACAAAACCGAACTCTATATCGTTGAGGGAGATTCGGCAGGTGGCTCTGCCAAACAAGGGCGTGACCGCCACTTTCAGGCAATTTTGCCTTTACGCGGCAAAATCCTTAATACCGAGCGCGCCCGCCTAGATAAAATTTTAGGCAACAAAGAAGTCAAAGCCCTTATTTCTGCACTAGGCACAGGCATTGGCGAAAGCTTCAGCCTCGATGGTTTACGCTATGGGCGCACCATCATTATGACCGATGCCGATGTAGATGGTAGCCACATCCGCACCCTTTTGCTCACTTTTTTCTTCCGCTATATGCAACCGCTTATTGACGAAGGGCATCTCTATATTGCCCAACCTCCACTTTACCTCATCACCCATAAACGCAAATCAGAATATGTTTATACCGAAGACCAAAGAGCCGACTATATGCGCGGTATCCCCAAAGGTGAAAAAGTTGGGCTACAACGCTACAAAGGTTTGGGCGAGATGAACCCCACCCAACTTTGGGACACGACCATGGACCCCGAACACCGCACCCTACTCCTCGTCACCATCGAAGATGCGTCAGAAGCAGACCGCACTTTTGATATGCTGATGGGTGCCGCCGTCCCACCACGCAGGCGATTTATTCAAACCCACGCGCAGGATGTTCGTAATTTAGATGTTTAATTAGGATGAAGCGCAGGAATCCGTTCCCTTTGAGGGAACGGGTTCCTACCGTTTCAAGCGCGTACTTCGACACGGCTCAGTACATGTTTTGGGCTGGGGGTCTGCACCCAAGCAGTTTTTCAGCGTGAACGTAATACGCACTAAAGTTTACGTCAAGAAAAAGTTGCCCAAAAGCACTCAAGCTCAACATACGCGCGAGGCGGTTCTTCATCCTTCAAAAAAGAACTTTAACAAAATCGGTCTCAACGTAGACCGATTTTGTTATGAAAAAACCATCTTCAATTGAGAAATTTTAGAGTAAAATCTATCTGAGATTACTTTATCCCATTTTGTCCCGCAATATTCCCCAAATCAACAAGGTAAATTATGAGCACTTCTCAGCCTCTTGAAAAGAAGAAACTTGATAAAACTATAGAAAATTCTATTCGTTTTTATCAGGCTTTTGCTGTTATTGTTTTTATTCTTCTTCCCATTTTTGCTTTTTCCTGGTGGAAAACACCTTTTGTGGGTGCTTATATTAGACACTCTATGCTCATAAGCAGTTCGGGACCTGCAGAAGAGGGAAGCTGGGCATTATATAATGACGTAAAAGGGGAAAATTACCAACTAATCAAGATCGAAGACGTAGAGGTTGATAGCCCTAAGCAAATGAGCAATGCACTCTCTGCTTATGCAGTTGATGATGAAATACAAATCACCCTTGAAACCCCCGAAGGCGAGAAAATCAATAAAGATATAAAATTGAGTGCGTTTCCTGCACGCGATAAGTTCAAGTCTTTTTATTTCCCCTATTTTCTTGGGTTGATTTATTTAGGCACTAGTTTATGGATGTCTAAAGTGCGTCTTTCTGATAATACAAGCCGCTCTTTTACTCTTTTTTCTGTTTCTTTTTCTTTTAGTGCGGCACTTCTTTTTGATACCTACACAACAAGTTATTTAACAAACCTGTGGCTTTTTTCTGTTGCATTCACAGGAGGGGGGTTGTGGGCTTTAGCCCTTAGCTTCCCTCAAGAGTTCCAACTGACTCGAAAAACTCCTTTTCTTCGCTTTATTGGGTATATGATTGCGGCTCTTTTAAGTCTGCTCGCTTTCTTTACTACTTATGATACCCAAGCACCCTACGACTATATTCCTAAATGGCATTCTATTTATATTTTTGTTGGTGCTACCATTTTCTTTTTTGTCGGCGTCCTTTCATATCGTAGCTATACAGAAAAATCTTCCATTGCTAAACAACAGATAAAAACTATTTGGTTTGGCATTTTATTTGCCTTTATGCCTATTGGGTTGTGGTTGATTATTTACCCATTTTATACACAGTGGGGATTTAATCAGTATTTTTTAAGCACTACAGTTTTCTTCCCTATTGTTGTTGGGTATGCAATTTTACGTTATCGTCTCCTTAAAATAGACTATCTTATTAGCCGAGGCATTTTGGTTACTTTATTAACCATAATAGCCAGCTTGGCTTATATTCTTCTCATTTGGGGTATTGGTCTTATTGTTGGGAGTATGATACCGGCAAATAATATCTATGTGCTCGGTGGCTTTGTTGCTCTTCTGACAATAATAAGCTCCCCCATAATTTCTAAGTTCAAAACCACTATAGATAAAATTCGGTTCAAGGGAAAAGATACCCACGAAAAAGAGCTAGGCATTTTCAGTGAGCAAATAACAAAAGCCAAAAACCTAATCGACATCACAACGGCAATGAGAGAGGCTATAGCGGAACCTTTACTCCCTGAACGTTTGCACATTTATATCCACGATTCTTCTAGCAACCAGTATGTAGCGACTAAAGACAAAGGAGAACCTACCAGCGATATTCGATTTACAGAAAACAATCCTATAGTGCAAGTACTAAAAAAAGAAAACTCTCTTTACTATATTGACCCTATAAATCTTCCCCCTCACCTCGAAGGTGAGGCTTCACGTCTGAAGCTATTGAATACGTCTTTCTTTATGCCCATGAAAAGCATAAATCGCCTAACAGGTTGGATAGCACTAGGCACAAGGCGCTCTGGAGACGCTTATAATAGCCAAGAATTAGAATATATAGAAAAAATAAGCAACCAAGCTGGCATGGCTATAGAACGAGCACAAGTTGTTGTGAATATGGAAAAGCAGGTTGATGAAATGAACGCCCTGACCCGCATTTCGCAAGGCGTTAGTATTACACTATCTTTTAACGATGTGCTTGAATTAATTTTCGCCCAAACTACACAAATTATTCCCTCTACAGATTTTCATATCACCTTGCGTAATCAAACTGGCGGTTATTTCTATTTTGCTTTTTGTATTGAAGACCGCCAACGCCTTGAAGAAAAAGAAACACACCCCCTTCCCTATAATCAGGGTATCTCTCAATGGATAGCCCGCAACAGCCGTGCGCTCCTAGCGCAAGACTACAGACAAGAATGCCAACGGTTAAATGTCGTGCCCTCCTTGCAAAAAGTTTACGCGTGGGCGGGCGTTCCGCTTAATGCTGGCTCAGAAACTATTGGCGCACTCAGCATCGCTAGCCGCGACCCTAATACAACCTATACAAAAAAACAACTCAATCTACTTCGAGCAATTGCTGACCAAACAGCAGGTGCTATTATCAAAGCTCGCTTACTTCAAGAAACAGAACGTCGCGCAAAACAACTCTCTACCCTAAATGAAATTACACAACAACTCACCTCTACCCTCGAACACGAACCACTTCTTCAAAATATCTTAGAAAGTGCCGTCCAGATTCTTGATTGTGAGGCTGGTACCCTCTTCATGGTTGATGAAGATACGGATGAACTAGTTTTCACCGTCACTGTAGGACCAGCCGCAAGTGATCTGATTGGAAAACGCATTCCTGCTGGAAAAGGCATCGTAGGAAAAGCGGTTGAAACACGCAGTCCTGTAGTAGAAAATAACACGAGAAAGGCAAAAGATTGGTCAGAAAGTACTGCCAAAAGCACCGATGAAAAAACAGGATTTGACACGCAGGCTCTACTCGCTGTTCCACTTCAAGTCAAAGGAACTGTTATTGGCGTTGTTGAGGTCATCAACAAAAAAGATGGACTACCATTCGTCAGTGGTGACGAAAACCTACTCACTGCTTTTGCAGGACAAGCCGCTGTAGCTGTAGAAAATGCCCGTTTATACACCCTTACAGATCAAGAACTTAACGCTCGCGTTGAAGAACTCTCCATCATGCAGCGCATAGACAGAGAACTCAATGCCAGCCTAGAAACCGACCGAGCCATGACCACTACCCTAGAGTGGGCTATGCGCCGCTCTAAAGCAGACGCGGGTCTCATTGGAAACCTTAGCGAAGAAGGCATTTATATCATGGCGCAAGAAGGCTACGAAAACCAACTTGAGTATTATAAAGACAAAGCTCTCCCACTTGAACTCCCTGCAATGATAGATGCGTCAGAAAGCGGGCAACCAGAAACCCACCAACTCACCCCAACAGAGCAAGGAGGCTTATTGCCTGGCACAAGAACGCAAATTGCAGTTCCTCTGCGCCGAGAAACAAAAGTCGTTGGCTTAATACTTTTAGAAAGCGTAGAAAAAACCGAAGTGGATATTGACTTCCTCAGCCGTCTCAGCGACCATGCCGCCATCGCTATCGCCAATGCCCAGTTATACGCAGAGGTTGAAGCTGCAAATATCGCTAAAAGCGATTTTGTCTCTTTTGTAGCCCACGAACTAAAAAACCCAATGACATCAATCAAAGGGTATACAGAGCTACTTGCCGCCGGTGCAGTTGGTGCTGTGAGCGAAAGCCAAGCAAACTTCCTCCAAACCATTCGCTCCAATGTTATCCGTATGTCTACACTTGTTTCAGATTTAAATGACAACTCAAAAATCGAAGTCGGCCGCCTACGCATGGACTTTGCCCCTGTTGCCATCTCTGAAATTGTTGGTAACGCGGTTCGCTCAACAGACAAACAAATCGCCGAGAAAAAACAAACTGTCTCTCTTGAAGTTTCAGAAAATCTACCTAAAATATGGGCAGATGCAACACGTGTAGAACAAGTTCTGGTCAACTTTGTGAGCAACTCATATAAATACACCCAAGAAGAAGGGCATATTATTATTGGCGCAGAAGAAGCACTAAACCAATGGGATCCAGAAGGTGCGCCTAAAGTGATCCATATTTGGGTAAAAGACAACGGTATAGGCATGACAGAAGAAGACCAAGCAAAAGTCTTCACTAAATTCTTCCGCTCAGAAGACGAAAAAGCCCGCGAAGCCCCCGGCACAGGGCTAGGTCTCAATATCACAAAGAGCCTCATCGAAATGCAAGGGGGGCGCGCTTGGTTCGAAAGCAAGTTCCGAGAAGGAAGTACCTTCCACTTTACCGTACCTATAGCAGAGAAATAAACAATGATTTAAGCACAAACCCTAAAAGGATAAATTGAACTCAAAAAAAATAGGGTATAGGGCAAGAAAAAAACGGGTAAAAAATCATGACACTAAAAGCAGTAGTAGGACAAGCACAAGCATTTGATGGGCGGGAAGCAGGCTTACAAGCCACACACCAAGCCCTCAAAAAAATCGGCGTAGGGAATCCATCCCTCGCCATCATCGTTGCATCGCGCTACTATGATGCTAAAAGCGTTGCCAATAGCGTCTCTAGCCTCTTAGGAAACACCCCAACTATTGGATTTTCCTCCGCATCCGCCCTTACGAGTAGCGGACAAACAAAAAACTCGGTCGCAGTTGCATTATTAAGTAGCCCAGATATAAAAGCAAGCGAACATTGGTTGCCAGGGTATGCACAAAGTGGACGAGAAACCGCATCGATCTTGCGTGAACTTGCCGCTATTACCCAAACAGAAGGTGTTACGTCTACAGACGATACTGCAACAGCTAATACCAAGAAAATACTCTTTTTTGCCGATGGCTTCAATGGTGATGCCGAGCAAATGTGCAATGCACTAGAAGATGCCCCCTTTGATATGGTCGGCGGGCTTTCAAGTGGAAATCCGCATACAGGAACAACCACCCAAATGGCGGGGCGCAGAGCGGGATCAGGCAGTTTAGTCGCCGCACTTATTGAGGGCAATCTAAAAATCGGCATAGGCTCCGATTATGGTTGGCGACCCATTGGAAGCCAATTTCGCATCACACGTTCACGTGGATTCTGGATTCGTGCCCTCGATGGCCGCCCTGCATCAGAAGCCTACTCCGCCCTATTTAATTACCCAGCACGAGACTGGGGCTTCCCACCACTCAACTTTTTAGTACGGCTCTACCCCTTAGGCATCGAAAAAGGAAACGGAGACCTACTCGTCCGCTCCCCCCTACGCGTAGAAGCAGATGGGAGCTTCCGCATGAACGCACCCATCCCAGACGGCACAGATGCCTACCTGCTCACGGGCAGTCCCACCACCTGCATCGAAGCCTCCCAACGAGCGGCTCAAAAAGCACTTATTGCACTCAAGGGTACCAAACCAAAATTTGCCTTAGTCTTAGCTGATATTGCATGGCAAATGATTCTCAAAGCCCAACCTGGTGCTGAAATTGAAGCCATTCAAGACATTCTCGGCAAAGATGTACCCATCATCGGTGGCTACACGCTGGGACAGGTCACCCCAGGTAAAAAGGGCGCACCACCAGACTTCTTAAACCAACATATCACCGTAGTCGCCTTCGGCGAAGAAGAAAGAGAAAAAATAGCGTCTACCACATCTGTCACAATGAAAAAAGCGGATATTGAAGCGAGGTTAGCAGAAAAGCAGAGAGTGTGATATTCACCGAATTTCCAAAAGCCCTTGTTGAAAGCTAAAAGCAACAAGGGCTTTTTATAAACAAAAGCTTTAACCATAAAACAAGTGAGCGGCTTTTTCTTAGTTTTTCGGAGAGCAATCATGAAAGAGCGACCTCAAAACACCTATCAAGAAATTCTTTCGATTTTCAGATAAAAAGAAAGGGATTTGCAATGAAGTTCTTTTGAAAAGTTTTCGCTAACAAATCCGGACTTTAAACTCGCTTGGCAAATCTAGAGCGGATATTGCCACCCTCGCAGAGACAGCCACACATTTTCAAGAACGGGGACTTTAACGGTAAAATGTCACCACTTCAAATATATTCTTTAGGGAGTAAACAGTGCCTAAAAACAAATTACAAATAAAAGATGAATTAACAGAGTTTCTTCTTTACACTACACCAGATGGGAAGGTGAAAGTTGAGATATTTTTTCATAACGAAAATATCTGGCTCACGCAAAAACGGATGGCTGAATTATTTGGCGTGCAACGCCCTGCAATTACAAAACATCTAAATAATATCTTTAACGATGGTGAATTGGATGCAAATTCAGTATGTTCCATTTTGGAACATACTGCCGAAGATGGCAAAAAATACCAAATAAAATACTATGATCTTGACGCGATTATTTCAGTCGGCTACAGAGTGAATTCATCTCAAGCCACACAATTCAGGATTTGGGCAACTGCCCGCTTAAAAGAATTTCTCATCAAAGGCTTCATTCTCGACGATGACCGCCTAAAAAACGGGACTTATTTCGGCAAAGATTATTTCCGTGAACTTTTAGAGCGCGTTCGCTTCATACGCGCTAGTGAATGTAAAATTTATCAACAGATTACCGACATTTTTACGGAATGTAGTACATCCATGCAGAGACAATTTTCATCACACAATTTCAAAAACATGAATTCAATTTGAAATTAGCGAATAGAAAAAAATCAAGTACAATAAAAGCAGACAAAATAACCTTTTATCAACAAGAAAGGACAAAACCATGAACAAAGCGATTTTTCAAGTAAGCCTCCCGCCAAAACTACTCAACTTTGGATTCAATCAATTTCAAGTACAAAATAAAGTAACAGAATGGCTTGTGCTTTCTCTATTTACAGATACCAAAATCTCCTCAGGAAAAGCCGCAGAATTGTTGGATATTTCTCGGATAGAGTTTTTGCAACTTTTAAAAAAGCGCGGCATTGCTTATGTCGATTACTCTGCCCAAGAATTGGATGAAGAATTTGACGCGGTAAGAAAGCTACAAATAGATAAAAACGAATGATTGTCGTCTCAAACACAACGCCATTGATTGGATTAGCTTCCATCGGGAAATTCAACCTGCTGCAAGAATTATTTGGTGTTATCTACATCCCCAAAGCAGTTTACGATGAAGCCGTGATTGTGGGACGTGAAAAAGGCGGGGCAAAAAGAGAAGTTTCAGAAGCAAATTGGATTAAAACAGTCGAAGTCAAAGATCGTTTGGCTATAAATGTCTTATTAGACGAACTCGACTTAGGGGAAGCAGAAGTTATCGTGCTGGCGCGTGAGTTGGATGCGGATTGGGTACTGATGGATGAGAAAAAAGGGCGCAGAAAACTAACTCACTTGAAACTACAGAAAATCGGCACGCTTGGTATTCTGCTTAAAGCAAAAGATATGGGTTTCATCCAAACCCTTCGCAAAGATTTAGAAGAATTGCGCAAAAATGGCTTTAGCATCAGCCAACCTGTCATTGATGCAGTTTTGGAAGAAGCCAAAGAATAGAGAATAACAATCCTCGTTCCAAAACAAAAATCCGTTAGAACTAGGAACAAACAATAAACTACAACGTGAACTTATCATGATTTTTCACACAGAATCCAAACTTCTGACCAATTTATTGTATTTTTAGGAGAGGTTATTATGAAATTTAATGAAGCGAAGAATATATTAGAAAAAGGGTATTTAGATTTAGGATTAGAACAGGATGATCAGCATCAATTAAATCTAGAATTAGGCGATGAAAATCAAAAAGAGCTGTTTTTTAAACATCCTCGAAGCAACACAACTATTCGAATCTCAAGACAGGAAATAGAGGGATTTGCAGCATTTAATAAAATTCGAGCAGGTTTTGAAACTCAGCCTGTTGAATGCGGCATGTGTAGTGTCAATTATCGGGAACAGATGGTAGATTTTTCCACGTATGGAATTAGACGCTTCTACTCTATGCGAGATAGGGTTTTTACATTCGGGAATCCATCTACCTCCGAGTATTACGCAGAAATAGGATACGCATCAGATAAATTCGTTAATTATTTTCGCTTTGATAAAACGCCTGCCCAGTCAACTATTGAGAAAATGAAATTTAGACATAATAGAGAGAGCGAAGATAATGGACACGAGATGCACAACATTCTCTTTAGGCCAATCACAATAAGAGTACACAATATAAATGTGCAAAATATTAAAACTGCGCTAAAGCATACCGATCCAATAATTGATACTTGTTTGTTTGAGCTTTCTTATCTTAAAAATTTAACTCTTACTCTTCAAGATGAATGGCCTCGTCGCCGCGCTAGGGTTAGACCATTTCAGTTTGGTGATAGGTTTTCAGAAAACACACTTCCCTTACAAAAAGCAAAATTCAATCCTGATATCATTCGTTTTTATCAACGAGGAATGAGTACGAATGATCCCTTTATTCAATTCCTATCTTTTTATCATGTACTGGAATACTATTTTATCGAAATTTCTGATGAGCAACTTTATAGTAAGCTTTCCCGAAGACTAAATGACCCGAGATTCGCTACGACTTCTAATTATTTAGACCGCCTAATTCAAGACACCCTAACCCACAAACAGGAAACGGATGAAACAAAAATGTTAAAGGATGTTTTAGAACGATTTGTTGACCAAACTGAACTATTCGAATTCATAAAAGCTTACGAAGAATATCAAGACGTTTCTTTATATACCAAACAACAAACTTTATTTGGGGACAAGAACAAAGTCGAGCTGCGTACAGGACATATATATGGCAATTTAGCGAAAAGGATAAAAATTATTAGAAATGCGCTTGTACATTCATCAGACAGATACGAAAGAAAACAACGCTATATTCCTACAACAAAATCAGAACTCATCATTAGTAAAGAAATACCAATGATGAAGTTTTTAGCTGAGAAGGTGATTATTGGATCAGCTAAATAACCATGAACCACCACGCCAAAACCCTCCGCCTCCCCACCTACTTCATCCCCCTCTAAAATTACTCCTTGCGCGCCAGACCTGACAGGTTTTTGAAACCTGTCAGGTCATAAAATTCGCGTAATTCGCCCATTCGCGCAATTCGCGTTAAAAGTTTTTCTTCGTGGTTAAAGTTTTTCGCAAAATCCACGTACCATCCAAGGAGTAAAAAATGAATAAAAGAGTAAAAACCCTCCGCCAGCAATCCCTTGACGCTCTCCCCACCATCGATTCGGAGCGAGCAGAGTTAATCACCGAATTCTATAAGAAAAATCAGGGGCTAGAATCCATTCCCGTGCAACGTGCCAAAGGCTTCGCCTACGTTCTCGGGCGAAAAAAAATCGTCTTCAACGCGGGCGAACTCATCGTTGGCGAGCGGGGCATCGCGCCAAAATCCACCTCCACCTATCCCGAAATCTGCTGTCACACCCTCACCGACCTCGACACCCTCGACACCCGCCCCAAAACATCCTACAAAGTTTCTCCCTCCACACGCAGTGGCTACGCGCAAAGCGTTATTCCCTTTTGGCAGGATAAAGCCCTCCGTGACCGAATTCTCGCTGAGATGACACCCGCTTGGCACGATTCATTTAATGCTGGGATTTTTACGGAGTTTATGGAACAGCGCGCGCCCGGACATACCGTTTTGGATGGGAAAATCTACACAAAGGGGATGCTGGGGTTCAAACGTGACATCGAAGTTGCTGTCCGTACCCTCGACTTTATGCAAGACCCAAACGCCTACGCTAAAGAACAGGAACTCCGCGCCATGGACATCGCCGCAGACGGAATCATCCGATTCGCTGAACGGCACGCTGAAAAAGCCGCGGCGTTGGCGGCAATCGAGCCAAATGCCGAGAGAGAAGCTGAACTCGAAGAAATCAAGCAGATTTGCACGCGCGTCCCGGCTCATCCTCCGCAAAATTTTCACGAAGCATTGCAATCCTATTGGTTTATCCATCTTGGCGTAATCACCGAACTCAATCCCTGGGATGCCTTCAACCCCGGCAGAATTGACCAACATTTATTGCCATTTTACGAAGCGGGGCTAAAAGATGGCACGCTGACGAAGGAGCGGGCGCGAGAATTATTGCAACTTTTCTGGATCAAATTCAACAACCAACCCGCGCCGCCAAAAGTGGGCGTGACAGCCGCCGAGAGCGGAACCTACACCGATTTTGCGACCATCAACACGGGCGGATTGAAGCCAGACGGCACAGACGGCGTGAACGAAGTAACCTATTTGGTGCTGGACGTGATCAAAGAAATGCGGCTCTTGCAACCCAGCTCAAACTTGCAATTAAGCAAGAAAAATCCCGACCGCTTCTTGAAAAAAGCGGCTGAAATCATTCAAACTGGATTTGGGCAACCCTCCATTTTCAACGCCGATGCGGTCGTGCAAGAAATGGTGCGAGCGGGAAAAAATATCGTGGATGCGCGCAACGGCGGTACAAGCGGTTGCGTGGAAACGGGCGCATTTGGCAAAGAAAATTACAATCTCACGGGCTATTTCAATATCCCCAAAGTGCTGGAGGTGACCCTGCATAATGGCATTGACCCGCGCACAGGAAAAGAAATTGGTCTCAAAACTGGCGACCCGCGTGATTTTGTAGATTTCGAAGCATTAATGGATACCTTCACAAAACAAATCAATCATTTTATTGACATAAAAGTGCGCGGCAATAATGTCATCGAACAACTTTACGCTCAGTATTTGCCTGTGCCATTTTTGTCGCTGTTAATTGACGATTGTATTCCAACGGGAACAGATTATCACTCTGGCGGGGCGCGTTACAACACCTCCTATATTCAGGGCGTGGGCATTGGCTCGATTACGGATTCGCTTTCTGCGCTGAAATATCATGTTTTTGAAAATCAAACTTTCAGCATGGACGAATTACTTGCTACGCTCGAAAATGATTTTGATGGGCAAGAGAAAATCCGTCAGCGTTTACTGAATAAAACGCCAAAATATGGCAACGACAACGATTACGCCGATGATTTGATGAAAGAAGTCTTTGAGATTTACTTCAATGCCGTCACAGGTCGCCCGAATACCAAAGGCGGCGAATATCAGATTAATTTGCTCCCGACCACCGTGCATGTCTATTTTGGCTCAGTGATTGGCGCGTTGCCAGATGGACGCAAGGCGGGCATCCCGCTCTCGGAGGGAATCTCACCTGTGCAAGGCGCAGATAGAAAAGGTCCGACCGCCGTCATCAAATCTGTGGGGAAGATGGATCATATACGCACGGGCGGGACTTTGCTGAACCAGAAACTTACGCCGAATCTGCTCGACACCAAAGCTGGCGTAGATAAATTTGTGCAACTCGTGCGCTCATATTTCAATATGGATGGGCATCATATCCAGTTTAATGTGGTTACGCGCGAAACTTTGCAGAAGGCGAAAGCAAACCCTGACGCGTACCGCGATTTAATTGTCCGCGTGGCTGGATACAGCGATTATTTCTGTGATCTGAGCGAGGCGTTGCAAGATGAGATTATGAACAGAACGGAGCACGAGGCGTTTTGATACCATAACACGACATTTATGTCGCACTTGGAGACGGTGACAACTGAAGCCATTACTACGAGGGCGAGACAAATCTCGCGTTAAGGAATTTGATTGCGTAGGTCAGAATAACGTGAGGCGTTTATCTCCACACAATTGCCAATTTAAGGGTAATAAACCAAAATTCACGCGCGAAGCGGCTTTTCATCCCATTCCAATTAACAAATTTGAAAGCAGGCAATCTCTTTCCTTAAAAGATAGAAGATTGCCTTCTTTTTTTATTGACGCATCTCTAAAACCGAGTATAATCACGGGTCGGTAAACTTATAAATAGAACTAGAGAAAAAGGAGTAGGCTTATGGCTGAAAACGAGAAAACGCAAGCCAATGCGTTAGAAGCAAAACAAAAAATAAAAGGGACAATCACCAAAATTACAATTGGTGGCGCAATTGTTGATTTAGGCACCGATCAATTACCGGGAGTACTTCATATCTCCCAGTTACAAAAAGAACATCTAACCAAAGTGGAAGATGCTGTTGAGGTTGGTCAAGAAGTAGAAGTATGGGTACGCCGTGCCAAAACAGACCGCATTGAATTAACAATGATTGAGCCTCTGACTTTAGAATGGCGTGAAATGAAGCCCGATATGACAGTAAAAGGCAAAATTGAACGTTTAGAGACTTATGGCGCATTCGTTGACATCGGTGCAGAACGCCCCGGTTTAGTACATGTAAGCGAAATTGCACATGGTTATGTTAAAGACCCTTCACAAGTTGTAAAAGCTGGTGATGAAGTAGATGTGATGATTCTCGAAGTCAATCGCCGAAAGAAACAAATTCGATTGAGCATGAAAGCCACATTGCCCGAACCTGCAGAAAGTGCCAGCAACCCCAAACGTGGACGTGGGGGCAAAAGACGCAGTAGCAAGAAAAGCGTTGAGGCCATGATGGCAGAGCTTGAGGGTGATGAACCCAAAGCACCAGAACACACCGCTATGGAAATGGCTTGGCAAGCGGCTCTTGATCGTGCTGATAGTTCTAAAAAAGCATCCAAAAAAGAAGAAAAAGTCCAAAAAGACGAAACACAAGATGAAATTTTAGCTCGCACTTTGAAAGAACGAAAATAACGCTTAGTTGCAAATTTAAACACAAAAACGCCGAACTTTTATAAAAGTTCGGCGTTTTTTTATCTTATAGTTGGCTCGCCCTTGCCCAGTTGGGCAACCGCAAGAGTGCGCTCCTACATCTCTCTCAAATACTTTTCTTTATTTGCGCCACGTGCGGCTTTTCCGCTCGAAGTTTTTAAAATCCACTTTTCTGGCACAATTTTTACCTGACGCAACGCCACCGCCGAGTTTGTGGTCACATATTTTCGGACTTCGTCAGCCAATTTGAAGCGCGCTTCATCTGTAGGCACGTCTGCTTCGGCGACAATAATCACCTCTTCGGTGCCCGTGCGCTCATCGTAAACGCCAAAAGCCACCGCTCGCCCGGCGTGAATGCCCTCCACTTCATAAACCAAACGCTCTAAATCTTGCGGGTAGATATTTTTGCCACCCACAATAATCATCTCTTTTTTGCGTCCCGAAACGAACAACTCATCCCCCACCAAATAGCCAAAATCGCCCGTCAGATACCACTCGCCTACGAATGCCTTCGCGGTTGTTTGCGGGCGATTATAGTATTCGGTCAACATACAATCACTCTTCAGCGCAATCTCGCCAATTTCCCTTTCTTGGACTTCTTCTCCAGCGGGATTGAGAACGCGCACGCGCGTATTGGCGATTACCTGCCCAGACGACATCATTTTGACGGAAAGCGAATCCGCCCGTGCTGGACGCGTGATTCCGCCAGTAGACAGTGATTCGGCGTCAACATCGTCTATCGCGGGTGGACGTGAGATATTACTCTGCGTCACCGCGAAGGTGTTCTCAGCCATCGCATAAGATGTTTGCAGGGCTTCTAACTTTAGACCATACTCTTGGAACTTTTCATAAAAAGCTTGGTGACTCTCCCAACGCACTGGCTCAGAACAATTGATAATAGCGCGCCATGAAGATAAATCTACACTTTCGAGATGCCTATCGCGTATTTTGCGGGCACAGAAAATATAAGCAAAATTTGGCATCCAAGTCAGTGTGCCTTTATATTTTGAAACAGCATGCATTAACCTATAAGGCGCACGCACCCAATCGAAGGGCGAGATTAAGACCAGCGGAATACCCTTTAGTATTGGAAGCAGAAAACTGGCAATTAACCCCATATCGTGATAAAGAGGCAACCAAGAGACAATCACATCTTTTTCTGAATCTAGGGCAATAGATTGACCATACGCGTCAAGCTGATTCATCACCGCACGATGAGAAAGCGCAACGCCTTTTTGCAACCCCGTTGTCCCTGATGAGTGCTGCAGTAAAACGATGTCTTCAGCAGAATGTTGAAGTCCGCCAAGCAAGCTAAAATCTACGCGCGCGGCGGTAGGAATTTGGTCAGATAAAATGACTTCACGAACAGAATCTCCATCATCTAAAACGTCTCGTATATTCCTTTCAAATTCAGGATAGGTGATAATCGCAACTGGTTTTGTCACAGAAATTAACGCAGATAAATCTTCCCGATAACGCTCTGGGGAGAGTTTCTCGGTGAGAAAAGGCATAATGGAGGGAATTGCGCCATGTAAAACGGCTCCCCAAAAGGCATAGAGCAAATCGGGGCTATGTTGCAAAATAAGCACGATAACATCCCCTGATTTAATGCCTTTTTGGGCATAAATCTGAGCGTAGGCATTTGCGCCCTCAATAAGTTGGCGATATGAAAGGCGCAAATCGTCCTCCCCTGATTTTTGCAAATATACACATGCGCGATTTGGGGATGTTTTATAGAATTTTTGGAGGATATGTGTGAAAGTGGTCATAAAATTTATACTTAATATGGTGTGATTTTTTGTCAGCTACTTAGGAAAAAAGGCTTAAAATCCATACAATAAGTGGCGCAACTGCCAAAGCAGGCAGAAAGCTACCCACGCGAATTTTCTTTATTTCTAAAAGGCTAGAGATTGCCAAGCCAATTAATATCACGCCGCCAACAGCGGTCATTTCGATCATCATCGGCTCGGTGATGAAGCTATCTAATTGAGCGGCAAGGAGGGAAATACCGCCCTGATAAACGAGCACAACGACTGCCGAAAACATGACCCCAACCCCTAGCGTGGAGGCGAAGGCGAGGGAGGCGAATCCATCTAGCACAGATTTGACGGCGAGGAGTTCATAGTTGCCGCTCAAGCCATCTTGAATAGAGCCGAGAATAGTGAGCGGCCCAATACAAAAAAGCAAAGATGCGGTCATAAAGCCGCGAATAAAACGCTCACTTTCAGCAGAATTATTTTTCTTACCCACTTTAGATTCTATCCAGCTCCCCATATTTTCTAAGCCCTCTTCAATTTTCCACCATTCTCCTAGAATTGCACCCATAAGAAGTCCGCCTAAGACGATAAGGGTTTCTTCTGATTCGAGAAACATGGAGACACCTATGGCTAAAGTGAAAAGTCCCAACCCCGCGGTAACGGTGCTTTTTAGGCGGTCTGGGAGGCGCGCTCCGAAGAGAAGCCCTAAGACACTGCCGATGATGATTGTAATTACATTGATGATGGTTCCAGTCATAAAAGTTCCTTGTATTGGCAATAAAACTGATAACTCTGTAAAAGTCTTGAAATATGAAAAAATGACGTGTTTCCACAGCGAAGGTAGCGAAGTTTTTAAGACAAAAAGGTAAGAAAAATAAACACTACAGAACTTGCTTCCTACCTTTGGAGCAGATTTTTCTGCTTCTAACAGATTTAGTTATTCGTATTTTTAGGTTGTATCCAATTCCACTGGGGCGTAAACGGGCTGGTGAAGTTGGCAATAAGGGCATGTTTACGTTAGAACCACATAATCCGTTAGAACTAGAGAATTTTTAAACTTTTCAAGTTTTTCTTCTCGCCCTTCGTTTCTTCGCGGTAAGGAGTAAAGTTTTACTGAGTTTTCAGAATAAAAAAAATGAAGCCATGAAATCACACAAAAAAGCACGAAGGGGAAACTTACCGCCGCCGAGGACGGCGGCTAGAGCAGGGGCGGGACTGCACGACTTTTGTCACCCATGTTACCCCTTGCTACCCATGTCGCCCTTTCACCATCTGCGTTTCTTTTCCATCAAATTGGTTTTCAGCCAACTCCAAGACGAAGCAAAGCGAAGATAATCGATTAAGATAGCGCAACAGTTCGGTGTTTTCCAATTCATCTGTATCGAGTAGTTCTGCGATTCTCCGCTCAGCGCGGCGAGTGACGGCGCGGGCAACAGAAAGCGCACCACCTGCCCTACTTTCACCAGGCAAAATGAATTCTTTGGGCATTTCAATCGCTTCGCTAAAGATGTCTATTTGCTCTTCGAGCCAGCTAACACTATCAATGTTGATGGTGCGGAATTTTGCCGCGTTTTCTGGCGTTGCGGCAACTTCTGCCATAAGTGCGTAGAGATCGCGCTGTACTTTGAGCAAACTCGCATTCACTTTAGGAGAATCTGAAAGGGAGCGCGCCAAGCCCAAGGTCGCGGTTGCTTCGTCTAATGCACCAAGAGCTTCAATGCGGGGGTGATATTTAGGCAAACGAATTTTACTGAGAGTGTCTGTTCTCCCATCATCGCCTTTGCGTGTGTAAAATTTTTTCATAGGCTAGATTATAGCGTGAAAGCTAAAAATGTAAACGCATCATTCAGGGTATAATTTCTCCATGTTAATTCCTTATCACCGAGAAATTTTAAGCGAAGCCTTGAAGGGCAAAATTGGCACAAATGCGTTAAAAATAATTGCTAAAGCAAATGCCAAACAAGATGGGCTGCGCGGGCAAATTGGGCATGATGAATATCATTTCGACAATAATGCCTTTAATGAAAGCTACGCTTATATTGCTGAAAATCACGTGCAGGTTCACAACGCACTAAAGAAAGGTTTTATGAAAAAAGCCTGGTCGGCTTTTGGGCGGCTTTCGCATACCGCACAGGATTTTTATGCACACAGCAATTATATTCCCCTTTGGTTGGCAAAATTTGATAAGAAAAACACACCCACCCCACCTGATGTTATTCACGATGATGAAAGTATTTTCCAAAACCCAAAGCTCAGCTCTGGAAAACTTTATTACCCATTAGAATTATTTTCTTATATTCCTCCGCTAAAAAAACATGTGATGCCCCACTTGCCCAAAGACTCTCATGCTTGGATGAATATCGATTCTCCTGCACAGGGAAAGATTTTTGAATATACTTTTACAGCGGCAGTCAAGGCAACGCAGGACGAATGGAATAAAATTTTAGAAAAACTATCGAGCGAAGAAAAAAAGCTATTTCTATCATTCTAAATCTAAACTCCCATTCCCCTCTCTCCGCAAAGCACGTATAATACAATTCTATTAAATCTAAAAATTATCATTCACTCAATGCCTAAAAACACAGACCCACTCGAAGTTACTCAACACGCTCAACATCAAGACTTAGGTAAAACGCGCCCCACACGTGCTCAGCGGCGGCGCGCGTTACGTAGAGAACGCCGAAAAGCACTACCTAAAAGCCTAGAAGCACGCTCAGAATACCTTCAAGTTCTTATTCAGCGGGCTTATCCTTCGTACGAGTTTTTTCTCTTTTCAGCCCTAAGCGGTGCAATTTTAGGCTTGGGCTACTTGCTTGATGCCCAAGCCTTTCTCGTATTTGGCGCACTGATGGCTCCACTCATGTCGCCACTGGTAGGGCAAATGCTCGCCACAGTCAGCGGGTCGGCAAAATATTTTCTCAAAGCCTTCACTGCATTTTTTATCGGCAGTGCTCTCGTCTTTGTCACTGGTGCTTTAGCAGGTTTTGCGGCGCGTCTTTGGTTGCCGCTAACACTCACGCAAACTTATGTCCACACTCGGCTATGGTGGGCAGATTTAGTCATTTTGGCAATCGGCACAATTTTATTATCCGTATCTTTTGTGCGCTCAGAGAAAAAACCTTTTTTACCTAGTGTAATCCTTGCCTACGAACTCTTTTTGCCCCTTAACGCATCTGCTTTTGGGCTTGCAAGTGGCATTGAGGGCATTTTTCCGCAAGGACTTTTTGTTTTTGTTGCACATTTTGCTTGGACCTTACTTTTGGGTAGTCTCACCCTTTTCTTCTTAGGATTTCGCCCACTCAAACTTATTAATTGGATTTTCAGCTTACTCGTTCTCGCTACCATCCTTGCCACACTAGCGGGATTGATTTTGCCGGGGACAAGTCCCACCTCTACAGCGGCACCCCAGCCCACGTCCACGCGTGATGCGGAGATGGTGGGAACGAAGACAAATGTGCCAGATACAGAAAATGCCCCTACGCGGACTCCTGTCCCAGCTACGGCATCCCCCCAAAAAACTGCCGCAACAACCGCGACTTTGGGCGTGAGTGCCACCCCCAGCATTAGCGAGACCCCATCATTAACGCCCACGACCACCCTCACTGCTGAGCCAACTCCGCTCTATGCGTTAGTTGCTTCGAGCAGTGGCGGGGGCGCGTTTATGAGACGTGAGCCAGGCGGCCCTGTAATTTTGACACTCGAAAATGATGAATTGGTTGAAGCCCTAACTGCCCCACTAGAGCATGATGATATTTCTTGGGTGCAAATAAAAGTGGTACGTGGCACAGAAGTTTTTGAAGGGTGGATTATTCAATCGGTATTAAAAACGGCGACCCCTTCGCCTGATTGGTAGTTAAATAAGACACCGAGTGTTTTTTATTTTTGGCAAAGTAATTTCTGATTAAGGAATCGATATTCTTAACAGATGTCACATTCCACAAGAAAACACTCGGTGTTTCGTTGATTATAAGGAGTAAATATGCCTATACATTTCGGAACAGACGGCTGGCGTGCCGTTATCTCAGATTCTTTTACCTTTGCTAATTTGCGCATGGTAGCGCAAGCCATTGCAGATGCCGTTGCTTCGGGACATTTTGATCAAAACTCAAATGCAAGCCCCGATGAAAACAAATTCGTGGTCGGCTTTGACACTCGTTTTCTTTCAGACCGCTACGCTGGCGAAATTTCACGTGTTTTAGCGGCAAATGGATTCACCGTACATTTGACCCAAGCCGATGCACCAGGACCCGCAGTTTCTTACGCGGTAAAAAACCTGAATGCTGTGGCGGGTATTATGCTCACCGCATCTCATAATGCCCCGCGCTATAACGGGATTAAGCTAAAAGCCTCTTATGGTGGCTCTGCCTTGCCCGTACAATGTCGGCGCGTAGAAGTTTATATCAATGACAATGAAGAAAGAGCACGGGGACCGAACTTGATGAGCTTTAAAAAAGCGCGTGCGGCAGGTTTGATTAAGAAATTCAACCCACTCCCCGATTATTATGCTCATTTGCGCACGGTCATTGATTCCGATTTGATTGCGGATAACCCTCAACGCATTGTCGTTGATTCTATGTACGGCTCAGGGCGCGGTGCAATTAAGGGATTTTTACAAGGAACAGGCTGTGAAGTGGCAGAGATTAGGCATAAGCTAAATCCTGGCTTTGGCGGCGTTCACCCTGAACCCATAGGCAAAAATTTAGATGCGCTCGCCAGCGCAATTAGCACCGGCATGGGAGACTTCGGTCTCGCCACAGATGGGGATGCAGACCGCATCGGCGCAATGGATGAACGTGGCAATTTCGTTGATCCGCATAAAATTATGGCTCTTGCGCTCAAGCATCTAGTTGAAAAACGCGGCATGAGTGGTGCAGTTGTACGCACCGTTTCAACAACGCGAATGATCGATAGGCTTGCCAAGAAATATGGGCTCAAAGTTTACGAAACCCCTGTTGGCTTCAACCATATCGCCGATTATATGATGAGTGAAGATGTGCTCATGGGCGGCGAAGAATCTGGTGGAATTTCCTTTAAGGGACATATCCCTGAAGGCGATGGCGTGCTAATGGGCTTGCTCATTGTTGAAATGGTCGCCGCGGCACAAAAGCCACTCCACGAGATGGTTAGTGACTTGCTCAAAGAAGTAGGACCTGCCCATTATCAGCGCACCGATTTGCGCCTTAAGCGTCCTGTAGAAAAAACCGAAATGACTGAGTACCTCACCAAGCAAGCACCTGCCGAAATCGCTGAACAAAAAGTAGTTGAAATCAGCGCAAGCGATGGCGTGAAATATATTCTCGCAGATGATTCTTGGCTTCTCATTCGTCCATCTGGCACAGAACCCGTTTTACGCGTTTACGCCGAGGGGCGCAGTGAAGAGACGGTGCAGGCGTTGTTGAAATACGGAGAGAGCGTAGCAGAGTCAGTCGTTTAGTTCTCAGCTCACGCAAAGTCGCAGAGACGCAAAGAAAATCTTTAAGAACTTTGCGACTTAGCGTCTTTGCGTGAGCTACTTTTACCCCCGCCACCCCTGCCTCCCTTGCTCCCCCTGTCACCCATAATATGAAAAAGCCCTCCTACTCACTTGCCATTACCGAAGCCATTATCGTTAACCTGATTTGGTCTTCTTCCTTTATCATAGTCAAGATTATCATCGAAGATTTAGGACCTCTCACCATTAGTGGATTGCGCTATCTAATTGGTGCGCTAATTTTGCTCCCCTTTATGTTACGAGAAAAAGAAAAAAGCCCCCTCACCAAAAAAATGTGGGGGCTTTTGCTTTTGTTAGGGCTAAGTGCCTATGCCATCGGCAACGGGGCTATGTTTTGGTCACTCAAATACCTACCCGCAACCACCGTCTCGTTTTTGATGGGAACACTCACCATCACCACGCTAATTGTAGGAATCTTTCTACTCAAAGAAATCCCCACAAAATTTCAAGTTATTGGCATTCTCATCACCCTGCTTGGCACAGCCCTATTTTTTGCCAACGGAATTCAAGCGGGTGAGTCGCTCGGCATCATCATCTTCGGCATTGGCATAATCGGATTCACAACATTTGGCGTTCTCGGCAGAAAAATTGCCAGTGCAGGGAAAGTGGGCACGCTCCGATTGACAACGATACCGCTCGCGTTGGGAGGCGGGATCACGCTCATCGCCGCCTTTCTGCTGGAAGGAATTCCCTCCGCACCGCCCACAACTTGGGGATTAATTCTCGTCCTTGCCCTTGTAAATACCGCAATTGGCTATTTTCTTTATAATCACGCCCTACAATCCCTTAATGCCTTTCAAATGAATATCGTGCTAAATCTCACCCCCATCTGGACAGCCATATTCGGCTACTTCCTACTCGGCGAGCAACTAGAAACACTTCAGATGCTCGGAATCGCGGTGATGATTGCCGGGGTGATGCTGGTACAGATGAAAACCCGCCCCAAAATAACGATTGACAGTTAAGCCACCACCAAATCACAGAAAAAGGCAGATGTCCCGATTTAGGCATCTGCCTTTTTTGATTCCCACCTCAAACGTGTTTTAGACTTGAGTGCCTACGGTCAACTTTTTCTCAAAGATGGGCGTTTTGCATAAATTTGCACACTTCTTACCAGAAACTGCAATCAAAAGAAAAGAAAGAATACCAAGACAAAATATGTATTTAATTTTGAGTTTAAAAGAAAGCGCAAAATAATCATTGACTTTTCTCTCGTTCTAGTATAAATTATCTATACGCTAAAATCAAAATAGGAAACTCACCATGTTAGACACCCTCGACAAAAAGATTCTAATCGAACTGCAAAAAGATGCCCGCATTAGCAACACAGAATTGGCGCGCCGCATCAACCTATCCCCGCCTGCAACGTTGACGCGTGTAAAGCGTTTGGAAGAAGATGGATTCATCCAAAGCTACGCGGCAATCGTGAATCGTCAGAAAGCGGGCTACGATTTGCTCTGCTTTATCAGCGTTAGCTTGCAATTGCACGATACAGATCAGGTAACGGGCTTTATCAAAATCATCAAAGAAATGCCAGAAGTCTTGGAGTGTCACCACGTTACGGGCGAATATGATTACTTGCTCAAAGTGGTTACGCGCAACACAGAAGATTTAGAAGATTTCTTGATGAACAGGCTCACCCCCGTCTCTGGCGTGGCGCGGATTCATACCAATTTGGTTTTGCGTGAAGCTAAGTCTACGAGTGAAATACCTTTGAAATAATTTGAAAGCACAGCCGCTGATTGAGTAGGATGACAGCACCATCGTCATCCGTATCGAAATCAAGGCGAAGCGGCTTCTGCCAGCCCCGTTCTTGGTTTCGATACGGCGAAATACACCGCCTACTCAACCAGTGAACTAAATTGTATAGACAAATCAACAACCCAACCTATAAGGAGCAAGAAAATGACAGATATCAAAACAATGGGACAACAATTCGGTCGGCGTTCATGGGCAGAGCCGTGGAAAATCAAAATGGTCGAACCCATTCACATGATTACTCGTGAAGAGCGCGAAAAAGCCGCCGCAGAAGCTGGTTATAACACCTTCTTGCTTCGCTCAGAAGATGTATATATTGACTTACTCACAGACAGCGGCACCAGCGCAATGTCCGACCGTCAGTGGGCAGGGATGATGATGGGAGACGAAGCCTACGCAGGTAGCCGAAACTTCTATCATTTAGAAGAAGCGATCCAAAAATACTATGGCTATAAACATATCATCCCCACCCATCAAGGGCGCGGCGCGGAGCATCTTATCAGCCAAGCGTTAATCAAAAAAGGCGATTATATCCCCGGCAATATGTATTTCACGACAACACGCCTGCACCAAGAGCTTGCAGGCGGCACCTTTGTTGACGTAATCATCGACCAAGCTCACGATCCGCTCGATCCGCACCTTTTTAAGGGCAACGTGGATATAGACAAACTCAAGTCCCTCGTCAAGAAAGTCGGTGCGGAAAATATCCCCTATGTCAGCCTTGCCGGAACCGTGAATATGGCTGGCGGACAACCCGTCAGTATGCAAAACGCTCGTGAACTACGCACTTATTGCGATTCGCAAGGCATCGCCCTTTATCTTGATGCAACCCGCATGTACGAGAACGCTTTCTTCATCCAAGAGCGAGAAGAAGGCTACGCCGAGAAATCCATCGCCGAAATTTTGCTTGAGTTCTGCTCCTACACCGATGGCGCGTGGATGAGCGCAAAAAAGGATAATCTCGTCAATATCGGCGGTTGGCTGGCAGTGAATGACGCAAAAGTTGCCGAGCAAGCCCGCACGATGGTCGTGGTTTACGAAGGGCTCCACACCTATGGCGGTATGGCTGGGCGCGATATGGAAGCTCTCGCCATCGGCATCGCAGAAGGCGTGCAAGACGACCACGTTGCCTCCCGCGTGCGCCAAGTGCGCTATTTGGGCAAATTGCTCCTCGATTGGGATATCCCCATCGTACAGCCCATTGGCGGTCATGCCATTTTTGTGGATGCAAAACGCTTCTACCCGCACATCCCCCAAGACCAATTCCCTTCGCAGACTTTAGCGGCGCAACTTTATCTCGATTCTGGTGTCCGCTCGATGGAGCGCGGCGTGGTCAGCGCGGGTCGCAACCCAGAAACTGGCGAGCATCGTTATCCCGCCCTCGAACTGACCCGCATCACCATTCCCCGCCGCGTCTATACGCAGGCGCATATGGATGTGGTTGCAGAAAGTCTCAAAGCCGTCTATGACCAACGCGAGAGCACGAGCGGGCTTAAGATGGTCTACGAACCCGAATATCTACGTTTCTTCCAAGCCAGATTTGAGTTGTTGGATTAGATAAAAAGCAAGACCCGAAAGGTTTTATTCGCGCGATAGTCAAATGAAAAGCTATGCTTTCAAAAGCATCTCATGAAAAACATGTTGCGATAAAACCTTTCGGGTCTCATGCAGTTTAGATTGTTTTGCTAGACCCGATGTACAGCGCATCTTGCAGATGCAACGCACATCTCTCGTTGGATTAGTCCCTAAAGGTTTCAAAAACCTTTAAGGAATTCTTTTTAAGGGGGATATAAAACCGCTACGCGCGTGACCTTTGGCTTGCTACCGTTAATGCTGGCAAAAAACGCATTTCCCCGAATCAAAAAACCCTGACAGGTTTTATTATTTACATTAGAGCACAGAAATTAAGAGATGGGAGAAATACACAAACGAAAACCAACGGCGTGGAGGAACATGTAGTCGAGCTTATAACCACGAAAGCGAAACGCACAACGAATTTTTCTTTTATTGTCCTCCCAAGATCCCCCTTTTATTACGCGAAAATCACTTGCCTTGCCATCCTCTCTTCCATCATCAAACCTGTAAGGGTATTTGAAAGAAGATACATCCAATTCATCCCCCCACAAAGAACGTGTTCTTTCCCAAACATTTCCTGTCATATCAGCAATGCCGTAAAAACTATCACCTTGTGGAGAGAATTTTCCCACAGGCGTAGTCTCATGGGCACCACTTTCTTTGGAGTTACATCTGTTTTTATTAAACTTATCACCCCAAGGATATTGATTCCCATCAGGACCACGGGCAGCTTTTTCCCATTCTGCTTCGGATGGGAGGCAAAAACGAAAACCTTTTGGCAACTTGCTACCATATTTTTTATCCAGCCATTCTATATACTCTTGAGCCTCAAAGTAAGCCATAGTCTTCACAGGGTGCTCTGCATCTTCTCGAGAAATAACTTGATCGCGTGCCATACGCGCATATAATCTATTCGTGAGCGGGTAACGGGCAATATAAAAATCATAGTCAAGATAAACAAGATGTTCTGGTTTTGCCGCACCTTCGTAAGCATTAATATCATCTGCCCCCATCCAAAATTCACCAGCAGGGATATGAAGAAATTCCATGCCTGCAAAGGTATAAATTTTATGTTTACTATTTTTTTTGCTGTTTGGCACACTTTTTTGCGTAACAACAGCGGAAACAATCTTTTTAGATTTCTTTGAAACAGTTTTTTCTAAAATCTCTAAACTTTCCGCTCTAATTTTCAAAGATTTCAACAACTTCTCTTGTGCGTTGCTCTCAAAATAATCCACCCATTGATATTTATTCAGTTTACGCGGCGGCGTGCAATCATCTAAACGCAAAGGAATGACATAAATTGTCCCCTCTGGTTTTTCTTCGGCATAGCTCAGGGCGCGTTTGAATTCTCTTTGTACATAGCCTTCTTTCGCTACAGATTCTCGAGAGAGACAAGCGATAATCACATCTGCGTCACGAAAGGCTTTGTAGATTTCGTAATCCCAATCCATGCCGGGGAGGAGTTCTTCTTCATCCAGCCAGAGGGAAATCCAGGTCTCTTTTGATAGAGCTTGGTAAAGTTTCCGCACAGCGGGTTTATCTTGTGAAGCGTGAGCGATGAATACGTTTAGGGGTCGGGCTTCGGGCATGGGTGGCTCCCTGTTGGTGAATTTGTGATGGGATTATATCAGTAGGTCAGTGAATCAGTAAATCAGTGGATCAGCTTTCAGTCAAATCGCCGCCGAGGACGGCGGCTGGAGCGTTAAAGAAAAAGATACCGAGTATTTTGAAAACACTCGGTATCTCTGATTTACTGTTTTTCACTATTTCCTGATTTACAACTTCCTGATTTACTGTCCTAACTGACCTACTCGTACCGAAGTGCCTCCACTGGCACTAAGTTTGCCGCACGGTTGGCGGGATAAATGCCAAAGAAGAGTCCGACTGCGGCAGAGAAAAGGGTGGCGAGGAGAACCGCGTCCATGCCAACGACTGGCTCAAAAGGCGTGCCAGATTTTGTAGCAACGATCCCGACCACGAAACCAATAGCCCACCCCAGGGCGATGCCTATTAATCCGCCAACAAGACTGAGCAAGGACGATTCGACCAAGAATTGGGTCAAAATATCGCGTTTTCGAGCACCCAAAGCTTTTCGTAAGCCAATCTCGCGCGTCCGCTCTGTCACAGAAACAAGCATGATGTTCATGATGCCAATTCCACCCACGAGCAGGGAGATGGCGGCAATCCCACCAATGAAGACGGTTAAGATATTTGTAATCGAAGAGGCTGTATCCACCATATCTTGCTGAGAAAAGACGGTGAAATCATTTTCGCCAACTGCTGTGCGATGCCGCTGGGCAATAATTTGCGAAACTTCTTCCTCGGCAGAGAGTACCGAATCGGCATCGATGGCTTGAACAAATATCACGTCTACCGCATCGGCAGGCACTCGGCGAAGAATACGAGTTTGCGCGGTGCTAAAGGGAATCAGGATTTCATTATCCTGACTGCCCATCATGCCACCACCGCGCTCTTCGAGCACGCCGATTACGCGAAAAGGTTGCCCTTCGATCCGCACAGTTTCACCAACAAGTCCTTCACGTCTGTCGAAAAGGGTATCGGCGACTTCAACGCCAAGTAATGCAACGGAGGCGCGCTCTAGCATATGCTCTTCACTGATTTCTTCGCCTTCTACAACTGTGTAATTTCGTACAGGGAAGTATTCGGGGGTTACGCCAGTGAGGGTGACAGTGCTTGCTTCTCCACTATAAGAGACTTCGGAACTCCCCTGTAAAACAGGGGCTACTGCTTCAATGGAAGGCGCAGAAAATGTGTCGGAGAGAGCTTCAGAATCACTAATCGTGAGTGGTTCTGGGTTGCGAATAGATTCATCTTCACCGCCGCGGAAAACAAAAAGCAGATTAGTGCCAATGCCACTCAGCGAGCCTAAAATAGTGTCTTGTGCGCCAGCACCAAGTGCCAACATGGCGATAACCGCCGCAACACCAATCACAATACCTAAAATTGTCAAACTGGAACGAACCTTATTGCCATTTAGACTTTCGAGTGCTTCAATAACAGGTTGCCAAACATTCATTTTGCCTCCTCCTTGCGAACTTTTCCATCATGCAAACGAATGACGCGTTCGGCTTGTGCCGCTATTTTGGGGTCGTGTGTGATGATAATGAGGGTGGTGCCTTTTTCTTTATTAAGGTTAAGGAGCAAATCCATAATCTCTTGCCCAACTTTTGAATCAAGGTTACCCGTTGGCTCGTCTGCCATCACTATGGAGGGATCGTTAACGAGCGCACGAGCAATGGCTACGCGCTGTTGTTGTCCACCAGAGAGTTCGGTGGGGCGATGATCCATACGGTCACCAAGCCCCACTGCTTCGAGTGCTTGGCGCGCCTTTTCTTTACGCCCCCCCGCTATGTTGGAATAGCGCAAGGGAAGCTCAACATTTGACAAAGCCGAAGAACGTGGGAGTAAGTTAAAGCTCTGAAAAACAAATCCGACTTTACGATTCCGAATATCAGCTAATTGGTCATCATCTAAATCAGCAACTATTTCATCGTCTAAAATATATTCTCCACTAGAGGGCAGGTCTAGGCACCCTAGCGTATTCATCAAAGTTGATTTACCAGAACCAGATGCGCCCACAATCGCAACCACTTCGCCGCGTTTTATATCTAGAGAAACACCACGCAAAGCGTGCACTTCCATCTCGCCCATTTTATATACTTTTGTTAAATCTCGCGCAATAATAACGGAGTCTGTCATCTAACGCCCTCCCATTGGACCGCCACCATTTCCTATAAGCGGCTCACTAGGTGGATTAAGGACAATCAAGGCACCTTCTTCGACATTATCAGAAACTAACACGCTCTCCCCATTTGCCGATGCGCCCAAACGAACAATAACCATTTTGGGAAGATCGTCTTCGAACAAATAGACCACTCTATCGCCATCCACTAAGCGAACGGCTTTATTTGGAATAAGGATTACATCTTCAATTTCTTTAACAACGATATTCACCGCGGCCGTCATGCCGGGGCGCACAAGGTTATCGGCATCCAGCAATTCTACGGTAATGGGAAAGTTTATAACACCTTGCACCTCATTGCCTATTTGCCCTACTTCGACCACTTTTCCGCTATAGTCTTTTTCTAAAACAGCATCAAAAGAAAGAGAAACCGTTTGACCAAGCTCAACACTGTTAATATCAATTTCAGAAAGCTCAACATCTACAAGAAGTTTGCTAAAATCGTCAATACGAAAAGCGAGTGTTCCTGCACTAACTTGGTCCCCTGGCATTGTGTCAATTTGTGTGATTGTGCCTTCAAAAGGAGCGGTTATATGCGCCATATCTAGCGTTGCTTGCGCCGCGTCGACACGCGCCTGTGCGGCGGTGACATCCGCTTCATTGGGCCCTTCGGCAACACGTTCCAAAGCACGAAGCGCATCATCGTGTTCCGCTTGTTTCAAAGCAAGGTCCTGCTCAGATATTTCAATGGTTTCATCATCCGCCGCATCTACTTTGACAGTTTTAACCCGAGGAATTCTCCCCCATCTTGTATCTTCGTAAACTATAATGTCATATTCATAAGGATCATCCAAAGAATCTCTATAGTTTTGTGCCTTTTCTAAAGCCTCTTCTGCTTCATACAAAGTCACTCGTGCTTGTGCCGCAGTTGTACCCGATTGAAGCAAATCATCTAATGCTTTTTCTGCACTTACCAAATCGGCTTCTGCCAAAATGATATTTTGCGCGAGGGAGGTGTTTTCTAGCGAAGCAAGAACAACATCTTTACTAACTCTATCACTGATATTAACTTCAACATGCTCTACAGTGCCACTAGTTTGCCAACTTAGCAAAGCACTTTGGTTAGAACGCACAGTACCAGTTGCCCCCACAGTCGCTGTTAAATTGCCGCTTTCTACTTTTTGTGTTTGGAATTCACTGCCCACATCTTTTTTTGCGTTATTTTGTATCACAAAAAATGCGCCCGCTGCAACAGCAATTACCACGGCAATAATAATCAAGGTTTTTTTCATTTTTCTATGCCTCCATTGGCAGAGGTGCGAATCACCTCTATAAAGATTGTTTGCTAAATAGCACCCTCGTAGTTTCTCATAAACTCATGAAGAAAAGATGAAGGTTTTGCGAAAGCACAGTCTACTTTCACAAAACCTTATTATAAATGAAATCAAGAAACTATACGAAGGCAATTTGATAGAATCTGGACGCAACGCGCTCGTTTTTGGCATGCGTACAATAACCAAACAACTGCGAGGCGTGAACGCGATTCTGCTAAAGGCCGCTCAAAAGACATTTGAGGGCAATCAAGTTTAGGTCGCGCACGTCGCGGCGGGGAGAATCCGTCTAAAAAATCATCAATATCCATTCACCTCCGCATATTTTCCAAGTATAATAATTACCTTTCATATGTTATGACCATTGTCGTTTGATTTCGTGACATAAAAACCTGTGTTCACCACCAAAGATTAGGTATCATCCTTCTGCTATTTTTATAAATCTCGTTGGAGGTAAGTATGCAAGCTGTTCCAAGCGAAAATCTGGCTATAGACCGTAAAAAACGCACAAAAGAGCCATTTCTTGAATTAGACCTACGCTCTGCTGAAGAGCGGATTTGTGATTTTGACGAAGTTGTTATTGGATTCACCCCCGAACAGGCTCAAATAGAAGCCGCTCGTTGCATCCATTGCCCTGACCCTGCGCCTTGTATGCTTGGTTGCCCTACCCATAATGATATTCCATCTGCCATGTGGCTGATTGAACAAGGCAAATTTTCAGAAGCGGCAAAAATTTACCATAAGACCAGTTCACTTCCTGAAGTTTGTGGGCGCGTCTGTCCTCACGAACAACTATGTGAAGGGGCTTGCGTGCTAAACAAAACAGGTGAACCTGTTATAACAGGGCAATTAGAAGTATTTGCACTTGAGCGAGAACGCGTCCAAGAACCTTATGTGCCAGAAACAGCCCCATCTACTGGCAAAAAGGTAGCTATTATTGGCGCGGGACCTGCCGGGCTTGGGTGTGGTGACCAGCTACTCAAAACGGGATATGAAGTCACCTTTTTTGATTCTAAGCCTGCCCCCGGTGGATTGCTTGTTTACGGTATCCCCAACTTCAAACTCTCAAAAGATGTTTTCTTTGAACGCTGGGAAGATTTAGAGAAACTCGGCGCAAAATTTGTAGGGAACACCTATGTTGGTCGAGACATAACCATTGACGATATTCTTGAGCAAGGTTTCGATGCTATGTTCGTTGGTGTAGGTTCTGGCATTGATGCCCCGATGAATATCGATGGTGAAGATTTGCCCGGTGTTTACGAAGCAACAGATTTTCTCATTCGCGGCAATGTTAGCGGAGAGAATCTCCCCAAAGACAAAGAACCACTCCCCGATTTGGGCAACGATGTCGTTGTAATTGGTGGTGGTGATACCGCCTCTGATTGTTTGCGCACTTCTGTTCGCCGAGGCATCGAAAACGTGACTTGTCTCTATCGCAGAACCGAAGCTGAAATGCCCGGTAGTGCAAAAGACCGCAAATTGGCAAAACAAGAAGGCGCAAAATACAAATTCCTTCACCAGCCAGTCAAGTTCATCGCAGGTGAAGATGGAAAACTCGCCGCGGTTGAGTGCATAGAAATGAAATTAGGCGAACCCGATGATAGCGGTCGCCGCAGACCGGTGGCTGTTGAAGGGTCAAACTTCAGCGTCCCTGCTACAGCGGCTGTAAAAGCCCTTGGCTATTGGCCCGATGAAATTATCGGAAAAACTACACCCGATTACGACGTAGATAAATGGGGGCTTACAAAAGTCACCAACAAAGAAACCGGCCAAACATCCCGCGAGAATATCTTTGCAGGTGGCGATGGCGTTACTGGTCCCGATTTGGTTGTAACAGCAATGGTTGCTGGAAGAAAATCGGCAGAAGCAATTGATGAGTATTTGAAAAACCAAAAATAGATTTTTACTTCACCAACTTAAAAAGAACCCGTTCCCTTTATGAACGGGTTCTTTTCTTTTTCATATCTTATAGTTTTTTGGTTATAATCACCCCATGAAAAAACGAAGCTGGCTCCTCACTATTTTTGTCGCTCTCTTGCCCACATTGCTCACCTTAATTATTCTCGGTGGTATTTTTCAGGTAAGCGTCAGTAATTTTCGTCCACGTGTTGGGCACGACCAAAACGGATATTGGCATTGGGCGCGTTCTTTTAGTGAATACGGTTTCAACGTGGGCTATAACGGATTTGACGAATCGGTTGCGCCGGCTCAGTTCAACCACTATGCTGAAAACGGTCCTTTCTACCAAATGATTTACGGGGGAATCGGGCAAATTATTGGCTGGCGTGATGCCTTACCCATTTATATCAATATGGCTCTGATTGCAATTGCACTTATTATTTTTATACGCGGTGCAAAACTAGAAAACAAGCAAATTTTGCACGTAGGTGCGTTAGTGACATTGCTTTTACCCCTCCTTTTATATTTACCAAGCAGTATGCACGAATCGCTCAATCAGGCAATCGCAATTCTACTGGCAAGTATCTTTTGGCATTTATATACAAAGAAAAAAAAGCAAAACACTGCACAAAATCTGCTCTTTATCGCCTTTATAATTTTCGCATCCCTTATCAGACTTTCATGGGCAATTCTTTTCTTCCCTTTCTTTTTTATGCTTTTGCAAGGGAATATATTCAAAAAAACAATCCTTGCACTTTTATTTAGCACAATTTTAAGCTACGGGGTGATGCGCATTTCTAGCTATTTGCTTCCCCCCGCTGGCAATATCATTTTCGAACTAATTCGGCGTTCGCTCACAGAGGGGAAGCATGTTTTTCTTGAGCATCTAAGCAAGCAACTCACACCTCTTCTCACCAAAGAAAAAAACCAAACCGATTTAGTAGTCACACTCCAGCTCCTTATTCTGGTGGGTTGGAATTTTTATTATTTATTTACAGAGCTCAAGAAAAAAATATCACTACAGGGCAAATCTATCGCCGAAGCAATCTCCCTGCTATCTACATCATTGCCCCTTTTCAATCTCTACAATCTTCTCGTGCCCCTCGGCATGGGCTTATTTTTTTATCTCGTCAATGGCTACCATCGCATTTTTATTCCGCATATCCTCATCACCGCGCTCCTGCTTATTTCACGGAAAAAATATATCCCCGTTTATGCCATGCTAATTGTAGGGCTTCTTGGTAGCGCACCCTTTTTGAGAAACTATCAAAGTATCCCCGCCAACTTTCAGCCTAACTCGCAAGAATTCACAGAAACCCGTGCCATTCTCGAAAAACATCTTATTTTTGATGAAGAAAACGAAAACGCTTGGTGCAATACCATACTTATTCCCACCAACCTATATCACACCTATATCACCATGATTCCTACAGGCTTCGGCACCCCCTCTATTATTTCCCCTGAGAATCTCACCAACCCATTAAAATCTAAATTCATTTTATTGGATGATACAACCCTCACCCGTGGTGCCTATATCAAATACTTTCCTCTCGATGAACTAAATCTGGAATTATTGGATTCCCTTCCGCTTGCCGAACTTTACTATAACCCCGGCTCTGGATGTTTGCTAGAAAAATAAAACGAGACGCACGCGTCTTCAACTTGCTTGCCATCAAAAAACTTTAGTGCGTCATTTGGCACCTTTGTTACCCATATTACGCCCCCCAAAAAGGAAAATTATGAAAATATCAATCACCGGCGTAGCCGGGTTTATCGGCTCAAATCTTTGCACCGCACTCCTTGCACGCGGACACTCTGTTGTTGGCATAGACAATATGTCACAGGGTGAATATGAAAATATCGCCGCATTTAAAGCACATCCCAAATTCAAATTACATAAAATTGACGTAAGAGACGAAGAAGCGATAATCAAAGTCACCACGGGGAGCGATGTTATCGTCCATCTTGCCGCATTCAAAATTCCGCGCTATAACGATGCCCTCGACACTTTGCTCATCAACGCCAAAGGAGCAGAAAATGTTGCTAAAGCGGCAACCAAGCACAAAGCAAAGGTCGTCGCGGCGTCCACATCCGATGTATATGGCAAAAACAAAGACCTTCCCTTTAGCGAAGATTCTAATCTCGTTATTGGTGCGCCCGATGTAAAACGCTGGGCTTACGCCATATCAAAAATGTTTGATGAGCAACTCTTTTTTGGCTACCATGAAAGACACGGTATAGATGTGGTGCTTCTTCGCTTTTTTGGCGGTTATGGACCCAATCAAAACCTGACATG
Source organism: Anaerolineales bacterium (assembly GCA_016744335.1). Lineage (GTDB taxonomy): Bacteria > Chloroflexota > Anaerolineae > Anaerolineales > Villigracilaceae > Desulfolinea. The sequence goes on from JADGEO010000001.1 coordinate 156,627, forward strand.
GTGGGGCGGACCGCAATCCGTATTTATCGAAAGAGCACTTGAAAACGAAGAAATCCCACTGCATGGAGACGGGCAACAAACGCGCTCCTTCACCTATATTAGCGACCACGTGGACGGCATAATTCGCACCATCGAAATGCCCGAAGCAAATAATTTGGTGTTTAATATCGGCAACACCTATGAAATCACCATTGAAAACTTAGCCAAACTAATTTGGCGGTTGGTGCGCGGCGAAGACGATGTGCCAAAAATCAAAATAATTCCCTACGAAACCTTCGGAAAATACGAAGACGTTATGCGCCGCATCCCCGACATCACCCGCGCTCGAGAACTTTTAGGCTTTGAGCCAAAAGTAGATTTAGTAGAAGGATTGCGAAAAACAATAGCATGGCAAATTGAACGGCGTAAATTGGTCGGTAAATAGTATTCCTTATCATTAGCAAATATCACCCCCGAACATGGTAAAATACCGCCCTGAACAAAGGAGAAAATATGCCTAGTCAAGATTTACTCGAAATTTTACGTTGTCCCGCTTGTGTGCGAGACAAAGAAGGAATGCTCAAATTAGAAAAAGATAGCTGGCTACTCTGCCAAGATTGCGAACGCAAATACCCCATTGTTGACGACATCCCCGTTATGCTCATTGACGAAGGTGATAAATGGGTAGATACCGCGTTAGACGATCTCCCCGTCCCACCGCCAGAACCCAAATAAATATATTGAACACGCTCCTAGCTAACCTAACTAGCGGAGACGAAGCTCTCGCCGAAACAGCCATGAATGAACTGATAGCTCGAGGCGAAGAAGTTTTCCCTGCACTAGAAGCATTGCACAAATCCCCTAACGCCGACCATCGCTGGTGGGCGTTGAGCGTTTTAGCGCAAATTGAAGGTGCAGATATAGCTTGGATGCTGTCTGGGCTAAACGATGAAGCCGCTGAGGTGCGTCAATGCGCCGCACTGGGCTTATCCAGCCACCCAAATGACAAATCGGTTTCCGCATTAATCAAAAGTCTATACGACCCTGATCCAATGGTCTCTACCTTATCATCGAACGCCTTAGCCCAAATTGGTGAAAGCGCCGTTCTTCCGCTATTGGCGGTATTAGAAAAAAATAAACCCAACGAAGAAAAAAGCATACAAGAAAAAGCGGCGCGTCTTGGTGCAATGCGTGCCTTAGCAACCATTGCCGACCCACGCGCAATCCCCGCTATGATGACTGCCCTAGAAGAAGATGATTCTATCTTCATAAAACACTGGGCAGAAGTTGGGCTGAAAGAATTAGGCCAAGAAATGGTTTATTTCAAAACGGAATAAAAAAATGACAGAAGAAAAAAAGAATTCTCCCAAGATATTAACTTGGTTAAAAAAACTCCCCTGGGGCATGATAATCGCATGGGCAATTGCCATAGCTATAGCTGTTGGTGCCTTTATCTTTTTGCGTAATTTTGTTGCCAGTATGGAAATGGTAAATCTACCCGGTATGGCAGTTGTAGATTCCCCTGAAGAAGCCCCGGCAGAAGATGGTGCGCCAACGCTAGTGCCTGATATAAGTGCGCCTGAAAGCAATCTCCCCGCGCCATGGGACGGAGGCAGTCGCGTTAATATTCTATTCTTAGGCTTAGACGCCCGTGATTTAGAGCTGGACGCGCCACGTTCTGATACGATGATTGTCTTCACCATTGACCCCGTCACCAAAACGGCAGGGATGATTTCTGTCCCGCGTGATATGTGGGTGGATATCCCCGAGGGCTTTGGGTATGGAAAAATCAATACAGCTTACGCTTTAGGAGAGCAATTCGATTTGCCCGGCGGCGGCCCTGCACTCGCCATGAAAACAATCGAGCGTTTTCTAGGTGTTCCCATTCATTATTATGCCCAAGTTGATTTTCACGCCTTTGAAGAAGCCATAGATGCAATGGGCGGGCTTTATATGTGCGTTGATCAAAAGATACGCATAGACCCTATTGGGACCAAACCATCAGAACCCTTCGAAAAAGGCTGTTCAGTTCGGCACGGATACCAAGTACTTGCCTATGCCCGCGACCGCAAGACAATGGAAGGTGGCGATGTGACCCGCGCCGAACATCAACAAGAAGTAATAATGGCACTCCGTGACCAAGTTCTTTCACCAGAAAACTTTCCAGAAATGGTCAAAATTGCGCCCGATGTCTATCAAGAAGCATCCCAAGGGCTACGCACAAACCTAAGTTTTGAAGACGCATTAAAATTAGGCGCATTAGCTACACAAATAGACCCAAGCCAAATCAAAAGCGGTGTTATCAATTATGAAATGGGTACTTTAGACACCTCCCCCGATGGGCTTTCGATTATGAAGCCAATCCCAGACCAAATTCGTATTCTGCGAGATGAAATCTTCACAGCCACAGGCGCACTCAGTCCACAAGCCGTAGGCTCTCCTGTAGAATTAATGCAGGCACAAGGCGCACGCGTAAATGTGCTAAATGGCGCTTATGGTATCCCCGAAGCAACAGAACTCGCCGCACGCACCCAAGTCTACTTTACTTCGCAGGGCATGAACGTAGTCGGGATCGGTAGTGCAGATAAAACCTACGACCGCACCACCGTTGTTCTCCACAATGCAGATTTATACACCCTTCGATATGTTTTTGACCTAGTGCAAGCCAACAGCAACCATCAAGTTATCTTCCGCTTTGACCCCGCCGCGGGGGTGGATGTAGATATTATGCTGGGTAATGATTGGGCACTAAACAACCCCATGCCATAATCCCAGTATTACAATGAGAGTAGAACTGCATTGCATCTGACAGATGTAATGCACCGCTAATTAACCCAAAAGCGACTGAGCTAGCTCAGTCGCTTTTTAGTTAAGGGGTTACAGGAAAGAAAAAAGTCTGGAGACTTTTGCCTCCCATTTCTTAGGGTTGCTCAAATTTCAATCGCAAACTTCCCCAATAACGATTCCCTTCGTCATCTTCGCAAGCAGGCGCACTCAAATTAGACGCCGCGGTGCTTCCTTCGGCAAGACGCAGGGAGTATTCTTCATTTGGCTCCATCAAAAAATCGGCATAACCACTCCCCAGCTCTGGCTTTAGCCCCGTGAAAAAATGCTCTTCATACCCATCCCAAGCGATGATTATCTCAACCCCAGACATCGCTCTTTGGGATGCGTCACTAACAAAAACCATCAACAATGCCTCAGATAGATTGATACTGCAAATCTCATCTTGCGTTTTCAGGATGTAAGGCGCGCGTGCCGTTGGGCTTGCTTCCGTTATAGATGCTGGGGTGCGCGTGTAAACGGGAATGGGCGTTATGGTCGCCAATGGCTCATCGTCATCTTCAAAAACTTTTGTAGCCGTAGCAATGGGTTGCTCCCCTGTCGGCGTAAAAGCCTTCGGTGTTTCTGTTGAAAAATGCGTGCTGGTAGCAATGATTTCGGGTGTTGAGGTCACTTGGCTTAGTTCAGCAGCTAAGACAGCAAGAGCTTCTAAAGATTCAGGGGAATCTCCCCCAGCAAGCGAACGTTGTGCTTGGCTTTCAATAGCTTGAGCCATATTTGCATCTTCAAGGCTAAACAATCTATCTTCTGCGCGAGGCAGATCTCCTGTAGAAGCATAAGCAAGCGCGATAAGAGAACGATAATTGTCTTTAAAATCATCTTGAAGCATAGAGGGTGTGGCTTCGGTGATTGATTGAGGCAGAAATCCCCACGATATAACGAGACCAAGCCCAATGCCAAGAAGGACACCAACAAGAAGATGCCAATAGCCGCGAATCCCTTTCATGGTGAAGACCCCGCTAAAGTTGGCTCCCACCTTTCTATCTTCCTTAATAATTCTTCTAACATTTCTATTTCTTCGGGGGTATATTCCCCATTATCCAGATTTTCTTGGATAATTTGAGCAGGCGGGGCATTGCCAAGCAAGGCAAGTTGGCGCAAGAGAAAATCGGGATCAGGGTTGTGCTGGTAGGCTTCAGCGACTACGAGCATATATTCGGCACGGTAATCGGTGCGTAAAGCATTCGGCGCGAGGTCTACATATTCGACTGGGGCTATTTTCCAACCGTATAATAGTCCAATCATGATACCGAGTAAAATGGCAAAGAGGGTTTGTATCCAGCGAGGCATATTTGAAATTAGGGGCTTTTGAGAGAAGGTCTCATAAAATAAAAATGTCTGGGCAGGAAATCGGCGGCACCCAGAGAGATTTCCGTACCGTTGCTTCCTTTCGGACCTGGCGGAGTTAGGAGTCTTCTGCCGCGCCGAGCCTGCCCAGACATATAAAAGGATACTTGATGTCGGTGGGTGTGTCAAATCTTTTTTATTAATGCCTCGCAAGAGGGAATACTATTTACCCTTTGGCAACCAATAGACAGAGACTGCCCCCAAGCCCGTAAAAATTGCGGTGATGATAAAAAGGGTCGGGTAAGAAATCACCTTGAGCAATGCACCTGCCACCAAGGGCAAAAAGGCAATCGGCAAAGAGAGCAGAGCGTTGATTCCGGCGTAGGTGCCGCGTTGGGCTTTGGGGGCGAGTTCGAGGAGCATGGTCTGAAATCCGACACGGCGACCGTTGAAGGTTGAGCCAGCCAAAAAGAAAACGGGAATTAGAGCTTTCCAGCCCCATGGACTGACCAATATGGCTAATATGGGAGTAATAGTAGAGACTAAGGCACAGACAAAAAGCATCGTTCGGCTATCGCGACTGTCTACAAGACGCGCCCAGAGAACGTTGGAAACAACCCCACCGCCAACTTGGGCGATTAGATACAATCCCGTTGCCGCGGCGAGGGGCGCACCCAAATCCGCTTTGGCATAGACAACGTAAAAGGGTAATGCCATGAGGGAAAAACCTGTCAGCAGTTCAGTGATGACCAGTGGTTTCAAGTGCAGGGACGCGCGCGATACATCTCTCCAGTAGGCAGACCACGCTTGAGGGCGCAGATTCTTCACTTCCGAATCCGGTTCTCGGATGACCCAAAATCCCAGAGAAGCGAGAGCCAATAATGCGGCGGCTAACCCGAAAAGAAGAGCATAATTATCGGGATAATCCACCTTAGCAAGGATACGTTGAGCAAGTATCGCCGCACCGACTGAAAGCGGTCCTGCCAACGCGCCGCGCCAGCCGAAAAAGGCACCCCGCCGGTGCAGAGGGATAACTTTACCAATAATATCGGTAAAGGGGACATTGCCCAGCCCGCCACCTGCATAAAAAACCGTTAGTAAAACAAGTAGAGACCTCGCAATGAGGTTTGGATGATCTGCGCCAATAGCATGAATCATCCACGCCAGCACGCCCCAACTGGCTACGCGCAAGTAAATTGCGAGCATCAGATAAGGCATTTTTCGCTTTTTAGGCTCAAGCCAACGTGCCACAAAAATTTGCGGAAGCGTGCCAGCAACTGTGAGAACCGTAGAAAGACCGCCGACCCAAATTGTGGAGCCTGTTAACTGAACAATTAATGCCGAAATAACGGTTGTAGGACGAACAAGGGAATTGCCGATTGCGAGAACGCCACCATGCCAGATACCGCCCGCAAAATTACGTTTATCGTTTGAATTCATTGATGCTCCAGTATAGAAAGATTGGAGTATTGTACGACTAGAATCACGAAGCTACAAGTTGACGAGTGGTACAATTATTTTGATTTTAATAACAAAAACTAAGGGAAAAATATGCCTCAAACCCCCATCTACACCATCGGCTATGGCGCACGAGCTATTGATGATTTTTTGCGCATTTTAAAAGAAAATGACATCCACTATCTGCTAGATGTACGCAGTCAGCCCTACTCGAGCTATAAACCAGAATTCTATCAAAATCCTTTGAAGGAAACCCTAGAAAAACACGGAATCCGCTATCTTTTTATGGGTGATGCTTTAGGTGGAAAACCCGATGGCAAAGAAAGCACAGATTATGAAAGAATTGCACAAAACCCTGCTTATCAAAATGGCATTAAACGTCTTCACAAAGCCAGCAAGCAAGGAAATCGCGTTGTATTAATGTGTAGCGAGGAAAAACCAGAGCAGTGTCACCGAACACATTTGATTGGAAAAACGCTTAGAGAAGATGGGATTGAAGTTTTGCATATTGACGAAAAAGATAATCTTATTTCACAAAAAGATATTTTATTGCGCTTGCCCCCTTCTGTGATACAGACATCTTCCCCCGAAGGGGGAAAAAACACCCCAGCAGAGGATATTGATCCATTTGCTGGTATGGAAGCGGCAAATCTAATTCCAGAAAAAAACTTCACCACAGAGAGCCTAAATATAGCAAAAGCTGAAGTTCTTCCCCCCTTGGGGAAAGATGCCCAAAGGGCAGAAAGGGGCACTATCAAAGAAATTCTCCAAGAAAAATTTGGCTACCCAAAATTCCGCGCCCTACAAGAAGAAATAATCCAAAACGTCCTAAAAAAACAAAATTCCCTCGCCGTCATGCCAACGGGAAGCGGAAAATCACTCTGCTACCAGCTCCCAGCAACTATTTTTGAAGGACTAACGGTGGTTGTCTCACCACTAATTTCGCTGATGGAAGACCAAGTTCTAGAATTACAAGAATGGGGCATCCCTGCGCTTTATCTCAACAGCACCCTCACACACGCCGAATATGCAAATTCAGTGCAAAGAATACGCGCCGGAGAAATAAAACTTTTATACGGCGCACCAGAAACCCTTTTGCGCCCAGAAATCATATCTCTTTTAGAAAATAGCCGCGTAAAATCTATCGTGATTGACGAAGCCCATTGTATTTCAGAATGGGGGCACGATTTCCGTCCCGAATATCGTCAGTTGAATACCCTGCGCCAACACTTACCCCAAGCCACCACGCTTGCGCTCACCGCTACGGCTACAAAACGCGTCCGTGCCGACATCAAAAAAACGCTCCAAGTCACCAATGCAAATGAGTTTATCGGTAGCTTTGACCGCCCAAATCTCAACTTAAGCGTTGCAGATAAGGTCGCGGGCGTGGCGCAAACACGTGATTTTCTCAACCAGCATAAAAAACAAGCGGGCATCATTTATTGCAGTACCCGCGATAATGTAGATAATCTCACCGAGCAACTCAAAAGCGAGGGCTTCCCCGTTTTGCCCTATCACGCCGGCATGGATTCTGCTACTCGCCGCGCCCATCAACGCCGCTTTCGCTACGAAGATAACCTCATTATCATCGCCACAGTCGCATTTGGAATGGGAATCAACAAATCCAATGTTCGTTTTATCCTTCACTACGACCTCCCCAAAAATGTCGAGAGCTACTACCAGCAAATCGGGCGGGCGGGGCGTGATGGTCTTAGTGCCAATTGCCTGCTCCTTTTTTCCTATAGCGATGTGCGCACAATCCGTTATTTTATTTCGCAAAATGCGCCCGAACTTAGAGCGGGAGCCGAGATGCGCCTCGATGCCCTGCTCGCCTTTGTAGATGCCCTAAACTGTCGCCGCCTTCCGCTTTTGGATTATTTTGGCGAGCAATATCAGGGTGGAAATTGTAAAGCCTGTGATAATTGCTTGGACGAAGTACAAAGGGGACGCGCGGGAAGTAAACCTGATACCGTTAAAGAAAACCTAACCGCCCCCGCGCTTTTGTTCGTTAAAACAACCCTTGAAACCAAGCAGATTTTTGGCTCTGCGCATCTTATTGACGTGTTGCGCGGTTCCCGTGCCAAAAAGATAGTTAAGTTTGGGCACGATAAAATCTCCACTTACGGAGAAGGTAAAGAATATACCAAAGAGTATTGGCAACATATCTCCATCCAATTTATTCGCTTAGGATTATTAAAACGCACCAAACCACATGGCTCATTAATCATCACAGACGCAGGGCGCGAAGTCTTAGAAGGCAAAGAAGTTTGGGGCAAAATAGCAGGCACTTTTGCTAAAACTGCTGCGCAAGCAAAAGTCGAATATGATAACGCACTCTTCGAGGAATTACGCATTCTGCGCGGAGAATTAGCCAGCCAGAAAAATGTCCCGCCCTATGTTATTTTCCAAGACCGCACATTGGTTGAGATGGCGAGCTACTTCCCGCATACCGAAGCAGATTTACGTCAGATTTATGGCGTGGGCGGGAGAAAAGTGACAGAATACGCGCCACACTTTTTACCAGTCATCCAAGCCTATTGCATCGAAAATGATATTAAACCGCGCACCAAGCAAAAACCACGCGTGCGCAAACGTCTCTCATCCAAAACGGGACGACAACGCAGTGAATATGTTTGGGAGCAATTTCAAGCGGGGAAGAACATCGATCAAATTGCCGAAGATATGGGCTTTAAACGCAACACCATTTTGGGGCATCTTCAAAAATCTCTATCAGATGGGCGCGAAATCGAAGCCGAATATCTAAAAAGAATGAGCAAGATATCTGCTAAAGATGGGCAGCGCGTAATAGATGCTTTTACTGAGCATGGGGATGGTTTTTTAAGCACAATTTTTAACGCGCTAAATGAAGAGATTTCTTATGACGAAATCAAGTTATGGAAAATGATTATGGAAGTGGAAAGTAGCAAGAAATAAAAAATCTTATCTTCTCAAAAAGTAGGGGCGTACGCTTGCGGTCGCCCTGTTGGGCAATTGGGCAAGGGCGAGCCTTGCCCCTACCTCAATATCCCATTCATCTGCGTTTATCTGTGGTAAAGAATAACGCGCAAATGATACAATTCACCTATGAAAAAAACCCTTATCTTTCTCTCCTTACTCTTGCTCACGGCTTGCAGCACAACGCCTACAGAGCCGACTGCCATCCCCGTTGATATTGAGGCGACTGCGCTCTCTGTGGCGCAAACGAGTGTCGCACAAACACAAGTTGCAATACCCACTGAGACGGCAACACCTATCCCGACCGCGACCGAAGTCCCTGTATTTTTGGAGGCAATTGTGTGGGCAGAAGATGCCCGCGTGCCCATTATCAATTATCATCAATTTGCACCGAATACATCTGAGAATTCTACCGACCATAAAATTAGAATGGAGGATTTTGTGGCGGGGCTAGATCAGCTCAATCAGGCAGGTTTTACGCTCATCCATCTTGAAGATTGGATTAAGGGTGATTTATCTGTGCCCGTAGGACGAAAGCCGCTAGTTTTCACCATGGACGACCTTTTTTATAATAATCAAATTCGCTTAGATGAAAATGGCGAGCCACGTGATGATACGGGCATGTATTTGGCGTGGGAATATGGTCAGGCGCATCCAGAATTTGGGTATAAGTGGTCATTATTTGCTAATCTCGGTGATAAATGGTACGCAGAAGGCGATGAAGCGGGAAAATGGAAAGATGATTTAGCCGCAACAATTATTTGGTGCATAGAGCATGATGCCCGCGTTTACAATCACTCTTATACACATGCTCGTTTTGATAAAAGCAGTGGAGAAGGCATTCATTGGGAGTTGGAGCAAAACGACCTTTTCTTAAGACAATTGCTTCTGAACGCGGGGCGCGAGGATTTGATTCCCGATTTGGGGAATATGTTCGCCATTCCCTTTGGTTATTGGCCCCAAGGCAGTGCTTATAATGCGATGGTGAATTACATCACGCCCGAAGGCGACCCAATGTTGGCGGTTTTCGATATTGATTGGATTATCAATGGTATCAAGTTTATGGCACCGCCTTATTCGCCTGAGTTTGACCCGATGCGAGTGCCACGCATCGCTATGCCGCCAGAGGCTGTGGAGTATTTGGTGGCACATCAAGATGAGTTTCCTACGCCAAAAAGCTGTCAGGTGGGTCCGCTCGAAGAGGATAGGGCTGGAGACCAATCTTATGTTGAAGAACAGATTCAAGCCCAAATCACAAGCGGGGCGTGCCCGAAGGGTGTCTATATTCTCGAAGGATATACCTTCGATGCGCGCTAAAAAACAGCGTAATTATTCTTGCAAAAAAACAAACTGCCCCGCCGCAAGAAGACGGGAGGTCCCGGTGAAACTTATAATCTCGTCGCAGAGCGGCGAGGTATTAACCTCACTGAGGAAGAAAGTATGAGGAGCCCTAAACAAATTGAAAACCCCGAAATTTTTTAACTACTTCGAAAATCCTTCCGAAGCTCTCTTTATCGGCACAGCACTACTTGTTGGCATAGGAACGGGACTTGGTGCAGTAGCTTTTCGTTATTTAATCCAAGGGGTTGAGTGGGTAGGATACAGCTGGTTCCCAGCAGTTACTGCAGGCTGGGGAAAAGCATATGTGATCATTGTCCCCGCTATCGGCGGCTTGATTGTTGGTCCCTTGATCTACTTTTTTGCGCGCGAAGCAAAAGGACATGGTGTTCCTGAAGTCATGGAAGCCGTGGCATTACGCGGAGGGCGAATTCGCCCGATTGTAGCGGTAGTGAAATCTTTTGCATCAGCAATCACGATTGGTAGTGGTGGTTCAGTCGGACGAGAAGGACCGATTGTACAAATAGGTTCAGCTTTAGGCTCATCCTTAGGGCAAAAGATGAACTTGTCGGACGACCGTGTTCGCAATTTAGTGGCTTGTGGAGCGGCGGGCGGTATTGCCGCAACATTTAACGCGCCTATCGCTGGCGTTATCTTTTCTCTTGAAATCATCTTAGGGGAATTTAGCGTTAAATACTTTAGTAGCGTCGTTGTCTCTGCTGTGGCCGCCAGCGTTATCGGGCGCGCTGCCTTTGGAGACATTCCAGCTTTTCATATCCCTATAGAATATGGCATTAACAATTTATGGGAATTTGCTTTCTATCCCATTTTGGGACTTGCCGCCGCAGCTGTTGGTGCAGGTTTTGTTTATCTTTTATACTGGTCTGAGGATGTTTTTGCGAAATGGAAAAATGTCCCTGAATGGCTTCAACCTGCCATCGGTGGGGTCTTGCTCGGTATCTTGGCACTCACTTACCCTACCCTCACAGGTGTTAGTTGGGAAGGAACTCCACAAATCTACAACGTGGGTTATGAAGTTATCGAAAGTGCGTTAGACAATCAGCTTGCGCTGGGCGCGGTTCTAATTCTACTTGTCCTCAAAATGATTGCCACGAGTCTAACTTTAGGCTCTGGTGGCTCAGGTGGCGTTTTTGCGCCTGGCTTATTTATGGGAGCCATGCTCGGGACAGCATTTGAACTGATTATTAATATGCTTTTTCCCAATATCACAGCCCCGGCAGGAGCCTACGCATTAGTTGGCATGGCAGCATTTTTTGCCGCTACTGCTCACGCACCCATAACTGCGGTCTTGATTCTCTTTGAGCTAACTGGTGACTATAAAATCATGTTGCCGCTCATGTTTACAGTCGTCATCGCAACTTTATTCTCTCAAAAACTACTCAAGGGAGAATCGATTTATTCACTCAAACTCACCAGGCGTGGTGTCCGCTTGCGGAAAGGCAAAGATGTTGATATTTTGCAAGGCGTTTTGGTTAATGAGGTCATGGCACGAGATATTCATACCATTACCAAAGACATCAATCTTAAAGGGCTTTCCCGAGTCTTCAACAAAACACGCCATCATGGGATTGCCATTTTAGACGAACAAGGCAAATTATATGGCATGGTCACTATCACCGATTTAGAACAAGCTATTCACAACGGCATGGCATTATCAAAAACTACGGTCGCCGAAATTGGCACACCTTATGAAAATCTCGCCGTAATTTATCCAGACGAAAGTATTGGCGACGCGCTTAATAAGATGAGCCAACGCGGATTTGGTCGCTTGCCTGTTATTTCAAGGAACGACCCAAAACATCTTTTAGGACTAATTCAACGCCGCGATCTTGTCGCATCGTATAAAATTGCGCTCACCAAACGTGCTGAAATTCAACACCGCACGAAACGTATGCAAATGAAAAATATAGACGGCACTGAATTTGTTGAGTTATCATTAAATGATGATTCTCAAGCTACAGGGCAAATGATTTGCGAGATTGCCGATAATTTACCGCATGAGAGCATTTTGATTTCCATTCGGAGAGAGGGCAAAGTACTTATTCCGCACGGCGAAACAAAATTAGAATCGGGCGATCAACTAACCGCATTTACTCGAAGTGAAGATGTGGAAAAACTATATAAAAGTCTCTCACAAATAGAAGAGGATCAAGCTAAATCCTAACCATGTTGAAAAGCAGATTCAAGCCCAAATCACGAGCGAGGCATGCCCTAAAGGGGCATTGCATCCTGAAAAATCAATCTTGGTTTGCGCTCCCCCTCGTAGTAAGGACTTCAGTCCTTATAGGTTGCGAGAAAGATTAAGGGCTAAGCCCTTACTACAAGGAGAATAAAATGGAAAAAACTTATGTAATTGGACATATTAATCCCGATACAGACACCATTGCGGCGGCGATGGGCTATGCTTGGTTATTAAACGAAACTGACCATTCTGTGACTGCGGCGCGAGCGGGGACGCTAAATATGCAAACGGCGTGGGTGCTAAAGCATTTAGGCTTAGATGCACCTGTTCTACTCAATGACGCTTCACCGAGATTTGAGACTCTTGTGCGCCGTTTTGATACGACTGACCCAGACGCACCGCTACGGGAGGCTTGGGCAATTGCTTCGCGCACGGGGGGAGTTGCCCCCGTTGTTGACGCAGACGGGAAACCCTTTGGCTTGGTGACAGGCGGCAGTATCTTTGCCTATATGGGTGAGGTGGTCGGCGCGCATAGCAAAAAACAAGAAATGAAAATCGCCGATGTTTTAGACGCTCCCTGCCGAGAAGCCTGCAATATGGATGTACCTCAAGTGCAGGCAAAAGGACGGATTCGTGATTCTATTTCACGGCTTTTGCGCTACGAAGGGGATAATTTTTTCGTAACCAATGAAAGTGGTGTTTATAAAGGCGTTTGCCGCCAACGGGAGGCGTTAAATCCCCCACGCATTAAAATTATTATGGTAGACCATAACGAAGCGCGGCAGGCATTGGCGCATATTGAAGAGGCAGAATTAGTTGAAATTCTCGACCATCATCGCTTGGGAAACCCTTCTACACATGTCCCTATTCGTTTTACTGTGGATATTGTGGGCAGTACCAGCACACTTGTCTCTGAGAAAATGGAAGAGGCTGGGCTAAGTGCGCCCCCCAGAATTGCGGGGCTTTTATTAGCAGGCTTACTCTCAGATACCCTGATTTTGACCTCCCCGACTACTACCGAGAGAGATGAAAAAGCCGCCAAAAGATTGAGCCGTTGGGCATTCGTGCATGGCGGTCCCCTTGAGGACGAGACTGTGCAAACTTACGGCGAGCAAGTGCTTAGCGCAGGGGCGGGACTTTCCTCACGTACACCAGAAGAGATTGTTTCTACCGATATGAAACTCTACGATGGCGGGAATTATCGCTTCGCGGTCGCACAAGCTGAAGTGACCGATTTACAACAACTTGCCAAATATCTAAAGAAACTAAAAGTTGCGCTGGAAGATTTACGCGCCAAACAAGCCGTAGATTTTGCCATGCTCATGGTCACAGACGTGGTGCGCGGCTCTAGCCAATTGCTCATCATCAATGAGCCGCCCGAATTAAACGATCTCCCCTACCCCCGCCAACCCGATGGGACGCGCCTGGCAAAGGGTGTCGTTTCGAGGAAGAAACAGTTGTTGCCGGGGGTGTTGGGGTTGTTGGAGAGGTAGAAATCAGTCGATTAGAGATCAGGAAACAGTGGCCTCGATCTTGACCGCTATATTTATGTGGACTAAAATACACATAAACTAACTGTAACCAAAGGATAATACGATGAAAACTATTCAAATGACGATTGATGAGCCTCTATTATACAAAGTAGACCTAGCCATTCGCAACTTAGAAACAAGTCGCTCTGCTTTTATACGAGAAGCGTTGAAATTAGCCCTGCAAAAATACGAGATCCGCAAAATGGAAGAACGTCATGCGAAAGGATATGCTAAATATCCCGTTGAAAAAGGTGAGTTTGATATTTGGCAGGACGAACAAGTGTGGGGCGCAGAATGAAACACGGAGAAGTTTATTGGTACACCTTCAAAGCTCCCGATAAACGCAGACCTGTACTCATTTTGACGCGCAATACTGTTATTCCCTATCTCAATACAGTAACAATTGCGCCAATCACAACCAGAATTCGAGATATTCCATCCGAAGTTTTGCTAACAACAGAGGATGGAATATATGAAACTTGCGTGGCTAATTTCGACAATCTCCAAACTGTTTCACAAAGCAAAATCGGGAAAATTATTACTCGACTATCCCTAGAACGATTACAGGAAGTAAGAAAAGCTGTCAATTTTGCTCTTGGGTTAGACAATGACCTTTGGTAGTTGCTTACGCACTGCGCGAAAGGTATCGTTTCGAAAAAGAAGCAGTTGTTGCTGGGGGTGTTGGGGTTGCTAGAGCGTTAGAATGTTGGAAGGTTTGAAGGTCATTCGTTCATTCGCGAACATTCGCATTGAGAAAATACAGATACATTTTTTTACCCATGATGCGTAAAAACGTGAGATACGCCACCTAGAAACTTGCCATATAAAAACGGAGAAAATATGATACATACAATTAAAAAACCAGCTACATCTTTCCAAATTCAAGATATGCTTCAACAATATGAAATTATGCTCAAGTTAGTCGTAGATATTCGTCAACGAATTCTATCGGGTGGTGGAGAAATGCACGCAGATAACGAAAAACAATTATTGGGCATGGAGGGCAGTGAACAAGACGATCTTTGGGGTGCAAACTGGTACCCAGATGAAGAACGAATTGAATTTGAATCATTAATTAATATCCGTCCACGTCTGGGGAATCGAAGTATTATCATTCAAGACCAAAATTTGCGTGAAGAAGTTGAATCGATAACTCGTGAACTTTTAGGAGGCTTAAAATGATAAAAAACAAAGAAAAACTTAAAGAACGCTTCCTGCGCGACCCTCTCCCCCGCCGTTTGGGCGCATTATCTGCAACACTAGCACGAATTTCATCCTCCGCCAGAAACTCAAATAATCCCGAAGTCGTTACTGACTTGCTAGATGAAGCCAAATACCTCATAGAATGGACAGCCGCAGAAGCTGAAATTGAAACAGCCGCAGAATTGGTCAAAATGCAAAGATTAATCACATTATGGCTAAGCGCGTGGCATGAAAATAACAAAAGTCATAGCCAACGAGTTTTGCTATCTGTGCAGGCTAAAAATTGGTCAGACCAAGCAATAGATTTTTCAGGATTACTATAGTGCCATTTTTTTCAGAAATTCTTCATTGTCAACAAAGCACCAGAATTGAAAGGTTGAACATCACCCATACGGAGCAAGCACATGTCATTTTGGCGAAATTATTATCATCTCACATGGGCAACAAAAAATAGGCAACCGCTCATAAAAATATCTTTTGAAGCACAGCTTTATGCGTATATGGTCAAAAAAGTAGCTGAATTAGGTGCCTTTGTCTATGAAATCAACGGCATGGAAGATCATAGTCATATCGCTCTCACAATTCCCCCAAAACAAAGTGTGGCGGATATTGTAAAGTTTGTAAAAGGCTCCAGCTCCCATTATGTCAACCACGTCATTCGCCCTAGTGAACATTTTAGCTGGCAACGTGGCTATGGTTGTCTGACAGTGGGAGAAAAACAATTACAAATCGCCGTGAATTATGTCAAAAACCAGAAAAACCATCACACTGCACAAAGCACAAATGCTTGGATCGAACGATATGCGGAAGAAGATGAAGGACCAGCAGCTTTTGACGCACGCGCTGATGAAGCCAAGTTTATACGCGATGAAAGAGCAAGTTATGATATTTTAGGTGAGTTTCCTTTTTAACCCCCTGAAAAACAACCCGCTTCAACGGGTTTTGAATATCAGCCTATGAATTCATTCATGGTATTGTAAAATCCGAATGAAATGACAACCGAATGAATTCGGTGTCTGCAATACAAAACGTGCTAAAGCACGTTAGAAAACACCCCGCTTTAACGGGTTTTAGGTATCAGCCCATGAACACATTCATGAGGATTTATCTCAAAAGAAACTTATATGCCTACAGATCACGACTACATGCTCCACACCCTCAGGTTAGCAAAATCTGCTGAAGAAGCAGGCAACCTGCCCATTGGCGCGCTCATCGTTTTAGATGGTCAAGTCATTGCCGAGGGGAAAAATAGGCTCTGGTTTCCCACGCCCAACCCCGGTCGTCATGCTGAAATTGACGCACTGGCTAATGTTGACCCCGCCCTTTGGACACGAGCCAAAGAAATGACGCTTTACACCACGCTTGAACCCTGCCTAATGTGCCTAAGCACAATTCTCTTGCACCATATAGGGCGCGTGGTCTATGGGGCAAAAGATCCACGCGGAGGTGCACTCTGCACAGTTGGGCATATGCCCGCACCCTTTGAACATTTTTATAAAAAGATGGAGATAAGCGGTCCCGCACTACCAGAAGAATGCGACGAGTTATTCCATAAAATGGTCCATATAATTGAAGCACGTATAAAGAAGGAAAAATGAAAACAATCTACCAAGCACTCGCAGAAATTGAAGAAAAAGGACAGGTCGCCGCATTAGCGACCATTGTCCGCAGTCACGGCTCTGTTCCCCGTCAGGGAACGAGCAAAATGCTCACTTATGCTGATGGCAAGACACTCGGCACAGTCGGCGGTGGCGAGCTGGAAAGACGCGTCCGCGCTGCGGCAATGGAATCTATGCAAGATGGTGAAGCGCGCTATCTCACCTACGAAATGAACAATCCTACTGAAGGTGATGCAGGCATTTGCGGCGGCACAGTGGAGGTCTACGTAGAGCCGATGTTGCCAAAACCAACGCTTTTATTAATTGGTGCAGGGCATGTGGGAAAAGCGGTGGTGCACCTCTCCAAATGGCTCGATTTTCACGTTGTGATTGTAGAAGATAACGCCGAATTTTGCACACCAGAGCATATCCCCGGTGGAGATGAGTATTTGGCAATAGCAATGGAAGAAATTACCAACCACGTGCAAATCAACACACAAACTTTCATCGTCATGGCAACACGGGGGGCAGATGTAGATGCGCTCGCTTTGCCCGATTTGCTAAAAAGCACCGCCGCGTATATTGGCGTGATAGGGTCAAGAAAACGCTGGTTAGAGGCAAGCAAGTTGACACGCGCACGTGGCGTAGATGAAGATGAACTGAAACGCGTCCACTCTCCCATCGGTCTAGAAATCGAAGCAGAAACACCAGAAGAAATCGCCGTCAGTATTATGGCAGAAGTTTTGATGATAAGGCATGGTGGGACGGGCAAACAGATGAGTATTTAAGGGGCAAATGGTTGGGATACTACAAAAGTCTCTAAGACTTTTGTAGTATCCCAACCACATAAAAAATACGCTATAATTAGAGCGTTATTGTCGCTTATAGATAAGGAGTAAAAAAATGGCTCGAATTTTTGATGTTATTGAATATCCCGATGAAATGAAAAATGAAATCGTGCATCGCTTCCCCGAACGCGGGATTGGCGACTATCGAGTTGGCTCGCAAGTCATTGTACGTGAATCTCAAAATGCAGTTTTCTTCCGCGATGGACATGCACTTGATAAGTTCGGACCTGGGCGGCACACCATAGCCACTGCCAATATCCCCATGGTTACAAACCTCATCGGGAAAGCCTTCAACAACCGCACACCATTTACGGCTGAGGTCTATTATGTCTCAATGAAAGAGTTCGCCGACCTAAAATGGGGCACACCGCAACCCATTATCGTTCGCAACCCCGGCGTTGGTTTGGGTGTGGCTCTTTTACAAGGCTTTGGCTCCTACTCCATCGAAGTTAGCGACCCGCAACAATTTGTAACCCAAATTGTAGGCTCAGACAGCTCTTATATGATGGACGATATTGACGACCGTCTGCGCAATATGTTGCTCTCTAAATTTGCCGATTTACTCGGCGAAACAGGCGCAAAAAGCAATGTGCTAGAGATGATTGGTCTCACCGAAGAACTCGGCGCAGGCGTGCGTGCCAAAGCCGCCCCCGATTTTGCCGCACTAGGCTTAACACTCAAATCTTTCTATATTGGTAGCCTAAAACCCTCCTCCAAATCGGCACAAGAACTACGCGATATGGGTATGCTCGATATGAACGTTTACACTCAACTCCAAGCCGCAGACGCCATGCGCGATGCCGCAAATAACGAAGGTGGCGGGGCTGGTCTCACAGCGGGTATCGGTGCTGGTATGGGCATTGGCAATCTCATGCAAAACGCCACATCTGGTGGCATGCAACAGCAACGTGCGCCCCAACAAGCCGCTCCTGCCGCAGCTGCTGGTGGTATGCCCTCTGTAATGACCCCCGCAGATGTCGCTGGTATACTAAAAGTCTCCCAAGAAGATGTCATGGCGGCTATCACCGCTGGCGATCTAAAAGCAAAAAAACTCGGCAATGCCTATAGAATCAGCAAGGCATCGTTAGAGAGATTCTTAAACGAGTAATACAAGTTAGAAAGTTTAAAGTTGAAGGTCGTTCTCGATTATTGAGAACGACCTTTTTTCTTGGGGATGAAGAACCGCTTCACGCGCGTTTTGGGCTTGAGTACCCTCAACAAACATTTTTAAGTGTGAGCTTTTTGCCCCCCCCATGCTCTAGCCCCCTTTTCCTCAACAGGCTCAGGACACCGCCTAGCCTTCCCCCGAAGGGGGAAGAAACATGTCTCACAGAGACACATTCTCCCCCTTCGGGGGAGATGTCCGAAGGACAGAGGGGGCAAGCATCAGCCAGTTTTAGCCACTCCCCAGCAAAATAGCCTTATTCAAAAAGTCTATTTTTTCTCGCCCCCATTATTTTTCTCGCCCCCATTATTTTTATTTACGCCCGTTATTTTTTTTCACGCCCGTTATTTTTTTCACGCCCGTTATTTTTTTCACGCCCGTTATTTTTTTCACGCCCGTTATTTTTTTCACGCCGAGTCAATTGAAATTTAATTTCATCCAAAATTGGGTATAAAGGATATAAATCAATCCTATACCCCTTCCCGGCAACATCTTGCATCAATTTTGCCGCATGGCGTAAATTTTCACGGTTATAATTAAGGGGCAGAGCAAGAAGCTCTTCAAAAGCAGGGCTAAATTTTCTCGGATGAATTTCTTTATAAAAACTATGCTCTACTTGCCAAGCATCCAACTCACCATAAACAGAGAAAGCGATCGAAGTCCCTTGTTTAAGATGGTGTACTTCATGGACCAACAAACTCAATAGTTTTGGGTCATCTAAATCGGTATCGGTTGAATAATGGCGCGTATTCAAAGTAATATGATTAAATAAAAACCATCGCGCCCCAGTGCTTTCTGAATACTTCTTAAAATTCAACTTCACATTATGTTGCAAAATATAATCTACAGATTCTTTTCCTAAATCCCCTTTTTCTGCCAACTTTCTGAGAACAGCACTTTCCCATGCTTGATTTGCCATTTTGATAGACCTTGAGAGTTCATTCGATTAGAATTAGGGTATCTAGCCACTCGGCACTTTAATTAAACCTTTTCTCAAATCTCACGCAAAATCGCGAGGCCACTAAGAAAAACTTAAAAGCTTTGCGTCTTGGCATTATTAGAGTAGCGATTTTTACGTGATGTGAAAGAGGTGATTTATGAAACTATCAGATACCATATTAAAGTATAACGTAAAAATCTGAGACACAAATATCTAAAAAGGAAAGCCCATGCGAAAAATCGCAATTATTGGCATCGGACAAACAAAAGTACACGAACATTGGAATCTCTCTATCCGCGAACTGGCAGGAAAAGCAATTTTTGCCGCACAAAAAGATGCGGGGCGCAAAAACTTTGATGCGCTCTTCGTTGGCAATATGCTTTCAGGATTAATAGACCAGCAAAACAACCTCGGTGCCGTAATCGCCGACTGGGTTGGCTTTAAAGGGGAGGCGGTCAAAATAGAAACCGCTTGCTCTTCGGGCGCATCTGCTTTTAGAGCAGGGATGATGGCTGTTGCCTCTGGTGAAATCGATTCAGCAATGGTCGTTGGGGTAGAGAAAATGACCGATGCCGCTCCTAACGATATTACCTCTGCATTGGCTACTGCGGCAGATTCAGATTGGGAACTTGAGCAAGGCGTTTCTTTTGTGGGGCTAAATGCACTCATTATGCGCCGTTATATGCACGAGTATGGCTGGCAACATGAAGATTTTGCGCCTTTTTCACTTAATTCTCATGCTAATGCCGCGCATAATCCGCACGCTCGCCTGCCTTTTGCTATTAGCGAAAAACAATATAAAAATTCAGCTATGATTGCCGCCCCCATTAACTTAATGGATGCTTCACCCACTGGCGATGGTGCGGCAAGTGCCTTAATTGTGCCTTTAGAGAGCGTTCACAACAATAAACGTGCGGTAGAAATTGTAGGAAGTGGTGCGGCAACCGATACGCTTAGCGTCCACTCACGCAAGATGCCGCTATTTTTGCAAGCCGCATATCTTTCAGCTAAATACGCATATGCTCAAGCAGGAAATGCACCCGAAGATATAGATTTTTTTGAGTTACACGATGCCTTTTCAATTATGGCGGCACTCTCGTTAGAAGCCTGCGGCTTTGCAGAAAAAGGTCAGGGACCGAGGCTCGGTTTGAGTGGGGCAATCAAGTTGAAACACGGAGGAATCCCGATTTGCACACGGGGCGGGCTGAAAGCGCGCGGGCATCCCGTAGGTGCAACGGGCATGTATCAAATAATCGAATCTGTCCAACAATTACGTGGGGAGTGTGGGGAAGCCCAAGTTCAGGGTGCAAAAATTGGGATGGCGCAAAATATAGGTGGCTCTGGCGCAAGTATTATTACGCATATCCTTAAAATTTCATAAGAATCATTGCAAGTGTATTCAATTTCATCTATACTGTTAATATAAATAAGAGAGGAGGTTGCTAGTGGTAAATAAAAGAATTGAACGAAGAAAAGATTTTTCTTATTATATGCAATTATCTGATGCGACAACTAGAGAGCTAATTGGGCACTTAGCCGATATTAGCACGGGTGGATTTAAGTTGGATAGCGTTTCCCCAATTCCTATTGAAAAAGAATTCCGCTTTCATCTTGAGCTAACAGCAGATGTGGCAGAGAAACCTTTTATGGTTTTTAGCGCGCAGAGCAAATGGTCGCAGGCTGACCCCATTGACCCCTTTGTTTATAATACTGGTTTTCATTTGATTAAAATACACCCTACAGATCGTGATATTTTTATTCGTGTTTTACAAAAATACGGGAAAACTCAACAAAAAACAGGCGGGACAGGCTCACTCTCGCACCGTAGTAATCAATGGCTATAATAAAAAAAATCAAGAAGAGCAATAAAAAAAGCCCCTTTTGTGGGCTTTTTTTATTGCCATCATCCAAAAAATAACCTACAATTGGCAGATGCTTAAATCTACTATTCGTACTTTAATTCGTGCTCTACTTAAAATGGTTGCCAAAGTAGAGATTAAAAATATAGAAAACCTGCGAGAATCGGGGAGTTATATTTTCGCTAGCAATCATCTTGGGATTTTAGATGCACTACTCGTTTTTCATTCTCTCGAACGCTGGGATTTTTTCATTCCGGTTGCTGAAAAATGGGGAGAAAGTGCTTTTTTGAGTTGGTTGGGAAAACATCTAAATGCTATTTTTATCGACCGCTATAATCCTGATATTCGCGCCCTGCGAGCAATTTTAAGGCGTATGGATAAAGGTGAAGTACTCATTATTGCCCCAGAGGGGACACGCAGTAAAACAGAAACGATGGCTAAGGGAAAACCAGGCGTGGGCTATTTGGCGGCAAAATCGCAATTTCCCGTTATCCCTGTTGCAGTGGTGGGCACAGAAGATCGCATTTTTATAAGCAATCTGAAACGATTTAAACGCACAAAAATAACAGTGACAATTGGCAAGGCTTTTACTTTGCCCCCTCTGCCTCGCAAAGATAAGGATAAGGTATTAGAAGAATATACCGACGAGATTATGTGCCAAATAGCGGTTATGTTGCCAGAAAAATACAGAGGGGTTTATGCTGAGCACCCACGATTGAAGCAATTAGAAAAGGCTCTTTAGGATTTTGAGATAACGTGCGAGTAAGTCATAAAACTATCCACAGATTTTGCAGATTTTTTTCTCACTGTCCCGAAGAGCCATTCCTTATACTTTACGAATGAAGCTCTTCAAACTCACCATCTAAATGTAAATAATAGATTTCCACATCTAAAGCGGGGTATAAACGCAACAGTTCTTCTTTGGCTTTTTCTAAATCAGATTTATGGCGCGCATAATTCCCCTCTGCACCATAAGCCCCGCAATTTTCATGATTAACCAAGATAATTTCATTAATATCATGCAAAGTTTCAGATATTTTGATTTGTTTTAAAATATACTCAAAATCGAATACACCGCCCGCCAAAGAAACGCGGTCGTATTTACAGCTGGCATAGTTTTCACGAAGCCAAGCATCAAGATATTTTTGAAAACGAAAATCTATACAATGTACAATTACTGCGTCTGTCGTATGCTTTCCTGTCATTAGTCCATCCATTCAAATAAATATTTGATATTATGCTCAATCTCAAATTTCTTGAGAAAAGCCATATACTCGTCCTGAAAATTTTGTTTGGCATAATGCTTTTCTTAATTCAAAATATAATTATACACGTTTTCGATTTGCGAATGACTATAAGAAAATGTGCCATATCTTTTCTGCCAAGAAAACTTGCCTTTTATCCAGTTACGGTCATTAATAAAATTTGTGGCATTATTCTTCACATCTCGAACAAGGTCTGATAACGCCATCGAGGGTTTAAGTCCGATAAAAAGATGAACATGATCAGAAACACCGTTAACGATAATTGGCATTTATCCTTTGTTTTTAATAACCCCGAAGGGGTGGCTAAGTCATCCCTTCGGGATTTTCTGTTCTAACTGTAGCGTTGTTATAATCCTAACATCTCTTCGGGATTATAAAATCACACACTCATTTTCTTGAAGTCCTTGAGATACCTTCTATAAAACTTCCCCTTCTTTTCTCTTAATAAACTCCCCTCCACCACGTTCGCCAAGCCATTTATCTCCATCGACTATTAATTTACCGCGCAAGAAAACCTTTTCGGGGTAGCCTTTCAACTCCCAACCTTCAAAAAGATTATAGTCCGTACGGTGATGCGCCATCTCTACACCATATTTCACTTTCCTTTCGGGATTCCAAATTACAATATCGGCATCTGAACCGGGGAGCAACGCACCTTTACGCGGATACATGCCAAAAATCTTAGCGGGATTAGTGCTCGTCATTGCTACAAATTGATTCGGGGTAATACGCCCCTTTACCACGCCTTCTGTCCACATCACGGGCAGGCGGTCGCCCACGCCTGGTAAACCGTTGGGGATTTTCGTAAAATCGCCTACACCCAACTCTTTCCCGGGGATGGCAATTTGCTCGCCCTCATAATCAATTGGCTGTGTGCCATCGAAGAAAAATGGACAATGGTCAGTAGCGATGGTTTGCATTTCACCACGCTCTACTGCTTGCCAAAGCCGCAGATTATCGGCTTCACTTCGCATGGGCGGGGAGCAAATCCACTTTGCGCCATCGGTTTGACGCATATGATCAATGGTAAAAAAGAGATAAGGGGGACAAGTTTCTCCCATAACCTTAGCTCCGCGCTCGCGAGCATATTTGAGCATGTCGGCACCAATTGCCGTATTCATATGGACGATATAGAGCGATGCGTCCGCCGCGTGTGCCATACCTGCTACCCTTAAAATAGCATCCCCTGCGCCCCAGCTTGGGCGCGTTAACGCGTGCCATTCGGCAGAGGTGTGTCCCTCAGCTAATGCTTCTTCGACCAACGTTTCTATCACATCCCCGTTTTCAGCATGAAGTAGTGTTAACATATTATGCTCACCAGCTATGCGCAAAATCTTGAAAATGCTACTATCATCGATACGCAAAACACCATTATAAGCCGTGAATATTTTTAAAGTAGTGATGCCCTCCTCTTTTAGCAGGGGAATTTCTTTGGCTACCTGCTCATTAAAATTAACGATATTCATGTGAAAAGAGTAATCTATCGCGGCTTTGTCACCTGCTTTTTTATGCCACGCGTCTACACAGTCTTTAAGTGAATCATAATCTTGATTAATAAAATCAATAGCGGTCGTTGTCCCACCAAACGCGGCGGCTTTATGCCCCGTATAATGGTCGTCAGATGAAACCGTGCCAAACATGGGCAGTTCAAAGTGCGTGTGCGGGTCCACGCCTCCGGGCAGAATCAAGCCTCCGCACGCGTCAACCCGCTCAGCGTTGGGCGCAGACAAATCGCGTCCGATGGCAGAAATCTGCCCGGAATCGTCTATCAAAACATCCGCATCAAAAGTCTCAGATGCTGTAACTAAAGTTCCATTATGAATGAGTGTTGACATTATTCTTCCTCCAGTGGCATAAAACCACGTCCTAAGATGTTTTTTGCAGGGACAACCATTACAAAGGCTTCAGGCGCAATTTCTACCACAATTTCTTTTAGCGTAGAAATTTCTGTGCTGGTAAGCGCAACCATTAAGACAGCGTGTTTTTCATGTGTATACGCGCCCTCACCTTTTAAGATGGTTGCCCCTCTGTGCATTTTTTTGTTGATATTCTGCGAAACTTTCTGCGGCTGGTCTGTGATTATCAACGTAACCAATTCTTGCCTTTTACGAGTTCTGCGGAACCAGGGCTTTTTTTCGGGCGATTGTTGCTCAAGCCCCTCTTCTGCATCATCTATGTCAAATCCCAGAATCTCTGGGTTAGCGAGAACCTCACCAGAGGCACGCCGTAATCGAACAGTAAAGAGAGCTAATGAAAAAATGAACACATAAAAAACAGCAACTGCATTCATAATCCATGCCCCATGAATATATTCTACAGAGGCATTTTGAACGACCTCATAAAAAGAATTTGCAGGAGTAGGGTAAAGCGCCAGCCTACCAAACCAAGCAATGCCAACGATGAGGTAAATCCAGAGGTAATTGCGACGCAATCGGCGACCGAGTGCCTCCAACTCAGAGATAGGAAAATCGGGGTGCAAGAGTGTTTCTGCCATGCTTTCTGCCCAGCCAGGTGAGGGTTTAAAAGGGGGCACGAGCATAGCGGCAAAAAAATCTGTTTCCATCATGCGCACACGCGATGACCAAAGTTCAAAATATCGATAACGCCGCGCTTCGATAATGAGAAAAATGGTAACGAGCAATAAATTAAGTAGAATAACAAGATGAGAAACTTTTTGAGCAAAAGCCAGCGAAATAACCGCGCCTGTGGTAATCACAGCCCAATTTGTTGTTGCATCTAGGCGTTGCCGCCAGACGTTAGAACGATTCACCTCGGCACGAAAAAGATGTATCATGGCGGTATTGAATTCACCAGATTGAAGTTCGTAACCGCGATAGGTCCAGACAGGTTCTTCGGATAAATTATTTTCTGTCATTATTTCTTCTCCCCATCATACGATGGCTCTAATTCTTCAATGCCAAGTAGCGCAACCAATAATGCAGGATCAAGATCAATTTCTGGCAACTTAACTTTATACAACGAAGAATTTTCAGCCCGCTCACGCAAAGACTTCCATAATAATTTACGCTCATCATTTTTTACGGCTAAATCATTTAAAGTTTCTGCTTGAAGCAAATACTCTCCCGTTGTGTAGAGAAAGGTTAGTCTTTTCCATTTTTTCGCCAAAATAGGGTTTGGCAACTTCTCTAGCGCACCAAGTTGGACTTTATAATACTCCTCATGGGCACGGGGATGGTCGGCTTCATCGCGCAAAAGTTCGGCGCGAGAAACTAATTCGTGACCACGCACAGGGACAATAAATTCAATTCTGCCCCCTCTCTTAGCAAAAGATGAAGGTTGATAAAAAGCAAGATAATCAACAGAAAGAACTTTGGGCGCGGTACGAAGCGGAATTCTATACCAGCCCAAAAGTCGCGCAATCTCCAGATCTCGTGGAGAAGGGATAAGGCAAACAAGGATTAAATCTGTAGGGGAAATCATAACTTTATTTTATCGCATAAATACAACTATCACGCAAATTCGTAATAAAAAAGACCGAAGATTTTTAATCTTCGGTCTTTGGTCTTATATCTACAGTCTTAGGTATTAGAGAAGCCCAACATCTTTGTTGAATTCGTTAATCAATTCATCAATTTCATCTGCTTGGCTTTGAATGTCAGTGAAATAGTCTTTATCGTACCATTGTGCCTGAATTTCTTCATGGGTTTTGCCTTGTTGCTCAACCCAAGTGTAATACTTAAGGTTATGAACACGGCGGCGAGCGGTGTAGGTTAGTTCTTCGAGATTATCGGTTGTTTGACCAATTAACCAGCGAGAGAAATCGGCGGCGGCGTTGGCTTCGGTATATTCGCCCAATTCTTCGTGCATTTCTACGAGACGAGATTGATAAAGTTCCATAGAATCAGTCAAAACGGTGAGCATAATATCGTTTTCGCCCATTTCGTAGTATTTAGCGGCTTTAATTGCCGAAAGAACATTAGAAATACCAGAGAAACCCATTAGGTTTAGTTGAGAAACAACTTCTTCTGAAACACCTTGCTCTATAAGGTATTTCTGACCCGCTTCTTCATTAAAAAGGCGGCTCAAGTTAACTACGGCGTTGTCATCAATAGCTACAATCATGTCTGTATTCTTCGAGTTATGAATCCACGGGACGTGTTTGTCGCCAATGCCTTCAATGCGATGTGCACCGAAACCATTTTCGAGCAAAGTTGGGCATTGCAATGCTTCACTAGCAACAATTTTGCTCTGAGGATAAAGTTGTTTCAAATAATCGCCCGCCGCAATAGTGCCAGCAGAGCCAGTAGCAGAAGCCAAACCACGATAGGTATCATCTTCACCCATAACTTTTTCGAGAATTTCTTCTAAAGCATGACCAGTGATTTCATAATGCCAAAGATAATTGCCAAATTCATCAAACTGATTAAAAATCATCAAATCTTCGCCAGATTCGCGCAATTCCCAGCATTTATCGAAAATTTCTTTCACATTCGATTCGCTACCAGGGGTTTTGATTGTCTCACCAGCAACACCTGCCAGCCAATCAAAACGTTCTTTAGACATTTCTTCGGGCAAAATCGCAATAGATTCACAAGCCAAAAGAGCAGAATCATACGCACCGCCACGACAATAATTGCCCGTAGAGGGCCAAACTGCTTTTTGCGTGGTTGGGTCAAATTGGCCAGTTACCAAACGGGGAGCCAAACATCCATAAGCCGCGCCAACTTTATGCGAACCAGTCGGAAGCCACTTCCCTACTAAGACAACAATCCGTGCATCTACGCCGGTCAACTCTTTGGGGAGCTCAAGATAATTCACATCACCAAAATCACCACCCTCTACCACACCTTCGTTTTTCCAAGTAATTCTAAAAAGGTTCAAAGGATTAATATCCCACAAACCAACATCTTTTAATTGCTCTTTAATCTTCTCTGGGATCAAATCAGGGTTTTTCATCTGTGCAAAAGTCGGGAAAATGATATTTCGCTCACGTGCGCGCTCTACAGCACGTTCACGTCTTTCTTTCATTACGGTTAAATCAATTTTAGCCATTTGGGTCTCCTAAAGGGTTGAAAATTTAAAGTTTAAGTTACAAGTTGTCAGACAACTTGGATTATATACTAAAAACGAACAGATGGATAGGGATTCTCAGGCAACCAAACTGGATGAAGTCCCGTTTCACGCGCGTTTTGGGCTGGAGTGCTGATGCTCAAACTGAGTGCGACGTGAGCGGCACTCCGCCATATTCATTTACGCCAAAAAATTGTTTATCGGTCGGCACTCCAGTTGAGGCCACGCGCGTTGCAGTGTACTTCATCCCCCTTAAAAACAAAAATGCGCCTCTTAATTTAGGCGCATTTTTAGATTATACAAAAAATCATTCTTTCTTTTTCTTTGTTTTGCTTTCTTTCGGCGCAGATTCTGCCTTTTTCTCGCTCCCTTTCTTTTCTTTCTTATCACTTTTTGGGGATTTTTCTTCTTTATCTTTTTTACGAGATTCTTTTCCCGAAGGGGAGCGGTTATCTGTTGCGTAAAATCCTGAGCCTTTGAATACAATGCCTACAGGTCTATAGACTCTGTGCAGGCTTTCTTCTTCACATTCTGGGCAAATCGTTTTGGTGGGGTCGTTGAACCCCTCTTTTTCATCAAATTGGATACCGCAATTTTCACAGCGATAAGTATATACGGGCATAACATTTCCTTAAGTAAGTTTCAATAGCGGCGTGATTATAGCGCGCTTATATTTAGGTGACAAGACCTTAGGAGTGCGTGTTATAATTTTCTAATACTTTCAGGAAAAATAGGAGAAAGAAATGCTCAAAATTAGTATTACCTATTGCGCAGTCTGACATTATACAGACAGAGCCGTCGGTCTGATGGCTGAGTTGACCAAAGCCTTTGAATATGAGATTGAAGAGATTTCATTAATCCCTTCTGGTGGGGGAAAATTTGAAGTTGTGATAAATAACAATTTGGTATATTCCAAATTGAGAACAAATCGACATGCCGAACCGGGCGAAGTTTTAGGGCTGGTTCGTAAAATTATTTAACAAATATACTGCTGTGAATGCTAATTTAAGGAGATTGTGTAAATGTTCGAAGAAAAAACAGTTCTTACAGGTATAAAACCAACTGGAACACCTCACTTAGGGAATCTAGTCGGCGCAATAAAGCCAGTTATTGACATGAGCAATGAGGCAGAAAAATCATATATTTTCATTGCAGACCTTCATGCGCTAAATGCAGTTCGAGATAGTGATTTGATTAAGAAATGGACAAATGAAGTTGCGGCAACCTTTTTGGCACTTGGGTTAGACACAAAAAAAGCGGTGTTCTTTCGGCAATCTGATGTGTCTGAGATTTATAAATTAACGGTTATGTTAATGAATGTCACTTCAAAAGGTTTGATGAATAGGTCCCATGCTTATAAGGCTGTTTCTGCTGAAAATGTAGAAAATGGCAATGCGCCCGATGCTGGAATCAATATGGGGCTTTATACTTACCCAATTTTGATGGCGGCAGATATTCTTTTATATAATACAGATGTTGTTCCCGTAGGACAAGATCAAAAGCAACACGTAGAAATGGCAAGAGATATTGCAGGAAGTTTCAACCACACTTATAACGATGAAGTTCTTGTTGTTCCTGAGCCTGTAATTCCGAAGGCGACCAGTGCTATACCTGGGCTTGATGGAAGAAAAATGAGTAAAAGCTATGAGAATCATATTCCCATATTTGCTGAGCCTAAAAAACTCAAAAAATCAATTATGAGAATAGTCACCGATTCAAAACGCCCCGAAGATCCTAAAGACCCTGACGATTCAACTATTTACCAACTTTATCAACATTTTGCTCCTAAAGACAAAGCAGATGAAATGCGCAAGCAGTTTACCAGCGGCGGCTTAGGTTACGGTGATGCCAAGAAAATGCTTTTTGAAATGATTGACACAAGCATAGAAGAGTCTCGGTCAAAATACTACGAGTTATTAGCCCATCCTGAAAAGATTGACGAAGTATTAGAAGATGGCGCAAAAAGAGCACAAGCTGTCGCTGTCGAAACTGTGAATAAGGTTTCAAAAGCCATGCTAGGTAAGATAATCTAACCCTTTTGAAATTTACGAAAAGCACAAAGCGTGAAACGTGACATTTTTTCTGCCATGTTTCACGCTTTACGCTTTAGGAAAAAATATGCGCGCTTTACTTCAAAGAGTTTCCCACGGAAAAGTCTCTCTAGATGGCAAAACAATTGCTGAAATTGAGCAGGGACTTGTGATTCTTTTGGGCGTTGGAGAGGGAGATGGTCAAGCAGAAATTGACTATTTAACAAAAAAAATTGCCCATCTTCGCATTTTTGAGGATGAGGCTGGCAAGATGAATTTATCGGTGCTAGACGTTGGCGGCGAGGCGATTGTTGTTTCGCAGTTTACGCTTTATGCGGACACGAAAAAAGGTCGCAGACCCTCCTTTGTTCACGCGGCACATCCTGATATTGCAAAGCCTTTGGTCGAACAATTTACAGAGGCTCTTCGCTCACAAGGTCTACAAACGCAAAGCGGAAAATTTGGGGGAAATATGCTGGTTGAAATTGATAATGATGGTCCCGTCACGATTTGGATGGAACGATAAAAAAAGTCCCCGTTTTATAAACGGGGACTTTTTTATTGGCAAAGATTCATAACCGCTAATCTTCACGAAAAAACAAAAATTAGTAATGATTGGCGGTTTAAATTATTTGCGCCAACGGACGAGATTCTCTTCGTCTTCATCTCTTTCTTCATGGCGCAGTGCGGGGAGCAGGCTGATTGCCATGAAGGGACTTACAAGAACGAACGTGATTAATGCGAGTACGGGCATATCGCCTCCTTTTGGGTTTATGTCTATTGAAACACAGGCACATGAAAAAAGTTTCCCATATATATATAAAGAGACGACAGTTTGATAAACTGCCGTCTCTTGAATTCAAGCCATAGACTTGTTCTACGGCATTAACACCTGAATACTTTCTGTTATTACATTATTGCCTTCGTCAGATTCTGATATAGCACCTGTCGTATCCACTTCAGCTTTAGTTGTAATGGATGCATACCAGCTTGTATATGCAAATGTGTCGCAAGTTTTAGTGACACTGTCTCCACCTGCCAGACTTGCGATATTCCAAGTGCACGAAGCAGTTGTGAAATTCTCTCCTCCCCTCCACTCAAGAACAAAAGCATCTGCGTCCGTTTGACCTTGATTGTAAACGGTAATGCTAACATTTACATTCACTCCTTGTGTGGGCGGATTAGGGTTGAGTGTGAGGTTTGTTATAGTTAAATCAGGAGATGTTGGGGTATTTGTTGGCGTGGGCGTTGGATTAGGCACAACAATCTTCACCCAAAAAGGTCCCTGAGCATCTGCATTGATACCAAAAACGATATTATCATGGGAACGTAATTTGAAATTACCCTGATAATTACCAGGGCTAACAGGTGCAGTGAGATTAACAGATATATCTATGGTTGCGCCAGGGGCTACAGAGCCGCCAAGAGCGGCAGAGGCTGGTGCACCCATCTGTTCCCCGCTATCAAAGAGAACGACATAATTAGCCCCCCATGTACAAGAACCGTCATTCTTAATTCGCCATGTTTTCGTAAAAGAGTCTCCTGCTGGTATTTCTGTGCTATCAGGAATAGTTACGTCTTTAACGAAGCTCCCGCGATTACAAGGAATCGGGATTTCTGTTGCCGTGCTCGCAGGAGGCACTGTCGAAATAGGCGTATTTGCGGCGGTCGACAAAGCCGTAGCCCCTGGTTGCGTTGTTGCCGATGGAATAACCGCACCAACAGCTGTTTCTGCCGCATGGGTAAAAACAGCGGCTGAGGTTGAGGCAATCGTAGTTGCATCGGCATCTGCATCACTCTCGCCTGTTGGAAGGTTACAAGCACCTAAAAAAAGCGCGCTTAAGATTATTGTGGTTAGTAGAAGATATTTATTTTTTTTCATTTGGCACTCCTCTTTATAATAAAATTCAACACACCCATTATAGAAGGCTCTACATTAATCTACAAGTGCCCAAAAGGGGGGAGTTTTTTATCTGGATTATTTAAAGAGCACCCGCTACACACATGACCTCAACGGGTGTGCCAAAAATTCAACATCTGTGCGAAGTGTACGCTGTTTACGCCGCACACCGAATCAAGCTTTGGCACGCAAGTTAAAATTATGCGCGTAGCAGGCATCTCATCCTCATAAAAATTCTGTCCTATTTTTCGCTACTCTGTGTTAAGATTATCCATATCTAATCAACATCGCACTTTTGGAGGAAGCTTATGTCGAATAAAAACAAAGGAAACGATATTTTTGCAAATATCCCCAAAAATAATACCCAACCTAAAAGCAAAATGGTAGAGCCAGAAGTTTTATCTGCATTGCCACCATCTGCAGAACCGCCCCCAGCAACAGAGCCACAACTCACTCGTAAAGAGAAAAGTCTGCGAACCTTATGGACTATCACGGCACTCATTTCAATGACCGTTAATCTCGTTGTGATTGTCCTTTTAGCCGCCGTATTATATCTATATTCACAGAATACAAATAACTTTGTGATTCCCGAAGGTATAGATATAGATACACCCGTGAACTTATTGCAAGGGCTTTATGATAATTTTCAACTAATGGATGAAGCCCACATCAAAACAGATATTGTGGTTGAAGATACCATTCCTGTTCAATTTGACCTTACTCTAAATCAACCTACAACAGTCACTTTAACAGAACCAGTGACCATATATAATGCGTATGTAGAAATAAATACAGGTGCATTAAATATCAGCGCACCAGCAGTAGTGACCCTTCCCGAAGGTTTAGCATTGCCAATCTTATTGGATTTAGTTGTTCCAGTAGATACATCCATCCCTGTCAAACTAAATGTTGAGGTAGATATTCCCCTCGAAGAAACCGACCTACACGAGCCTTTTGTTGGATTACAAGAAGTTGTTCAGCCGCTATACTGCCTAGTTGCTCCAAAAGCAGTCACCATACACGGGGAAGAAATTTGTCCCTAAAAAAAACTATCATTTATACAAGGAACCTTATGACACAAAAATTCACTAAAACTACCCTAGCGAACGGGCTTACTCTTTTGCTAAAAGAAATTCACACCGCCCCCATGATTTCATCTTGGGTTTGGTATCGCGTTGGCTCACGAAATGAAACCACAGGTAAAACAGGTATCTCACACTGGGTTGAGCACATGCAATTTAAAGGAACGCCCAAATTCCCTGCCAATGTCTTAGACAAAGCCATCTCCCGCGAAGGGGGTGTTTGGAATGCCTTTACTTATCTAGACTTCACTACCTATTATGAAACCATGCCCGCTGACAAAATTGATTTAGCTCTACAACTTGAATCTGACCGCATGGTAAACAGTCTCTTTGACCCCGAAGAAGTTGCATCAGAGCGTACGGTGGTTATTTCAGAACGTGAGGGCAACGAAAACTCGCCCATGTTCCAACTTAGCGAAGTTACGCAAGCAACATCTTTTCGCGTTCATCCCTACCATCATAAAGTTATCGGTGATATGGCAGATTTAGAGTCAATGACACGTGATGACCTTTACGAACACTATAAAAGTTATTATGCGCCAAACAACGCTGTTATGGCTATCGCAGGGGATTTTGAGACCGAGAAAATGCTTGAGAGAGTAGAAGAGCTTTTCGGTGGGATTCCCGCCGCACCTGCCCCTCGACCGCTATCCCGCCCGGAACCAGAATCAAGCGGAGAGACACGTCTGACCGTAGAGGGGACGGGCGATACGACCTATGTTCAGGCTTGCTACCCCTTCCCATCTGCTACCGACCCAGACTTCTTCCCGTTAAGCGTTTTAGACAGTCTTCTTGCTGGTGCCAGTAGCCTAAATATGTTTGGGGGCGGCATATCCAATAAAACATCCCGCCTTTATAAAGCATTGGTTGAATCAGAACTAACTGTTGGGATGAGTGGCGGCGCACAAGCCACCATTGACCCCTATTTATATAATATCGTCATGGTTATTCACCCCGAACGAAAACCAGATGAAGCACTTGCCGCATTAGATGCTGAAATTGCTCGCATACAAGAAGAAAAAGTCTCAGAAGAAGAGGTGGCTCGTGCAGTAAAACAAGCAAAAGCCCTCTTTGCCTATGGAAGCGAGAGCATCACCAACCAAGCATTTTGGATGGGGTATACAGAGATGTTTGCCGATTACGAATGGTTTGAAAATTATCTTGATAATCTTGCCGCCGTAACCCCCGATGACGTGCAACGTGTAGCAAAAAAATACTTCCAAAAGAAATACCGCGTGGTAGGCACTTATTTGCCCGTCAATGAGGAGAATACCAATGAGTAAAAAAGCATACCCCGGCGCAGATGATATTACTCGCGTTGAACTAGACAATGGCATCACCGTTTTATGCCGCACAAATTTTAATAGCCCTTCAGTGGTGTTGCGTGGTAATTTACCCGCTGGCTCACTTTTTGATACCGATGAAAAATTAGGCATATCAGATATGACTGCCTCCATGCTCATGCGTGGCACAGAGCAATATGATTTTCAGGCAATTTACGACAGGCTCGAATCGGTGGGTGCAAGTTTCGGCTTTAATGCCAATACCTACACCGCAGGCTTTGGTGGACGTGCATTAAGTGAAGATTTACCGCTCCTAATGCAAATGCTCTCCGAGGGACTTCGCCAACCCACTTTCCCCGCGGAGCATGTGGAACGTCTACGCGCTCAACATATAGCTGGGCTTGCCATGCGCGATCAAGACACACGTGATATGGCAGAGTTAACCTTTGATGAAATTCTTTACGCCGACCACCCCTATAGACATACCGGCGATGGAACTCCTGAAACTATTCAGGCGATTACGCGTGAGGATTTAGTCAACTTTCATCAAAAGCATTACGGACCCCACAACATGGTGATTACCGTAGTCGGCGCGATAGAAGCTGACGATGCGGTTGCCCAAATAAACGAAATTCTCGGCGATTGGCAAAACCCCGACCAGCCACCAAAAGTGACTGTCCCTGAGATGCCTCCTCTCGAAAAACGTGTGCAAAAACATCATGCCATTGCGGGCAAATCACAAGCCGATTTAATGATGGGATTTCTCGGACCCAAACGCCTAGATGATGATTTTATGGCGGCATCTTTGGGCAATTCTATTCTTGGGCGTTTTGGCTTAATGGGACGCATTGGCGACTCTGTGCGAGAAAAATCTGGTTTAGCTTATTACGCCTACTCTAATATAAGCGCAGGGCATGGACCTGGCGCATGGTATGTGAGCGCAGGTGTAAACCCTGCCAACATGGACAAAGCCATAGACCTGATCGTCAAAGAACTAGAACTTTTCGTCAAAGATGGCGTGACAGAGGAAGAACTCAGTGATAATAAAAGCAACTATATTGGCTCCCTACCCCTATCTTTAGAATCAAATAGCGGTGTTGCAAGTGCGATGCTCCGCATCGAAAACTATGATTTGGGCTTAGATTACTATCGTCAATATCCCGATCTTGTTCGTGCTGTAACACGTGATGAAATTCTTGCAGTAGCAAAAAAATATATAGAAGTAGAACGTCTTGCTATTGCAACAGCAGGACCGTAATTTAGTTTGAAGGTTTACCCTGCAACCTTAAACTTTCGGCTTTCTAACAAAAAAATATGCACCTATCAACAGGCATTGACCTCATTGAAATAGAACGTGTTGCTTCTGCTATTGAGCGACACGGTGATAGATTTTTAAATCGCATTTATACTGCACGTGAACTTAAAGATTGCGCGGGGAATGCCGAATCTCTTGCCGCACGCTTCGCCGCGAAAGAAGCTACAGCCAAAGCACTCGGTACTGGTTTCGGAAAAATTGCCTGGGATGAGGTTGAAGTTCAGCGCGGTGAAAGTAGAGAACCTATCTTAGTGCTTCACGAAAAAGCCGCCGATATTGCTGAAAAGAAAAAACTCACAATATGGTCGGTGAGTTTGAGCCACAGCCAAACGCACGCAATTGCGATGGTTGTGGCAATGGGCTAAGAATAAATTTATCTTAAAGAAAAAGAGACGCTTGTCGCAGAGCGTCTCTTTTTTAATTCTCCAACTACCGGCTCTCCTAAAGCTTAAGCACATCGGCACACAAAAGAAGATTTGCGAACCCATATCCCAGATTTCTTAACGTTGCACGGTGAAAATCTTCGTTATAGGCGGCAGTGCCATCAATAAGGAAAAAAACTTCAAATCCACGTACGAAGGCAGAGCGGGCCGTAGTTTCACAGCAAAGGTGGGTCATTACTCCAGAAACGATAACTTGCTCAACATCATGTTCTCGCAAATATGCTTCGAGATTGGTTTCATAAAAAGCATCATATTGCGCCTTCTCAATAAATTCCCCGTAGGATAAGTCTAATTTAGAAGAAATCCCACTAAGGGGATGTGCTGTATTGATAATATCGCGCCACCAGCGAGACATATTTGCGGCATCCACGTCGGTGTTGAGATGACGCGTCCACACAAGGGGCAAGCCCAAATTTGCGTATCTTTTGCTCAACGCATCCAGACGCGGCAAAATATCTTGAGCAGAGGGGATGTAGGCGTGCGAATCCGCATCCAGAAAAAAATCCTGCATATCTAAGATGAGGAGGGCTGAACGCGTCAAATCTAGTTTTTGGCGCGGGCGCGGGAAATCTGCTTGCATTTTTTTTATATTTTGGGGCGTGAGGTAGCGAGTTTTCATAGCAGAAGCTATTTTACCGTGTTAGGCAATTCTGTCCAAACGAGATAATTCGCTAATTTTGAGTGAAAATATCCAGTATAATTCGTAATATGGAAAATAAACTTTATCAACGAGCTTGGTGGTTAGCCCTTATCACCGTTGTTTATAATTTGATTGAGGGGTTCGTGGCAATCTATTTTGGCGTTGCAGACGAAACTTTAGCCCTCTTCGGCTTTGGCGTAGATTCGTTCATCGAGGTGCTTTCTGGCTTGGGCATTATCGCGATGATAACGAGAATTCGTAAAAATCCCGATACAGAGCGTAGCCAATTTGAAATCACCGCCTTGAGAATTACAGGCACAAGTTTTTATATTTTAGCAGTAGGGCTGGGCGCAACGGTTATCGTCAATTTGGTGAGCGGTCATAAACCAGAAACAACGCTTTCAGGGCTAATTATTTCATCAATTTCTATTCTTACCATGTGGCTACTCATCCGCGCCAAACGAGACGTAGGAGAAAAGCTCAACTCAGCACCTATTTTAGCCGATGCAAACTGCACACTGGTTTGCTTATATATGTCTGTGATTTTGCTCGCATCTAGCGCAATTTACGAATTAACTGGTTTCGGTTTTGTAGATAGTCTCGGCGCAATTGGTTTGATTTACTTTTCCTTCAATGAGGGCAAAGAAGCCTTTGAAAAAGCACGGGGAATAGAGTGCAGTTGCGAGGATTGATTTTTGCGTTAGAATAGCCCCATGAAACACATTTTTTGGCTGGTGCTTATTTTTTTTTCTGCTTATCAGACCACTGCCTGCCAGCCACAAACACCCCTAAATATAATTTATTTTGTAGATGGCGAAGAAGTTCGTACTTTGCCTGCCACTTCACGCGTCCCTGCTGAGATTTTGACAGAAAATGGCATTGCGCTCAAATCTGCCGACCGCGTTCTCATCAACGGCGAAACCGTAGACGCAACAGAACCGATGGCTTGTGAAAATTGCACATTGCAAATTCAGCACGCAGTGAGCATGACACTCATCACGCCTTATGAAGAAGTGGAATTTGAGACTGCCGCCCCCACTGTAGGGGATGCCCTTGCCGAACTCGAACTTGAACTTTATACCGCAGATTTGGTCGATCCGCCCGTGGGGACGCATGCAACTGACCAATTAACAATCACCTACACCCCTTCGCGTCAGCTTGCCATCCGCGTAGACGGGGAAATTCTCTACATCCGCACCGCGTCTGAGACGGTTGGCGCGGCGTTGGTTCGGGCAGGAATCCCGCTTGTTGGTTTAGATGCAAGCCAACCATCCACGTCCGAACCGCTCCCAGAAGATGGACAGATTCGCATTATTCGCGTTGTCGAAAGAATCGAAACAGCACAGAGAGAAATTCCCTTTGAAACTGAATATATAGCATCTGACGAAGTTGCCATTGATGAAGAAAAAATTATCACACCAGGCATCACGGGATTGATTGTGAGTAATACCCGCATCCGCTACGAAGATGGCGTGGAGGTCTCTCGTGAAATTGAAGCTGAGCAAGAAGTACGCGAGCCGAGCACAGAAATTGTAGGCTACGGGACAAAATATGTAATTCACACAATCACAGTAGATGGCGAGGAGCTAGAGTATTGGCGGGCATTGAATGTTTATGCCACATCCTACTCTCCCTGCAACTCTGGGGCAGATAAATGCTACCCAAACACAGCCAGCGGAAAACCTGTTCAGCACGGTGTGGTTGGCGTAATTAGAAGTTGGTATAACGACTATCAGGGGCAAGCTATTTACGTGCCAGGCTACGGCTATGCGACTATTGAAGATGTTGGTGGCGGTATTCCCGGCAAAGATTGGATTGACCTTGGTTATAGCGATGCCGATTATCAAGTTTGGCATCAATGGGTTACAATCTACTTCCTAAAATGATCTCTAATCGAACCGCCAAGAACGCCAAGTTTTTTAAGATTTAAAACCAGCGAAAATACTTTTTCACAATTAAATCCCCTATCTTCCTATGTCTGAAAAAATGTCTACATTCCAAAAAGTTTTACTTTCTATATTAAGCATCGGCATCATTATTTTATGCGTACTCGTACTTAGTAGTGGTTATAAACTTTGGCAAAAACCATTAGGACCCGCACTAGAATTACCCAAAAATACTTTTGCCCCCCACTCAGAACTTCCCGCAACATGGACTCCTGAAGCAAACGCGACCCATGCCCCCGGATACTCCGCTACAGGAACGCCACCGCCCCCTACAGTTGCCCCCACACAAATTACACTCTGCGGGGGCCCGCCTACAATGACTATTCTCGCTATTGGCTCTGACCAACGTGGCGACATCTATAATTATGGGCTAGGCGATGTGATACGGCTTGTGCGTGTTGATTTTGTCACCCCCCGCGTCACCATCATGTCGTTTCCACGTGACCTCTACGTTGAAATCCCTGGTATCTCAGACCACTATGGCATCACACACGGAAAAATAAATCAGGCTTATCTCTACGGCAACACAGGCTTTGGGTACTATGATGGCGAAGATCTCGGGCCAGGATTAATGGCTCGCACATTGGCGCATAATTTTGGCGCACAACCCGATAATTACATCGCCGTTAATATGCAAACTTTTGTAAAAATAGTCAATGCAGTAGATGGCGTTATTGTCGATTTACCCGAAACAATTGACGGACGTGCAGACGACCAACCCAACCGCTCTGACCTTATCTTTTACTCAGGAAAACATCGTCTTAACGGTAAACAAGCCTTACAATTGGCACGCCTTCGCCCAGAAGGCACATTTAAACGCACTACAGCCCAAAACGAAGTCCTTTGCGCCCTCTACGATAGGCTACTTAGTCCCAAAGTCATTGATGGCATTCCCGAAATTCTCGCCTCCTTTGAAGACAGAGTCCAAACCGATCTCAGCCCCGCACAAATCAGCCAACTTGCCTGTCTAGGCACACAACTCGAAGGCTCTGATATTATCTTTTATAATTGGTCAGAAGATATATTCAACGGGACAAGAATAGACGACCCAGTTCTAGGCTACACTTTTATTTTAGAAACAAATTTTGCCCTTATAAGGGATTATGTAGACGCCTTCTCGCGTGGCTATTGGCTTGGGAAGGAATCTTCACCATCTACTGGCAGTGATGATATTGCCCCTAAATCCTTCTGCGACTAACACCTATGCCATCTTCAACACCTCCCCCCCTCAATACCGCTAACCTGCTAGAAAAATACGGTCTGCGTCCTAAGAAAAAGCTAGGTCAAAATTTTCTTCAAGACCCAAATATCCTTGAGAAAATTGTAGCCATCGCTGATGTGAACGAGAAAGATACCGTCTTAGAAATCGGTCCTGGTCTCGGCAGTTTAACGCGCCATATCGCAGAAAAAGCTGAGAAAGTTATTGCTGTTGAAATAGATAAAAACATCATCCCGCCATTGCGCGCCTCCCTTTCTGGCTACCCCAATGCAACTATCATAGAAGGCGATATGCTCAAAATCACGCCTTCTGAAATTATTAACACATCTGAATATCTTGTTGTTGCCAATATCCCCTACTATATTACTTCTGCTCTTTTACGTCATCTCATAGAGAATAAACCACGCCCCAAACGCATGGTCTTAACTATTCAAAAAGAAGTCGCCAAGCGCATCTGTACGCCAGAAGGTAAAAAAATGAGCTTGCTCGCACTAAGCATTCAAGTCTATGGGAAGCCAGAGATTGCAGCAGAAATTCCAGCTGGCGCATTTTACCCCCCCCCCAAAGTTGATTCGGCAGTCATCTGCATTGCTCTCTACAAAGATGCGCGTATACCAGCGCACTTGCTAGATGATTTTTTCCATCTCGCTAAAGCTGGTTTTAGCCAAAAACGCAAAACATTACGCAACTCTCTTGCTGGAGGTTTGCGCCGCCCAACTACTGAAATAAAAAAACTCCTTGAGAGAGCTGATATTGACCCACGCAGACGGGCTGAAACACTAAATTTGGATGAATGGGGAATTTTGAGTAAAACATGGCACAAAAACACCGCCGCCAAAAGCGACAGCTAGAACACAAAGAAAGAAAATTATTCTATGCGAGCGGCGCGCCCTTTTGCCCGCAAATCACGATACCCCCAACGC
Organism: Anaerolineales bacterium; assembly: GCA_016744335.1. Classification (GTDB taxonomy): domain Bacteria; phylum Chloroflexota; class Anaerolineae; order Anaerolineales; family Villigracilaceae; genus Desulfolinea. Next base: position 196,913 of record JADGEO010000001.1, read on the forward strand.
ACTAACCAAATCCTAAAAGCGGCTTCAAGTTGTATTTTGAAAGACATTTTTGATTTTCCCCATTGTCGGTCGGCAAAATAAATTGGGACTTCGCCGAAACGATACCCTAAACTATATGCCATATATGCCATTTCTACAAGAAAAACATAGCCACTCGATTGAATACGATTAAGGGGCATACCTTCTAACGTTTCTCTACGCCAAAGCCGATAACCCGTTGTCACATCTCGTAACTTAAAACCTAAAATAGTACGTGCGTAAAAGTTACCAAACGCTGAAAGTGCCTTTCTCCAGCGGTGCCAGTTCGCATCGACACGTCCGCCAGGTACATAGCGAGAGCCAAGAACCACATCTCTGGTTTTCAACATTTCCGCCATATCTACCAATCTTGCCGGGTCATGGGAAAAGTCCGCATCCATTTGAGCAATAGCATCTGTATCCGTAGCGAGCGCAAGTTCAATGCCAGATAAATACGCAGTTCGCAAACCTAGCTTTCCTTCACGATGTAAAACTTCTACGCGGTCAGGGTAATCAGCCGATAAAGTATCCGCAATCTCCCCCGTGCCATCAGGGCTATTATCATCTACAATTAAAAGGCGAAGATTAAGGTTTAAAGAAAATAAAGCGGAAACCAATTTGGGTAGGTTCTCCGCTTCATTGTAGGTAGGAATAATGATTGTGATATGCAATTTTTCTCTATTTCTGCAAACGAGAAAATTCTTCTCTGATTTCAGCAGAACTTTTGAATTTCTCAGCACAAGATAAAATCTGAACGGTTTTTATAGCAAGGCGATTAGACCAATCAACGGCTTCATCTCTATCGCGAATGGGGTAGAAATAATCAAGAGATTGCTCCAAGCGATTAACAATGCGATCTGATAAAGTTGAGGTGGTATCTGGTGAAAGAACAAGCACAAACTCCGATGCTGTCACATGCCCCAAGAAATCACTTGCTCCACCAACTTCTTGCATTGCGTTACGAATCATCAAACTAACCGCTCGCAAAACATCGTCAGAAGCAACAAATCCATAAAGATCTCGAAATGCTTCAAGATTCTCTAAAGAAACAAAAAGAAGAGCCATATTGCTTTTTTGAAGGCACTCTTCAAGGCGTTCATCTACCAACGTTCCTTCTGGAAGTCCACTAACGGGATTAGTTAAAGAGTCTTGGCTCACACGCTCAAGCGAGTTACGAACACGCAAACGAAGCTCCTGAACATCAAAGGGCTTGGTTATATAATCATCTGCCCCCAATTCTAAGCCACGCAAACGATCTGCTCGATCTCGTTTTTCAGTTAGGAAAATAATAGGAATTTCTTTTGTACGTCTATCTTCTCGTAAACGGCGAGCAACCTCATAACCATCAATATCAGGAAGTCGAATATCAAGAATGATTAAATCTGGTCGCTTACTAATAGCCGTGCGAACACCGTCTTCACCCCAATTAACAACAAAGACCTCGTAGCCTTGAACGCCAAAGTAAGCATTTAGCATTTCGGCTATATCGAGGTCATCTTCAACAATCAGGATTTTGAATTTTTTGTCTGCCACAGTGAGTCCTTATTTTTAAGAGGCTAAGGGTTCTTTTTGAATCACAAATTCACATACTTCATCACCCATAGCATGACAACGCGATTCGTTCACACGGAATTCACTGCCACCTGATATCCATTTAAGCCCTTCTTGAAGAAGGCCTGTGCTAAAAAAGCAAACTGGTTTATCTGAGCCTGTGCGTCCCCAACAAACGGGGCACTTATGAATAGTATAAACAAACTCGGCATCTTTCTCTTCAACGGTGCTGTGTTGGTCGCTAACTTGTGTAAATATCTTAGCCATTGCAGGGAGACCAATGCGAAGCTTTGCCTGTAAAGGGAGTACTTTAAAAGCTAAATCACCAACACCTGCTAATGCACCAAAATCTTTAAGTGCGTCAGAGAAAGTTGCCCTTCCTGCACGAAGTGCTAAACCACGCCCCCCGCGAGGACCATACATATCTTCTAACGCAACTCCTAGTGCAGAAAACTCAATAAAATCGAATTCTTTTTTTAAGTCATCTGCCGGATAATCGTCAATATAATGGGATAAACCCGCTAGGTTCAGGATGGCATTGAGACCATTCCTGCCCATAACATCTTCTAAAGCTCTAATTGCAATCAAGCCAAATTTATTAGGGTAATACAAACCACTTTTTTCAAGAGGACTCATGCTGTCTCCAGTTATATCAATTTTTCTAAGTCTTCAACTGCACGTCGCATATCGAGGAAAATTAGTCCTAGCTTGGCTTTTTGACTTGCCAAAACTGTTAACACTGCTTCCTCTCCAATTGACATCAGAACAACAAAGCCATTTTCGCCCTTAATATGGACTTGTTCTAAGCCCCCGCGCCCCAATTCGCTAGCAATACGCTCGCCCAATGAAAGCATTGCGGCGGACATCGCTGATACGCGATCTTCTTCAATTTCCTGCGGTAATGCAGATGCTATGCTCAACCCATCCACACTGACTATCGCCGATGCTTCAATATCAGGGGAAGACACTTGCATTTCTCGCAGGCGGTCAACCATTTGTTTTGTACGTGACTGAGACAAAGGAACCCTCCAGATTTCAATAATTTAATGTTTTTTGGCTATTTTTCTTCCGTGAATTATACACCCTTAAAATTTAGCACAGGGGGGGGAATGTGTCAAGTTGACAAAGAGAAAAAAACAACTAAAGCAATAGTTTTGTCAAATTCTGCCTTTGTTCTAAGCAATAAAAGTTGCCTAGAGTTAGCGGTAAAAAAACACCCTATAATTCCTTTGACTTATGCACAGCTTAGGTTAAAATAGGAAGTATGAAAAGCTCTCTTACTGCAGTTACTATTGAGAAACTATTAGAGCAACTCCCCGCCTACTATAACCTAACCGACAGGGAATTGATTCAACGCGCTTATGCTGTGGCTGAGGAGGCACACCGCCCACAAAAACGTGCTTCAGGAGAGCCTTATGTGATTCACTGCCTAGCTGTGGCTTCAATTTTGGCTGAGTTACAAGTACCGCCTGTTGCTATTGCCGCGGGCTTACTTCACGACACGGTAGAAGATACGGAAATCACACTCTCTGATTTACAAGAAATGTTTGGTGGTGAAATCACTAATCTAGTAGACGGGGTTACGAAGCTGACCAATTTGCCGCGTGTTTCGAGAGATGACCAGCTCTTCTCCGAATCAGATGTTGGGGAGGAGCTATCAAGCAGAAACACGCGTGGGACAGATGAGTCCGATTATCCTGCCCCTGCACTTTTAGGCCAAACGCCCGACATGGCATCGGAGACTTTACGCAAAACCTTCCTTGCGATGGATAATGATATCCGCGTTGTGCTTATCAAACTGGCTGATCGCCTGCATAATATGCGCACTCTCGGTTTTATGCCCGACCACAAACGCAAGCGCATCGCAAAGCAAACGCTTGAAATTTTTGCCCCTCTTGCCAACAGAATGGGCATTTGGCAAATCAAGTGGGAGTTAGAAGACCTGAGCTTTCGCTATACAAACCCTGAAGAATACAAAGAAATTGCATCACATTTAACCACTCGTCGCAAAGAGCGCGAGGATGAAATAAAACAAATAGTTAAAGAACTTGAAGAAACGCTCATCGAGCAAAAGATTAATGCAAGTGTGTCGGGCCGCCCTAAGCATATTTATTCAATTTATCGCAAGATGAAGCGAAAAAGCCAGCCTTTTGAAATGATGCGCGATGTACGTGCGGTGCGCGTTCTTGTCCCCGATATCCCTGATTGCTACTCTGCTTTAGGCTTAATTCACACCCATTGCCGCCCCCTTCCCAATGAATTTGACGATTATATCGCCGCTCCAAAAGACAACCATTATCAATCCTTGCATACAGCTGTAATCCACAGAGATGGAAGACCGCTAGAAATTCAAATTCGTACCCAAGAGATGCACGATAGCGCAGAGTACGGTATTGCCGCCCATTGGCGATATAAAGAAGGGAATAGTTCCAGCGTTAGTTATAACGAAAGAATTGACGATATTCGCCGCATGATGGCATGGACTAAAGACGTTGATGACGCAACAGAATTCGTAGAAAGCATGAAAACAGATGTCTTTCAAGACCGTGTTTATGCTTTCACCCCTAACGGCGACATCATAGATCTGCCTGCCGGCTCAACACCCATTGATTTTGCCTATCATATTCACACCGAAGTAGGGCATCGTTGCCGTGGCGCAAAAGTAAACGGAAAACTTGTCTCACTCAGTTACGAAGTAAAAACAGGCGAACAAGTACAAATTTTAACAGCAAAACGGGGTGGACCTAGCCGAGATTGGCTAAACGCAAACTTAGGTCTGGTAAAAACTCAACGCGCTAAATCAAAAATGCGAGTTTGGTTCCGCAAACAAGATAAGGCACACAATATAGAGCAAGGACGTTCACTCCTTGAAAAAGAATTACAACGCGTAGGCGTTAAAGAAAAAACAAACTTTGAGAAACTGGCTCGAGAAATTGGCTATCAAAATACCGAAGAACTCTCTCTAGCCTTAGGCTTGGGCGATATTTCTATCAATGCCATTCTTCCACAAATCCCCAAAGAAGAAAGTGAAGAAACACTCCCCACTACCCGCGCACCAGATAGCAGTTCAGAAGCTACAGACGCAATCAAAGTCGTTGGGCTAAAAGGCTTGCTCACCAATATCGCCAAATGCTGTAACCCCACGCAGGGCGATGAAATCATAGGCTATATCACACGCGGGCGTGGCGCAAGCATTCACCGCATAGATTGCCCTAATATCCTCGGCACCAAAGACAGAGAACGTCTTGTTCAAGTAACTTGGGGAGAACAAGCACGCACTTACCCTGTGCCCATCCGCATCTCTGCCTTCGACCGTAGCGGGCTAATCGGCGATATCACCCACATCCTTTCTAATGACAGCATCAACCTAATAGACGCAAAAGTCCGCGTCGCTAAAGGTTTAGCCGATATAAACCTAGAAATTGAAGTGAGAGACATCAAAGAACTCAGCCGCCTACTCACCCGCATTGAGAACATCCCCAATGTACTAGAAGCCCAACGAACCAACCCCGGATAATTAAGAATGACTCTCCTCCCCGTAAATGACGCCCTAGACCGTATCTTAAAATCATTTTCCCCCCTCGAAAAAACAACCATTTCTTTGGATGAATCTGTCGGACGCGTGCTCGCCGAAGACATTTTTTCAAAAACAGACTTGCCCCTCTTCGACAACTCATCAATGGACGGATTCGCCCTCCAAGCATCGGACGTGAATTCAGCTTGCGATGCCACGCCAAGCATCTTGCCAGTCGTAGACGACATCCCCGCAGGAAAGATGCCCAACAAAGAACTCGGTGCTGGAGAAGCCGCACGAATCATGACCGGCGCGCCCCTCCCCGCCGGCGCAGACGCGGTTGTCCCCGTAGAAGAAACCGATTTCAACAACCGCGCCCCGGGCACCCCTTTGCCATCAAAAGTAAAAATCTACAAAGCCGCACAACATGGAGCCAATATCCGAAAGCGTGGTGACGATATTCAACACGGTCAAAGCATCTTGCCGCGCGGGCAACGCCTTCGCGCCCAAGATTTAGGAATGCTCGCTATGCTCGGCATCGCAGAAGTTCCCGTTTATCGTAAACCACGCGTTGCTCTGCTCTCTAGCGGCGACGAGCTAACGCCCATCGGCGAAACGCTTGCTAAAGGACAAGTTTACGATGTTAATTCATATACCCTGCGCGCTATGCTCAAATCTGCGGGATGCGAAATTATTCCCCTTGGTGTGGCAAAAGACACCCCAGAATCTGTGCGTGCCGCACTTAGCAAAGCCAAAGACGCTGACCTAATACTCTCATCGGCTGGTGTTAGTATGGGAGCCTTTGATTTTATAAAAACAATTATCGAAGAAGATGGCAATTTGAATTTTTGGCGCATTAATATGCGCCCAGGCAAACCGCTCACCTTTGGGCAATATCATGGCATCCCCTTTATTGGCTTGGCGGGAAATCCCGTTTCAGCATTTGTGGGCTTTATGGTCTTCGTCCAGCCCGTTATTCGGCAGATGTTGGGGCGAGGCACGCAAGCCAAAAATCACGCGCGTGTGCGGCTCTCCGATCCTATAAAATCAGATGGCAGAGAGAGCTATCTGCGTGCTTTTGTCTACCGAGAAAACGGTCAACAATATGCCAAATTAACTGGGCATCAAGGCTCAGGCAATCTCTTTTCGATGGTGCAGGCGAATGCTTTACTGATTATCCCCGCGGGTGTAAAATCGCTGAAAAAAGGAGCTGAGGCAGAGGCTTGGCTTTTAGAAGAGTAGCCGCGCACCCTTGCAGTTGCCCAATACCCAATGAAATAGGTACAAGCCCTACCCCCACATAATTTAGGAAACCCTATGAAAAAAAACAATATCATCGCATTAATAGCCGCCGTTATCGGCGTATTCGATTCAGCCTACCTAACTTGGATAAAACTGTCTCACAATGAAACACTTTGTGCACCAGGGCTAGGCGATTGCTTCACCGTAAATACCAGCAAATACGCAGAACTTTTCGGCATTCCCATTGCCATTTTAGGCATGGCAACCTATTTGTTTATTATCGGCATTTTGATTTTTGAAAATCGTATAGATTTACTCAAAGAATACGGCACCCTTGCTCTTTTTGGTATCAGCTTAGTGGGTGTGCTATACTCAATTTACCTGTCCTATCTTGAAGAATTTGTACTCCACGCTTGGTGCCCTTACTGTATTCTCTCAGCAATTATGATTACCGTTATCTTTGTAATATCTGTTATGCGCCTCAAAAAAGAAGGTCTCTAAGAAAAACTCAAAAGGAAAACCTCATGCCGCGCATCCGCTGTTCATATTTCAACTGCCTATATCTCGAGACAGACACCTGCACCGCCCCTTTTGTTGAGATTGACCCCGATATTGGTTGCACAACCTATGCCCAAACAGAAGACGACCTCATAGACGAAAGTGATGATTATGAAGATTGGGATGTGGAAGAACTTGACGTAAACATAGACGATGAAGACGAAGAAATAAGCTGGGATTAAGCACACGCTACGCGCGTGACTTTGGGCTTGCCGCCGTTAAGAAAAACACCGAATCTTTTTAAAAAACATCTTTGAAGATTATTCGGTGTTTTTTTGTTAAAATCCCACCCATATAAGATTTAAGCGGTAAAATAAACCCAAGTGACTTGAGAAGGAGTGAAAAATGACAAAACATTTAAGATATATCTCAATACAGGGATATAAATCTATTTATAAATTAGAAAATTTAGCCCTAAACTCTTTGAATATCTTCATTGGTGCGAATGGGTCGGGGAAAACTAATTTTATTTCTGTATTTAAACTACTCAATCAAATTATAGATGAAAATTTACAGCTATATATTGCAAAAGAAGGTGGCGCGGATAACTTACTACACTTTGGTCAAAAACAGAGCGAAACACTTGAACTAAGTCTTTCTTTTTCAGCGAATAAATATGATATATCTCTTACACCAGCATCAAGTGATACACTCATCTTCGGTACAGAAACAGTATCTTTTTATTCTGGAGAATACACAACACCCTACACAGAAGAACTGGGTTCAGGGCATCGCGAAACCCATCTTGTAAAGACACTGCGAACACACAAAGAAAGAACAGTAGCATATTATGTTTTTCATACAATAAAAAGCTGGAAAGTCTATCATTTTCACGACACAAGCAAAAGCGCAAAAGTTAAACAACAAGGCAATATAAATGATAATGAAAATCTAAGAGCAGATGCTTCAAACTTAGCCGCTTTTTTATATCTTTTACGCGAAAAAAATAATGGGCATTATCAAAAAATCGTTTCGACTATCCAAATGGTAGCCCCCTTTTTTGACGATTTTAATCTTAGACCCAATCCGCTCAATGAAAAAACAATTCGCCTAGAGTGGCGAGAGAAAGGCGCAGATTTTTATTTTGATGCGAACGCTTTATCAGATGGGACACTCCGATTTATCTGCTTAGCTACCTTATTGCTTCAACCCAATTTGCCTGCAACCATTTTAATAGACGAACCTGAATTAGGGCTACACCCTTACGCAATTACTGTTTTAGCCGCGCTAATCCAAAGTGCGGCAGAAAAAACTCAAGTAATTATTTCCACCCAATCTGTTCCTTTAGTCAACCAATTTGGGCCCGAAGATATTATCGTAGTAGACAGAGTGAAAGGAAAATCTACCTTTAGACATCTCCAAGAAGCTGATTTAGAAAATTGGCTAGACGATTATGGCATGGGCGATTTATGGGAGAAAAATTTGCTTGGGGGCAGACCTAGATGAAACGCGTTCTTATTTCCGTAGAAGGGCAAACAGAAGAAACTTTTATTCGAGAAATACTTCGAGAGCATTTATGGGCGCATGGCGTAGACGCTCAAGCTATAATTCTATCTACTAAACGCACCAAACAAGGAAATAAATTTAAAGGCGGCTTAACTTCCTACCGTCAAGCAAATCAAGAAATCTCCAGACTATTAAACGACACAAATGCAGTCGCTGTTTCAACTATGTACGACCTTTACGGTCTGCCAAATGATTTTCCTGCAAAAGAAACTTCTTTGCCCAAAAATGGTGTTGACAAAGCCCTTTACCTTGAAGGCGCGTTCCAAGAAAAAATTAACAATCCACGTTTTCACCCCTACCTACAAGTACACGAATTTGAAGCCCTACTTTTTGTCTCTCCTGCTTCTACCGCGCAAATTCTCTCAGAACAAAATTTATCAGTTGATTTACTTCAAATTAGAGAAAATTTCCCCACACCCGAAGATATAAACGATAATCCCCAAACCGCACCATCGAAAAGACTATTAGCTCTCTACCCTGAATATAAGAAACCACTTCACGGAGCATTGGCAATCAAAGAAATAGGATTAGATTCTATTCGAGCAGAATGTTTGCACTTTCATAACTGGATAGAATGGCTCGAATCCCTGGGAGATTAAAATGATTCTTGTAGACAAGCCCTATCTTTCAAATTTTTTAAAAGAAACCAGCATTAAATTTGACATCCCAATTGTGGGCACCAAAGCCGCGTGTGACACTTCAACGTCGCTCAGTACAGGTTTTGGCTTGGGTACATCCGATAACCTTTTATCTGAGCGAGACACAATAAGCTTGCTACACGAAAACAAAAAAGCACGAGTTTACACCAACTCAGAGAACGCTATTGGCTGGATCGCAGAAAATTTAGCCTTTACCGATTTACCCGCCAAAATTGAGATTTTCAAAAACAAAGCAAAATTTCGCGAATTAATGCGCCCAATGCTCCCTCATTTTTATTTTCAAGAAATTGCTTTATATGAATTAGATGATGTAGCTATTAACGAAATTCCCCTACCCTTCATTATCAAACCTAACGTGGGATTTTTCAGCTTAGGCGTGCATAAAGTTTCAACCGCGGAAGAATGGGAAGATGTAAAAAGGACTATAAAAGCAGAAACCGCAGAAAAAGATAAACACTACCCTACCGAAGTTTTAGATACAACCACTTTCATTATTGAAGAAAATATAGAGGGCGAAGAATTTGCTTTTGATGCTTATTTTGATGACAATGGCAAGCCCGTTATTTTAGGCATCTACAAACATCTCTTTTCCTCAGAAAACGATGTGAGTGATCGGATTTACATCACATCAAAAGAAGTGATAGAAAAAAACCTAGGCGGTTTTACTGACTGGCTTCAAGAAATTAGTAATTTAGCAAAGATGAGCAACTTCCCCGTCCACGTTGAAGTACGGCGTAATGGTGAAGACAAGATTGTGCCGATTGAAGTTAATCCGCTTCGTTTTGGGGGCTGGTGTACTACAGCAGATATGACCGCATCTGCTTATGGATTTAATCCTTATGTCTATTATTTTGAAAATAAAAAACCTGATTGGGATGAAATCCTATCTACGCGAGCAGAAAAACTCTACAGCTTGGTGGTGCTAGATAACTCCACAGGTTACACAGGAACAGAAATCGCTGAGTTTGATTATGACGCGCTCTTGGCGAGTTTTGAAAATCCGCTTGAATTGCGAAAAATCGATTATAGAGAATTTCCCGTTTTTGGTTTTTTATTTCTTGAAACGCGCGCGGAGAATTTCGGAGAGCTGGAAAGGATTTTGAAATCGGATTTGAGAGAATTTGTAAAAAGCCTATGAATGAATTCATAGGCTGATAATAGGAAATCCGTTTAAAACGGACTTTGTGTTTTAGCGTGGGATTAAAATCCCATATACCTGCTAAAGAATATCACCCAAAATCACATTCCCCTCTATTTTAACTAAAGAAACTTTATCAACCCGATTCCATCTCGGCTCAGATGCAACCGCTCGGACGCGCAGATAATTCCCCGATAAACCTTGCATTTGAAAATTCCCATTATCCACTTCGTCTCTGCTCAGCGCAGGCAATTCTTTGCTAGATTCCCACAAAATATCCATTGTTTTACCAATAAACTTATTACGGTAATTCAATTCCATATCTGCAAAAACTTCTCGCAATTTCGCATTACGCGATTTGCGCGTTTTTTTATCTAACTGCTTTTTCATTCGTGAGGCTGGTGTCCCTTCACGCGGAGAATAAGTAAAAATATGCCCACCTGCAAAGTTCATTTCCTGCACAAAGTCTAGGGTTTCAGCGAATTCTTCTTCTGTTTCTCCGGGAAATCCAGCAATAATATCTGTTGTAATCGCCACATCGGGCATCACCTCGCGAGCAGAGACAACCAAAGCTCTAAATTCTTCTCGCGTGGTATTACGTCTCATTCTGCGCAAAACGCTATCGCTCCCCGATTGTAGGGGAAGGTGAAGATGGGGCATTAGGCGCGGATCACGCCAGAGTTCGAAAAGGTCGGGTTCTATATTCCATGGCTCTAAAGAAGAAAGGCGCAGGCGGGGAACAGAAGTTTGTTCAAGGATAGATTTTATTAGTATCCCCATTTTGCCCCCCTCTTTAATCTCCCCCCGATGGGGGGAGAAATCCGTCCCTTCGCCCATCGGGGGAAGGCTTTCCCACGACCCTAAATGCACGCCCGTCAAAACAACTTCTTTCGCTTCCCCATTCACAGCAGACTGAATATCAACGATAATTTCATCAAGAGGGCGAGAAATACTGCTTCCACGCGCAACTGTTGTGATACAAAAAGTACATTCATTATCACAGCCATCTTGCACTTTAATAAAGGCGCGCGTGCGAGCGCGGTATCCCGGAAGTGGAATCCTTTGAAGGGGTTCAAGGTCAAAGGCTTCGGCAAGCTCAGCCCGATGGGCTTCAGGTTTAATGTTGAGATAATTAGCAACAAGATTTTCTTTTTCATCGTTAAGAACAACATGACGTGAAAGTTCTGCCGCTTTCTCTGGCTCCATTGTTGCCCAGCAACCTGTGGCGATGATTTCTTCTATACCTGCATTTCTTGCACGCCGAATAACTTTGCGAGAATCTGCCGCGGCGTTACGCGTCACGGTGCAAGTATTAACGACTGCCAAATCCGCATTTTCAGCGGTGCCAACTATCTCATGCCCCGCGGCACGAAACTGAAGAGCTATTTTTTCTATCTCGGCTTGGTTGAGCCTACAACCGATGGAATCAAGGAAAATTTTCATGGGGAAGATTTTATCATGGAGCAAAAAAGAGCACACAATTTAATAGAGCAGATTATAATAATTACAGAAACTTAAACACAAAGGTCACAACGGCTCTCAAAGAAAAAACAAAAAACTTTTCTTAGTGCTTCCTTCGCGTCCTTTGTATTTAAATTAAAAAATTCGCGCAATTCGCTAATTCGCAAACATTCGCGTTAAAAAAACAACTACAAAAGGTTTAAACACAAAGGCCACAAAGGTTCACCAAGAAAAACAAAAAACTTAGTGCCTTCTTCGTGCCCCTCGTGATTAAAACAAAACTATGACCATCTCCTTCCGACCCTCCCAGCAAAAAATCCTCGCCTACACCCACGGCACAATGGGAATCTCCGCCGTGCCAGGCTCAGGCAAAACCTTCACCCTCTCTGCCCTCGCCGCCGAAATTATTGGGCGTGGAGAACTCGACACAGAGCAAGAAGTTCTCATTGTCACCCTCGTTAATTCTGCTGTAGACAATTTCTCTAGCAGTATCAACGAATTTATCACCGCACGCGGATTATTGCCGCGCGTTGGCTACCGCGTCCGCACCCTGCATGGGCTGGCGCACGATATTGTCCGAGAAAAACCGGGCGTGGTCGGGCTAGATGAGCAATTTAACATTATTGATGAACGCGAAGCCAACTATATTCGCAAAGAAGCCATTGCCGCGTGGCTGGCGGCAAATCCATACGCCCTCGATGAATATCTCGACCCCGAAATGGACGAATCTAAAGCCGATTGGGTGCGCCGCCAACAGCTCCCCTATATGCTCGAGAGCCTCGCCAATGCCTTCATCCGCTCTGCAAAAGATCGCCGAATTATGCCTGAGCACCTCCGCGCTCAACTCGACCCTTCGACAGGCTCAGGGCACCCCGCACCCCTCCCCCTCGCCGAAATGGGGCTCGCCATTTACACCGATTATCAGCGCGCCCTCACCTATCGCGGCGCGGTCGATTTTGACGATCTCATTCGCCTTTCCCTTGAACTCCTCGAGCGCGATCCCGATTTCCGAGAGCGTCTGCGCTACCGTTTTCCCTATATTCTCGAAGACGAAGCCCAAGATTCTAGCCAAACCCAAGAGAAAATTCTGCGCCTACTGAGTGGCACTTCGACAGGCTCAGCACAAGGCAATTGGGTGCGTGTTGGCGACCCAAATCAGGCAATTTTTGAAACCTTCACCACCGCAGATCCGCAACTTTTGCGAGATTTTATTGCCCACGAAGCCGATTATAGCCGCGAGTTGCCCAACTCTGGGCGTTCGCAACCCGCCGTAATCGATTTGGCAAATCAGCTTATAAATTGGGTGATGGAGGGACATCCCGACTTGGGTTCCCGCAACGCACTTGGATTGCCCCTCATCGAGCCGACTGCCCCCAACGATCCACAACCGAACCCGCCCCTGAATTGGGCTGGGGTGCATCTCATCAACAAAGGATTCAGCCCCGAGCAGGAAAAGCAAGCCCTCGTGAAATCGGTGAAGAAATGGTTGCCAGAAAATCAAGATAAAACTTGCGCCATTCTCGTTCCCTATAACAAAGATGGCGCGGAGTTAGCAGACAGACTAAAAAAAGAAGATATAGAAGTGGTCGAATTGCTCACATCTACGCAATCGACGCGGCAAACGGCTGGCGCGTTGGGGAATATCATCCAATATCTTTCTGATCCGCAATCGGCACGGAAATTGGCAAGTGTCTACCGCGTTTGGCGTAGGGAATGGAAGGAAGATGAAGAATACGCAGAGCTGTATAAATACGTTACTGCGCTAATTCGTAAGACGGGGAAAACGGAAATGCTCCTCGCCCCCTCCCACGCTGATGAATGGCTGGCAAGTTTAGACGAGGTGGAATCGGAGGAAGTCATCCAAGAAATTTTGCTTTTCAGAGAAACGGTCACACGCTGGCTGGATGCGGTCACGCTTCCCATCGATCAATTAATTTTAACGCTGGCGCAAGACCTTTTCGCCGAAGCTGTTGACTTGGCGTTGGCGCATAAATTGGCGTTGGTGCTAAAACAGGCGCAAAATGACCATCTCGATTGGCGACTCCCAGAGTTGACGGGGGAGTTGGCTGTGATTGCCAAAAATCAGCGTAAATTCATCGGTTTTTCGGCGGAAGATGCGGGTTTTGATCCATCCAATCACAAGGGAAAAGTGGTCGTGGCAACCATGCACAAGGCGAAGGGGCTGGAGTGGGACCGCGTTTATTTGACTTCGGTGAATAATTATACTTTTCCAGCCGGTCAGCCAAATGACAGCTATATTTCGGAAAAATGGTTTCTCCGTGATAACCTAAACCTTGAAGCCGAAGCCCTAGCTCAACTAGATATCGCCACGCAAACCGGCGAATACGATTGGTACAGCGAGGGGCAAGCCACCCTTGCGGCGCGCACAGATTATGTGCGCGAGCGGTTGCGCTTGTTATATGTAGGCATCACCCGCGCAAAGGAGGAGTTGGTGCTAACGTGGAATACGGGGAGGGGAATGCAAACGCAGGCATTGGGGTTTGCGGCGTTGGAAGGGGAAAATGAAGAATGAGGAAGTTTGAACACGGAGAGCACGGAGTTCACGGAGATTTTTTGAGAGGGAGAGAAAGAAAGTATTAACCTTGCTCTAGCCGCTGTCCCCAGCGGCGGGGGAAATGCCTTAACGCGAATGTTCGCGAATGAGCGAATTCCGCGAATGTTTTTTTATTTTTTGCTTTTATTCGCGCCATTCGTATATTCGCGAACATTCGCGTTGAGAAAAATGCGGCAAACTGCTCACCATTCACCACGAAAGGGAAATGGTATGAATTTGAAGATATAATAAAGGGCATTATGAATATAAAACCAATCCGTACAAAAGAAGATTACGAAAATGCACTAAAAGAAATTGAACGTCTATTAGACGCCGAAGCGGGAACGCCAGAAGAAGATAAATTGGAAGTTCTTTCTATTCTCGTAGATATTTATGAATCAGAGCATTATGCGATTCCACTTCCTGATCCAATAGCGGCGATTGAGTATCATGCAGAACGCTTAAAATTATCCCGCAAAGATTTAGCAGAGCATATTGGGAGCGCATCTTGTGTTTCAGAAATTCTAAATCGTAAAAGAAGACTCACGATGAAGATGATTAGGAACCTGAACACGGCGTTGGATATTCCACTTGATATTTTGACGCAAGATTATGAGCTTGAGGGGCAGAAGAAGGAGAAGAACCGAGGCAATCTTTTTGGACGGGAATTGGTGAAGGTGTGATTGGGTGATATTAGTTTTTTGAATATGCAGGCGTTGAGGGTTTACGGTTTTAGAAATGCAGAATGATAAATGGGGAAGTTTGAATACGGAGCGCACGGAGTTCACGGATTTTCTAACGCTAATTTGCGCGAATAGAGAAATGGCACGAATTTGAAGACAATAAAGTAATGAAGAAAAAAAAGAATCCATCAAAAAAAAACCTCTTTAACCTTGGTTGGCGAAGAAAACCAACATCATTTGAGCAATAAAGTTGAAGAATTGGTTGCCATGTAAAAAAGCTCTTTTCCATTCTATAAAAACTCTCCGGTTTTTGGAGAGTTTTTATTTTTCAGCACATATCTGCTAAGATTTCTTTTTGGCAAACGTGAATGAAGAGGACTGTGTTCGTGAATTCTGCTCAAGCGAACTTGGAAAAAGTCACAAGAAAAATTCGCGTAATTCGCCCATTCGCGTAAATTCGCGTTGAAAAAAATACTGAGAAACTATTAAAACCCAATCACAAAAAAAACATATCTCCATCATTCCTATTAAATCAGGCATCAATTCCCAAAAACTCAAATGTAGCACTGAAAGTGCGTATTCCCCCCATCCGAGAAATCAGGTTCCCCATAACAGATTCCAAGATAGAACTAAAACTAGCCCGAAGTGTTATGGGTGGTGTATAATTCGTTCATCAAAAGGAGAAAAAATGACTCAAGCTTTATCATTAGCTGGACGCACCGCTCTTGTGACTGGTGGTGCACGCGGAATCGGAAAAGCAATCGCAGAAACTTTGGCAGCGCGCGGCGCAAAAGTAGCCATTGCCGATTTACGCATAGATTTAGCAGAAGAAACAGCTAAAGAAGTTACAAATAATTTTGGCGTTGAAACAATCTCCCTCGAAGTAGACGTAGCTGATACAGCAAGCGTAAAAGCAATGGCTAAGGAAACGATCAAAGCATTCGGGCAAGTTGATATTTTGGTCAACAATGCCGGCATTACGCGTGACGGATTGGTTATGCGAATGAAAGAAAAAGACTGGGATATGGTCCTAGACATCAACCTAAAAGGTGCGTTCAACTGTGCGCAAGCACTCTCTCGCCCCATGATGAAAGCCCGCTACGGACGTATTATCAACATCACCTCCGTCTCTGGTGTCGTAGGTCAAGCTGGGCAGGCAAATTACTCATCTTCCAAGGCTGGCTTAATTGGCTTAACCAAAGCTCTTGCCAAAGAATTTGGCTCACGCAACATCACCGTTAATGCCATTGCCCCAGGCTTTATCGAAACCGTTCTCACAGAAAACCTGCCTGAGGAAATCAAAGAATTTTCTCTAAAACTTACCCCCCTAGGAAAGTTTGGCACCCCTAAAGATGTAGCAAACGCTGTTGCATTTTTAGCCGCGGAAGAATCATCCTTTATCACCGGCGTCGTCCTAAATGTTGACGGCGGCATGGTAATGTAAAAAAAGACAACCATCATCAGCCCTAAAAATTTAAGAAAGGAGACAAATATGTCTAACGATACTCGCCCCCCCGGCAAAACAACCGTTGCCCCAGAAGTACTGGTAGAAATAGCACGCAGAGCCACCCTCAAAGTAAAAGGCGTTAGCGCAATGGCACCCATTTCTGGTGGCGTTAACAGACTCTTTCGTCGTGGCATCGTAGATGGCGTAAGAATTACCATTGAAGAAGATATTGTTGATGTAGACCTATATATCGTTCTCGAAAACAATGTAAATATCCGCAATATCAGCAGAATGGTACAACAAAAAGTAACCCGCGCTATCACCGAAATGGTTGGCATGGAAGTGAAAGAGGTCAATATCCACATAGAAAATATCGCCTACCAAAGCGACAACGAAGAATAAAACGTAATACACATTGGTGCAAAACCACCAACCAATATATTTTACGCAATACGCAATATCACTAAAAAAAGAAATCTTAAGCCTTAGGTCTAAAACTATGAAAGAACGCACCAGAGCGCGTAGTCTCGCTCTGCAAGTACTTTACGAAACTGATATGAGCGACCACCCCCCAGGCATTGTTTTTCGCCAACGCCTCAAGGAAGTCTCCCTATCCGAAAACGAAAAAAGGCGCAAATCTCTCGAAGACTTTGCTCATAAAATCGTCTTCGGCGTCCTCCCCCTTACCGAAAAACTAGATATTGCCATTGCCGATTATGCCCCCGATTGGCCCCTCGATCAAATCGCGCCCATTGACCTTAACATTCTCCGCATCGCGTTTTGGGAATTCGGTATCAGCAAAAGCACCCCCACAAAAGTAGCCATCAACGAAGCCGTAGAACTCGCGAAACTCTATGGTTCAGACGGCGCGCCCAGCTTCATCAACGGCGTTTTGGGTAGTCTCGCCACGCAGAAAAATGAAATTTTTCAATCATTTAAAGGTATTTAATGGATATACTCGGTATCGGCATCCCCGAACTTGGCTTTATTCTTCTCATCGCCATCATTGTTTTGGGTCCCAAAGACATGCAAAAAGCGGGTAAAACTGTTGGGAAATGGATGCGAAAAGTCGTTCTCTCTCCTGAATGGCGCGAAATTAAAAAAGCCTCCCGCCAAATGAAAGAAATCCCCACCCAACTCATGCGCGAAGCAAGCCTGGAAGAGTTTGAAGAATATAAACGCGAGCTTAATATCACCATGCCAGAAGATCCCCCTAAAAAAAATAATAAAACGGATGCCGATTCAAATGCCACATACGGCGCGTGGAGTGGAAAGCTTGCTCCCCAAACAACGGAGGAGACAAATACCATCGCCCCAAGCGTAGACACTTCGGCTAAGCTCAGTACTCGAGACGAACCTGCTCCCGCTAAACAGGCATCTTCCAGCCCCAAAGCGTCTACCGTTAAAAAATACCCATCCATAGAGAAAAAAGATGTCTAATTTTTTTGCCAAAACCAAAACAATCATCATCTTTCCTTTTAAGGTAGCTGGCGCAATCATCACCTTCCCATTTAAGAGCTGGAAAAAAGCCAAAGCCTTCCTCAATGAAGAACCCGAAGAACATTCTCTTATAGACACAGCCACCGAGACAATACAATCTTCTGAAGCAAGGGCATCTCTTTTAGACCATGTAGAAGCTTTACGAAAACATCTCTTTCGTGCTTTAATTGCTTTAGTACTTGCCGTAACCGTATCCTTTGCCTTTTCACAACGTCTCATAGATTATCTGGCTCTTCCCGTTGGCGGCATTGAAAACCTTGGTGAAATAAACCCTATCGATTCTATCGGGGCATTCATGAATGTCTCTCTTATCAGTGGCATCATGCTTGCCTTACCCTATATTGCCTTTGAAATTTGGTTTTTTCTTGCACCTGGGTTAAGCCCAAGTGCGAAGAAATTTGGATTATTAGGCATCCCGGTAGCAACACTTCTTTTTTTTACAGGCATAATTTTTTCGCAAAAACTCTTATTACCCCCAGCAATGAATTTTCTACTGACCTTTATGAAAACCGAAAAAAACTGGACGGTAGTCTATTATATTAACTTCGTCAGTAAAATTATTTTTGGTATTGCACTTGCTTTTGAATTCCCCCTTGTCATTTACATTCTGAGTTCAATCGGATTAGTGAAACCAGAAGTACTAAAAAATCAATGGCGTTTAGCCATTGTTATTATTGCCATTATTGCCGCCGCCATCACCCCTACCGTTGATCCCGTCAATATGGCGCTGGTTATGTTGCCGATGACCTTTCTTTATTTTATTAGCATTGGTTTAAGTTACCTTGCTTATAATAAAAGAATAAAAACTTAACCGTAAATGCGCGCATATTCGCCGCCGTTCTCGGCGGCGAATATGCGCGTTATTAGACCGAGAATGGCACAACAACCAAAGGGGGGAGTAAAATACAAAAACCTAACCTTCTGCTTAAGTCTTAAGGCTTAAATCTGAAGGCTGATGTCTAAAACCTGATACCTAAATAAAAACATGAATAAAAAACGCTCTAAATCAACTGTTTTTGCCTCTCTTCTAGCAATACTGCTCATTGGGCAAGCGTGTACTCTTTCACTTTTTGATAACCCCTTTGGAGAAGGCGCAAACGCGTCCGCCACACAAGTAGCTGACGACGCCTCAGCAAGCCAAACACAAGTTCCCTCTGCTGAAACGCGGTTCACTGTTCACCTCCCCACCCCGCTCATAGATGGAGACGTGCTCGCAATCAGCATCCTAGATGAAGTCACCGGGCTTGCATATAATGCTGAGAATCATCCCCTCCAAGCTGTAGATGCACTAACCTATACGATCTCTTTACCATTGCCACTTAATGCACTTATCAAATATCGCTATATCACAGTGGGCGGCACTCATACTCAAGAAAGCACTAGCGATAATTTCGCTATGCGTTACCGCCTTTATAAAGTAGCAGGGGTTGGCGAAATTGATGACACTGTTAGTAGTTGGGCAGGCCAAAACTTTGCGGGGGCAACTGGAGATATTCAGGGGATTGCGATTGATTCTGTGAGCAATTTGCCGATACCCAACTTGATGATTAACGTAAGCGGTGTTCAAACGCTAACAGATTCTGTCGGAGCATTCACATTAAAAGGGGTTTTGCCGGGGTTGCATCGCCTTACCGCTTATTCACTTGATGGCGCGTATCTTTTTTTTCAGCAGGGCGCACAAGTAGAAGCCGGTTTAGTTACACCTGTTCAAGTTCATGCTACTCCTGCTCAAATGGTTAGCGTTACTTTTATTGCCGAATTACCAAGCAATACGGTTGCGGGCGCACCCGTGCATTTTGCTGGGAATTTGCTTCAATTGGGCAATACCTTCGGCGATTTGGGCGGCAGTATGAGTATCCTCGCCTCCCAAATGCCGCCCCTTTCTCTGGCAGGGGATGGCACACAGCGCATTACCCTGCAATTGCCCGTTGGCACAGATTTACGCTATAAATATACACTTGGCGATGGTTTCTGGAATGCCGAGCATAAAAGCGATGGGGCACATAATACACGGCAATTGATTGTTCCCGAAACAGATATTATCGTTAATGATAAAGTTGAAACTTGGAAAGCTGGTGCGGCATCTGCCATTGCTTTTGATCTTAACGTCCCCGCAAATACGCCTGCTGGAGATGTGATTTATATTCAATTTTCGCCTCACGAGTGGACTCCGCCTATCCCGATGTGGTCTATGGGCAACAATCATTGGACATATAAGCTTTATGGTCCTTTTGATACGATAAAACACTTTGGCTACAGATATTGCAGAAATGCCCAATGTGGTAGCGCAGACGATTTTACAACCAAAGGCAATGCATCGATAGGAAAACAAATAACAGCCAGCATCCTCCCACAATCTCATCGTGATGAAGTAAAAAAATGGATTTGGCTTGAAGATACCGATTATACGCTTGTTGCCGCACCCATCCAAGCCCGTAACGAAGCCTTTATCGCGGGCGTTGAGTTCCAATCTAATTACGCCCCAAGTTGGATGAGTTTCACCGCCCAAGCCATGCAAAATATACAAGGGCTTCACGCCAACTGGGCTGTAATTACCCCAACTTGGACATTCTCTCGTACACAGCCTCTTGTTTTTAATGCCCAACCTGTTCAAGACCCTCTTTGGGGTGATACAAGACTGATGATAAGCCAAGCTCGCGCCCTAAACCTAAATACCGCTATCTTCCCTACGCCTAACTTTCCCACTCCCACCAATGATTGGTGGATTAATGCACCGCGAGATTTTGACTGGTGGAATAATTGGTTTGCCGAGTACCGCCATTTTGCATTGCACCACGCTGATATAGCCGCTCAAAACGATGCTCAAGCCTTAATTCTCGGTGGCGATTGGCTTGCCCCCGCTATGCAAAACGGGATGCTATCTAATGGGCAACCCTCTGGCGTTCCTGCCGATGCTGAATTCCGCTGGAATGCGATTGTCACAGATATACGCGCCCGTTACGGGGGAGAAATTTGGTGGGCTATGCCCTATACATCTGGCAGTCTTACGAGTGCGCCCTCCTTCATCAATAATGTCGATAGCATCTACTTGCTCTGGAATGCCCCGCTCAGCCAAACAAACCCCGCCGATAAAACAGCTATGCTCACAGAAGCACTACGGTTAATTGACACAGAAATTACGCCCTACCAAAACAATATTGCGAAGAAAATTATTCTTGGCTTGGCTGTTCCTTCGGCAACAGGCACAGAGAGTGCTTGTATTTCAAATTCATTAGGCGGATGCTTAGATTGGCAAGAACTCAACCGCCCCAATGCCGATATTCCCTCGGTTAAACTTAACTTACAAGCACAAACCGATGTATACGAAACCATGTTAAACGCCATTAATAACCGTGCATCTATTAGTGGCATCATTAGCCAAGGCTATTACCCACCCGTTATGCTCCAAGACAAATCTGCATCTATTCACGGAAAAAGAACCGCCGATTTACTCTGGTATTGGTATCCAAGATTGCTAGGCAGAACACAATAACATCTATCGAAAATAAACAAGAAGAACCCGTTCCCTTGAAGGGAACGGGTTCTTCTAGCCGTTGAAATTTTATTTCTTAAATCTAAATAGCTGGCTAGGATGTAGGTTCAGGTGTCCCCGTAGGCGTATTAGAAGGCGTTGGTGATGGCGT
Organism: Anaerolineales bacterium; assembly: GCA_016744335.1. Classification (GTDB taxonomy): domain Bacteria; phylum Chloroflexota; class Anaerolineae; order Anaerolineales; family Villigracilaceae; genus Desulfolinea. The sequence goes on from JADGEO010000001.1 coordinate 218,388, forward strand.
TAACCACGGATAATAAAACAACAAGGAAGCCGAAGGCTCTGCATTTTGATCACCAATCGTACCGCCAACCCAATACGTATTTCCATCTACGGCAATCACTTGAGCAAAAATCCAATCATATTGTGGGTTTTTATTCATAATACCCGTTAGCATAAAAACGGACCCACTCTCTTCAATTAGCCCTCCAATCGCTTTGCTAGGAGCGGAACGAAGTTTTACCCCATTAGAACGTATGACAATCACCTCAAGCCCTACTAAGTCACTAAACTTTTTATTTGTCCCCCCACCAGTAGACATTTTAATCACATCCCCTTTTTTCCAATCGGGCCACACCGTTACCATACGCGGCGTTGGCGTAAGGCTCTGCGTTGGCGTTGCAGTATCACGTATATAAATATAAGTCGTTGCTGTCGCTTCTAAAGTCATTGTTGGCAAAAGCACCACTGGCTCAGCGGTCTCCCTTGCCGAACGCCTAGCAGATTCCGTTTGCAGTGCAGCAACCTCTTGTGTGCTAGCAACAACCGTATAAATAAAGCCTGGGGGTTGTGTTGGTTGTCCAGAACACGCCGTTAAAAAAAACATCAAAAGGGGTATTATAAACTTCATCTTCATCATCGAACTCCAAAAAATCAAAGCATCCCCGCCGAATATTTATCAGCAAACAAACTCGGCGTACCTCCCGTATGCCAAAACAAAATCTTCTCATCTGGCTTAAAAAATCCCTTACGGATTAAATCAATCATACCACCCGCGGCGCGCCCCGTGTATACAGGGTCAAGAAGCAAACCTTCATATTTGGAAAATAATTGGACAGCCTCACGTTCTAGATTAGTAAGGACGCCATACCCCGCCTGACAATAAGAATCATCAGCGAGAACGACCGCGTTTTTAACTTGCTTACCCTCCCCTAACAGATTCGAGGCATCAAACGCGAGTGCCCTCACGTGCTCCTTTAGCCACTCTTCATCTTCATCAATACTAATGCCCAAAATCTTCCCCTTGAAACCAAAAAGCTCTTTTCCCACCGTCAACCCCGCGTGCGTTCCGCCAGACGATGTGCCGAAGACAATCCAATCAAAATCTGATGATTGTTTCATAAGCTCTTCCATCGCAAAAACATAGCCTAACGCACCTGTTGGGCTAGAGCCACCGTAAGGGACAAGATAAGGATTCTCTCCGTCTGCAAGACTCTGCTCATAGACGGCACCCAAGATTCGGTCACGGTCGTTTCGGTCGGTCACCCAGATAATTTTTGCGCCGAAAAGCTGATCCAAAAGAAGATTTGCAGAGGCTCGCGCTGGCTCTTCTCCCGTGAGAACAAGGATGCACTCGAATCCATATCGAGCCGCTACAGCTGCCGTTTGCCGACAATGATTTGACTGCGCCGCCCCCGCTGAGATGAGCGTTTTTGCACCTTGTGCTTGAGCTTCGGCAACGAGAAATTCGAGTTTGCGCGTTTTATTGCCGCCAAAAGCAAGACCTGTTTGGTCGTCACGTTTAACGTATATCTTTGCACCGCCGAGATGCTCGCTAAGACGAGGGAGAAATTCTATAGGGGTTGGGAGATGAGCAAAGTTGAGACGGGGAATCATATTTTTTCCTTTTCTGTTCTAGAGATAGACCAACCAAACATACCCACTTGCTAGAATTAAGGACATCACAGTTGTGATCACACCATATTTCAAGAAACGTCCAAAACTGATCGGATGCCCGCTTTTTTCGGCGAGGCTGGCTACGACTACGTTAGCGGCTGCACCTACAAGGGTGAGATTTCCGCCTAGATCTGCGCCTAAAGCAAGTGACCACCAAAGGGTATTGCCCGGCATTGATTGGGTCAATTTTTCTACGATTGGGATCATAGTAGCGGTGTAGGGGATATTATCGACAATGCCCGATGCGAAGGCTGAGAACCAAATGAGGAGCATGGACGTTAGTGCCATATCGCCCCCTGTAAGGCGCAGAGCTGCATCTGCGACTATCTCGATTAGTCCAACTTCGACAATAGCTTCTACTGTGATGAATAACCCAAAGAAGAAAAAGAGGGTTGTCCATTCTATATCACGCAGGGCATGATGAGGGTCGGTTTTGCTCCAAAGCAATAAAAGGGTTGCGCCTATTAGTGCGATGGTTGCGGGTTCGAGGTGTAATGCGCTGTGTAATAAAAAGCCTAAGAGTACGGCTGTTGTGATAATTAACGATTTGCGTAGTAAGGCAGGGTTGGTTATTAATGCGGATGTATCTAATTCGGTAATATCTATGCTTGATTTTTCTTGGATAGTTAGTTCTTTTTTGAATAAAAAACGTGCCAAAACAAGAAAAGCCAATAGAATAATGAGGGAAATGGGTCCCATATTTACGACAAAGGTTACAAAATCAATGCCAGCCGCGCTACCGATTAGGATGTTGGGCGGGTCTCCGATTAAGGTTGCCATACCGCCGATATTGGATGCGAGTATTTCAGCAATTAAAAAGGGGATTGGGCTAACTCGCAAGGTTGAGGCTACAAATAAAGTAACTGGTGCGATGAGGATTACTGTAGTTACGTTATCTAAGAGTGCTGATGAAAGGGCTGTAATTAGTGAGAGAAGAATTAGTACCCTAAATGGGTCTCCTTTCCCTAAACGAACTGTTTTTAGGGCAATCCACTGAAATAAACCAGTGTCTTTTAAGACATTGGCGATAATCATCATGCCAGCTAAGAGAAAAATCACATTCCAGTCAATAGACTGAAAAGCCTGCTCTTGTGGTATCACAAAGAGTATCATCGCCAACCCACCCAAAAGTGCAGATATGGTGCGATGTATTTTTTCGCTAACGATGAGGGCGTAAGTCAATAGAAAAATGCTGCCTGCTAACCACATGGGGTCCATTAGTTCGCCTCCTTATGGTCTGAATCATTTTTTACTTGAATGCATAGCGACAATAATTCTAATAAATTGATATAGCCAACGACCTGATAAAGGTCGTTAATTAAGGGTAGTCCAGGCAATTTATTATCGTGCATGCGTTTGAATGCTTCTGTAACGGTCTCCCCATGTTTGATCCAAACAGGTGGCATCATAGCATCTTGTGCTGTAAGCATACGGGTCTTATCGGCGTAATCCATTAATTTTTCCAAGTCTGTGATTTCACTGAGAAATTCTTCTGGCAGGATGTGAAAAAACATATCATCGGCTAATTCGCCGAGCTTTATTAGCCCGATTAAACGTCCGTTTTCTGCAACCACCGATGCGATATGCACTTTTGGATGCGCCAACATCGCCTCAGCAACATCTTCTAATTTGGTTTCAGCTGTCACAATTGTTGCTTCTAAGCCTAAAAGAGAATCTAGAGATTCTACAGGTGTGTCGCGAAGAATAGCCCAATCTGATCTGAGTGCTGGCGGGGACACTTCTTGTGGAGGCTTGGGATTTGCTTTATAGACTCCGATTGTTTGAGAAACGGGAAGCACCATCATCACACCGCTGTTGGGACGGTCGAATCCGCCCACAATGCGCTCAGATTCAGCGATGGCTTGTGCTAATAAATCTTCATCATCAAAGACTGCCATCAATGTGCGCGTCTCAACTTCTTTGGTTTCAAACATTTTATTAATTGCGCCTAAGCCAACTCTGCTAAGCCAATTACGGGAGGCATGACCTCCAGCACTTTGCAGAATGGTAGTGCCCGGAACACCAATTTCTCGCCAAACTTTTAATAAATCTGGCAATACGCTGGTGTCGTTTAAGATAACAAGTAATAAATTTGACATTTTTTCTCCTTTGTTTGCAAATGTACACTGAAATTCGCAAATCTCAATCTATGTTTTTCTGAGTTTTCTTCTTTCCCCGCGAACGCATCACATCCAAAACTCGCGGAATTAACTCTGTATATATTTTATACCAAAAGGCATTTGGCGCGTGATCCCATGCGCCGAGCGTTCGCACAACTTCGCCGCCGAGACCACTTTTGAAACGGAAGACACCCCACATATCATCGCTTTCGTCAAAAACTTCTGGGGCACCCCAAAGATCGTAATGGGTACAACCACGCTCTTTGGCACGTTTCATCGCTTCCCATTGCAGGAGATAGGTGGGCATTTTGTTGCGGTGATTTGTGGTAGACATGCCGTAAACATAATAGGCACGTTCGGCAAAATAAAAGATAAAGATTGCGGCGACTGGTTCTCCGTCTACCTCGGCGATTAACGGCTCTGCTATTGGGTTTAAAGCTGACCCTTCGGCTCTGCTCAGGGCAGGCGATTGAAGGTTGAAGGTTTCCCAGACGGTGCGATAATAACTTTCATCACGAATGGCAAAGCCATCACGAACGCTCGTTTCTGCGTACATCTTGTAGAGCATTGCCCAATCGCCAGAAGTGCCTACACGCACTTTTACGCCCTTGCGACCTGCCAAGCGGATGTTATAGCGCGTCTTCGATTTCATCCGCATCAAAATTTCTTCTTCATCTTCTTGAACATCAACTAAAACTGTGTTGCGGAATTGGATTTGGTCATCCGAGTATCTCCATCCCCGCTTTGTTAATGCAGATTGAAGCTTTTGCCCACCAAGATTGATTTGCTCGTCTTCGCTTTCGGGAATTCCCTTCCCCAGCACCACATCAGGGTCAATCTTAATAAAAATCGCACCCTGCTTTTTAGCAAACTCCTCTAAATCACTGAGCACCCGCTCACGAAGAGATTCATTCTCCCAATCCATAAGCGGACCCTTTGGGATGTAAAAAACACTCAAGCGAGCCGCAAACCCGCGTATTGAGAGGGTGCGTTTTAATATCATAGCGGCGGCAACAAGTTTCTCTCCCTCGTACCAAACAAAGGGCATTGCTTGCCAGCCGTATTTTTCTTTAACTTGCGCCCATTCCCGCGTTTGGAGGAAGTGGGGGTTGGGAAGTTGGGTAATTAGGGTGTTCCAGTTGAAATCAGTGTAAGGTTTCATAAAATTATTTTATCTTTTCAGCTCTTCAGATTATTACGCCAATCATAGACTCGGTTTCTTCCCGCTTCTTTTGCAAGATATAATCGGTGGTCGGCAACCTTAAAGAGCATATCCATTCCTTCTCCATCTTCAGGGAAACTTGCTATACCTGCCGAAAAAGTTACTTTAATATCCAAGTCTGTTGAAACGGGGCTACTTTCTCCAAATTTCTTACGCCATTCTTCTGTCCGCCGTGATGCATCAAGCTGTGATGTGCCCAAAAAAACGACAAAAAACTCTTCTCCGCCAAAACGACAAAGAGTATCTTCTTTGCGAACATTTCTCATGAGAAAGTTGCTCAAACTGATTAAGACTTCATCACCAATTGCATGACCGTAATTATCATTAACCTGCTTAAAATAATCAATATCAAGCAAGGCAAAAGAAATTTTTGAGTTTTCTCGTTCCGCAAGGGGCAATGCATGGCTTAAGACTTCATGAAGATAGCGACGATTATATAAGCCCGTCAGGTGATCTCGAATGGCTTCTTCACGGAGTTTCTCCTGAAGTTCTTCAATCTCTGAAAGTTGAGTTTTAAGTTGCTGATTGGCAGCCATCAATTGCAGATCAGCTTCTTCTTGCACAGTTATATCTCTAATTGTTAAAATATATCCCCCAAAAAGCCCGTTTCTCTCCTTCATTGGGCACACAATCATTTCAAAGAAATGTGTATGTAAACCTCTCAAGCGAAATTTAAATCGCTCTTCTTCTAAATCGAAAGTCGGCGTTGGCGCTTCGGGAAAATATTTACCAATTTCTTCAAAACTACGCCCAAGAAGTGATGTATCTTCAAACTTCAAAATTTCTTTTGAGCGTTGGTTTGCATCAATAATACGCTTTTTCGTATCAAGAATAAAAATTATATCCTGATGCGTTTCAAAAATAAAATCTCGACTAATAGGCATCAAGTCTAAAAAATCGTAACGAAAGATAGCTATTGAAAAAAATAACCCCGTCAATGAAAACGCAACTGGTGTCAAATCCAATCCTGGCATCAAAAAAAATCCCAAAAAACTAAAAAGATTTACCGCAATAGGAAAGGATACCCCCAAAAGTATCATGCCCGTTTGACCACGATATTTCTTTGGATAACGAAAGAGAACCTGAAATATAATCAGGATTGAAATCAGAATTAGAACGTAAGTATAGCTAATGAAAAGCCAAAATCCAACCCCGCCATCGTAGATTATCGAGTCTCCATATTGACGCTTGCCAGCAAAAAAATAACCGAGCCAAGAGTCTGTCCACAAAAAGAACAAGGTCATCACGGGAATAATAGAAAGTAAAAAAATATTCCTTTTTGAAAGACGCTCTCGCCAACCAGAATAGCATAATACAAATATAAAAAAAGTCGTCGAATTAAAAACAACCCCAAAATAGGTCATATCCAACCAAAAATATTCATTTGGGCGATAGAAACCAGTCCAGTAAATTGCATAGGTCAATCCCCAGATTGCATTAGTAAAACTAAATGCTGCAATCGGCAGTGCACACGAAACCCTTTGCCTTCGTTTCAAGGCAACACTCATTACAACCAGCGATATTCCCCCAGAGACAAATAATAATAGGCTGTAAAAAAGATTGGCATTGGGATTCATTTTGAATACTCGTAAGGGTTAGAAAGTTGAATAATTAGGGTGCTCCAACTAGAATCAGTGTAGGGTTTCATGATTTTTCAAAACACATAGGGTTGAAATCCCACGCTAAGATACCAAGTCCCTTTGAAACGGACTTCCAATATCAGTATAGGAATTCATTCCTATGGTCTTCGGTAAAGTAATTATTTTTTCACCGTCCTATAAAGCGCATAAAACAACGGCTTATAGACTCTATCCAACGCTTGCGCAGAGCGTTTTACTTCACCGCCAAAACCGCGCTTGAAGCGATAAACACCCCATAAACCCTCATTGCGTTGCGTGCCCGTGAAGTGCTTCTCGAGATGTTCTTCGTCTTTATCTGGCACGCCGTAGAGATCGTACAAATCTGCGCCGCGCTCTTTTGCCCAGCGCATCGCTTCCCATTGGATGAGATAAGTCGGCATTTTATTGCGTTCTTCATTATTCGATGCGCCGTACATATACCAAGCCCGATTTCCACTGATGAAAACCATCACCGCGGCAAGGGGCTTGCCTTCAAACTCTGCGACTAAAAGCTCTGCCGAACCCTTCGGGACGAATAGCTCGTACGCCCGCTGATAGTATTCCTTCGTGTGGACACCGAATCCGTCCCGCCCGCCTGTGGTCTGGATCATTTCATAAAAAGCATCTACATCATCCCAAGCGCGGACCGTGACACCCTTACGTCCCGCCAAACGGATATTATAGCGTGTTTTTTGCTTCATCCGCGCTAAAGTCTCATCTTCTGTGCCACGCAAATCAATCACAATCGTGCGCGGCGGCTGGATTGGATCACCGATTCGCCAACCATCAAGTTGATAATCAAGCTGGTCTTCCGCTTCCCATTCGTCAGGCTCCACTTTTAGAAAGATGGCGTTATTTTCTTTACACACGCGATCTACTTCTTCGCCTAATGCACTTCTTTTACTCGGCGCAGGCTTTTTGCTAACATCCTTTTTTTTGCTACGCACCGGTTTTTTACCAAAAAGTCTCTTCACAGGTTTGGGGATATACGCAATAGTTAGACCAAAGGGAAGTTTGCGAAATAAAATTTGCACCCACAGCGTGCCAACTTGAACACGTTCAGCTTTCCAGCCAAATGCAGTTTTAAGTTTTCCCCATTCTTCTGTTTGGAGGATATGAGAGGCGGTGTAGCGGATTTTTTTAGGTTTTGGGAGAGTAAATTCAGTCATAGGGTTTGAAGGTTAGAATGTTTGAAGGTTGGAAAGTTAGAAGGTTGTCTGTGCGTAAATCCATTACAAAATACGCAATACGTTTTACACACTCTGTATTTCAGCACCGGGAACGCTCTCGCCGAGGGTGCTGACAATCGCATCGGCGTCTCCAGCCGAAGATAGAGTTGCTAAACGGTCAACAAGTTGAAATAGGGGCGTGTCGCCGAGCTTTTCATCCCCATCCAATTGGAAAATATCGGGGTGATCGGTTTGGTCGTAGCTCGTATCCGCTTCCCACAAAATCTCGGTCATTTTTTCGCCCGGGCGAATGCCAGTAAAAATGATGTCGATATCTTCATCTGGCTCCAGCCCAGAAAGCCGAATCAGGTCTTTGGCAAGGTCAAGAATTCGCACCGGATCGCCCATATTGAGCACAAAAGTTTCACCGCCCGCGCCCATTGCGCCCGCCTGTAAAACGAGATGCACAGCTTCTGGGATGGTCATGAAAAAGCGTTCCATATCGGGATGCGTGATGGTGACGGGACCGCCGCGCGCAATTTGATTTTTAAAGCGCGGGATGATACTGCCGCGGCTACCAAGCACATTGCCGAAACGAACAACCGTAAACGCCCTTTCATCTTGCTTGCCAGCCGCCAAAACCAGCATCTCGGCGAGACGTTTGGTTGCCCCATAAACGTTCGAGGGGGCTACCGCTTTATCGGTAGAAATCATCACGAGGCGTTCAACACCGGACGCGAGCGCGGCATTAACGAGATATTGCGTGCCAAGCACATTATTGGTAATCGCTTCTTCGATATTGGCACGCGCTTCCATGAGCGGGACGTGTTTATGTGCCGCCGTGTGAAAAATAATTTGGGGCTGAAATTTATCGAAAATTCGCTCAAGGCGTTCTGCGTGACGAATATCGGCGATGACGGGAGTGAACTTGAGTAAAGGGTAATCTTCTCGCAATTCCATGAGGCTTTCATAAATGGAGTTTTCGCCATGCCCAAGCAAAATCACTTCTTCGGGATTCCAGCGCGAGATTTGCCTACAAAGTTCGCTCCCAATCGAGCCGCCTGCGCCCGTGACGAGGACGCGCTTATCTTTTAAGAGCGTGCCGAGCAATTTTTCATTTGTGCGTGCAGGCTGACGGCGAAGAAGGTCAGTAATATCTACATTGCGGAGACGGCTAACGTTGATTTTTCCGCCGAGCAATTCATAAATCCCTGGCATCGTTCGGAAGGGGGCACTTGCTTTGCGGCAAGTATCTGCCGCTGTGCGGACGAATTTACCCGGCAAGCTAGGAATAGCGAAAATAACTTCATCCACTTGGTGATTCTTCAACACATCTTCTAAATCATCGAGTTTTCCAATGATAGGCACGCCATAAATCTCTTGATGTTGCTTCGAGGCATCATCATCAAGAAAGCCAATGGGGATATAGGAAATCTTGTCGGTGCGTTGCATTTCTCGAACAACTAACGCACCCGCGTCCCCTGCGCCAATGATGAGGGCACGGTGCGATTTTCCCTTTGGCGCAGAGCCTTGCTCAGCAAGAAGACGTAGTGCAAAACGCGAGCCACCAATTAGAACAAGGGAGAGAAGCCAATCTATGCCCAAAGCGGAGCGAGGCATTCCGGGGCGGACAAGTTCGGTGCTGAGGAGCAGAAGCATTAATCCCGATGTGGCAACTGAGGCAGTTGTGACCGCGGAGGCGATTAACTTTAGTTCACTGATGCTGGCGTAAATCCACATGCGGCGATAGAGACCGAAAAAATAGTAAATTGGGGTTTTGACTATTAACGCAACAAGAATCATCGCCAAGATTGCGGGGGAATAAAAGGGAAGTTCACCCGCGTCCAGCCGTAACGCAAAACTGCCCATGACTGAAATAACAATCACGAGCAGGTCGCCAATGAGAACGTAGCGGTTGCGAATGCGAGGTTTAGTAGAGGGTTTATTCAATTTTTTTGACCACAAAGGGAATTAGCCCTGCATCCACTCAGCAGTAGCTTTCATGCCGTCTAGCAATTCTGTTTTTGCTGTGAAACCAAAGGTATCTTTTGCTTTCTTAGCACTGCCAACTGAGCGGTATATATCTCCGGCGCGAGGCTCATCGAAGATGGGGTTAGGGGCATCGGGGAAGATTTCGGCGAGGCTTTCTATTAGATCGAGAATTCTTGTCTCGCGTCCAGTGCAGATATTGAAGATTTTTCCAGCGGCGGATTTATTATCTGCGGCCATCAGGTTCGCGCGGACAACATCGCCGACGTAGATAAGGTCGCGGGTTTGACCGCCATCACCGTAGATGGTGACAGGGAGATTCTGCATCATGCGGCTGATGAAAATTGGCACCGCGGCGGCATATTGAGAATCGGGGGCTTGACGGGGACCGAAGACGTTGAAATAGCGGAGGGCGGTCACGTCTAAGCCAAGAGATTGAGTGAAAAGTTGGGCGTAAATCTCATCGACGCGCTTGGAGGCGGCGTAAGGCGACATATTTGGTTCTGGAGGCACTTCTTCGGTGAGGGGAAAAGCATCCGCTTCACCGTAGACTGCCGCGCTGGAGGCGAAGACTACACGACTTACGCCCGCATCACGCGCGGCGGTAAGGAGAGTCGCTGTCCCGTTGACATTTGTGTCCAAGCAGGCGTTTGGGGTCTGCATAGAGGCTGGGACCGAAACAAAAGCCGCTTGATGGAAAAGCAAGTCCACGTCCACGAGCGTTTCGGCGACTTTATCCGCATCTCGAATATCACCTTCGATGATTTCTACATCCGCGCGGACAGAATCCAGATTATCCCATTTCCCAGTTGAAAAATTGTCTAAAACACGAACTTTATCGCTACGCTCGAGCAATGCTCTAACGATATGTGATCCGATAAAGCCCGCACCGCCTGTAACTAGAGAAGTTGTCATAATAAAAATCCTTGTATTCAAGTGCAAGATAAATCTTGGGCTACGCTATCTTCCTTTGAAACCAAAAACAGTGCTAAAAGTACGAAGTAAAATGGTGATGTCCATAACTACTGTACGATGTTTAATATAGTAGAGATCGTATTCGAGCTTAAGGGCTGTCGCAAAAATGGAGGAGGCATAACCACTAGTAATTTGCGCCCACCCACTAATGCCTGGTTTAACAAGTAGACGCGCCCGATAAAAAGGGATTTCTTTTTGATATTTTGCAACCAATTGCTCACGCTCAGCACGTGGACCTACTAAGCTCATTTCGCCGCGCAACACGCTAAAAAACTGTGGAAATTCGTCAAGACGGGTTTTACGCAAAACATTACCAACATGAGTAATGCGAGGGTCATCAATAATTGCGGCACGTGCTTCACCATCAGGTTCGGCATCTTTAATCATGGTACGAAATTTCAGGAGCATAAATTCTTTCCCCCCTTTGCCAAGCCGCTCTTGTTTATAAAAAACAGGGAAACCTGTTTCAATAATAATTGCCAAAGCTATAAATGGTAAAGTTATCAAAAAGATAAAAACGCCAATAATGCTCCCAAGAATATCAACAATTCTTTTGCCCAATTCATAAAAAGCACTGACGCGCGTTTCATCAATAAAAGAGCGAATAAGCCAATCAGACTCAAGGTGATGAATGGGAATACGCCCTGTAATTTCTTCAAACATGGTTGGCATCCGCGTCACTGTAATACCACTTTCTTGTATATCTAAAATAGTCTGAAAAGTGCTTCCCATCATCGCCCCCGTAATGGCTACAACAATATCACTAGCATTTTGTTGATCAATAATTCTAATTAGATTTTTATTACTTCCTAAAACACGAAAACCTTCTATTTTTGAGCCAATTTTTTCGGGGTCGTCATCTGTAAATCCGATTATATGGAAGGGTTTCGGGGAAAGCTCTGCATACGCATTTGCTAAAGTTGCTCCTGCTTTTCCTGCGCCTACAATTAAAATCCGCCGCGCCATCCCTTGCGCTGTATATAAACGGATATAAAGCAAACGCCAAAACCACGTGAAGAGCGAGGCAAGAACTAAAAAGGCACCAATAATAATACGCGGTAATGAAGAAGTTGGATTTCTTAAAGTTATAAACAGTAAAGCATAGGCTATAAAGCCAAGCACTGCCGCAACAAAAATACCGCGTTGTGTTCTCTTTCTATTTGAGGCTACTCTTGGTTCATAAGTTTCTATCAAAATCAAAAGCCACATTAAAGGTAAAAAATATACCCAAGGCTGAATTTCAATGCTAAAAATACGCTCTGCTTTTTGTAAAGAAATTCCTGTAGCCAGCAATGCACGCCAAGAGTACTCTTTCCAGATATAAAGAGAGAAGGCCAAAGCAACTATAGAGGCAAATAAATCTCCTAAAAAGAGAATAACGCGTTGTTCTAGGTTTCCTAAACGGAATGTTTTATTATGAGAAGTGTTCATTTTTGTTGGTCAGGTGATTGTAGCAATCTGATGGTCTATAATCAGGCAGTCTTTAAGTTTCACGTCTTTACGCCTTACTTTTGAGTGCGCTCCAAATCAGCCCACTTCCCCACGAGGTGTGCATGATGGCAATAGCAATGGGCAATCCAAGCGTTTTTTTCTTTAAGCCGGCAATAAAAAGGATGAGAAAATAAATAAAAAGCTCTAAGAATAAAAGAGAAAAGGCAGGCAAGAAGAAAACACCCAGAAAAAACCAAAATAAAAGGCTCAAAACAAATGCTGGCGGTAAAAACTGCCGCCAACGCAAAGTGTCAGGGTAACGCCGAAGCATCTTCCACTTCCAGAAGCCGTAATTAAAATACTGCTGTGCCAATTTATTAAAAGTCGGGCGAGCAAAATAAATAGACACAATTGCTGGGTCTAGCCAAATTTTACCGCCAGATTGCCGAATACGAGTGTTAAATTCATAATCTTCATTGGCAAGCAGGCTTTCATCGAAAAGCCCTATTCTATCAGTTAATTCACGCTGAAACGCGCCAAAAGGCACCGTGTCTACTAACTGCGCTTCCGTAGCATGCCGATAAGCGGCATCGCCCACCCCAAGCGGATGCGCCGCAGATACAGCAATTGTCTCTGCCACCCACCCCTCTGCGCCGGGGCGAATATCCCAAACCCCGCCCACGTTATCGCCCAAACCTGCATTGAGCGCATCTACACATCGCTGCATATAATCTTTAGCAGGCGCGGAGTGCGCATCTAGGCGGATAATAATATCGCCGCTCGCCTCTCTAATTGCCAAATTTAGCCCAGCGGGAATAATGCGCTCAGGGCTGTCAATCACCCTCACTTCTAGGGCAGGATTTTCTTCCTTAAAGGCAGAAATTTCTGAGCGCGTATTATCTTCTGAAATCCCATCGGCAATAATCACTTCCATCTCGGCGGTGGGGTAAGTTTGCGCCAAAATCGCATCTAGCAAAATGCGAATAGTCTTTTCTTCGTTTAGGCAGGGGATAATAACTGAGATTTTTTTCATTCGTCCAATTTTACCACTTCGAAAGAAATAAAACTTTCCGTCTTCGTGACTACGCGAAAGAAATACGAGGGCTGGTAGCCGGGAATCCACGCAACTTCATCCCCTGCATATAAGATAGGATAATTTTCACGGGCGCGTTTTGGCAATTTAGCATTAATCATAAAATCTTTAACTTTCATGGATCTTCCAGACATCCCAAGTGGACGGATTCGCTCCCCTGCGCGCCGTGTTCTCAATACTAGACTTTGCCCCAACGCCTCCGCATCGAACGTGACTTGAAATGAATTACCGCTTTTTAGCTTGGGTGCGGCAGAAGAGCGCGTTGCCCTTAATGTCCAACCACCCCCAAACCTGACAGTTCCTTGAGAACTATCAGATTTTAATTTGATGAGAATCTCGCCTTCGCTCATTTGCGGAAAATCGTTGAGAGGCAAGTTTGCCACGTCAAAAGCTAGATATAAGGCATCCTGCTCCTTAAAGAGAAGCAAGCCAGACATAAGGTCGATGCGTTGCGCTGATTGAGAAGAGGAGATGAAACAGGCGGCACTATCGAGAACAGAAAAAGAGATGTCTGATTGCCCGCGAAGCAACTTTTCCATGCCAAACTTTACGATATTTCGAATTAATGGCGGTGAAAGTTCTGAAAAAAGAGAAAGTGAAAAAGTGATGTGATTTTCACTTTCGGCAAGGGTAATTCTTTGCCAAGTAGTGCGCGTCTGTTCAGAAATCAGTGCGTAATCGCCCTGAAGGGCGTGGCTAGTACGAAGGAGGGTTTCGCTAAAACGGGGATTATATTTTGATAATTCGGGAATGAGATTATGGCGCAGGCGGTTGCGAAAAAACTCATTAGAGGCATTCGAGGGGTCTTCGTGATAATCGAGGTTGTGGGCTTCACAGTAAGCAACTGTCTCGGCGCGCCAAAGATGCAAAATAGGGCGAATGAGAGGGATTTTGGGGTCAAAATGCGGAAGAATAACGCGCTCTTCAATCCCCTTCAACCCGCTAAGCCCCGCGCCGCGCAAAAAGTGCATTAATACCGTTTCAACTTGATCGTCAGCGGTATGTCCAACTGCTAGAGCTTGCGCTTTATGCTTGCGCGCTTGCTCAAAAAGAAATTTATAGCGCAAATTACGGGCGGCTTCTTCGATACTCTCTTTATATTTTTTTGCGTGTGCCGCAACATTTCCACTCTCTGTGACAAAGGGCAGCTTATATTGCTCGGCAATTTCTCTCACAAACTGAACATCTGCCGCCGAATCGGGGCGCAATTGATGGTCAAAATGCGCAATGATGAGAGGGTACCCGCGTTCGTAGAGTGTGCCAAGCAAACAGAGACTATCTGCGCCGCCAGATACACCGATGATAATGGGGATTTTTCGGGAGAATTCCTTCACGTTTTTTACCACTGAGACCACAGTTTTTTTGAGAAAAAAGAGAAAAACAAAAAACTTTTCTCCGTATTCTCTGTGGTGAATTACACTTGATACAGCTCAACCAAGACCCCACCCGTAGATTTTGGGTGAACAAAAGCATATTTTTTGCCCTCTGCGCCCATACGCGGGGATTCGTTAATGAGTTGCACGCCTTTTTCTTTGAGCTGTGCCATCATGCCCTCAATATCATCCGTTTCTAGGCAGAGATGGTGCATCCCTTGGCCGCGTTTTTCTATATATTTCGCAAGACCAGAATCATCTATAGTTGGTCGAACGAGTTCAATCTCTGTACCGCCAACTGGCAAAAAAGCAATCTGAGCCGATTCAGCGGGGACATCGCGCAGTTCGGCAAGTTCTAAACCTAACGCGTCACGCCAGAAAATGAGAGAGCTTTCAATATCACTGACAGCTACGGCGATATGGTTTATTTTGGTTATTTTTGGCATAAGATTCTAAAAAGAAAAGTGGGGGGAAATTTGCAAGAGGCTAACTTTTACGCTTCTCATTTTTTTTAGCATACGATACTATCGTAATAGACTTCAAACTTGAAGCGCAATATATGCTGTGTAACAAGATTCATTTACGAAGCACATTTGTTGCTATTTCAAGTATTTTTTGTAGTGATTACACTCGTATCAATCAAATTGATAAACCGTGCCCAATCTGCATCACTTTTAAAAAAATGACGAGGAAAGATAAGCAACATCCCGCCAAGATTAATTAGAGTGACTAAATTTGATGTTTTGCGAAGACGGTTAAAATCGCTCCATGTGTAAACTTTATCCCCTTTGGGAAAGTTGTAGGTAATTCCCTGCTTAGAGATATGCCCACTCATAATGCGCTGCGCTAATTCAGAAGTCCACATTTTTTGCGCACCTAGATAAGGAGGAATATAAGCCTGATAGAGCACAAGTCCCATAAGGAGCAAAAGAGCAATTTCAATCACTTGTCCAGCAAAATCGCCCGTTTTTATAATTTTGGTAATTGTATCTACAAGTATTACAGCAAAAACCATTGCTACAAAAATATGCAGGAGGCGCGCATTGCGCCCCGGTTCATTGGCAAGTCGCACCGCGTTATAAAAAAGCTTTTTATTGTATTTTCCGTTAAATTTTATTTGCATAGTTATTTATATTTGAAGGTTAATAGGTTGTTGGCGTTTTCTTAAAAACGATGACTGAAATTATCATCTAAAATAGTAAGTGCGATAAATCGCACTGCATCGCTCCGATTGGCGGTTTATTCATCATATTCTGGTTTCGCCTCCTCAACTTTCTGCATTCCATCCCCGATCGTACCAGCGACTTTATTTCGCTCATCTAAAACACCCTCTGCTGTGTCAATCATTGCGCCGAGAGTTTCACCACTTTGCCTAATGCTCTCAGCACCCACATCCAACCCGCCTTTGACCACAGATACTGTCCCCTTCACACCACTTGCCGCAATTTTTGCGCTTCCCTTCATCGTCCGAGCACCTGCCTTGATGCCTTTTCCCGCCAAACGAGCGGGGGCAAACACCACCTTAAGGGGATGTTCGATCGTATCGCTAATCACATCGGCAACTTCAGATGTCATCACACGCCCCGCGTCAAGCATCGTCTGACCAGCTTCATCTACCATATCTTTGCCATGATGGGCAGATTTCTTTCCCGCATCCAGCGCAGTTTCTCCAACGGATTTTGTCCCATCCGCCATCGTGTGGACGATTTGCCCGCTCCGCTCGCCCACTCGGCTTGCAGATTGCCCTCCAGCTTTGGCAATATCTCCAACTACACCCGCCGCCGCCCCCCCCTTGGCTTTAGCTTGTGCAATCAACTTCACAGGAATTTTGAGTAATTTTTCGCCTCGTTTTTTGCGTTCTTCGTTCAACTTTTCGTATAAACGCAAACGGCCCGCTGGTTGGAGGGGTTTTTCACTCGCATCACGAAGTAGAAGACGCGTCTCTTCTCGTTTTTCGAGACTTTTTCGGCAAATCTCACAATCCGCGATATGCTCGGCGACTGCAATCTGCGCCTCTTGCGGCAATTCGTTGCGAAAATAAGCATCTAGTTGAGGGTAAATTTTTTCATGCATCGTTCACCTTGCACAAGCCTCGTACGGGATTATCCCATGCGGAGGCGATTAACATTTCGATTATTTATCGTCATTTTTGGCGTAAGGGCGACTCGATTCACCACTACTAAGGTATTTTCGTTGAAAAATATGTTAACATCTAAGCAAAATACTCGTTCATAAACTTCCGAGCGCGGTGGATACGGAGTTTCGCCGCGGAGAGTTTGATGTCCAAGCTCTCTGCCACTTTAGGGGTAGAGAGGCCCTCCACCATATAAAGAAGATAAGCGGCGCGCAATTTTGGGGGCATCGCGTCGAGGGCTTCGCGGACACGTTCCAAAGATTCGTTTTGAAGCAAAGTCTCTTCGGTCGGCAGGGATTCTTTATCAGCGAGCTCGAAGGTTTCTTCCGAATCGGGCGTAAGATCATCAAGTTGCGTATCTTTCCCCTCCTTCCGCTCTTTGGCACGCACCAAGTCTAACGCCGCGTTCGATGCGATTCGATAAAGCCAAGAAGAAAACTTGGAATCACCACGAAACTTCCCTATCTTCCGATAAACAGAGAGAAAAGTCTCCTGCATAATATCTTCGGCATCTTGCTCATTTTGCACCACTCTATAGGCGGCGCGAAAGACCAAATCGGCATATTTTTCGACCAAAATCTCATAACCGAGCGGGTCGTTTTCTTGGAGGAGGGCGATTAATTCTTTATCGGTAGGCGGCATCTTTTATCACGAAGAACCCGCTCCCTTGAAGAGAACGGGTTCTTGCTATTCCTTTGAGAACTTTCGGCTGTATTATACCCTGCTTAGGAATGAGAATTAAATAACTTATACATTTGGAGCATACTTCACTCAAACTTCGCCTTATTATGAATAATTTATTTCCTCCTAAATGCTTAGTTCCAAAAACTCACCAAACTATTTGAAAGTTCATTTTCGGTCTCAACGATATTATCTGCGCTTTCACCGATGTCGCCTTCGGTATCGAGGATATTATTTGCCATATCGCCGATGTCATCAGAGAGATTTAGTACATCTGTTTCGCCAATGCTATCGTAAGGGGCGGCTTCTGTTACAGTATCAGTGGATGGGGTGGTTTCAACAATCTGCCCGATGGTGTGTTCACCGAGGGCAGGAGCGTTATTGAGGTCACTCGCTGAAAAATCAGGGTTTGTGAAATCTAATTCGTCAATTGTATCGGCAATCAGGTATTCGGTTGTAACGATGCGGTCTGCCATGGTACCAATTTCACCTTCTGTATAGAGAACGCGGTCTGCCATTTCTCCAATATCATCTGAGAGAGCTAAAACCGTGTCGTTGGCGGGTAAATTGATGCCTAAGTCAGGTAAAAAGTTCTCAACCGCCCCGTTGTTCATCAAATCTTGTACTTCGTTAGAAGAATTTAAGGCTTGGCTATCAAAATTATCGGCAGGGCTAACACCCGCTACAATATCTTCAGTTTCAACAATACGGTCAGACATGATAAGGATATTGTCTTCGGTGACTACAATACGGTCTGCCATTTCTGTTATATCGCCGTAGATGCCATCGTTCTCGCCATCGGAATTATCATCTTCGGGCTGAACGGAGGTGGAGACGTCATTGGGGGTAAAACCCATTGCGTGGGACGTGATAGAGCTAAGGCTAAGAGCCATCATTGCTACGAATATGGAAAGGGTAATCATTATTTTCTTGGACATTTTTATCTCCTAATTGAGTTGCTTTTTTATTTTTATCTTTCTACACATAAGACGAAGATATATTGAAAATGGTTACATTTTAAAAAAATCACATAGAAAAAAAATATAACCTTGCCCCTATTCAAATTATTTTCTTTAGAAGTATTTACTGCAAAAATTACCTCCCCACGAAAAGCGCAAAATTCACAAAGGAAAACTTTTAAGCAAAAGTCTGTTCTCTCTACGCTCCCTGCGCTGTCATCGGCGCAGGCTTCTCTAAAACACGCCACCGAGGACGGCGGCTAGAGCACGTCTAATGAGATAAAAAATAATTTCTACTCCAAATGACAAGCTTTTGCATTTTTTTTCCAAAAAAACACGCCTAAGAACGCATGGTACAATATCCTAAAACAATATCCCGATAGAATTATCGCTTAGAGTTATTCATTTGCTGGTTTTAATTTACCCGCCTTAGGTTATTTGGCATTCTCAAAAAATGGGGTAAAAAAAACGCTGGTATAGAAAGTTCTGCGAAGAGGCTACCCCGATTTTGCAATCACAAGCTTCAGATCCCACAAAAAAGACAAATCAAGGTTTTGAATGTAATTTGCGCCCCGATAGAAT
Organism: Anaerolineales bacterium; assembly: GCA_016744335.1. Taxonomy (GTDB): domain Bacteria; phylum Chloroflexota; class Anaerolineae; order Anaerolineales; family Villigracilaceae; genus Desulfolinea. The sequence continues at coordinate 237,387 of JADGEO010000001.1, forward strand.
TCAAGAGGGTGAGGTTTTGCGCGTAAGAATTAAGAACACGAGTCAGCTAAGCCAAAAATACCATATTGTAGGGCGTTCACGGCGCGTCAAGTTTGAGCCAAAATCAACCTTAGAAGCGGCTCTCAAGCCCAACCAAAGTACGAACTTGACCTTTCAACCCACCCCTAAATCACATCCCCTTATCGGTGGGGAGTTCAGGCACCCTTTTAGAATTCAAATCCAATCATCAGAAGGTGAGATTCAGATTTTGCGTGGAGAGGTTAGCAATAGCGGCAGAATCCCTTATTATTTAGCTATTTTGCTTTTTTTCATTTTTTTATCAGGGATTTATTTTTTTACATACCCATCTTCTGCGGCATCTCTACCGCCAACACCAACAGAAATTGTGAAAAGGTCAGTAACAGAAACGCCCGTCTTTACACAAACGCCACTTGTGCCGACCCCAACTAAGGTCGTGCCAAGTGCCACCCCCAACCCATCATTACCACATGCTGGCGATATCCTTTATTTGAGCTTTGATGATGGTCCTTCTACACAATGGACACCCAAAATTTTAGATATTTTAGAGAAGCATGATGTTAAAGCTACCTTTTTTATCGTTGGGCAAGATGCAAAAGAACGCCCTGAGGTAATTCATGCCGTAGTAGATGCCGGGCATATTATTGCCCATCATACTTGGTCACATTCTTCCTTAGGTGGGCTAGGTTTTGATGCGTTTGCTGAGGAGGTCTATTTATCTAATGCGGCTTCTGTGCGCGAGCTTGCACCTTGTATTCGCTTGCCCTATGGGGAGGCAGATGCCTATACAGAAAGCCACGCGGCAAAGTTAGGCTTAGAGATTATTTGGTGGGATGTGGACCCTTATGATTGGAGTAACCCCGGCCAGGATTATATAGAAAGTTCTGTTTTAGATGAAGTCTCCCCCGAAGATATTATATTGCTTCACGATGGAGGCGGAGACCGCTCACAAACGCTTGCCGCGCTAGATACAATTTTGACTGAACTCAAAAAGCAAGGCTATAGATTTGAGTTGCTTTGTATAGATTAAGGGGGAAGCTTCGCCCGCAACGCGCGTGAATTTAGGCGTGAGTGCCCTTTTTTAGCTTTAGTTTAGCCTCAATAAACTCGGTTTAGCCTCAATAAACTCAGTTTAGCACCAACAGAATTACCATTCCCGCCAAAATAGTCCAAACGATATTTTTAGTCTTCCAGGCAACCCCAATTGCAACCACGCCTGCCACCAAGCGCAGATTTGCAAAGGAGACGTCTATATACCCCTGCGGCATAATCAATTCGGGGAAAATAATGGCAGATAGCACAGCGATAGGAACAAATCGAAGCGATCTTTCTATCCGTTCAGATGGCTGCCAATGGTCGGCAAGCAAGATAAATGAAAGTCTGATGCCGAAGGTCAACATCCCTGCTATGAGCATTATTACCCAAAAAGAATTCATCGCGTTTCGCTCCATAGTCCCACACTAATTCCCACAATTGCCGCGACAATTAGATTTAATTTATAGGGCATCCCCGCTGTGAGCAGAGCTGTAATCCCCGCAGAAAAGGCTGTGAGCACAGCGGGGCGATCTTTTATGGCAGGGACGAGGAGCGCAATAAATGTTAGCGCAAGGGTAAAATCTAAGGACCAACTTGATGGAATTTGTGCACCAAGAAAAACACCCACTGCAGTGCTAATTTGCCACGAAGTCCATAAAGCTAAACCTGCACCGAGAAAATACCAATGCTTATAGCCCTTTTCTTCTTTATTTTCATAATGCGTAATTGCTACCGCATAAGCCTCATCTGTGAGCAGATAGGCTAATCCCATCTTCCACAGAGGGGACAGTTTTTTGAGATAGGGAGAAACAGAGGCACTATATAAGGCGTGGCGCAGGTTGATGATGAAGGCGGTCAGAATGATAACTAGTGCGGGTGTGCCAACATCTACAAGTTGAACAAGCATAAATTGTGCTGAGCCGGCAAAAAGAATAAAAGACATTGCCTGCGCTTCGGCTTTAGATAACCCTGCCTCTAATGCGAGAATACCGTATATCATCCCAAAGGGGATAACGCCGACTAAAATGGGTAGCTCGTCTCTGATGCCACGGAAGAATGAATGATGTGTTTTTTGCATAGTTTTTCCTTAATCTGGCAGATTATATCTGGTGTTCATTATTTTAGGGCTAGAAAAGGTGTGTTTTCCTGCACAAGAATAAATCTGTCGTGCTATAATAACAATTAGCTTCCATCGCGGATACCACCTTCGGTGAGAGTTAGATCCGCAGGCGTGCTCTAACACGCTTGCGGATTGTTTTTTAATTAGCTCTCATAGAACGCGGCTTCTCGCAAATTTGGCGAATTTTCGCTAATTTCACAAACCCACCCGCTGACTCACAGTCCCTTTCAACGGGATTTATAAATGCAGCACGGATGCGTTTCGCTTCGCGCCGAGCGGGGACAGATTTAACAGATTTTCGCTAGTCCCAAGCCCCTGCACATAACAAAATTCGTGTATTTGCCAGTCGAGATGACGAGTCCCCTTCAGGGGGCTTCCGCATAATAGCACGGCGGGTTTACCCCCGTGCGGATTTTCGCTGATTTCACAAACCCACCCGCTGACTCACAGTCCCTTTCAACGGGATTTGTAAATGCAGCACAGATGCGGTTCACTTCACACCGTGCGATGTTAGATTTAATATATTTTCATTGATTACAAGACTCCACCCGTGATACTAACATCCATTTTTTTTCTAACAGTATTGCTCATGGTAAAATTGGATTAGAATTTTCAGTATTTACCAAAAAAGAAGGTGCAAAATGACCACAGAAACAATCAATGATTTGAAAACAAAAAATATTTTCAAACAGGCGATTTTAGAAGTTTTTCAAGAGCAAAAAGATTTTTTTTCTGATTTATTTATGGAGGCTATGGAAGATATCGCCTTAATGCAAGCTATGGAAGAAGTAGATGAAAATGATACTGTTAGCAGAGATGAAGTTTTTCAAATTTTAGAGGGATAACAATGAAAATAGTCTTTACAAAAGCTTTCTCAAAAGATCTAAAAAGACTTAAAAATAAAGCCATCAAAAAACGTGTCATAAATGCGATTGAAAAAATTGATAATGCAAGTGTACTCTCAAATATCACTTCTATAAAAAAACTTCAAGGGAGCGATAATCACTACAGAATCAGAATCGGAGACTACAGGATCGGGATAAAAGAAAAAGACGACATCTTAATCCTCATGCGTTTCTTGCACCGCAAAGATATTTATCGCAATTTCCCATAGACTTCCTACGTTCGTTTATTCGTTCCCTATTCGAGACGGTAGAGTACACACCACCTAAAATCCTCAACAGAACGCGGATTTTCGCTGATTTCACAAACCCACCCGCTGACATCCAGTCCCTTTCAACGGGGTTTGTAAATGTAGCACGGATGCGTTTCACTTCACGCCGTGCGGGGACAAATCCCCACACACACCACCCAAAACAGCACCACTCGCTCCAAAATAAAAGCGGAGAAATGGTACAATGAATTACGGCTTAATACCCACAAGGAGAATCTCTTGCCTGAAATCTGTCGCTTTTATGGAATTATTATTCGCATGTATGCCGAGACAGGCACACAACACCATGCCCCTCATCTTCATAGTTATTATCAAAATGATTCTGTAGTCTACGATATCGAAAATATGGAAATAATTACAGGCTCACTCCCAAGAAAACAACAGCGATTGCTCGAAGCATGGGCTGAATTACATCAAGGTGAATTGATGGAAAACTGGAACAGGCTAAAATCTGGTCAACTGCCTTATAAAATTGTTCCTTTACGATAAATGAGAAGGAGTAAAAAAATGACACATTCCATCTACCGAGTCGTTGACTTTGAAATCATAGCGCCATACACTCTAAAAATAGATTTTGACGATGGAGAATCTCAAACCATCAATTTTAGTCCCGTGCTTTTCGGAGAACTTTATGGTCCTCTGCAAGACATAAAACTATTTGAAAGCGTTGAAATAGATTATGAAGTCCACACCTTAGTTTGGGCTAACGGGGCGGATTTCGACCCTGCCACTCTCCACGATTGGGATATTCACGCGTCAGAAATGCAGAAAATGGCACAAAAATGGGATATGGCAAAAGCTGGCGTAGCTGTATAAAATCACCTAACCCTCAATATTCGTTTACATCGTGCCCTATTCGTGAAGAGCAACGTGCGGGGAACAAATCAAATCTCCACGCACCACCCAAAACTTCAATAGCACGCGGATTCTCGCAGATTCATCGGATTTTCACAGATTTCACAAAACCACCCACTGACTCACAGTCCCTTTCAACGGGATTTATAAATGCAGCACGGATGCGTTTCGCTTCGCCCCGAGCGGGGACAGATTTAACAGATTTCCACCAAATTCAATCCCCTGCACGTGACAAAATTTGTGTATTTGCCAGTCAAGACGACGAGTCCCCTTCAGGGGGCTTCCGCATAATAGCACGGCGGGTTTACCCCCGTGCGGATTTTCGCTGATTTTACAAACCCACCCGCTACCTCACAGTCCCTTTCAACGGGATTTGTAAATATAGCACGGATACGTTTCACTTCGCGCCGTGCGGGGACAGATTTACAGATTTTCAATGATACAATAATTGAAACAACGGAGAGATTTTTATGGGATTAAAGTTTGAGTGGGATAAAAAGAAGGCCTCATCAAATCTCAAAAAACATGACGTGAGCTTTGATGAAGCAAGTACGGTTTTCAGAGATCCCTTGGCGAATGTTTTTGATGATGAAGAACACTCTGGCAACGAAGACCGACAATATATTATTGGACGCTCATCATTTCACCGATTGCTCATTGTCTTTTTTACAGAACGTGCCAGAGATTTAATCCGTGTTTTCAGTGCACGCAAGACAACCAAAATAGAACGGAGAGATTATGAAGAAAAACCAAGATGGTAAAGAAAACGACATTATCTTAGCCGACGATGAGATTCCAGAAGAAATTCGATTCAATTACAATAAAGCTCGCCCAAACAAATTTGCTGAACGATATGAAGAAAGTAAGAATATTGTCGTTCTTCTTGACTCGGATGTAGCAGAGGTTTTTACTACACCCGAATCTGTAAATAAAGCTTTGCGTGCATTGATATCTACAATGCAGGGACTTTTAGATTCTGAATCACTTGGTAACCACGCCATGAGTGAGGAGAAAGAATCGTATTCTCCATAGGGTGGATTTTCAATAGAACGCGGATTCCCACAGATTCGGCGAAATTTCGCTGATTTCACAAACCCACCTCCAGCTCCTTTCAACGAAATTTGTAAATGTAGCGCGGATACGTTTCGCTT
>JADGEO010000020.1 GCA_016744335.1 Anaerolineales bacterium
TTGACTTTTTAAGGTGCTTTTCAAACACTGTCGAAGAAACACTTGACCTATTTTACAGAAAAATATTTGCACAATCATACAAATCAAGGCAAAAGAATCCTCATGGCATACGCATCGCTTATCTTAGAAGAAAGATACCAGATAAAAGCACTTTTGGATACTGATATATCGCGAGAAAGTGAGAAAAAATTCTTGATCGCATAGTTTTGTTGTGTTAACATGCGCAATAGTGTTTCCGCTTGATAAAATACTACGCGAGTAAGATGAATATAACGCCTCAAATTTCAGCAGAATACCCCAATTTTTATTAGGTACATAAATTCAACTTTTAAGCACAACAAACTAAAAGGTCGTAGAGAGATGAAGGTTGTGCGGCAACGCGGTTGGGGATAAGTTGCTAGACTGCGTTAGAGATTTATGGATTTTGCGTTATGATTTTCCCGAAAGTTCCTATTTTGATACAGAAAAATATAAGAAAGGGGGGGAGACAATCTACTTGACCACCGGAAACATTGGTCTCGCTTTCTACGAAAAAACTTGTCACTTGTTTTAGAACCACTACCCTCTATCTTTCTATTTCCCTTCGCATCCAAGTCCATCCTACTAGCCATCCCAAAAGCTCAGCAAATAAGATGAAAACTACTATACCTATAATATCGTTTTCTATAATAACTTCTGTTCCGGGTAAGCCAAGCGTAAGATAATTATAGGCAAGCATACCGCCTAAAAGAGTAGAGAGTGCCCAGCGCAACCCCCAACGTGTGGACTCTGTCTGCTTGCCCGCGATAAATGTTATCCAAGCGCCAAGTGCCCATAGAAGAAAGGCAATAAACCAAGTTCTAATACGCGGCTTTCCCTCTTCAACATAAAGAGAAGTCTCAGGTGTATGTGTTGGGGTGAGTGTAGATGTGGCGGTAGGGACTTCTGTTACCGCGGGGGGGATAATGGTAACAGCGACCGCAACTCCTTCATCTGATATATCGAGACGCAAAATCTCTGAGACTGTTGCTTCGCCGCTAGAAACTCGGATATCAAGTAGCCCCGTCTGGCTTAGTTGGAAGTCGGCGCGGGCAATGCCACCTGATGTTTGGGTTCGGATAAATTGCGGCGTATCGCTTTCGTTGCCTATCGTGAGTGAAAAAGTGACCGCTGTTCCATCTGGCACGAGATTGCCGTTGTGGTCTAAAATCGCACCTGTGCGAACTGCTAGCGTATCGCCAACCTCAAACATGGGGATGGCTGTGGGCGCAAGCGTGGCAGAATCTGCTTGGGGCGTGGAAGGTGCTTCTTGGGGCTGATCCAAGTTTAGGGTCAGGAGTTGTTCCGCTGTTGGTTGGGTTACGGTATCCAGCTCATATCCTATCCCAGAGATGGAAACTGGCGCGGCGCCCACAGGAGTCAATTCCTTAAAAATAAGACGTGCGGCTACATCTATAAAAGGGGACGCATAAGAATATAGACCGTAATAAGCGGTTAGTTTAGAAATATCGGTGGCGTCGAGCGCATAGGGGGCTGTGAAAGAAAAAAGGAGTATCTTTTTTTCTCGTAGCAGAGTCTGGTTTTCGGTGAGCAGTTGGCGCAAAGTAGAGATGTTTTCTAGGCTGGTAAGGGAGATAACGACCCAATCACTTTGACGAAGGCTACTTTCAAAGAGGGTGTCTTCTTCGCTGGTTAGTGTGGACAGAAAATCGTCAAAAGAATAGGCTGAGAGATTATTTTCATCAATTTGCTCACTGTTTTCTCCCCCATAGAGACGCAAAAGGGCTTCGGGCAGAGCTGTAGCTGAAAGGTGTATTTCTTCTTCACAGGTTTCGCAGGGCGTGCTAGTTTGCGTATCGGTGATAAAAATAATGTGCTCTTCTAGCGCGGGTGGAAAAGGAAAAACAGTGCCGAGGTCTTTTATGTCGGGGCTAATAAGCGTAGCAGAGTTTTGTGCGATGTTGAAAGAGGCTTCTTGACTTTGCCCAATCTCTTCAATCCCCATTATTGAGGGGGACACGGCACTAAGTAAGAAAGAAGGATAGAGTTCTGTTTTTTTGGTCAAAATGCGAATCAGCGCAGTATCTACCCGCTCGGCGAAGGCTGTATCTTCGTTGTATTTTTGAACAAAAAAATCGAGACTTTTGGCTAGAGATGAATAGATATCTGGGTCATCTGTTGAGATGATATTGCCCATATAAAGCAGGTCATTTCCTGCTAAAAAAGCATCTCGTGCAACAAGGTGAGCATAAAAATCTTCGCCGCTGGGGGCATAAAAATCACGGATTGCGCCGCTCCCAAGGTCGTCGCTAAGGGTTATTCCGCCAGCATCGCGCCACTCGTTAAATGGGGAAAGGGAAAAAATTTCTGTGAGTGATTTTTCGTCTAAACTAACAGGACGCGTGGTCGGGCGGATATTCCCTTGAAATCCCTGATAACGAATATGCGAAATAAGCAAAGCGTCTGTATTTGAGGGTGTAGAAAGGCTCTCTGTTGTCATAGAAAAAGGGAAAAGGTCTACTTCTTCTAGCTCTTCTAGTGTTTTATGAACTGTGGCTATCTCTTCTTCTGGTGATCTATCTGCACTGCCACGCCCGGGGAAATGTTTGGCAGCTACAAGCATTTTCCCTTCACTGCCAGTGTGCAACCCAGCTATGAGGGCTTTGCCCATCTCACCTACCCAAAAAGGATTACCACCAAAGGCGCGTGTCCCTAAATCACCACTGCGGTTGGGGTCTGGGTCTTGGAGTACATCAAGGGAAGGACCTAAATAAAGATTAACGCCTAAAGCTGAAAGCTCACGCCCCAAAACTTCTCCATTTTGTGAAGCAAGCTCTGTGTTCCAAGTTGCACCTATTGCCATTTGGCTGGGTTGAGGGGATAGCCCATTTAGCCTTTCACTTTCTTCCTGTGAGATACCAATAAATAAGGGAATATAATCGGGGCGATGCTCTTCTGTGGCATTAATTTGCGCATTATCCCAAAGTTCTTTTTGTAGGCTGGTATTGAGCTGATAAAGATTATTTGTCGTTTCAGGGGCGGAGGTAAAATTTCCGTTTTCCGCTCGCAAAATAACACCGCCAATTGGGTGTTCTGCGAGAAAGTTGGCTAAAACCGATTCTTCTACAATTTCTGCGCCATCAAAGCTCATTAAAAATAATTGCCCAACGCGCTCTTCAGGGGTCATGTTTTCTATAAGAGCTAAAACTTCAGGTAGCGGGGCATCGTCTTGTGCCTGTGCGTTAAGCGGGGTAAATACAGAGAGGGTAAAAGAAAGCAAAAGTGCCCAAGAAAGAAAGGTATTACGCTTCATAACGCCCCAAAATCTCAGCGTGAACTTCTGGCTGGATATTTCCCCCCGAAATAACGATAACACTTGGTTTTTGTGGCACTTTTTTGCTTAAAACTGCCGCTAAGCCAACCGCGCCAGCCCCTTCAATTTTCTCGCCATATTCATGCCACGCAAAAGCAATTGCCTGCGCAACTTCATCTTCTGATACTAAAATAACTTCATCTACATATTTTTTTATAAGCGGGATGGTGATGGATTTCTCTTCGACCGCGCCTGCTAAGCCATCTGCCAATGTGGGGAGGTCGGGAACACCAGCTTGATTGCCTTTGTAAAAAAGTGCGTGCATAAAAGCGGCTGATTCAACTTGAACACCGATGACGGTACTTCGGCTTGCCTCAGCATCCGCGTTTTGGGCTTGGGTGCCGAGAACCGCACCGATTCCTGATAATAAGCCCCCTCCGCTAAGTGGCACAATCCATGTCATTTCTGCTGTTTCTGGGGCTTCTTCTAAAATCTCACTTGCAATGGTTCCTTGCCCAGCAATAACGTGACCATCGTTATATGGAGAGAGCCAAACAGCATCATTTCTTTTGGCGTAAGCTAAGCCTGCTTCTTCGGCATTGTGATAGCCGCCCTTAATCAATTCGATTTTTGCGCCAAGTGCGCGCATGGCTTCAATTTTTACGGCGGGGGCATCTTCCGAAACAAACACTCGCACTTTTGCGTCAATCATTTGCCCCGCCAACGCGACCCCTTGCCCATGATTTCCGGCAGATGCAGTAACAAGCCCCATCTCACGTTCCCAGTCTTCGAGAATTAAGGCACGGTTGAGTGCGCCACGTACTTTGAATGAGCCTGTTTTTTGTTTATTTTCCCATTTAATATATAAACCGCGCTCGGCATCATGGGTGAGCGGTGTGCGGAGGATTTTTCCGTTTAGGCGTTGGGAGGCGGCTTTGAGCCATTTTTGAGGGAGCATGAAAATAATAGTGTTTTTTTATTAGACTTTATTAGAAAAAAAATCAGCGGCTAGAAGAACCCGTTCGCTTCAAGGGAATGAGTTCTTTTTCTCTGGGAAAAAGAATAGACTACAAAGGTCTTTAAGACCTTTGTAGTTTATTCTTCTGTATTGCGCAATACTTTGACCGCCAATTTTACATCATCCGTAAAAATGCCATCTATACCCCAATCGGCGAGGCGGCGCATATCTTCGGCTTCGTTTACCGTCCATGCGTGGATGCGGCGGTTGATACCGTGCGCATTTTCTATTTGCTTTTTGGAGGTATCTTTTAGATGTGGATGCAGGGCTTGATAATCGCCATTTCTAAAAAGAAATTTGCGAACAAAAAAGCCGAGTAAATTAGGGAGAGCCAAAAGCCCACGCGGGGTTTGCGGGAGAAGCGTAGCTGTACGTTTTAGGTTTTTGGGAAGAAAAGAAGAAAAGATAATGCCATCGGCAAGATTATATTTTTTTACAACCTCAACAACTTTGTCTACAAGGTTGTCATTGCTGGTTTTGTAGTTGGTCAGCTCTACGTTGATAAGTAGTTGCCCCCCCATAAGCTCAAAGACTTCATCTAAGGTGGGGATTTTTTGCCCGTCTCCCGCATCTAGCTCTTTGAGGGCACTCAAGCTCAAATTCGCGACTCTTCCGCTCCCGTCTGTTGTTCTATCTACAGTTTGGTCGTGGATGACAACGGGAATCCCATCTGCGCTGAGTTTCACATCCAATTCAATTGCGTCTGCGCCTTGTTCTAAGGCTAGTTTAAATGCGGCTAGGGTGTTTTCTGGGGCGTGTGCTGACGCGCCGCGATGGGCAAAAATAATGGGGGATGGGAGATTTTTTAGCATATTTTAGAGGTCCACAAAATAGGCTTGAGCGGCACTATCTATCAATTCACGTGTCATAACGGGTTCTACAGAAAGATATTGTGAGATATCGAGAATTTGATCGCAAATATCGCGAGGATGTGAGGCGCGTAGTTTGCGATTATATTTGATATACCATTCTTGAAGCAAATAGGCGAGCCCCTGGTCGCTATATTGAACGCCCTTAGATTGAGCCACTCTACGGAAAATTTCTCTATAGCCCTCGAAGGAGGGATCTCCAATTTCAATTTTATGGCGTAAACGGCGTAAAAAAGCTTCGTCTACGAGGTCTTTTGGTGGGAGATTGGTGGAGAAAACAACCAGCACGTCAAAGGGGACTTCTAATTTGCGTCCCGTATGCAGGGTGAGAAAATCAACGCGATTCTCAAGAGGTACAATCCAGCGGTTGAGCAAATCTCGCGGGCGGACTTGTTGTCTGCCAAAATCATCAATTAATAAAATGCCACCATTTGCCTTAACTTGGAAAGGGGCTTCGTAAAATTTATTGGTATCGTCAAAAACAAGGTCTAGCCCTGCGAGGGTTAGTTCTCCACCAACTACAATGAAGGGGCGTTTAATTTTGACCCAACGCGGGTCACGGCGTATGCCTGTTTTGAGCGAACCTGTGCCACGTTTTGTTGCACCATCTTCTTTAACGAGTTCGTGGTTAACAGAATCGTACATTTTGATAACTTGCCCGTCTACATAAAGGGCATAGGGGATATACATATTTTGGCTCATGACCAAGTTGCCAAAAGAGCGAGCGATACTGGTTTTACCGTTTCCTGGTGGTCCGTAAAGAAAAATAGAAGCGCCCGAATTGAGGGCAGGTCCTAAGCGTTGAAAAGTGACTTCATTGAGCACCAGTTGCGACATTAATTGACGCATTGAGCGGGATGTAACGACAACTCGTCCCTGTGATTGATTTTGGACAGCGTTATTATATGTTTCCAGAGGTACAGGCGCGGCACCAGCATATTGACTACGATCCATCGCTTCTTGCGCGCGTTCATTGCCTTTACTTGTCATTGCATAAAGATAAGAACTAGATCCAAGCCCTGCCTGCCTCGCAGATTTGATTTCGACCAATTTCTCTTTTTTTAGTTCATCAAGAATTTTGTCGGTTACGCCTGCAAAAGGGAGGGCTAGTTCTTCGGCAACTTTAAAACCAGAGAGGTATCCCTGTGAATAGAGAATTTTTAAGGCTAAATCCTGCAACCAAAGTTCAGGAAGCCCTGTATCTTCAACACGAGTAATTGTCGGGGGTAGGAATCCCGTCCCTCCGCGAGATGATGTGCGTGGCATATTACGATTATCCATAACAGAAATCTCCTAAACACCTTGAGAAAAATAGCGTAGGGAATTATAGCACGATGCCGAAGAGGCTATCAATTGTTTTGGTTTTGTTATAAAACTCATCTTTTTATTTTCCTTATCATGGTTATAATAGGGAATAAGAAGATTTGAGAGAACAGTTTCTCCCAATCATTGCATATCTCTATAATGCAACAGTTTTTTGGGGAGAAAATATATAGCATTTTTTTTATGTTTCGTAAAATGAAAATACTTCTTCGCAACCTCAGCATTTTTATAATCCTGATTATGGGGCTTTCTGCTTGTGCGCCTACGTCTGAACGCCCAAAAGAATTGCTTATTTATTGCGGCACCACCATGTATGGTCCAGTTAGAGAAATAGCCGATATCATAGAAGTAGAAGAAGATATAAAAGTTGTTATTATTAAAGGAGGGTCAGGAAACCTACTGCGCTCTATCGAAATAAACGGTGTAGGCGACCTTTATCTTCCCGGCTCTGCTATTTATATAGAAGATGCAAAAGAAAAAGACCTTATCGTTAGAACAGAATTAGTAGGGTATAACCGCGCCGCACTAATGGTGCAAGAAGGAAATCCGCTTAATATCAGTGAAAATCTTGAAAGCCTAATAAACCCAGATTATTATCTCGTTATAGGAAATCCAGAGAGTGGCAGTATTGGTAAAGAAACACGTCAGGTTCTAGAACAAGAGGGGTTTTATGAAGAGGTTTTGCAAAATGCCCATGAACTAACCACCGATTCTAAAGACTTAGTTTCAGCCTTGGTAGAACAAAGAGCCGATATTGTTGTCAATTGGTATGCCGTTTCCACTTGGGAGGATAATGCCACTTATATAGATGTGCTCCCCTTTCCTACTGACTTTTTCCCAGTAAAGGAGTTGTTTTTAGCTAAACTTAGCACAGCAAGAGAGCCTGAACTTGCTGATATTTTTATGGACTATGCTATTACAGAAGAAGGACAAGCTATCTTTGAAAAATACGGTTTTGGTGCACCATAATGAAAAATAAACTCAAGCGACCCATTTTATCTAGAGCGTTAAAGCTTTTTTTTATTTTTGGCGTGGGGATAATTATTGTCACCTTTAGTTTTTCTTTCAGAGATTATATTAACAATATCTACACAGTGCGTACAGCCCAACAAGATACACAACAACACTTGGGGCAAATGATTTTTACCCAACTCACATCTCTTGAAAATGAGTTTAATAAAATTGACACCATTGATGACCCGCGTGACCTTGACCATGCAGAAATAAGAATAGAAAAACTTTTCAAGGAAATGCAAGACACTCTGCTTATTTTACAGAATGGTGGTGAACTAAAACAAATAATCCCCGCGAACTTCGGCGAAATGAATGAAATAGAACGAAAAATCACCTATCGTCGTCCAGAAAATGAGGGCTATCAGGTAGCGGTACTGGAACTTTCACCACGCCTCTTCGATTTGGAAGAAATCGCCAAAAAGCTCATTGCTACAGTGGATGAAAGCCTCGGCGAAAGCGACCCTAACCTAAAACTTGATGCCGCTAAAAGAACATCTCTTCTTCTCAAGCAGGCAGATACCTTCTTCTTACGCTCTCGCGAGAGCGCAAACAGAATCTATTACGACAGCAACCTAGAAATGCAAACTACCTCTGCTGAAAAAGATAAAACCATGAGAAGAGTGGATATTATCAGTACTGCTATGGTTTTTGGGGTCATCATTTTTGGCGGCAGACTCTCTTATTCGATTTTCCAACAAATAGATACCTTGCTTAAAGAACGAAGGATTGCAGAAAACACCCTCCGTGAAGCCAAATCTCGTTACCGCACCGTAGCAGATTTCACCTACGACTGGGAATACTGGCGCGCACCCGACGGGAATTTGCTTTATGTCTCACCCTCTTGCGAGCGTATCACCGGCTATTCAGTTGAAGACTTTTCTAAAAACCCAGATATTCTTCAAGAAATTGTCCTTTCCGAAGATAAAGATATTTGGCATAAACACGGGCAAGAAATAAAAAAAGAATATAGCCCTCAAGAGATTCGTTTTCGTATAAAACAGAAAAATGGAAAAACCATCTGGATAGAACACGCCTGCCGCCCAGTTACCACATCTTCTGGTGAGTTCGTTGGCTATAGAGCAAGCAATCGTGACATTTCAGAGAGAGTAGAAGCTGAAAACGCGCTACGCGAGAACGAAGAACTATATCGCTCACTTGTTGAAAATTCCCCAATTGGCATCCTTCTCGCAAGTCCAACTGGAGAAATACTCTCAGTTAATGAAGCCACACTCAAAATTATGGGCTCCCCCTCAAAAGAAGCCACAATGGAAATCAATCTACTCACCTTCCTGCCTATTTCTCAAAGTAGCTTTGCCTCAGATTTTAAAACTTGCCTCGCCACAGATGAAAGAGTGGAAAACCGAATGGCATATACAAGCAAGTGGGAAAAGGATGTTTATGTCCGCTATACCCTTACGTCTATTCATGGAGCAAAAGAAGAGCCGCGGAGCATCTTAGTTCTTTTAGACGATATTACAGAACAAACCATACGTAAAAATGATATTAAGAGACAAGTAAAAAACCTCGCCACCATTAATGCCATAAATACAGCCCTCATCACCCGCACAAACCGAGAACAAATGATAGAAAAAGTCATAAAAGAAATTGCTAAAAATTTATCTGTCGATGCGGTAGACCTGCTCATTTTTGATGAAATTACTCTTTCGTTAACCTGCACAGCTCAATACGGCTTTCAATTACCTTCAGGCACAAAAAGAACAGTTTTACGTATTGGCGAAGGCTACGCTGGAGAAGCCGCCCTTAAACGAGAAATCGTAGAAATCCATAACTTACCAGAGAAAAAACGTAAAAAAAGCACCCCCCAGCGTTGGGAAGATGAAAATTTCTCAACCTATATTGGGGTACCTCTACTCGTAAAAGGAAAACTAAAAGGAATTCTGGAGGTTTTTCATCGTACCGATAAAAAAAGAAGCCAAGCGTGGATGGCTATTCTCGAAACCCTTGCTCAGCAGGCCGCCATTGCCATTGAAAACCACTCACTGTTAAGCGCGTTAAGGCGCTCGAATATCGAACTTGAGTTGGCTTACGAGACCACCCTCGAAGGATGGGCGCGTGCCCTCGAACTACGTGATTATGAGACCAAAGGACACACAGAGCGCGTTGCTAATCTAACGCTAGAGTTAGCACAAAGCTTAAGCATTTACGGGGATAAACTCGCCCATATCAAGCGCGGTGCTTTGCTTCACGATATAGGCAAAATCGCCATTTCTGATACTATTTTGCTCAAGCCGGGTCCTTGCACCCCTGAAGAATGGGAAATGCTATATCAACACCCCCAATACGGTTACGATATGCTCAAAGAAATTGACTACCTCAAACCTTCTCTAAACATTGTTCTTTACCATCACGAAAAATGGGACGGAAGCGGATACCCGCGTGGGCTGGCTAAAGAACGTATCCCTTTCTCTGCCCGCATTTTTGCTGTAGCAGATGTTTGGGATGCAATCATTAATGACCGCCACTATCACAAAGCGTGGACAAGAGAAGAAGCCTTAGCGCATATTCAAGAGGAGTCAGGAAAGCATTTTGACCCACAAGTTGTAGAAGCCTTTCTGCAGATTATGGGGTAAATAGCTCGCATCACGCGCGTTTTGGGCTTGGGTACCCTCCCCACAACGTGGGGCTTGGCGTGAGCGCATTACGCCAAATGCCAAGAAAATGATTACCCAAAGCACGCAAGTTAAAAGCACGCGCGTACCGCTATCTCTCTGTGGACAACCGTACTGTTTAGGTATACCCCTATAGTGAAACACTTCGCTTAGCAGAGGGAATCCATCGCTCAAGTTGTAGGCAAGGATGATGAACAAAAAGGAAAAAGTCTATTATTTTCTAGAACATTGCTTTTGGCAATATACTTTAGTGCCAATTGTTGTTTTTGTTTTTATTATTTTAAATTGGGTTATGTTTTCTTATCAGAAAAATGCAATAATTGAGACAAATATCATCGCGTATCAACAAACGCAACTAGAGATTGTGCGCGGTGCCGCACGTAGCGTAGAAAATTATATTGATCATGAGTTTCAATACCACGGCCGGACAGAGATTACAGAATTTAAACAAGAGATACTTACAAAGTCTATTGCATCCATTAACCACCTCGAAAAGGGAGATGGCTGGGTTTACGCACCAGAATACATTATTTTTGGTTTAAGTGAAGATTTGCCTGAAGAGTATTTTGGCAAAAGTATGGCTGAGATTTTCGAGCTTCAAAGAGTTAACGGAGCCAGTCATTATGAAGAAATGGCATCCGATATCAGTGAAGCAAAAGAAGGAGTAGGGTGGTATATCTGGTCGCTAGAGAAAGGCAAAGAAATTGTAGCGTGGACTCCTGTACGGGTAGGTGAATATACTTGGACGATTGGATTATCTACTCTACTGTCTGAAATTTTAGATACAACTGGTGCTACGGAGCAAATCTATACCTTAAATATAACAGCAGGGCTAGGGACTTTTATAGTTTTGGGCTTATTGGTAATTTGGGAATTTAGTGCAATACACCAAAGAAAATCACAAAAAGAACTTGTGGCAGAAAGGGCGCAACTTTTATCTGTTTTTGATAGCCTTGATGAGATTATCTATGTTTCAGATCCTGAAACTTATGAGATTTTATATGTAAATCAGGCGGTGCGAAATACTCTTCAGAAAGAGTTGGTTGGAGGAATTTGTTATAAGGAATTTCAGGGCTTAGAATCCCCCTGTGAGTTTTGCACCAATAAAATTATTCTGAAAAAAAAACCAGCACCTCACCGCTGGGAACATCATAACCTTGCACTTGGTAGAGACTATAAAATTGTCGATCGCATCATTAAATGGCCCGATGGACGTGATGTGCGATTTGAATTTGCCCAAAACACTACCGAGCATAAAAAGGTACTAGAAGAATTGCAAGTAAGAAAAAACCTTTTTACGAACTCCTTTAAAAGCTCCTCTACGGGCATGGTAATGACGAGAATGAATGGGCATTTTTTACTTGTGAATACTGCCTTTTGTAAAATGCTTGGGTATTCTAACGCTGAACTTCAAAAGAAAACCTTGCGAGGGGTTACGTATTCTGAAGACGCACAAAAAAGTGAGGTATATACCCGTAGTTTGGTTGATGGAGAAATAGATTCCTATGATAGTGAAAAGCGATATGTCAGAAAAGATGGCTCAATCTTCTGGGCTAACGTTAGAGTATCTGCTGTAAGAGATGAAGATGGTAATTTGCAATATCTCTTTAGGCATATTTTGGATATCACCGAGCGTAAAAAGGCAGAAGAGAAATTGAGAGAAAGCGAAAAACGCTATAAATATCTTTTCGACTCTGCGCCAGATGGGGTCAGTATTTTAGATAAGAAAGGAAGAATTCTTGAATGTAGCCTAAGTATGATAGAGCTTTATGGATATTCTCAACCAGAGGAATTATGCACCAAGCATATTACCGAATTAATGAGCACACCTTCAACGGAGGTATTTAAGGGAAAATTCCTAACCCTAAAGCAACTAATCCCTACAGAAGGAGAAATTCAAATTATCCAACCCAATGGAAATGTGATCGACTTGTGGAGAAAAGCATTCCCACTTACAGATTCAAAAGGGGGGTTTAGCGGCATTTTGCTTTACGACCGAAATATCACCGAGCGAGTACGAGCAGAACAAGGGAGACGGGAAGCCTTAACCAAAGCATTAGAAGCAACACTTTCCTTACAAAAACTTAGCAACGAATTAGAGACGCGAGTTGAAGACCGCACAGCAGAATTATGCGAAAGCAAAGAGAAATACCGCCTGCTAACAGAATTAACCAAAGACGTTATCATTCGACTTTCAACAAAAGGTGAAATTTTATTTGTGAGTTCAGCCATTAAGTTTTTTGGCGGTTATGAACCAGAAGAGGAGACCGGGAAAAATATGTCAAATTACTTCGCGCTAAAAGAAGATATTTTTCGCGCGGATGAATTACTTGCAAAAACTGTAAAAACACGAAAAAGTGGGAGATTTGAGTTTCTATTCAGAGCCAAAGATGGAAGAACTTTCCCTGTTGAGCATACCTATCTTCCTGTTATAGAAAATAATGAGGTAGATTCTATTCAACTTGTGTTGCGTGATATGAGTGAGCACAAAAAAATGGAAAATGAATTGCTAGAAAGCGAAGCTCGCTATCGGATTTTAGCAGAAAATACAAGCGATTTTGTGTGGATTGCAGATATAGAGAATTTGGCAATCACCTATGCCAGCCCCTCAGTAGAAAACTTATTGGGTTTCACACCCGAAGAAATTGTTTCTCTTCCTCTGGAAAAAAGACTGGCTCCTGAATTTGCGCAAAAAGCATTAAGAGTTTTAGAAGAAGAACTTGAGGAGAATAAAAAAGGGCAGAACCCAGAAAGAACACGAATCATAGAAAGTGGTATGTACCATAAAAAGGGGCATATTATTTGGATAGAAACGACAGCGCGTTTCATTTACGATGATACAGGAACTCCGAAAAGTCTTATGGGCGCGGCGCGCGATATTACAGAACGAAAAGAAGCAGAAAGAGAATTAAAAAAACGAGAATTTTACCTAGATGCGCTCAACGAAGCCGCTCAAATACTACTCCCTAGCGAAGAGGAAATTCCCTATCAGGCATTTCTAAATATCATCGGCCCCAGCTCACAAGCCAGCCGAGTCTACATCTTTCTCAATCACCTTAGCCCGCAGGGAGAGAGACTAACGAGCCAAGTAGCCGAGTGGTGTGCCGATGGCATTACACCAGAAATCAATAATCCTGAATTACAAAATCTATTGTATGACAATTACTTCCCCCACTGGCATAAAACACTCACTGAAGGTGAGAGCATTAGCGGAAAAGTAGTCGACCTTCCAGAGAAAGAAAGAGAAATTCTTAGCCCTCAAGATATTCAAGCCATTCTCATTATCCCCCTGATCGTAGATGAAGAGTTTCTAGGCTTCATAGGGTTTGATAACTGCCTATCTGAAGAAGAATGGGGCACGGTAGAACAAAGCTACCTGCGCACCACGGCAAGTGATTTATCTCAAACCATAAAACGCTACAGCGTAGAAGGAAAACTACGCTATCAAGCTACTATAGATCCGCTTACTCAAATTTTCAATCGACGTCACTTCTTTGAAGTTGCCCATAAAGAACTCGAACGCTCTCAACGCTATAAACGCCCTCTTTCTATTATCATCCTTGATCTAGACCACTTCAAAAAAGTCAACGACACTTACGGTCATGGTGTAGGAGACGAAGTCCTGCGTAGAATTTCAACACTAAATAAAGAGAATCTACGAGAAAATGATATTTTTGCTCGCTATGGCGGAGAAGAATTTGTAATACTACTCCCTGAAACGGATATAGAGCAAGCCTATCAAATGGCAGAAAGAATGCGTGAAAAATGTGCAAAAACACCGCTCAAGATTGGGAAAAAATCTATTAACATGACCATAAGTTTTGGCGTAAGCTCTCTAGGCAAGGAAAAACTCCCTCTCGACAAATTGCTCCTTCGTGCCGATAAAGCTCTCTACAAATCTAAAAAGGGTGGGCGCAACCAAGTCACAGTTTGGGAAGAAGAGAAAAACAGCTAATCGCCTATTTTCTCACTCATTAATAGTATAATTCCCTCCTTATGGAAAATACTGAAAAAAAATACCACATCTGGACATCTGGATGTCAAATGAACGTAGCCGATTCGCGTCGTCTCGGTTCATCACTCGAAAAACTTGGTTATGGGTTCACCGACCAAGCCAAAAACGCGGATGTTCTCGTCCTCAACACCTGTGTTGTGCGTCAATCGGCAGAAAATAAAGCACTCGGTTTTCTGCATTCCATCCGTCCGCTTAAAGAAAAAAATCCAGACCTTGTAATTAATTTAATGGGATGTTTGGTTGGCGTGCGCGGCACTGAGAAATTGCAAAAACAACTCCCCTTTGTAGATGTCTTCTCTCCGCCATCTGACCCGGGACCACTGATTGCCTACCTTTCACAGGATGCGGACTACGTCGCCGAGACGAACGCGACTCGAAACAGGTTTGCCCTTATGGACGGGGAGATTCGCATCCCTGAGCATGAGCGCGGTAAACTTGTCTCTGCCTTTATCCCGATCGTATACGGATGCTCACACGCCTGCACCTATTGCATCATCCCTTACCAACGCGGTATCGAGCGCAGTCGCCCTGTAGAAGATATTATTACCGAAGCGCGTTCTTTAGCCGAACAAGGCGTTAAAGAAATTACGCTTTTGGGGCAAATCGTAGACCGCTACGGCAAAGACTTAGAGAATGGCGAAAATCTCGCCGATTTGCTTCGCATCTTAAATGATATTGAGGGCGTAGAGAGAATTCGTTTCTTAACCTCACACCCCAGTTATTTTGATGTAGATATTATGCGCGCCGTAGCAGAATTAGATAAAGCAATGCCACATTTTGAAGTCCCCATACAGGCAGGTGATAATGAAGTTTTAGAGAATATGAAGCGGGGCTATACTCAAGAGGACTATCGTGATTTGATCGCTAAAATTCGAGAAGAAGTGCCTAATTGCTCTATTGCTACAGACATTATCGTTGGTTTTCCGGGGGAAACAGAGGAGCAATTTGAGCAAACGTATCAACTTCTTGCAGACCTTAAAATGGATGTGGCGCATTTGGCGCGTTATTCCCCCCGAAACAGAACCGTTTCTAAGCGTCAGATGAAAGACGATGTGCCAGACGCGGTTAAACGGGAAAGATTCCATCGCTTAGAAAGTTTGCAAAAAACGATCGCAAGTGAAATAAACGCGCGTCTTTTGGGTGAAACCCTCCCCGTTTTATTTGAGAATAAAGTCAAAGGTCGCTGGCGTGGACGTACATCTACAAATAAACTTGTTTTTGTTGAAAGCGATGATGATTTGCGCGGGCAAGTGCTTCCTGTTCATATTACCTGGACGGGACCTTGGTCTATGCAAGCTCAAATGCTCACCCAAGCACCAAGCCCTATTATTCTTGATGCCTAGCTTGCTGCTTGCTATTTCCTAGTTTCCATTTTGTAGCATAAGCAAGAATAATGGCTGTTAACACCCCAACTAGCGTTGCAATAATATAAAGTTGAGCATTAAATTGAGCTTCCGCAACTCCTTCAAAAGCGGAGGTCATTGTCTCGCTTGTGAACAATAGAGTTGCCCAGAGATTGTCGGCATTATGTAAAATAATACCTCCAACCAATAAACTGTTCCCTGTTTTGTTGTATACCCAAGTCATAATTATTGAGAGAACAATTTCTCCGAGTATATAAAGGGGGAGAAATCTAAATCCCATTTGATGGTGTATAGAACCCTCTTGAAAAAAAAAGGGCAAATGCCACAATGCCCAAATAACGCCAATAATCACACTTGCAGAGATTGCTCCTTTTGTCTTCTGCAAATTAGGCAAAGCGAAGCCTCGCCAACCAAACTCCTCGCCTAAAGGACCGCCAACGAGCGTAATGAAAAAAAACACAGGAATTAAATGCCACTCTTCTCTGATAAACCTAAAGCTGGGGAATTCCCCGCCTAAAAAAGTGTTAAGAAGAACGGCTATTAATCCAATAAACCCTGTGAAAAAAAGAGCTACACCCCACCAACGAAAGCCCACTCTCCAGCGGAGTGCGCGTTGGGTTAAATCTTCAAGCCCTTCTTTGCCTTTTGTTAAAGCGATGATGATAACACCTGCGATAGAAGGACCAAAAACAAAAAATCCTGAGCCATTTGTATACCAAGGAAACCAACTAATTAATATCGTTAACAGAAGAAAAATGATGAATGCGTTTTTCTTTGCCCATTCTCGTTTAAATAAGTTTGTCATTTTTTATCCCTTCTTCGGGAATTAGCATCAAGGTAATTTTCTCCCTGACTCCCTAATTCCTAAATACCTAATTCGCGAATAACTTCCTCTGCCTTATCTACTCTAACCACCCCTTCAGCAACCAATTTATTTGCCACTTGTTCCACTTGTTCCCCTTTTGCACCTGCGGCAATAGCAACTTGGCGCGCGTGCAGGGACATGTGTCCGCGTTGAATGCCTTCGGTGGCGAGGGCACGCAGGGCGGCAAGATTTTGCGCTAATCCTACAGAGACAATGATTTCGGCAAGTTCAGAGGCAGTTTTAACACCCATCAATTTTAAAGCGGCTTGAGCGGTGGGGTGCACCTTTGTTGCACCACCAACGATTCCGACCGCCATTGGCATTTCTAAGGTGCCAACTAAGTTGCCATCTTCATTTTTGCTCCATGTAGAGAGGGATGTGTAACGTCCGCTTTGTGCGGCGAAAGCATGTGCGCCAGCTTCGATGGCGCGCCAGTCGTTGCCAGTGGCTATAACGACCGCATCCACACCGTTCATTATACCTTTGTTGTGGGTAGTGGCGCGGTAGGGATCTGCTTCAGCGAAGGCGTAGGCTTCTACGATGCCATCGCGAACTAATTCACCTGCATAATTATCAAATTTTAGCGCATCTACAGGAATTACACATCTTGCCCGCGCCATTCTTCTGTCTGATAAATTTGATAAAATTTTCAGATGAACACGCCCACCTGTAATTGTCTCTAAATGAGGGGCAAGTTTTTCACAAGCAGTATTGACCGCATTTGCGCCCATCGCATCTCTTACGTCGTAAATGAGATGCACAACCAAAAATGCGCCAATAGAGGAGTTTTCTATAATATGAACTTCTAAATCTCTAGCACCGCCGCCTAATTTTTTGAGAATTGGGTCAACGCCATCGGCGATGGTGAGTAACTCTTCTTGGTTTTCATAGATTTCCTTTTTGGCGACATCCATATCTTCTAAATCTAAAATCTGGATTTGCCCGATCATTTCTGGGGCAGAGGTGGTGGCGGTGAAACCACCACCTGCACGGGCAAGTTTTGCCATGAAGGAAACGCCAGCAACCACAGAAGGCTCTTCGATTGCCATCGGCACAAACCTATCTACGCCGTTGATTTTGAAGTTTAGCCCAATGCCAAGGGGCAGGTTATGTGTTGCAACCACGTTTTCGACCATCTGCGATGCTTCTTGCGCAGTAAGCGAGCCAAAGGTCACGCGCGAAGCGGAGTCCACATCTGCGTTTAAGTTTTGCGCGAGCGCATCTAAACGGTCGTCCAGTGATAGTTTATAGAATCCAGAAATACGAGAGTTTGTCATAGTTTTCCTCGCCGCTACGGTAGCGGCTAGAGCATAGAGAATAGGCACGCTATATTCTACGCCATTTTTCTGGCAAAAACTATCAAAAAGGTTATAATTGCGCCCATGAAAACATCTTGTGAAAAATTACAGTCCCGTTTGCTGGCGTTGCACCGTGCAAATTTAGAATTGATTAAGGATATTTCGCTAGATACACTTTTAATGCGAATTGCAACAGTTGCAAAAGAACAGGCTGAGGCGCAATATGCCGCACTTGGTTTATTAGATGAAGATGGGAATTTGATAGATTTTGTTTCAGTGGGATTTTCAGATAAGCAGTTGGCGCGTTTGATGCAAAAACCACAGGGCAAAGGGCTATTGGGTGCGTTGATGGACACAAAAGAACCCATCCGCGTTTCAAACTTGAGTGCCGACCCTCGAAGTGTGGGCTTCCCTGAGCATCACCCTGCTATGCGCTCATTTTTGGGGGTACCTATTTTAGCGGCAAGCCATCAACTGGGGCAAATTTATCTCACGAACAAAAATGGTGCAAATGAATTTAGCGCAGAGGACGAGCAAATTATTCAAATGTTGGCGGGCTATGCGGCGGCGGCAATTCAGAATGCGTTAGTTTATGGCAATTTACGTGAACGTGATATTGCGCTTACCCAACGTAGCGAAGACTTAGCCCTTCTGAACGACATTGCTTCTGCCCTTGTACCCACGCAGGGTTTAGACGATATTGTACATAAAACTCTTGCGTTAGCGATGGATTATCTCAATGTGGAAGCGGGGGAAATTTTCTTGTTAGATGAAGAAAGTCAAACTTTGCGCCTAATTCTACATCGCGGAGAATCAGCTGAAGCCTTTTGGACGCGTAGCCGTTTTAAGTTAGGGGAGGGTTTTGTGGGTATTGTTGCTGAAAAAAATAAAACCCTAACGAGTAAAGATCTTTCTAAGGATATGCGCTATTTACGCTCTGCGGTAGTAGATGCAGGCTTTAACCAACTTGTTTATTTACCGCTCACTTCGGGCGATAAAATGATAGGCGTATTAGGCACTGCCAAGCGGGGCGAAGATCTTTTCGATGAGCGGAGCATTCAACTTTTAACTGCTGTTGGCAATTGGGCAGGGTTGGCTATAGAAAACTCCCGTATGCATACAGACGCACGGCGTTTAGCAGTGCTAGAGGAGCGCGAAAGAATAGGTATGGATATGCACGATGGTGTTATTCAATCTATATTCGGCGTTGGGCTGGGGTTAGAAAATGTGCGTCATCTTATAGACGAAGATGCAAATGCCGCCAAAGAGGGAGTTAGAGTTGCTATCGATGGTTTAAATCAAGCTATTCGTGATTTACGTACCTATATTCTTGATTTGCGCCCCTACCAATTGGGTGATGAAAATTTGCTTGTTGGTATTCGGCGTTTGCTCACAGAGTATCGCGTAAATACCCTTTCAGAAGCAATGATTACAGGAAATGAGCGTGATTTTGTCAGTCTCCCTAAATCTCAAGGAATGATTTTCTTCCATATTTGCCAAGAATCCCTTGCCAATACAGCCAAACATGCTAAAGCAAAACGCGTTAGTGTTAATTTATGGGCAACGTCAGATCGGGTACTTATGGAAATTAAAGATAATGGTAAAGGCTTTGCACTCGATAAAATGAGCATGACGCTTGGGCACGGACTCTCTAATATGCACACACGTATTCGTAAAGTTGGCGGGGAGATAGAGATCGACTCTGCTCCAGGAGAGGGAACGACTATTTTGGCTTGGTTGCCGCGAGAGTGATGGGCTTTTTTGAATACGCGATTTCTCATTATCACGATAAAAAGGAAACTTTATGAATATCTTTATCACAGGTGGTGCTGGCTATATAGGCTCAACTGCCGCCGAAAAACTGCTCGAAGTTGGGCATCATGTCACTGTTTACGATTCCCTTGTCACTGGTTATAGGCAAGCAGTGCCAGCAGGTGCAGAATTTATTCATGCTGATTTAGCTGATGAGAAAGCCCTTAAATCTGCGCTAAATAGCCGAAAATTTGATGCAGTAATGCACTTTGCCGCCTTCATTGAAGCAGGCGAGAGCATGAAAGATCCCGGTAAATTTATTCAAAATAATTTGGTCAATTCATCGCGGCTTATCGAAGCCGCTGTTCAAGCAGATGTGAAGCGATTTGTGCTTTCTTCTACTGCGGCTGTTTATCAATCTAGTGATAAGCCCTTGAGCGAAGAATCACCATTGGGTCCCACCAATACCTATGGCTATACTAAACTCGCTGTTGAACGCATTCTCGAATGGTATAGGCAAATTCACGGTTTGCATTATGCCGCCTTACGATACTTCAATGCCGCGGGCGCACTCCCAAATCGTGGTGAGGCACATCAGCCCGAATCGCATTTGATACCGCTTGTACTCCAAGTTGCACTCGCACAACGTGAGCATATCGGCATCTTTGGTACCGATTACGCCACACCAGATGGCACAGCTATTCGCGATTATATCCATATTTCAGATTTAGTCTCAGCGCATCTTTTAGCCTTAGACGCTTTAATAGAAAAAGATAAATTAGTTTTCAATATCGGCACAGGAACAGGCTATTCTGTTCGCGAAGTTATTGAAACCGCGCGTAAAGTGACGCAACACCCCATCCCCGCTGTAGAGACACCCCGCCGCGCGGGAGACCCAGCGCGCTTGGTTGCATCTTCTGAAAAAATTCAAAGAGAGCTTGGTTGGAAAGCAGAGCATTCAGATTTAACGAATATTCTTGAAAGCGCGTGGGCATGGCATGAGTCGCATCCGAATGGATGGAAGAAATAGAACCTGTTTTTCACGTATAATAAAACTATGAAAACTCAAAAACTCCCTTATCTCTGGGATTACGATCTTAGCCCGCAAGAATTCCATCAAATTTTGGCGGGGAGTTTAGCGCGAGGAAGTTTAGACCAAGATTGGGCGGCCTGTCGTTTAATCGAGTATGCCTCTTATGAAGAAATTATTCATCAAATTGGCTTTCGTAGTTTGGTAGAAAATTGGTCACGATGGCGAAAAAATATTCGCTCCGAAAGTCGTATACGCGGTTTTGATTTCCTCGTAGAGTGGTTGCCTGAAAAACACCCTGAGAGATTAAATGGATAATTCTAATTTTTACGAAGAAAAACTGTATCCTTTACAAAATAGCGTTCTGAAAGTAATCGGTCAAGTAGAGACAAAGTTTTACCTCACAGGTGGAACAGCCGCCTCGCGTGGATATCTCAACCATCGTTATTCAGATGATTTAGACTTTTTTGTTAATGACGATGAGTATTTTGAATTGTGGGTTTCAAGAATTACCCAAGCATTAAATAGCACTTGGAAATGCACGGTCCTGATGAATGAAAAACGCTTTGCGCGTCTTCATATAGTAGAGGATGAAGTTTTATTGAAAATAGAAATGATTAACGATGTCCCTGCACGCGTTGGGGAAATTATTGACCATCCCATTCTTGGAAAATTAGACAGCGCAGAAAACATCTTTGCAAATAAAATTTCTGCCTTAATCGGACGGAACGAACCCAAAGACCTTGTTGATATTTGGGCATTTTCTTCTCTCAAAAAACTTTCTCTTCAAGATGCAATCACAAATGCACAAAGTAAAGCTGCTGGTATTTTTCCCGCTGACTTAGCCAGAATTCTCTGCTCTGTGAAAAAAAATGATTGGGAAATCATTCGTTGGATAAATAAACCGCCAGTTGAGAAATTCATTTCTCAACTAAATGATTTGGGGGAAGGCTTAATTTTGCCCTAACTTTCTATGAATAATTTCCTCACCTTCTTCATTGTCCTCATTGGCTGGGTGTTTTCGCTCACGCTACACGAATTTTCTCACGCCTATATTGCCTATCTTGGCGGAGATACGAGCGTGAAAGAAAAAGGATATTTGAGCTTTAATCCGCTCAAATATACGCATCCCGTTTACTCCATCCTTATGCCTTTGCTCTTTCTCTTTATGGGCGGGATTGGTCTACCTGGTGGCGCGGTTTATATAGAAACTTGGCGGTTACGTAGCCCAAAATGGAAGAGTGCTGTTTCTTTAGCCGGTCCCTTTTCTAATTTTTTGCTCATTATTGTCCTGTCTGTTTTTCTATATTTTGCCCCTACAGAATTTTCTGGTATTTATCCTGGGCTTGCTTTTCTTACCCTTTTGCAAATCTATGCGCTGGTGCTTAACCTCATCCCCCTCCCACCTTTTGATGGGTTTGGGGCAATAGAGCCATATATCAGCCAAAATATCTTAGAAATGCTCGAACCTATCCGCGGCTCAATGATTTGGATTGTCTTTGCCCTGCTCTGGTACGTCCCCGTAGCGAGCAATGCCTTTGATACGCTCATTCTTCGAATGGCAATGTTCTTTCAAATTCCACTTGAATTGGTTGCAGTGGGATACCAACAATTCTTTTTCTGGAAATAGACGCCACGCGCGCGAACTTATGCTGAGCACTGAACCTCAAGCATCTTCTTGGCGTAAACGGGAGGGTGTCTACGCCAGCAAAATGCCTATTGAAAGCACTCAAGTTCAAATTTACGTGTGAGCCTACGCACATCATCCAATAGGCAGTAAGAATCCGTTTGCAGATTCTTACTGCACCAACAGATAAATTTATAATGTCCCCTACCTTTTACGTTGATAAAATTCCCGTTTACGGTGATGTAATTCTTGCGCCCATGATGGGATTCTCAGATTTACCCTACCGCTCACTTTGCCGAGAACTTGGCTCTGCGATTAGTTATACAGAATTTGCGCGCGCCGAGGGGCTAATTCATAATATGAAGCGTGTTTCTGAAAAACTAGAATATATTGAAGAAGAACGCCCCATTGCTTTTCAGATTTATACGCACGATGTGGATTATATGGTAAAAGCGGCTCTTAATATCCAGCCTCTGCGCCCAGATTTTATAGATATTAATATGGGTTGCCCCACAAAAACCATCGCTAACAGTGGTGCGGGCGCGGGCATGATGCGCACGCCCATCAAAGTTGCCCGTCTTTTTAAACGCTTGGTCAAAGAGTTAGATGTCCCCGTTACAGCAAAAATCCGCATGGGCTGGGACGATTGTATCAATTACAAACTTATTTCCCGTATTGTTGAAGAAGCAGGTGCGTCACTGATTGCGATTCATGGCAGAACGCGCGAGGGGGGACGCGAGAGAGATGCAAATTGGGACTCGATTGCTGAAACAAAGCAACTTGTCAATATCCCCGTGATTGGTAATGGTGATGTGAAAACTGTGGCAGATATTGCCAAAATGAAAAAGCACACTGGCTGTGATGCTGTGATGATTGGCAGAGCGGCAATTGGCAACCCCTGGATTTTCTCGGGCAAAGACCGAAACGAAGTGACTTTTGAAGAAGTTCAAGCATTAATGTCTAAGCATTTAGATGCAAATATCGCTTTTTATGGAGAAAAATTAGGAATCAATCTCTTCCGTAAACACGTAGTGCAATATCTTTCTCCCCTCCCCACTACACGCCGCTATAGACGTGATTTATTAACGCGAGAGAATAAAGAAGAGTTTTTGGTCTTGTTAGATCAGATTTATGAGAATTTGGTATAGGATTGCTGGTCAGACTCTGAACCTCTGCCCAGCGGAACATACAGAGTACAGATAAATAGACTTTGTCAGAAATAAAATTTCAACCGTTAGAAGAACCCGCTCCCTTCAAGGGAGCGGGTTCTTTTACTTCTAACTTAAGACATTTTTGCGATTTCGTTTAAGGCTTCCCCTAATTTCTTAATCTCTTCAAGCGTATTATAGTGCGTTGCGCCAACGCGCACCATTCCACCGCTGTCTTCAAGACCGAGTCTTTCGGTAATGTTGAGGGCATAATAATTGCCATCCCAAACATAGATGCCGCGTTCTCCGAACGCCTCTGCTACCTTGCGTGGATGCAAATCTCCGAGACGGAAGGAGAAGGTTGCCACGCGTTCTTCGGTTTTTTGAGAGTCATTAGGACCATATAAAACCAAGCCAGGCACAGTACTTAATGTAGCGAGTAAAGCCTGATTGAGTTCTTGCTCGTATATGCCAATGGCTTTCATCGCTTTTTTGAGCGTTAGCGTTCGTCCTGAATAATCTTTTTCGGGGAAATCATATTCGTCTCCAAACTCATTCCCTATCCATTCAAAATACTCAATTGCGCCGAGAACACCCGCAATCCCTTCGTGGTTTTGTGTGCCTGTCTCGAATTTGCTTGGTAAGTGATTGCTCGCAGGACGGACTTTATAGGCTTTTAATTCTTCGAGTAATTGCTTTTTGCCATAAAGAACGCCTGCGTGAGGCCCAAAGTACTTATAGGGGGAAGAAACGAGAAAATCGGCATCCAAATCTTGTACGTCAATCATGCCATGAGGGGCATATTGCACAGCATCCACATAGACCATTGTGCCAACTTTGTGTGCCATTTTGATAATTTTCTTGATGGGGTTAATTGTCCCTAAAGAGTTGGATGCGTAGCCAACCGCCAGAAACTTCGGTTTTCGTGCGAGGGCATCTTCTAATTCGTCAAGATTCAGCGTCCCATCTTCCACATCGAAGCCGACCCAGTTGACATTGGCACCGCGATCTTCGGCGGCAAGCACCCAAGGGGTCACGTTTGCGTCATGGTCGAGACGCGTCACGACAATTTCATCGCCTGCATCCCACATCTTAGAAATAGAGCGGCTGAGATGCAGAGTTAGCGTGGTCATATTATTGCCAAAAACAATTTCTTCGGGGCTGGCGGCGTTGTAGAAATCTGCCATTGCCTGATGCGCTTCGTCGAGCACGGCATCTGATGCCGCACTTGTGGCAAATGCGCCCTCATGATTGGCATTGCAATCGACGAGATAGGTGGTCATACGATCGAGGCTTTGTTGGCAAATTTGCGTGCCGCCAGGTCCATCGAAAAAGATGGCGGGGCGGGCAAGGGCGGGAAATTTTGCACGAATTTTGGGGATATTGAGAGGCATTTTTTTCTCCTAAAGCTTGAAAAAGAAACACGAAATTTGTATACTTAAATTATAACCAATAAGGAGGTTCTCATGTTTAAAAATATCTTGTTGGGTGTTGACGGTTCAGAACACGCATTACATGCGGCGCAAAAAGCGGCGGCATTGGCAAATTGTGTGGATGCTAATTTATGGATTGTGGTGGCACATGCCACCGTACCGGCTTATTTGGGTGAACCAAATTTTAGCAATGCAATCGTTGCCCGCCTTGATGAATCGAAGGAGATTCTTGAAAAAGCTGTGGAAGCAGTCGGTGAGATTTCTGGAGAAATTCATACCGAAATTCTCGAAGGGTCTGCGGCGGAGGTCGTTTTGAATGTTGCCGATGTGCGCGATATTAACCTGATTGTGATGGGTTCGCGCGGGCATGGCAAATTGCGCGGTCTGCTTTTGGGCAGTCAATCACAAAAAGTTTTACAACACGCTCCTTGTCCGGTGATGATTGTTAGATAATTTTTTCGGCTTTTGAAAAGTCTTCTGGGGTGTTTAGATTCCAAAAAATCTCGTTATTTTCCACCCTCAGAGGGTGAATTTTGACCTGCTCAAACCAAGAAATTACCTTCCATTTATCGTTATCTAACGCGTTTTTAATGGGAGGGATGCAAGCATCTCGGCGATAAAGGGCGTGGAGCGGTTCGTAACCATATTGCGTTTTTGGTACTATCGCATCTGCTTCGTGCGTGATGATGAGCGTGCGTGCCGACCGAAAAACTTGGGAACTGGCAAAGGGCATATCGCACGCCACCACTGCAACCAAATCGCCTTTGGCGGCAGAAAGCGCACTGTAGAGTCCGCCCAATGCACCGCGACCAAGCCTAAGGTCGGGGACGAGACGCACATCTAAAAAACGATACGCGTCAGGATTATTCGTGGTGATAATTACCTCATCCGCGATTGGGGAAATCCGATTATAAACATGCTGAATCAGTGGAATCCCATGAAGTAATTTTAGGGCTTTATCTTCACCCATGCGGCTAGAGTTGCCGCCAGCTTGAATGGCAAGAGTTAACATGGTGGTATTATAGTTGAAGGTTGAAAAATAAGGTTTAAGGTTGAGAAGATGAGTTTAGCGAAAAAATTAGATGCGTTAACCGCACCTGGTGTACTCTATGAAAAACTAGCTAATAACGCGTTGCGCTGTTTTGCGTGTGGGCATCGGTGCTTAATTCGAGAAGGAAAGCGGGGAATTTGCCAAGTACGTTTTAATGAGAGCGGTGAGTTACGCGTGCCTTCGGGATATGTTGCCGCGTTGCAAGTTGACCCCATTGAGAAGAAGCCCCTCTATCATTTTCTCTCTGGTGAAAATGCGCTCTCTTTTGGGATGTTAGGCTGTGATTTGCATTGTGATTATTGCCAAAATTGGTATACATCTCAGGCAATGCGTGACCCCGCATCAGATAATGCGGGAAGATTGATAAGAAAAGTTAATGCCAAAGATTTGGTTTCTTTAGCTCAGCGTTCTGGCGCAAAAATTATTGCCTCTACCTATAATGAGCCGCTCATTACAACAGAGTGGGCGGTGGAAATTTTTAAAGAAGCTAAAAAAGTGGGGTTGAAAACAGCTTTTATTTCTAATGGGCACGCTACGCCCGAAACACTTAAATACCTGCACCCCTATTTAGACGCGTATAAGATAGATTTGAAATCTATGCAAGATAAAAATTATCGACAATTGGGCGGTGTATTGCAAAATGTGTTAGATAGCATCAAATACGTTCACGAGTTAGGGATTTGGCTTGAAGTGGTTACGTTAGTTGTGCCTGACTTCAACGATTCTGATGAAGAATTATGGGATACTGCTCGATTTCTCGCTGGAATCTCCCCAAATATCCCTTGGCACGTGACGGCATATCATCGTGATTATAAAAGGCAAAGCGGAGATAATACTTCTGTAGATTCCCTCATTCGTGCCGCTGATATTGGGCGCGAAGCAGGGCTAAATTATGTCTATGCAGGGAATGCGCACGGTCTGGCAGGAGAATATGAAACTACACATTGCTCCAATTGCCATAAAGCACTGATTACGCGGCGTGGCTTTGTGATTGGTGATTATCAATTAACGAACGAAGGAAAATGCCCTCATTGTGCAACAAAGGTCGCGGGCGTGTGGACGGATAAAGCCCAAAATGTTAACCTGAATGAGGGAGGGGTGCCGAGGTTGGTGTAAATATGTTTCTGTTTTGGGTAGGTTGTGAATAATAATTAAAAATTGCATCGTACCCGCCCTTAGCTTGGAGCCGCTCAACGAAATCTTCTTTAGCGTAATCGATGTGCACCGCGCCCAGCCTCGCGACCAACTCCCGTTTGGATGCGGAGCCTCTTCCGTACACTGTTAAGTCTGCAATGAGAAAGCTGGGGGTAAGTCCGCTTAGGCTTTGCTCTGAGCCTGTCGAAGAGCCGCCCACTTTGTCCATATCCCGGTGAAAGTGGTGAACGCAAAATAGATTCTTTTGCGCACGATAGTGTCTGTAAATGTTGCGCTGGCGGCTAAGATTTTGACGTGTATTTCGCCCGTACGCGGTTCAGGGAGGGTTGCTTTATCGACAACTTGCAAAACTTTGCGTCCGCCAAAGTCGTCAGCTACGCTGATTCTAAAACTACCATCGCGACAGCCATGCCATCTGTATGAGAAATGCTGAGGAAAATATTTTCTGCCCCCAATATTGAGAAGATGCGCTTTGCTTTTCCGTTGATTTGGATATAAGGCGCGCCACTTTCGTGATTTAAAACTTCGATTTGTGTAAACCAAACTTCTTGACGAATGCCTTTAGCGATAGCTTTCATAAAGGCTTCTTTTGCGGCAAATTTCCCTGCATAAGCTTCTGTGCTTTTGGCAATTGCTTCACAGCTTTCTATCTCGGCAGGGGTAAAAACTTTGCGCCGAAAAGCATCACTTTTTAGTTTTGGTGCAAAGTTTTCTAAAGAAACCAAGTCAACGCCAATGCCAAGAATCATATCAATACTCTGGATAGAGAATTAAGTTTTCTTCTTTTAGTTTTCTGTTCAGATAGTTCTCTTTCAGGAGAAGGTGCTGAATTTTGCCATTATGTGTTAGCGGGATACCATGAGGCTTCAGCAAATAAACGCGTGCTGGACGAAACCCCATCTGGGTATAAAAACTTGAAGTCGTTTGAATGGCGATTTCGTGCAATTTATCTTCGGGCATAGTCTCTCCATCTCGGATTTCAGCAAAGACGTATACTTGCTCTCCCTCGATGCCGCCTTTGTCTACACCGATGGCGGCAGAAAAGCGGATATGTGGCATAGCATCGACAATTTCTTCAATCTCTCGCGGGGATATTGTCGCCCCCGCACGCTTGATGATATTTTTCTTACGACTGACAATATATAAATAGCCATCTTCGTCTCGGTAGCCTAAATCTCCGCTCAGGAAATAGCCATCTTCCCAGAAGAGTTTGGCGTTTTCAGTGGGATTATTGAAGTAGCCCTGAGAATTGGCTTTGCTACGAATGGCAATCTCGCCAACTTTGTTTGGGGGCAGAATCACGTCATCAGAAACGATGAGCAAGTCCACACCCGGGAAAGGCGCGCCGACAGAGACGTATCCACGCGAATCAACGCGATTCGGCAATCCCGATTTCCACATGCTAACACCCACAGTCGCTTCTGCTAATCCATACCCTGCGATCATGATATTTTTTAATCCAAAGGCTTTTTCAAAATCTGTAATCGTTTTCGAGCGGACAGGTTCAGCGGCATTGAGAGCAACGCGCAAAGTGTTTAGGTCATATTCGTGCGGGACGGCATGGCGCAGAGAGAGTCTATAGGCGAAGTCGGGGGCGGCGGTGAAGGTGGCTTTATGCTTTTGAATGGCATCGAGCCATGGGTGGATATTGCGCAGGCTGGTGGGCAATAGATGGCTTTCGGCGGCAAGATAAAAAGGTACCATCGTTTTTAAAATTAGCCCCATATCGTGATAAACGGGCAGCCACGAGACGAAAATCTCGTTGGCGGTGATTTCCATGCCCGCAATCATTTGGCGGATATTGGTGAGCAGGTTAGCATGTGTGAGCATCACGCCCTTAGGATTGCCCGTACTACCCGATGTATATTGTAAAAACGAAATATTATTCGGCTCGATTTCAGGGAAATTTGCGCTCAGAGAAGTTTTTGCACTATCTTTTACAGTAATAATTGAGATATTCTGTTTATCAGCAAGTTGACGAAAATAAGCCAATTGGTTTTCAGGTAAATCAGAGGGCGCGATAATTATTTTTGCATCGCATAATTTAGCAAATGACAAAATGCGCGCTACGCCCGCTCCGGGAAAAAGGGGCACGGTAATCCCGCCCGCACGCTGAATGCCGTAGAAAGCTGAGAAGAACTCGGCACTATTGGGTAAAGCGACCAAAACATGCTCTCTGCGCTTTAGCCCATGTTTTAATAAAAAAGAGCCAAAAAGATTAATTCCGCGCCAAAGTTCGGCAAAGCTGATTCCTTGACCATCAAAGGTAAAAGCTACTTTCTCGGCAGAAGCCTCTGCGCGGAAAGCCAGCATTTCAATGAGGGTTGTGAAATCTTTAGGGGACATTGAGCTTCTTTTCTACTAAGACAAATAAATCAGCGGGGGTTAAGATACGCGCAATTTCAGATTCTTTGATGGCAATATCGTATTTTTCTTCTGTTGCCGCAATCAAATTTGCTATGTCGGCAGATTCTGCCCCTAAGTCTTCGACTAAGCGGTCGGTCCTTTGTACATTTCCTTTACCGAGCTGGACTTCAATCATTTTTATAATTTCTTTTTCTCTGCTTAGCGACATAAGAGTTTCCTTTTTAGTTTAATAAGACTAAGATTATCTTGTATAATAACTATATCACTTTTCAGCTACCGCGCGGAGGCTTTATGAAAAAAAACCAGAAAGGCACCCAACTTCTCAAGCACACTCAGCTCATTATTCGTTTTCCTGATGGCAAAGAAGAAAAGCACTCCCTTATTGAAACTGTCACGCGTATCGGGCGGGCAGAAGGCAACGATATTGTGATTCCGCAGACCTTCAAATCTGTTTCTCGTGAGCATCTCGAAATTCGGCGTGAGGGTGGGCAATATATTGCCGTAAATCTTGGGAGCGATAATGGTATCTTTATCAATGGTCAGCGTGAAGAAGAAGCAAAGCTCAGTGATAACGATGAAATGACTATCGGATTAGCAGAACACGGGGATGAAATCCACATCCGCTTCGAGATGGGGACAGGAGCCTTAATCGCGGATTCAACGTCAACCATAACGGAAGAAACGTCTTTCAACTTGCTTTCTAGCGAGCCAATCGGTGTGCCCTACCTGAGCATCCGCTCGCCAAAGGGAGAAATATCCTTCGGTGCCGTCTACAAAGAATCTACGCTCATTGGGCGTTCTTCAGATGCAGATATACGTATGCCAGATGGATATGGATTTGTCTCTTCTCGCCATTTTGAATTACGTAAAAAAGGAAATGCCTTCACAATTATAGATTTGGGCAGTACAAACGGCACCTTGCTCAATAATCAACCGCTTCTAGTAAATGCCCCAACTGAGTTATATGATAATGCCATCATCCGCATTGGTGATGAGAGCTTTGGCGTTTCCTTGGGAATAACTTTTTTCAACCCGTATGAAGAGGCTCGCCCAGTAGATGGGTTTTCTATAGCGGCTCCATCGGTGATGATGGAGGTAGAAAAAGCGATCACCATCGGTCGCCACGCCGAAAGTGATGTCTTTTTAGACGCACCAGATGTTTCTCGACAGCACGCAAGCCTGATTAAGCGGGAGCAAGCCGCAATCCTGAACGATCTCGGGAGTAGCAACGGGACATTTGTGAACGGGCAGTTAATTCAATCTATAGAACTACATGATGGAGACATCATCCGCATTGGTAATTTTTTGCTCAGTTTTCAAAATGGAGAAATTACGCCCTACCAAAGCAACGGGATGCGGATGGATGTAAGTGGGCTATCGAAAGAAGTGAATACCCAAAAGGGCAAGCTCCGCATTTTGGACGATATTAGTCTTTCAGTCTTGCCACGCGAATTTGTTGCCATCGTTGGGGGGAGCGGTGCGGGGAAAACGACCCTGTTGAATGCACTCGTTGGCATCCGCCCTGGTGATGGGGATGTGAAACTCAACGGGCAAGATTTTTATAAAGACTATGAGCATTTTCGAGCGCAACTTGGCTACGTGCCCCAAAATGATATTTTGCACACCACCCTAACGGTTGAAAAAGCACTCGATTACACTGTGCGACTGCGCTTGCCCGCCAGCGTTAGTGTGGATGAACGTAATCGCCGAATTGAGACCGTGCTAGAAACTGTCTCTATGAATACTAAGACCATTCGACAAACACGGATTGGCAATCTTTCTGGTGGGCAGAGAAAACGTGTCAGTATTGCCGCAGAACTTTTAGCAGACCCCAAGCTGATTTATCTCGATGAAGCCACATCTGGGCTAGACCCTGGTCTCGAAAAGAAGATGATGCACACCCTGCGCCGCATGGCAGACGAAGGGCGCACGGTGATGCTCATCACGCACGCTACTGATAATATCGTCCAAGCCGATCATGTGGCATTTATCTCACAAGGAAAGTTAGTCTTCTTTGGTCCATCACAGGAGGCATTAGATTTCTTTGAAGTGGAAGATTTTGCTGATATTTATGAAAAAATCGAACGCAATGGTGAAGCATGGCGAGAAGTTTTTATAAAAGAAAAACCCGAAGCCTTCAAAAAATATGTTCAAGCTCGCAAAGAAAACGCACTGGCAATGCCAAAGCAAGAACTTCCTAAAATAAAATTTGGTTTAGGCGATTTGCTTAGACAATTTAAAGTACTCACTCAGCGTTCTATTAACGTTCTATTTAGTGACCCCATTACGCTCTTGCTAATGTTGCTTCTGCTTCCACTAACAGGCACGCTACAACTGATAATTGGCTCTACAGAAATCCTGACAGGAAATCTGGCAATTTTAGCAGACCCCGCCGCGGCGGCAAAAACAATGACAGAAAATTATGTTCCTTTTTCTGGCACAAACACTTTTGTTTTTGTGATGGGGCTTGAAGCAGTATTAACAGGGCTTTTTGTTCCATCTAATGACCTTGTAAAAGAACGCGGCATTTACTTGCGAGAGCGTATGGTCAACTTAAAAGTACTGCCTTACCTGCTTAGTAAAGCCGCTATTTACAGCGTCTTTGTTCTTATACAGGTTGCGCTCTATTTGCTCATTTTATCTTTTGGCGTAGACTTCCCCGAAGAAGGACTTTATACCAATGGTATGCTTGAAATCTTTATCACCCTTTTCCTGACCATGATGGCAGGCATCTCCTTTGGATTTATTGTCTCAGCCATCAGCCGTAATACAGAAATGGCAATTTATGTTCTGGTTATTCTCCTCTTCTTCCAGTTTTTCTTCGCCGGAACTGTTTTTGATTTACGCGATAACGCCTTTGAGCCAATGTCCTATTTCACCACTACACGTTGGTCTCTCACCGCGCTTGGCGTGAGCATTGATATGCCCGAGCTTGTCGAATCCACAATTCTTTGTGCTGAAGTGCCTGAAAAGCCACTTGACCCCAATAGTGATATGAAGACGGTCTGCGAAAATTACCCCGAAGCCAAAGACGACCTCATGCTCAATTACGATGATGATATGTTGCTCAAATCGTGGGCTGTTTTAGGCGGGATGTCAATCTTCTACCTACTTATCACAGGAATTCTCTTAGCACGCACAAAAGCAGATTGAGCGGTAGCAGTGCAATGCAGTTTTATCATCATATTTTGGATAAGCTCGTTTCAACCTTGTTTTTGGCTTGCTTTTTCCAAAACCAACTTTATCTCGGCGATAATCTTTTCTACTGTAGCCCTGTCCATATCGCTATCAAGATATATGAAATCCCACAAAAGCTCGTTATTAAAGAGCCGCGCTTGTGAAGATAGTTCTGGACCCAAATCATAGGCGGAGACAATGCCGTGTATGCCAAGGGGCTTAATCTTGCCATATTGGGTTTTCAAGGGAACTGCCCCCGTATAACTAAGGGCTGTTGCGCCCATCCGCATAGATTTCATGGCAATGAACATTTTCATCAAGGGTTCACTCATCGTAGCGGCATTAAATTTATCTCCCTTTTTAAGCACATAATAAATTTTCTCATTCAGTTCTTCTGCCAAAATCCAAAAACTAGCATCTCCTGAAATATCCTGTGTAAAACGAAGCATAGAAATATAATTGGCAAGAGATTTCGCATCTATTGGCGGGATAGTGCTTGAGCGCAAATTTGCAAAAGCAAAGGTCTGCATGGGTAAACTTTCTCCCCGATAAAGATGCCTATTAGTGGCTTGCATTAGGGCGGTATTCAGAATGCTATTTAGCGTAATCCCCTTTTTGCGTCCCTGCCTTGCGAGAGCGTCAACCAAATTTTCGGGTAGCGTAAGGGTCGCCATTTTCCCCTTTCCCCCGAATTTCACAGCGGGAACACGTTTTCCTCTTGTTCGCCACATAAACTGCGCCATCTCGCCCATTTGCGCGAGGGCATAGTTTGCTAATTTGAAGATTTTTGAAAACCCTTTGTATGGGGATGGGTAGACAGTCTCCATAGCGGGAGCAAGCTCAACACGCGGAAGTTCCGCTATTTCTCCAGCGCAGAGTTGTAGCAATTCATCCAGTAAATTCATCCCGGACACCGCATCCATAATTGTGTGATGCACATTTAGAATCAAATCCCCAAATCCATCTTTATAAAGATAAACTACCCTGAAGAGCGGTCCCTTTTCATGGTTATAATGAAAATTCATCTCCTGCTCTACAAGATTTTGCCACTGATTTTTGTCGGTACGCTCGATAAGCGTAAACGGGAGCTTGGCAGAGGGCAGGTCTTCAAAAAAAGGCTTTCCC
The DNA here is from genome assembly GCA_016744335.1 of Anaerolineales bacterium. Classification (GTDB taxonomy): domain Bacteria; phylum Chloroflexota; class Anaerolineae; order Anaerolineales; family Villigracilaceae; genus Desulfolinea. The sequence goes on from JADGEO010000020.1 coordinate 33,554, forward strand.
TTGCCATCTTGGATGGACGCGCACAAAAGTGGCTGTCGTTTTTGCAGTATTTCTAAGGCTTTTCTGAGGGTATCGGGTATTGGTGCGTTTTCCATTTGCAAGACGCTAACGATATTAAATGGCGCGTGCCGGCTGGTGATTAGAAGTGCTCTTTCAAAATTCCCGAGTTTACGAAGCATAAGACCTCTAGGCGATTCTAGTTTTCAAACCAAGCAAATTATTTAACCATGTGATTTTATGACCATCTATGCTATCAGGTAAATCATCCACACTTAATTTTTCGATTTCATAATCACCATTTTCCATCACTTCAATCTCTATACCTACTTCTTTTTTATGGTGGGCTTTGATTTTGAATTTTTTCTTTTGATTTTGTTTGAAATTCTTTTTTCTAAGAACTTTCTTGGGTTTCATGTTATTCTCTTTTTCAAGATGGATGAGATGAGAGAATTATACTGTGTCTGGTTGTGATGATAATGATAAAATTGAATAGTCGCTGTTGGGCTAGAGACCCAGCCTCAAAGGCGTTGTGCGGAGACCGGAAATTTTCAACGCGAATTTCACGAATGGACGAATGACGCAAATGTTTTTAAAAATTCGCGCAATTCGCTAATTCGCGTCATTAGCGTTAAAAAGATGAAGGAAAACCAACCATGAAAAAGAAATACATTCCTATTTTTCTAATAATTCTCCTGCTTATCATCATTTTCTACCTCCTCGCCAATAAAAACAACATCGGCGGTATTTTTCGCACGCCAACGCCGCCCCCGACCAACACAGCCACCATCACGCCCAGCCCAACAAACACCGCCATCTTCACCCCAACCCCCACCGAATCCCTCTCATGGTCATATCTCGATGACGACGGCGATGGTGTGCTAAACTATGCCGACAACTGCCCGCAGAAATATGCCGAAACCAACAACGGCTGTCCGCAGAATAGTAGTGGCGGTAGCGGCGGGCCAGACGACCCTCCTGATGGTGGCGGCGACTAATAAATCAAAACAGAAATTATCCCTAACAAATCATTTCTAAGGAAAACCCTATGAAAAAAACCTACACCAACCGCACCTACCTCGACGCCCTATCAAAGAAAGTCCTCATCTTCGATGGCGCAATGGGAACCAGCATCCAAAATCAACATCTCACCGCCGAGCATTTTGGCGGTGAGAAATATGTTGGGTGTAACGATTATCTTGTCCTGACCTACCCCGAATCTGTTGAAAAGGTGCATCGCTCCTTTTTCGATGTCGGTGTGGACGTGGTCGAGACCGACACCTTCCGCGCCAACCGCCTGACTCTTGATGAATATGGAATCGGCGATAAAACCTACGAAATGAATTTCGCCGCGGCATCGTTGGCGCGCAGAATTGCGGATGAATATTCGGGTGGCGGGATTGCAGGGGAGCAGCATGCTGCTCCCCTACAATCCGCGCCCCTACAGCCGCGATTTGTCGCTGGCTCAATGGGACCTACGGGAAAACTCCCCTCTGCTGACGACCCCGACCTCTCGGATGTCGGCTACGATGATCTCGCCGAGCTTTTCCGTGAGCAGGCAACTGGTCTGCTCGAAGGGGGCGTAGATCTCCTTCTTATCGAAACATCGCAGGATATTCTCGAAGTCAAAGCCGCCATCGAAGGCATCCAAACTGCTTTCGCCGAGACAAAGATTATTGTCCCGATCCAAGCCCAAATCACGCTCGATACGACAGGCAGAATGCTCTTCGGCACCGACATCGCCGCCGCTGTCGCCATCCTCGAAGGCCTGCCTATAGACGTCATCGGCATGAACTGTTCCACCGGTCCAGAACACATGCGTGCGCCCATCGAATTTCTCGGCGAAAACACCCCGCTCCCGGTTTCCTGCATCCCCAACGCTGGCATGCCGATGAACGTGGATGGCGAAGCGGTTTATCACCTTCAACCCGAAAACTTTGCCAACGACCTGTACGAATTTGTTGAGAAAAATAATATCTCTGTGGTGGGGGGATGCTGTGGAACGACGCCGGCGCATTTGTCGGCATTAGTAGAAAAGATGCGGGGCACTGCTCATCCACAGCGACCGGAACGCTCTACCCCTCGGCTTGCTTCCGGTATCCGATCGTTTACGATGCGTCAAGAACCTGCCCCACTCATCATCGGCGAGCGTTGTAATGCGCAAGGTAGCCGAAAATTCAAACGTCTCTTGCTCGAAGAAAAATGGGATGAAATTCTCGAAGTTGCCCGCCACCAAGTGGATTACGGATCGCACGCCCTCGATATTTCTGTGGCTGTCACCGAAAACGCTGATGAAGCGGGCTTGATGCATAATGTTGTCCGTAAATTGGTCACGGCAGGCATTGATGTGCCGCTCGTTTTTGACACGACTGATATTGACGTGATGGAAGCGGGGCTAAAAGTTGCCCCCGGACGCTCGATGCTCAACTCCACTCATCTCGAAAGTGGACGCGAAAAAGCCGATAAAGTTTTTGCTTTGGCGAAGAAACATAATGCCACCGTGATGGTTTTGACGATTGACGAAGTAGGCATGGCAAAAACCGCTGAGCGGAAATTAGAGATTGCAAAGCGTCTTCACGATATTGCCGTGAACGACCACGGGCTGAAATCTGAAGATTTGGTCTTCGATGCCCTCACCTTCACCCTCGCCACTGGCGAAGCAGAATATCTTGATTCTGCGAATGCGACTATTGAAGGCATCAAGCGTATTAAGGCAGAGTTGCCGGGCGTTTTCACATCTTTGGGCGTAAGTAATGTCTCTTTTGGTTTGAGCAAAGTTGCTCGCCACGTCATTAACTCTGCCTTCCTGTATCACTGCGTCCAAGCTGGTTTGGATATGGCAATTGTCAACCCCGCAACGACCCCGCCTTATGGTGAAATTCCCGACAACGAGCGTGAACTGGTCGAAGATTTGATTTTTAATAGACGTGAAGATGCGCTCCAGCGCGTAATTGAGCATTTTGATGGGCGAGAAGCAACAGTCGTAGATTCTACATTTGACCCCACCGAAGGGATGAGCCTCGCTGAAAGACTTCATTGGCGTATCGTGCATAGGCAACCTGGCGCAGTTGGGGAATCTGCGAGTGTTGGGGATGATGTGGATTTAATTATCGCAGGCGAAATTCAAGAAGCCGTTGTAGAGAAAAGACACGATACAGCGATTGATATTCTCAACAATGTCCTGCTCCCCGCTATGAAAGAAGTTGGCGATAAATTCGGCGCAGGAGAATTGATTTTGCCCTTTGTCTTGCAATCTGCCGAAGTAATGAAAAAAGCAGTCGCACGGCTGGAGCAATATCTTGAGCGTGCCGAAGGGACATCGAAAGGAAAACTTGTCCTTGCTACCGTTTATGGCGACGTGCATGATATTGGCAAAAACCTTGTCAAGACAATTTTGGGCAATAACGGCTTTGAAATTGTAGATTTGGGCAAACAAGTCCCGGCAGAGACGATTATTAAGGCTGCCATCGAAGAAAATGCGGATGCGATTGGGCTTTCGGCTTTGCTGGTGAACACGTCCAAGCAGATGCCGTTAATTGTCAACGAACTGCATCGGCGTGGGCAAAATATCCCCGTGTTATTGGGTGGAGCGGCGATTAATCGGCGTTTTGGGATGCGCATTAACAAGACCGAAGATGGGGGTCAATATGACGCAGGTGCTTTTTACTGCAAAGATGCTTTCGAGGGACTTGAGACGATGGAAGCCTTGCAAAATGATGAAGCCAAACCCGCGTTGATGGAGGGGCTTCAAGCCAAAATCACGCGTGAACTCGAACGTTCTTCTAAAGTGGCGCCTAAGCCAAAGGCAAGCAAACGTTCGGAAATCGTACCGAATCCCATTCATCTTCCCGCCAAATTGGGTGCGCAAATCGTTAAGGATATGCCGCTAGAAATGGTCTTCGAGCATCTTTATAAAAAGGAATTATTCCGCTTATCGTGGGGTGCAAAAAATACCCGCGGCGAAGAATGGACAAAACTCGAAGCTCAGTTTGAAGAACGATTGGCAATAATGAAAAAAGATGCGTTGAAAACAGGGTGGCTAAAGCCTCAGGGTGTTTACGGATTTTTCCCCTGTCAAGCCGATGGGGATGCGTTGGTGATTTATGACCCAGCCTCTGTAGGGGCACAGCATGCTGCTCCCCTACAGAGATTCTCTTTCCCACGCCAAGCGAAAAAGAAAAATCTTTGTCTCGCCGATTATTTTGCCCCAGTTGGCTCAGATAAAATGGATGTGGTTGCTTTTCAGGTCGTTACGGTTGGGCAAGAAGCGACAGAGAAATTTGATGCCCTCCAAAATGCTGGTGATTACTCAGAAGGCTATTTTGTACACGGCTTGGCAGTCCAAACAGCAGAAGCAACGGCAAATTATTTGCACGCCCATATTCAACGTGAGATGGGCATTCCCGCCAAAGAGGGCAAACGCTATTCGTGGGGCTACGCCGCCATCCCAGATTTGGATGACCACAAGAAGGTCTTTGAACTATTGCCTGCCGAAGAAGCACTTGGCATGTCCTTAACTTCTGCCTATCAACTGGTGCCTGAGCAATCTACTGCGGCAATTGTGGTGCATCATGTAGATGCACAGTATTTTAGTCTCTAACGACCGTTGCCGATAAGCCTCAAGTTTTAATTTTAGCCACCGATTTCACAGATTTCCATGGAATTTTATTCTTTTTCAGTGAAATCTGTGTAATCAGTGGCTATTTTAAGTCCTTGCGTAGCTAAGTTTCCTTATCCGCGACTCAGGTTCTCTAGTTATACTCGTCCCTAGTCTCCCTTAAGAAGAGGATGTGGGGAGGCAAGAAGCTACAGCAAAAACAGGTAAAAAAATGAAAAAGGCATTTGAAAAGTTTTTACTAAGCCCCATATACCCGCTTTTATTGAGCGTTTACCCAATCTTGACTCTTTTTTCAAATAATATCTATCAGCTCAGCTTTTCTTTTTTGCTCAGACCTTTTTTCGTCTCTGTGTTTATGGGCATAGTTATTTTCTGGGGTGCAAAGCTCTTTTTTAAAACATGGCATAAATCTGCTTTTTTTGCTATGTTGGCTATTTTGTTTTTTGGCTTTTACGGGCATATCAAAAATTTTTTAGAAGCAAAAGAAGTGCAAGGGGCTTCTTTGTACGTTTTAGGGGGTGGGCTATTCATTATTTTCTTTTTTGTTTTTCTCGATAAAAAAAATAAAGGCAAATTCGATTACCCTTCCCTTGCCGCAGGCATAAATTTAATAGCCATTGTTTTACTTTTATTCCCCCTCATCAATATGGCACGTTATTATGTCACTAAGTCAATAGCTTTCTCCTCTACAACGCCGAGATTTAGCGAACTAGATAATATAAACCGAGAAACCCTCCCCGATATTTATTATATTATTCCCGATGCTTATGCTCGGGCAGATACCTTAAAAGAAATATATGATTACGATAATAGTGAATTTATAGCCGAATTAGAAGATGCTGGTTTTTATATAGCAAAATGCGGGCAAAGCAATTATCCCATCACGCTTTTATCGTTAACCTCATCATTAAATATAGATTATATTCCTAATCTAAACGAATATTTTACGCCAGAGAATGACGATATTTTATATTTATTTGCTACCATGAGAAAAAACATCATTATGGAGATGTTTAGCACAGCGGGCTATGAAACCATAGCCTTTGCATCGGGGTTTCCTTGGGCAGAAATGAGAAATGCCGACACTTTCATCTCTCCCCCTTCAGGAAAAATCAACGAATTTGAAATCGTCTTCCTGCAAGCAACAATCGCTCAGGTTTTAGACGATATAAATCTTGTTGATTATGAAAATCTCAGTGCCGAAAGATATAGAGAGAGAACACATTTGGTTTTTGACAGCCTCCTCGATATAGCCAAAAAACCAGGACCACAATTTATTTTTGCGCACATTCTTCTTCCACATCCGCCCTTTGGCTTTGACGCAGAAGGCAACGAAATAAGTCCTACAGGAGTTGAGTTTGAAGAAGGCTATACCAACCAACTTACTTATTTCAATGATGAAATACTAAAAAGCATCGCCACCATCAAAGCAGAATCAGAAACCCCACCGATTATTATTATTCAAGGCGATCATGGTCCACCAACAGGTCGCCCAGATTGGAATCTTCGCATTCTCAACGCCTATTATTTGCCAGAACACAGCGATTCTCTTTACCCCAGCATCAGCCCGGTAAATACATTTCGCTTAATTCTCAACGAATACTTTGGCGAAAATTATGCCCTATTTCCAGATAAAAGTTATAAATTAGAAACAGATAATAATTACGATTATACGCCTATAGAAAACTCTTGTGAAGAATAAAAGAAGGAAAAATGTACAAAAAATTACTCAAATCCAAAATTCACCGTGCAATCGTTACCGAAGCAGATTTGCATTACGAAGGCAGTCTCACCGTAGACAAAACGCTCTTAGACGCGGCAGGCATCTGCGAATACGAATTAGTGCAAGTCGTAGATATAGATAACGGTGCACGTCTTGAAACCTACGCTCTTATCGGCGAAGCAGGATCGGGAGAGATTAAAGCAAACGGTGCCGCGGCACGATTGATCCATCCCGGCGATCGCGTAATCATTATGACCTACGGATACGCGCGTGATCCTGAGCTTGCTAACTGGATACCCAGCATTATCCTAATGAATGACGATAACTCAATAAAGGAAATTTTATAGCGGCAGAAGCGTATAGCAACTGCTTTCGAGGAAGTTCCCCCCCCCCCCAAAAAAAAATAAATGCTATAATGTTTATCTTGGTCAATTTAATTCTTAGAAAAGGAGTAATTTTATGAGCAAAAAACCTAATATCTTAGTCCTCTGGGGCGATGATATCGGTATTACCAATCTAAGCTGTTACAGTGATGGGATGATGGGATACCGAACCCCCAACATCGACCGCATTGCCAATGAAGGCATGCGCTTTACTGATGCTTATGCCCAGCAAAGTTGTACAGCTGGACGCGCCGCATTCATTACAGGGCAAAGCCCCTACCGCACAGGCTTAACCAAAGTGGGGATGCCAGGCGTAGACATTGGCTTACAAGCCGAAGACGTTACTATAGCCCAATTACTAAAGCCTTTGGGCTATGCTACGGGACAATTTGGTAAAAATCACTTTGGTGATTTAAATAAATACTTACCAACCGTTCATGGCTTTGATGAATTCTTTGGCAACTTATATCACCTCAATGCCGAAGAAGAACCAGAAAATGTAGATTATCCCTCAGAAGAAGAATTCCCTAAATTCCACGAACGCTTTAAGCCTCGTGGTGTGATGCACTGCCACGCTACCGAAGAAGATGACCCCGCCGAACATCCCCGCTGGGGACGTGTTGGCAAGCAAACAATTGAAGATACGGGTCCGTTAACCAAAAAACGCATGGAAACAATTGACGCGGAGACCTTGCCTTACGCGAAAGATTTCATCCGCAAAGCGCATGAAAATGATGAGCCTTTCTTTGTTTGGGTGAATACAACCGCTATGCACTTCCGCACACATCCGAGCGCAGAAATTTTAGGACAGGCAGGACGCTGGCAATCTTTCTATCACGATGCTATGGTTGAGCATGATAAACATATTGGTATCATGCTGGACTATTTGGACGAACTAGATATTGCCGACAACACCATTGTTATGTATAGCACCGATAATGGTCCGCACATGAATACTTGGCCCGATGCGGGTATGACCCCCTTCCGTAACGAGAAAAACTCAAACTGGGAAGGTGCATTCCGCGTGCCCGAAATGATACGTTGGCCCGGCAAAATTGAAGCTGGCTCTGTCTCCAACGAGGTTATTGCCCATCAAGATTGGTTGCCCACCGTCTTAGCCGCCGCTGGTGCACCTGATATCTCAGAAAAACTGGGCGCAGGTCATAAAGTCGGTGATGAAGAGTTTAAGGTATGTATTGATGGTTATAATTTCTTACCTTATCTAACTGGTGAAGAAGAAAAAGGACCACGTCCAGGCTTTATTTATTTCTCAGACGATGGAGAACTGGTTGGCGCACGTTTCGATAATTGGAAAGTCGTTTTTGCTGAACAAAGAACATCTGGAACACTAGCTGTATGGCAAAATCCTTTTGTTGAGTTACGTATTCCTCATTTCTTCAATTTACGAACCGATCCTTTTGAGCGAGCCAATATTACCTCGAATACCTATTACGATTGGTTGCTTGATCATGCTTATTTGCTCTATGCTGGGCAAGCAATGATTGCTGAATTCTTAGCAACATTTGTAGAATATCCACCACGTATGAAGCCTGCTAGCTTCTCTGTTGACCAAATCTTGAAAAAGATGGAAGCAGTTATGGCAGGTTCAAGTTAGCACAGAGATCAGTAACGCAGTAAATCAATAGATTAGGTGGCAGGCATTTTTCATAGAAGTTAAATGGCTGTCACCTTTTTTTATTCAATATGAACCCAAATAGTGCAACCACAAAACAAGTAGAAGCATTTTATAACGCGCACCCTTATCCTCCCCCTGTGGACAATTTAGACAATTATCGCCAGCGTTGGCAGGATCAAGGCAGAAAAGAAGCAGATTTTCACCTATATTGGCACGCACACCCTTATAAAGAAAATTTATCTGTGCTTGTGGCGGGGTGCGGCACATCGCAAGCCGTTAAGCACGCCTTGCGTAACCCCGCCAACCATATAGTGGGGATTGATATTAGCGAGACGAGTGTTCAGCACACTAAAAAACTCAAAGAGAAATATAAATTAGATAATTTGGATGTTTACCAACTTCCGATTACACGCGTGAGTGAACTGGAGTGCACTTTTGACAAAATTGCCTGCACTGGCGTTTTACACCACCTCCCCGACCCTGACGCGGGATTGCGCGCCCTACACAATGTGCTGAACCCAGAAGGCGCGCTAAACTTGATGGTCTACGCCACTTATGGCAGGGTTGGCGTTTATATGCTTCAAGACTATGCTCGTTTATTGGGCGTGGAGGACACAGATGATGATATTAGCGATTTCGCAAATACGCTCATGGAGTTGCCTCCTAATCATCCCTTAGCCCCGCTCTTAGGCCAATTGCCTGATTTCCGTACAAAGGCCGGGCTGGCAGACGCATTGCTTAATCCGCAAGATCGCGCTTATACTGTGCCACAGTTATTTGATTTTATTCATGGGGCAGGGCTGAGTTTTAGTCGTTGGGTACGGCAAGCCGCTTATCTACCGCACTGTGGCTTGTTGAGGGAAATCCCCCATAATACGCGTCTGACACAGCTTCCCATTGAAGAGCAATATGCCGCGGTAGAACTTTTCCGAGGGACGATTTTGCGGCACAGCTTAATCGCCTATAGAAATGATTCGCAGAATATGCGGGAAGCCATTGACTTTGATGATGATCGTTGGGAAGACTATATCCCCATTCGCAGAGCGAGAACGATTGTTGTAAAAGAAAATTTACCACCAAATGCGACCGCAGTTCTTATCAACCAAAGCCACACTGATACAGATATTTATTTGACAATTAACGCTATAGAAGAGCGACTCTTTGATGCTGTAGATAATCAACATTCGATTATAGAAATTATTAAAAAATTAAAGCTAGACAAGAAAAAAAACAAATCTTTTGTGCGTACATTTTTCAAACGTCTCTGGTACTATGATCAAGTCGTGTTTAGAACAACGTTAGATATTTGATTTTGAACTCTTACGGAGTAAATTATGTTTTCATCCATTAAGTGGAACCGAAAAACCCTAGGCGTAGACCTAAGTGCGGCACTGACAGTCGCCCTAGTCAGTATTCCTGAGGGCATGGCTTACGCGCTGGTCGCGGGTATGAATCCTATCTATGGGTTATATACTGGCATGGTGACCACCATCGTAGCTTCGCTGACTTCTAGTACATCTCTGATGGTTGTGACACTGACCAACGCACTAGCATTGGTAGCAGGTGATCAGATTGCTAATTTAGGTGGAGACGTAGACCCTGTTCGGGCGATGTTTACCCTAACCTTGCTCGTGGGCCTGATTATGTTTGCACTGGGTGCGCTGAAATTAGGTAGCATAATCCGTTTTGTCTCTCGAGAAGTGATGAGCGGATTTGTTTTTGCTACCGCCTTATTAATTGTTCTGGGGCAGTATAAAGATTTGGTGGGATACACATCCGCATTGGATACCAATAAGTTCTTCAAGGCGGTAGATATTACCCTGCACGTAGGGACTTGGAATATCCCCACTGTGGCAGTCGGGATGGGGTCAGTTCTTGTTTTGCTTGTGCTAAAACGCTCATCTTTGAAAAAATGGGGTGATATTCTCATCATCCTATTTGCTACGCTTTTTGTGGCAATTATGAATTGGGAACACGTGGAGCTGGTAGGCGATATCGCTATGGTCCCCAGCGGAATAGACGCATTGCCCAAGCCAGTTTTACCCGATTTTAGTGTAATTCCCGCTCTTATTGGCGGGGCGTTGGCCGCGGCAGTTGTGGGACTGGCTGAAAGCTCTGGCGTGGGAGCAGAATACGCTAACCCAGATGGAACCCGTGCTGATATGTCGAAGGATTTCATGGGGCAGGGGTTGGGAAATATCGCTGGTGCGTTCTTTCAGGCTATGCCTGCAGGTGGCTCGTTATCCCGCACTGGAATAAATGCCAGCGGGGGTGCTCAGAGCCGCTGGGCGGGAGTTTACGCTGGGATGTTCGTGGCGGCTATTTTGGTGTTCTTTGGTAGTTATGCTGAGTTGATCCCCATGTCAGGTTTAGCAGGATTATTGGTTGTGATTGGCTTTGAGGTAATGGTCAAGGAGGGGCGTGTATTGTGCGAGAGTTGGCAGGTATCGAAAATTAACACGTTCGTGGCTGTGATTACTGTTCTTGTGGGTGTGTTCACCGATTTAACCGCCGCGATTTTTACCGGTGTGATTCTATCCTTATTGCTATATGCTTTCACATCATCGGGGCAATTTAAAGTGATTATGTTAACTCGGAACGAGGATGCCAGCTGGGAAGAACATCCCATACCAGAGCAGATTCCTTCAAATCAGGCTACTGTGATTGAAATCAGGGGCAATGTCTTTTTTGCCTCGGTTTACTCTTTCGATGAGCTATTGCCCATGCCAGATGAAGCCAGCAACTCAATTATTATTATACGCTCCCGTGATCGAATGTTTGCAAGCACGACAGGTCTGGAGTGGCTCCAGAAATATGCTATTAAATTGCGAGATTCAGGCAACGGGTTTATGCTCTCAGGTGTGAACGATGACATGATGAAAAGCCTGGAAACAACAGGTGCAGTGAAACAGCTTGGCGCAGAAAATATCTTTCGTGCCAAACCCCACTTCTTCGCTTCTACAGATGACGCGTTGAAAACAGCAGAATCTCAGCTCCATGCCAAGTCTATAGATCGTTAAACGTAGTTAAAAGGAGAGAAAAAATGACAAACCCCCTACCCTCATGGAAAGACACAAAAACAAAACAAGCCATTTTTGATTTTGTAGCCAAAGTCACAGATAAAAATGACCCTGCTTATGTCGCGCCGATAGAGCGCATTGCTGTTTTTGATAATGATGGCACGCTTTGGTGTGAAAAGCCGATGTATATTCAGCTTGATTACCTTTTAAGAAAAATGGCTTTGCAGGCAAAAAGTAACCCCGAATTACAGGCTAAGCAACCGTGGAAGGCGGCTTATGGAAAAGATTTCAAATGGTTAGGTAATGCAGTTACAAAACATTATCAGGGAGATGATGAAGATTTGCATATTCTTTTGGGCGGGATACTTTCTCTCGCTAAGGGGTATTCTGTTGAGCAAGTAGAGCAGGCGGCAGAGCAATTTGTTATGAACGAAAGCCACCCTACCTTGAACTTGGTTTATAAAAACTGTATTTATCAGCCCATGCTAGAACTGCTCGAATATCTTGAAGAGAATGGCTTTATTAATCACATCGTCTCTGGTGGTGGGCGTGATTTTATGCGCGGCTTTGCCGAAGAGCTGTACGGCATTCCACGAGAGCGAGTGATTGGAAGCACAGTTGCTTATGAATATGTAGAAAGCGAACAGGGCGGTGAGATTGTGCAAAAAGCAGAGTTGGATGTGGTGGATGATGGTCCTGGGAAAGCTATTGAGATTTGGAACACAATCGGACGCCGCCCCATCTTGGCGGCTGGCAACTCCAACGGTGACCTGCAAATGATGGCATTTGCAGGCAGTGAAACTCTCCCCGCTTTGCGCCTTTTAGTGCTTCATGATGATGCTGAGCGAGAATTTGAGTACACCGCTGGGGCAGAAAACGCCATTCAGAAAACAAAAGATGAAAACTGGACGGGTATCAGCATTCAAGATGATTGGCTAAATGTTTTTCCTGCGTGACTTGATACGACCCAATTGAAGGTGCAATAAAGCTACTAGATCGTGCTCTAGCCGCCGTCCTCGGCGGCGTGTTCTTGAGAAACCTACGCCGTCCTCGGCGCAGGGAGTATGGATAATATAGACATTAAACTGTGAAGAAGGTTTTCCCTCTTCGCAGTTTTTATGTTTTATGCGGGAAAATTTTTCTGCACGCCGCGTTGTCGTAGAATTTCAAAAATCAAAATTGCCCCGGCAATCGCCGCATTTAACGATTCTGTTTTCTCCGATATGGGGATGTGGATTTTTGTATGCGCCAATGCCTGTGCAAATTTGCTAGCCCCATCTGCTTCCCCGCCAATAATCAAGGCACACGCGTGCTTTAGGCTTGCTTCTGTATAATTAACGCCCCCTTCCACCTCAGCTAAAAGCACCGTTAAATCGGTTACCTGAGTTCTTATCTCCTCCCAAGTCATAGAAATAATGGGGAGTCTAAAGTGTGCGCCCATCCCTGCTCGTAAAACTTTTGGCGCAAAAGCATCGGCTGTTTTGGGCGGGAGGAGTACCGCATCTACCCCGCCAGCGGCGGCGGTGCGTAAAAGGGTGCCAAGGTTGCCGGGGTCACGGATTTGATCAAGAATAAGGAGAAAATCAGGGGTATCAGGTATGAGTAGTTGAGAATCGTTGAGTACGGCAAGAACGCCTTGTGAGTTTTCTGTATCGCTTACCGCTTTAAGTAGAGCGGCATCGACTTCTTCAACCTCAATACCTCTCAGCTTTTTAAGTAATTTCTGCCCACGTTCACTTAAAGTGCGATCATATAAAATAAATCGTATGCTCCACTTTGCGGCGATCGCTTCTTCAACCAAGCGCACGCCTTCAACGAGAAAAGCCTTTTCTTTACGTCTGGCTTTTGCGCGTCCTTGAAGGGCACGAATGAGTTTTAGTTTGGGGTTTTGCGGGGAGGTAATCATAAAAGGTTTTTTTTATAATTCTGCCAAAAACGAAGATAAAGTGCGGAATCGGATTGACCGTATAATATTAGGCGCACTTTTTTCAATGAAGCATCGTTGTTTGAGCCGAGATAATGCTCTATAGTAGTAAAAATGATTTTTGCCGCGCGCTCTTTAGGGAATCCAAAAATCCCAGTAGAGATAGCGGGGATTGACACAGAAGCAAGCCCAAGGTCAGAGGCGACTCGCAGAGATCCTATAATAGCCTGTGTAAGTTTGGTGTCTTCATCTCCATCCCCCCAAATGGGACCAACCGCGTGAATCACATATTTGCAAGGCATTTCTCCAGCAGAGGTATACGCAGGTTGTGCATGGCTAACTTCACCATATTTTTTAATCCAAGCGTCACTTTCTTGTTGAATAATATCGCCCCCGCGACGAGAGATTGACCACGCTACGCCCCCGCCATGTTCTAAATGGCTATTGGCGGCATTAACGATGGCATCAACATTTTCTACGGTGATATCGCCTTCTACAATTTGAAAGATTTTATTATTGGGGAGGGGATGTTCAAGAAGAATTTTATTCATACCCCCATTGTATCTTAAAAAAATAAGGGCGGGTTTTAGACCCGCCCTTATTTCTATTAGGCTTCTTTTGCTTTTGCCACAACAGCGGCAAAGGCTTGGGGATCGCGTACTGCCATATCGGCAAGTATTTTACGATTGATTTCTATATCAGATTTTTTGAGCAAGTGAATTAATTTGCTATAAGTAACGCCATTTAAACGGGCGGCGGCGTTGATGCGGGCAATCCATAAGCGGCGAAGGTCGCGGCGGCGATTGCGGCGATCTCTGTATGAATACCAGAGACTTTTGAGCATTGCTTCATTTGCACGGCGGAAGAGTTTGCTCTTCGAGCCATATTGACCTTTGGTGATTTTTAATACTTTTTTATGTCGTCTTCGTTGATGAGGACCGTTTTTTACTCGTGCCATTTTTTATCTCCTGCTAACCGATGAGCGTCGGTAGGAACCTTGTCCTTACCAGTTATATACACTCAATAGTTGCAACTAAAGTTGAATATGATTATGAAACGATTATTTCATATTGGGTGCAAGGCGTTTAATACGTTTTACAAAGCCTTTACCTTGAACGACAACCATCGAATCAAGCATAGCCTTTGCGCGTTTTGAACGTCTACGGCGAAAGTGACTTTTGCCACCTTTGCTGCGCACTAGTTTCCCAGAACCTGTTAAGCGAAAACGTTTTGAAGTCGCTTTATGGGTTTTGAGTTTGTATTTCTTGCTTTTTGCTTTTTTGGGCATTCTCTTACTCCTTTCATAAAAATACCGCAGGCTGGGTACTTCTCCCGCGGGGTTGCTAATCAGTTAAGGGGAAATATCGGTTTATTTCGGAGCTAAAACGAGCATCATTCGTCTGCCTTCCATTTTGGGCTTTTGCTCGGTTGTGCTTACTTCAGTTAATTCTTCTTCGATGGTATCTAACAGGTTACGACCAATTTCTGGGTAATCCATTTCTCTACCGCGAAAACGAATAGTGACTTTAACCTTTTTACCTTCTTCGAGCCAACGCTTAGCGTCTTTAACTTTGAAACCACGATGGTGGTCATTTGTTTTAGGGCGCAAGCGAATTTCTTTTAGCTCAATTTTGGTTTGCTGTTTGCGTGCTTCTTTTTCTTTTTTGGCTCTTTGGTATTGAAATTTCCCAAAGTCCATTACACGACAAACAGGAGGTTTAGCACCTGGTGAAACTTCTACAAGGTCTACCCCTGCTTCAGCGGCAATATCCATTGCCTCTCGAAGCGTAACAACGCCTCTGTTTTCACCATCGTCATCAATTAGGCGAACTTCATGACTACGAATACCGCCATTAATACGAAACTTTTGAGAACCTATGGTTTTCTCCTTTAACTACATAAATACATACTACCAGCTACTAGCTGGTTCAACGAGAGGGATGATACCATATAGTGAGAAGAATCGTCAAACAGTGTTTGTTTTTTTCTCAGAAAGCCTATCATCCTTATTTCTCTTCTTTTTGCTGAAAAACACCATGTGCTAAAAAGTGAATTGTCTCATCTGCCACTTTCTCGTTCATCATCATTAAAGAGTGCATTACAGGGAGGAGCAAAAAGTCGGTCATCCCTGCTAATTTTGTATTCTCAACGGAGACTCTGCCATCGCTTTCACCTAGGATTATTTTTTTTGCAATGGGGTTATCTTTCCTATCTCCAGCGATGATACCAAGCTCAAATCCTGCTGGTCCTAGCGTGTGTGGCAAGTAGCTGGGCGATGTCCCTAATTCTTTTGCCGCGGGGCTTGTTAGGTTATTTAGAAAAGCATATCTATTCAAAAGATCAGAAAACTCACTGCCGCCATTGGGAGGTGCCAACATAACAACGCGCCCGATATTTATTTTTACCTTTGATGAGACCAATTGCCGCACAATAATGCCCCCCATGGAATGGGTTACAAAATGAATGGGCGTATTCTCATTTGCATATGTTTTTATGGCTGGCAAAACAAAATCTAATGCCAATTCTTCAACGCTATACTTTTGTGAAGGGTAAGTGATGTTAAAAGGAGCGTAGCCAGATTGTGCTAGACGCTTTTCTAAATAAACCATTGAGCGGGATGTTCTGCCAAGCCCATGCAGAAGAAATACTTTAGGAGAGTTAGAAGTTGGCATAAGAAATAGGTGAATAGCCTCTATTACAATTTTAAAATAGCGTCCTTAGGAATGGAATTTAAATAACTTGTACATTTGGAGCATACCTTACTTAAACTTTGCCTTATTAACGGATAATTTGTTTTTCCTAAGTCCTTATTAAACTACAGCCCCATCTCCGCCCCGTCGACTATCGCCAACTGCCACCCAACGCCCGTTTTCGAGGGCAACCGCGTGCGTGCCACCAAAATACATATTCAAATTTTTCCAGCGGTTTACTTCGTAGCCTAGAGCTTCCATATCTAGCGCGCGTTGCGCTGAAATACCGCCCTCTAAATGTAAGACGCCTGCCCCAAAATGGATGCGCGGATTATGCACCGCCTTCTCTAGTGGCATTTTAAAATCAACCACATTTACCACAGCTTGCAAAATTGCCGAGCGCAAACGGCTTGAGCCTCCGCTTCCTAAAATCATTTCTGGCGCGCCATTTTTCAATAAAACAGTCGGTGACATCATCGTTGTTAAGCGTGTGCCAGGGTCAATTTTATGAAAACCCTGTGGATGCAAATCGGCTTCGCCGAGCATATTATTCATGCACAAACCTGTGCCGTCCACCACAAATCCCGCGCTCTCGCCTGCCGTAGTCGTTACGCCTACGAAATTTCCAGCGGCATCCACCACACTGATATGGGTTGTGTGGTCGGGCGATTTTGGGAAAACAGGTTCTGTAGGATGGTTGTCTCCGCGCAGAATCGCGTTTAAATGGCTTTGATACTGTCTGATATGTGTCTCGTTTAAAAATCTCTCGACACGTTCTTGAATTGAACTTGCCTCCGCGTCCCAAACTGGGCGCGCTATATTCGTCAGCCGCATTGTCTCAGCAAGCACGCGGATATGCTCTACGCCGAGATGTTCCATTTTTGCTAAATCTACCGATTCTAGTAATTTGAGCGCAAAGGCAATTAATGCGCCGCCTGTAGAGGGCATGGCAGGGAAAAGTAATTCAACATTACGATAAGTGATACGAATTGGCTCTAATTTGCGTACCTGATAATTTGCCAAATCTTCTGCGGTGATGAGACCGCCGTAATCCGCTTGGTCTCGCAGAATTGCTTGGGAAATGGCACCCAAGCTGAATACGCGTTCGCCCTCATCCGCTAATTGGTCAAGATTCTCTGCCAGCTTGGGAAACGCGTTTTTCTCGCCCGCTCGCCAAGCTGATCCATCCCCTTTTCTATACATTTTGTTTATTTCGGGGGTGTCTTCGTAAATGGGAGTCAGAAATTCCAAGACATATTCTTGTGAGGGGGAGAGGCTAACACCTTGACGCGCCATGCGGATTGCGGGCTGGAGGAGTTTTTTGAGTGGCATGGTGCCATGTTCTTTGGCGAGTGCGCTCAATCCTGCCACGATGCCGGGCACCGCCGCACTAGCGCGCCCGATATAGAGAGAATCTTGTGCGGGACCATAATCGGAGTGGACTTCGTGGAAATCCATTTCGGGATGTGCCTTTCCGGAGGGCATATCGACGAAAAAATCGTAAACTTGGGCTTTGTCTTGGGCAATATCGCCCACAATGGCGATGCCCCCGCCGCAGATATTGGTCATAACCGATTCGGCGATAAAGGAGGCAAAAACCGCCGCAATAGCGGCATCTGTGGCGTTACCGCCTTGCTCTAAAATTTCTTTTCCTGCGGCTACGGTTTGCGCGTCTCCGCCTGCAATGACACCTTTCATAAAATTGCTCCTTCTGAATTTACGCAAACTTCCGAAGTTTTTGAATCTTCGGAAGTCTCTTTTTTTCTATAAGATTAGAATAGTATACCCGCTGAGGTGCTGTATAATAAATGAAAAATTCTTTCTTGCAAAAAGGTCTATCCATGAAATCACTTTACTTAGAAAACGAAACACTCTCCTATAAAGAAAACCACCCCAAGCCCGCACAAGAAGGTGAGGCATTAATTCGTGTTCGCTTGGCAGGAATTTGCGGCACAGACCTTGAAATGGTGCGCGGTTATTATCCTTTTTTAGGTGTGCCAGGACATGAATTTGTGGGGGAAGTTGTAGAATCTGATGATAAATCTTGGGTCGGGCAACGGGTTGTAGGTGAGATTAACGTCACTTGCGGCGCATGTGATGCTTGCCTAAACGGGCGTTCTTCGCATTGCGAAACCCGAACAACGCTGGGCATTCACAATCGTGATGGGATTTTTGCCGAATACGTTACGCTCCCGACCCGACACTTGCACCGTGTTCCCGATTCGGTCTCCGATGAAAAAGCAGTTTTCACCGAATTGCTCGCCGCCGCGCTGGAGATTCCACAAGAGGTGCATATTCGTCCTACAGATAGAATTCTGCTAATTGGCGCGGGGAGGTTTGGTCAGCTCATCGCGCAGGTTTTGCAACTTACGGGCGCAGATTTAAGCGTTGTGGCGCGGCATCCCTTACAGCAGAATTTGCTCAAAGAACGCGGCATCAAGCTCATTGCTGGGGAAGCGGTAGAAGCAAAAAGGTGGGATGTGGTGGTAGATGCCACGGGGTCGGCATCTGGTTTTGAGCTGGCGCGGCAAGCCATACGTCCACGCGGGACACTCGTTATGAAGTCTACTTATAAAGGCGATATGCAGGTGAATTTTTCTTCTATCGTTGTGGATGAGATCAATATCGTTGGTTCGCGTTGCGGTCCCTTTGCCCCCGCATTGCGATTATTGGCAAACGGGTTAATTAATCCACTGGGAATGATTGCGGATGAATACCCCCTCGAAGATGGATTACAGGCTTTTGAAAAGGCAGCGGAGCGGGGCGTGCTGAAAGTATTGTTAAGACCTTAAATGGAAAAGCCCTTATTCTATAAAGAATAGGGGCTTTTTTTGCTTAATCGCCAATCATGTGCAGGGGCAAACAGAGGGTAAAAGAGGTTCCTTTGCCCGATTTGCTTTTGACTTGAATGGTGCCACGATGTCCTTGTATAATTTCTTTGCTAATGGCAAGCCCTAAGCCCGTTCCGGCAATTTTATCTTCAGTTTCGTGAACGCGGAAAAACTTTTTAAATAGATGGGGCATTGCGTCTTTGGGGATGCCATATCCTGTATCTTGTACGATTATTTGCATTTTCTTTTTGTTTTTATTCTTTATTCTTGCCCGCAAAGTTACAGTTCCTTCGGGACGATTGTATTTGATGGCATTACTGAGTAAATTTAATATAACTTGTTTAAGCTTGTTGGGGTCAGCTTCAAGTTCTGGTAAATCATCAGGGACATCAATTTTTACTTTTATTTCTCCCTCTTCTGCCTTTGAGTGCATAACTTCTACGCAATCGTTAAGAAGTTTTTCTATGGAGAAGCTTTTATATTTGAATTGAACGCGCCCTGATTCTAGGCGAGAGAGATCAAGAAAAGATGAAGCAAGTGCGCTTAGACGTAAAGTTTCAGTATGAATATTATTAACTATTTGGTCATGTTGCTGTGAGGATATTTCTGGGCGTAAGAGGAGGTAGGTAGCTGTGCTAAGGGAGGCTAGGGGCGTGCGTAACTCGTGGACAAACTCTGAAATCAAATCGGATTGTTGGAAAAGACGCGCGTTTTCAATTGCAACGGCGGCTTGTGCGCCCAAGACAAGCAATAACTCTTCGTCTGTATCGGTAAATTGCCCTTCTTTTTTATTTAGTGTCTCTAAAACCCCAATAACTTTATCTTTAGTGATCAAAGGAATACCCAGCAAGGATTTCGTATTAAAGCTGGTTGCATCTTGAACACCGTTAAAAAAGCGTTTGTCTTCTTGTACATTGCCAATGCGAACAGGTTCTCGGTTTGTGACTATCCACCCAGCAATGCTTCCTTCTAAAGGAACATTTAAGCCGCGTATATTCGGTAGATCCATATTGGTTGCTACCTGAAAATGGAGTTGGCGGGCGTTATCATCATAAAGCAAGATGGAGGCTTCTGCAGAGCAAGCAATTTCTGTGGCAATGGTAACAATTCGGTAAAGAAGTGTATCTAAATCGAGGGTAGATGCCAGATCACGAGTGACTTCAAGTAAACGTCTATAATCCGTTAGACTTTGAGTACTAGGCATGATTAATAACCTCTTCAGCTAATGCAGGGAGCAAGGTTGCCGCGTCTTGAGTAAAGACAACATCTGCGCGTATATCAAGATATGTGGCACTTTGATTCACGATAATTAGATGCCCACCACGATCTAGAGTTTGCATAGGTAGCCCAGCAACAGGTAAAACCTCGAGTGAAGAGCCAATAATGAGCATTAGGTCAGAGTTGCGAGCGGCTTTTTGTGCTTTGAGCCATGCTTTCTGAGGCAGTTCTTCTCCAAAAAGAATCACGTCTGGTTTTAATACAGCACTACAATTTACGCAGTGTGGAATAGTTCCATCTTTGGTAAAAGAGTCTAGAAAAAGAGATGATTCGTGTTGATGGAAACACTGCGTACAAGAAAGTGTGCGCATTGTGCCGTGCGTTTCTATCACGGTTTTAGAACCTGATTTTTGATGCAAAACATCTATATTTTGGGTGATAATAGCATCTAAGTGTCCCGTTTTACCAAGTTCTGTTAAAGCAATATGAGCGGGATTTGGTAAAGCATTAACAACTTGATTAGCAAGGGGGCGAAACCACTTATAAAATTGAGTGGGGTTGTAGCGAAAAGTGGAAAGAGATGCGACTTCCATCGCCTCTTCTTTCGACCATAATCCAGTTCCCGCCGAACGAAAATCAGGGATGCCCGATGGCGTAGATATACCTGCTCCGGTAAGCGCAATAGGGTGTTTTGCTTGCCGAAAAAGTTCCGCGGCAAATTTGACTTTTTCTTGAACTTGGCTAGAGAGCTTTGTCATGCCTTCTCTGCCTCATGCTCGATAATAATTTTTGCTAATTTCTGAAAGTGTTGCGTAGTTATGCTTTCTGGCTGTTCTACTACAGCTGTTGTGTTTTTCTTGATTGCTTGAGAGAAAAGCTCAGGGGCAGGTGTAAAAGCCATCGTAAGCGGAGCACCAATCTCACTATTAACCTGTTTTCTCGGTAATAGCAAATCAGAGCGCATTCGATTATTAAGAACAATGAGGATTTTCTCTTCTTCAATGCCCAATTCAAGCAAGTTTTTGATCAAGAGTTTTGCTTGAGCAATAGAATTAGAGAAAGATTCTATGAGAACAATAATTTGATCACATTGAGGGAGCAACGCTTGGCTTAATCTTGGTAGCCCCGCGCCAAAATCGACAATCATAAAATGTGCTAAGGAAGAAAGACGTGAAAATATAGTTCCGCTTTGTTGTATGGCATTATTGAATATAGCGTCTTTAGGCTCTTCTGAAGCTGGTAATACACGCATTCCTGCTTCGTGTTCAAAGAGAGCCTCTTCAACTGCTTCTGTTGTGATTTCATTAGGGGCTTTTTTCAGTAACTCTCTTATATTACCAAAATCAGTAAAGCCTAAGTCTCTCCCCATTGATCCCATGCCCTGAGGTAATTCTAAAACGATAGTTTTTTCTCCCATATTTGAGCTTAAGAAACTCCCTAAGTTTATAGCAACGGAAGAAACACCCACGCCACCACGTGCGCTAATTATGCCAACGGTCGTTATTTTTTTATCTACGGGGACAGGTTTTTCTTTATTAACTTTTACCGAACGAGCAAGAAGAGCTTTTACATGTGCCTGAAGCTCTGCGGGATGTGTAGGTTTTGTTAGGTAATCATCTGCGCCAGCCTCAAAGCCTGTCACTTTATCATCAAGCTGAGATTTTGCAGTAAACATCAAAATGGGGATATTTGCTGTTTCAGGGTTTTCGCGCAAACGCCGAGCAACTTCATACCCATCCATTTCTGGCATCATTACATCTAATAATATCAAATCGGGAATATCTTCTGCCACTTTGAGTAAGCCTTGTTTACCATTATTTGCCGCCACAATTTGGTATCCCTTCTTTTGAAGCATAAGCCCAACAAGACGGAGTGTATCAAGGTCGTCATCTACAATTAGTATTTTTTCAGGCATGGTTTTTCTCCTTGTTTATAGGGTAAATAAAGTCTAGCATAAAGCTATCTATCCAGCAAGAATGCCAAACTTCCTATGATTTTATTGCACTAAGGACTTAGGAAGAAATAATGTATCCATTAATGAGGCGAAGGTTGGGTGAAGTATGCTCCAAATGTATAAGTTATTTAATTCTTGTTCCTAAGTAAGATTATAAACCTTTAGCATCTTTATCGAAAGAAAATAGGAGATTAACGTATAGTTTTCTTTGAAAGCGAATTCTTTGCAAAAAAGAGATCTTTAGGGTTTTTCTTTTGATGATAAGCCGTAACGCGCGCATTTTAGGCTTGTGTAATGAATCTCGAACCGAGTGCGCGATGTGAATCTCTTTATGCCAAAGAGATGTTGATAGTCGCCCCTCCCCTCTCTTTGGGGCACGCGCGTAGCGGTTTCTCATCCTAAAATTTTTATACTACGCTTAGAAAAGGGAGAGATGTTTCGTGTTAAAATACATGCTAACCTATATAAATCTTAGAAATTAGATCAGACCTCTTGTAAAAGCCTGTTTTCTCTACGCTCCCTGCGCCGTCCTCGGCGCAGGCTTCTCTAAAACACGCCGCCGAGAACGGCGGCTAGAGCACTTATACAAGAGGTCTATTATGAAAAAAAATATCCCTATTCTGACACCAACCCTATGCTTGGCGCGGGGAGATGACCTTGCGACTCTAAAGTGGACAGCAACAAGGTTGGCAGAAAAACAAAAAAAGGAGAAATAATAATGGCAGAAGTAAATGTAAACGAAGAGAGTTTTGAAGATGAAGTACTCAAGGCTGAATTGCCTGTTTTAGTTGATTTTTCGGCGGAGTGGTGTGGTCCCTGTAAAATGGTTGATCCCATTGTCCACGAACTTTCAGAAGACTGGGCAGGAAAAGTCAAAGTTGTCAAAATTGATGCAGATGAAAGTCCAGGTATTTTGATGAAGTTTGGCGTGATGGGTATTCCTACACTGATGTTCTTCGTCAATGGTGAAGTAAAAGAACGTGTTACTGGGTATCAGCCAAAGAAAAAATTAGTAAAGAAATTTGAAAAACACTTCTAAAACATAAAACGTGATGCGTGAAGAAAAACATCAGGTTTTACGCTTCACTGGAACTAAAAGTTTTTAACTTTTTTAAGGAAAATCCCATGACAAAAAAAAACGCACCCTATGGTCTCTGGAAATCGCCTATTACGCCATCTTTGCTTGGGCGCAAAATTCGGCTTGATGATGTGCAATGGGCTGATGATGGCAAAACGCTTATTTGGGTAGAAGGGCGTTCGGGGCATGGTGTTTTGGTGGCAAAGACGGGAGATGATGCCGCCAGAGATTTAACGGGAGATGTCCCCGTCAAGCCCACGCTTGGATATGGCGGTGGCGAGTTTACGACACGCGCGAAGCGGGCGGTTTTTGCCAGCAACGGGCGGCTTTACACAATCCCGCTCAAACAAGGGCTATCGCATCCTATCACACCAAAAATTGGCGAGTTAGCTTCGCCCACCCTCTCCCCTGATAATCAACGCGCGCTCTACGTTCACTCTTACGAGGGGCAAGATTCGCTCGTTATGGCAGATGTAGATGGTGAAAATTTCCCGAAAAAAGTAGCGCAGGGAGCCGATTTTTATATGCAACCTGTCTGGCATCCAAGCGGAGAGAAAATCGCATGGGTCGAGTGGAATCATCCGCAAATGCCCTGGGATGGCACACGGCTGGCAATCTCTGATTTTGAAGAAACTCAAATTCTAGCGGGTGATGAAGATACGCCAGTTTTTCAACCTGAATTTTCTCCAGACGGAAAATTTTTAAGTTATATTGAAAGCGATGGGGAATGGGAACAGCTTTGCATCTTCAACTTAGAAGAGGGCAAAAAGCAGATTCTTGTCTCAGGCGCAGTGCTCACGATGCCCGCGTGGATTCAGGGCATGAGAATGCACGCATGGGCGTGGGATTCTTCCCATATCTTTTATGTGCGCAACGATGCAGGAACACATTCTCTGTGGGTCGTAGATGTGAACACGGGCAAAACTGCCGAAGCAAAAACGCCCTATACGCATATTATTCAACTCTCTGCTTCCCCCGTAGACGGGAAGTTGGCATTTATCGGCGAATCGCCGCAAATTGCCCAGCAAATTGTTATCTGGGAAAAAGGCAAATGCACCGCCGTCAAACGCTCTATGGCAGATAATCTCGCTGATGGTTATTTACCCTCGCCCAAGAAAATCACTTGGGATGCGCCCGATGGCACACCCGTGCATGGACTTTATTACCCGCCATCATCTGCTCTATACGAAAACGATGGTTTACCGCCCGTGATTGTGGATATTCATGGCGGTCCCACTTCGCAAAAATACGAACAACATAATGCTAACTCACGCAATGAAGGCTTTTTCTTCACCAGTCGCGGGTATGGCGTTTTGCAAGTTAATTATCGCGGCAGTACAGGGTATGGGCGAAGCTATATGCTTGCCTTACGCAAAAAATGGGGCCCGCTAGATGTAGAAGATGCAGTTGGTGGTGCACAAGCCCTCGTAGATCAGGGGCTTGCTGACCCAAAGCGATTGGTTATCATGGGCGGTAGTGCGGGTGGATATACGGTGTTGAATTCTCTTGTTCATCAACCGGGATTTTTCAAGGCGGGCATCGTTTCTTATGCGGTCACGAATCTATTTACCCTAGAAAATGACACGCATAAATTCGAATCCCATTACAACGCATCCATGGTTGGCACTTTGCCCGAAGATGCCGATTTCTTCAAAAAATGGTCGGCTGTTTTCCATGCCGATAAAATCAAAGATGCAGTAGCTCTTTTTCATGGTGCAGAAGATAGTGCTGTTTCTCCGGAACAATCGAAAACGGTTGTGGCGGCATTGCGTGCAAATAATGTGCCGCATATTTTCAAGATGTACGAAGGAGAAGGGCACGGCTGGCGCAAAGCGGAGACGATAGAAGCCTTTTATAAAGAAGTGCTTCAGTTTTTAGAGCAGTATGTGATTTTTGGCTAATGCCGAGACCTGATAGGTTTTAAGAACCTGTCAGGTCTGTTTTTCTACGATGATACAAAACTCTTACGAAAAAGAAATCTTTAGCGAGTACAATAGCCTTTATTTAGAAAATTCAAGCGAGAGCGCAGCGCATTTCTCATTATAAAAGAAGGAAACCTCACATGCCCCAACAACAAATACCTTGTCCGCAATGTAGACAGCCTATAGTTGCGAATATAGAACAACTTTTTGATGTAACATCTGACCCCGGCGCAAAGCAACGTCTTTTAAGTGGTGGAGCTAATGTTGCTCAATGTCAAACTTGTGGATTTCAAGGTCAAGTTCCCACCCCCGTGATTTATCATGATAATGATAAAGATTTACTGCTCACCTTTTTTCCACCTGAGTTAGCAATTCCTGTTAATGAGCAAGAGCAGATTATGGGACCAACAATCAAAAAGATTACCGATAACTTACCTCCTGAAAAACGTAAAGGTTATTTGCTTAATCCGCAAACCTTCTTCACCTTTGAAAGTATGATGGAGCGCATATTAGGCGAAGATGGTATTACGCCAGAAATGATTCAGGCGCAAAAAGACCGCGTAGGGATTGTTGAAAAACTACTTACGGCAAAAGATGATGAAGCACGAAAAGCGATCATAAAAGAAGATGAGAGTCTTTTTGACGAAGAGTTTTTTGGACTTTTTGGTCAACTTGCACAAGCCGCCGCGGCACAAGGGCAAGGGGACACCGCGGGACAGATGAAGGCGATAGAAGAACTCCTGCTTAGTGAAACAGCATACGGACAAGAAATCCAATTTTCGATGAAAGAAATGGAAATAGCCTCACAATCTTTACAAGAATTGGGAGAGGGTTTAACCCGCGAAAAACTCCTTGACCTAATCGTTGATGCCCCCAATGAACACAGAGAAAAAGCCTTTGCTGGCATGGTACGACAAGGGCTTGATTATGAGTTCTTTCAATTATTTACGCAAAAAATCGAAGATGAAGCAGATGCAGAAAAGCGGAAAGAGTTTGAAGAAAAACGTGACCGCGTCTTGGCTTATATTAATGAAATTGATCAGCATTTAGAGGCGCGTTTGCTACAATCACAGGGGTTTTTAAATGCTCTCCTCGAGCAGGATGATATTGGCATAGCAACACAGGCAAATTTGCAGAATTTTGATCAAGGCGTTGTGCAGGCTTTAGAGATGATGCTCCATAAAGCAACTGAAGAAGAAGACGAAGAAATGTTGGCTAAATTGCAACAAGTTGTTGTAGTCCTTCAACAAGCAAGTGGTCCTTTGCCCGAATATGAATTTATCGAAAAACTGATTTCTGCTGAAAGCGATGAGGCTTTAGAAAAGGTCATTGAAGAAAACGGAGATAAAATCAATGATGAGTTACTCAAAACGCTAGGCGGAATTGTGGCGCAACAGCAAGGGCAAGAAGGGAAACTTTCTTCTCAAGATGAAGAGATGTTTGCTAAAATGAATCAGATTTATAGTGCGGTAATGAAAGTGTCTATGAGAAAAAATATGGAGTAGGAAGGGTTTTTGGCTATTTGTTTTCAGCCATTAGTAAAATAATAAAACCCCTGCGAAATAAAATTCGCAGGGGTTCTTTTTTTCTTCGTTATAAAACTGGGTGTGATTTATCGCACTTTCTATCTTAGACGATGATCTCAATCATTGGGGAATTTATTCGATAGGATTATCTAAGCGAATCCCATGCCCTCTTACTGTGGCTATATATTGATGCCCCGAATCATAATTTGCTAATTTATCGCGCAAGCGACGAACGAGTGCGTCAAGTGCTTGGTCAGAAACGCCACGAGCTTCGTCTTCCCCCCAAACGGCTACAATTAAATTAGGGCGAGAGACTACATCGCCTTGTTGCTCGTAAAGTCGCCATAATAAGCGGAATTGTTGTGCCGAAAGCGGAGGGCTAACCTGTTGCTGGTTTACGAGAACGCGCCGTGAGCTTAAGTCAATTATCAGACGCCCCATGCGGGTATTCTTTTTTGTCAATGGCATTGTTGCGTCTGAGACAAAGAACATAAAACTCTGAGAAACGGCAATTTGCACAAGATCGCCGTCTTCTAAAAGCACGGGGCTGGTTATGCTATCCCCATTGCGAAAAGTACCGTTTTTGCTCCCCATATCTTCTAAAAGTACGCCATCTGAGGTAGGGGTTAGCCGCGCATGATAACGGGAAACCTTTCTGTCAGGGACGGTTAAATCACAAGTTGCGTCACGCCCCAGAACAATAGTTTGCTCTAATGCCCAACGCTCCCCATTGAGGGGACCTTCTTGCGCTACAAGTATGGGAAAATCTTCAAAATTAGCCATTATTAAATTCAATCCACAAAATATATAAAAGACGCTTATAATATAGCAGAAAAAGAGAATCTGTGTAAGATTTCACGCCGAAATTCAGAGTTTACACACCCGTTTAGACAAAAGATTGGAAAAAAGCATGGCTCTCCCACTTCAAAAAAGGGAAGTTTTGCGCGGTCGTTATCAAATTCAACAGCAAATTGGTCAAGGTGGCATAGGCAGTGTCTATCTCGCCGAAGACCTACGGCTAGAAGGTCGCCTCTGCGCGGTTAAAGAAGTTGAGCACGACCGCTCACTCCCCGATAAAATCTTTGAAGAAGCCCGCGAACAATTTATGCGCGAGGCAACTGTTTTGGCGCGTCTAGACCACCCCAATCTGCCTAAAGTTTCAGACTTTTTTTCAAGAGAAAACCGAGATTATCTTGTAATGGATTATGTCCCCGGCGAAGATTTGCGCACGCTTATGCTCGATGCTCGCCGTAGTAAAGCTTTTTTGCGTGCCGATGTGGTCTTAGGCTGGGCAAATCAAATTGCAAATGCTCTCACCTACCTCCATACCCAAGACCCACCCATTATTCATCGAGATATTAAGCCCAGCAATCTTAAATTGACCCCATCGGGGTTGGTTAAATTGGTTGATTTTGGTTTGGTTAAAATGCTTGTTCCCGATGAGATGACAATCACTGTTATTCAAGGACAAGGCACAATTTTATATACGCCCTTAGAGCAATACGGAAGTGATGGAACACACACCGACCCACGAAGCGATGTTTATTCCCTGGGTGCAACGCTCTACCATCTATTAACAAATACGTCTCCAGCCGATGCCCGAAAACGTTTTCTAAACCCCGAAAGTTTGAAATCTCCTAGAGAAATCAACTCAGCAATTAACAGGCGCACAGAACGCGGTATAAAATGGGCAATGAAACTGCACCCCACCGAACGCCCTAAAACAGCAGAAGACTTTCGTCTTTTCTTGCTGGGGCAAAAAGAAATTATCACCAGCCCTCTTCCGCAATTACACCAACAAACGCCCAAAACCAGATTGCGAGATATGCTAAGGCAACCCACTGAGCAAGCGTTGGTCTGGCTTATAACGGGGATGATGGTTTTGAGTCTTCTAACAACTTTGGGGAATTAAATTAGATTAATAAGCGCACAAATCCCTCGTTCCTTTTAAAGGAGCGGGGGATTTTCTCTTTAATGTGGATGAGATGACCGTGACACGCGCGTTTTGGGCTGGGGTGCTAAAACTCCAAGCTGGGGATGCGGCGTGAAGGGCAAATCACTTTACGCCGTTAAAATGTTGGTTAAGGGCACGCAAGTTAAACACACGCGCATCGCGGCCAGGGCAAACGCACTAAAATTAGAGAGAGTAGAACCCCTCTAGCACCTTGAGCAGATACTTTTCATCCCATCCAGC
>JADGEO010000021.1 GCA_016744335.1 Anaerolineales bacterium
TTTGAAGAAAGGAGAGCCTTTTGATGTCTGTTTTCGTTTTCAACCTGACAAGAGTGCTCTACATGTAGGGTAGAGAAATGAGAATTATATATTTAAAACTTGGCGAATACAAATTGTGTCAAGCCCTTTATTTATGAAAAAAGAAGTCGCTTTAGCGAAAGCAATCCCAAAACACGCGCGAGACGTTAGGTCAAAAGATGCACTTGTGGGCGGATATTTATATCATCTATCAGCGCGTTTAGTTCGGCGTCTGTCAACTGTCGTCCTTTGCCCGCGTAAGCTGTTAGGGCGGCTTCCATCATATTTGTGCCAAAAGAGCGACCATCATATTGAGGTGTAGAGGTGATAACAAGCCGCGCGCCACGCTCTTTGAGTAGCTGTAGGTTTTCGGCGGTGGTGGTATTGGTGATAATAGTTTTCCCCGCTATAGATTGGGGCATATATTTGCGCATAAAGAGAAAATCGCCGGCTATTAAATCTGATTTTTGCCAGTATTTCTCGTATTTGGGTTCTTGCTCTGCGCCATCGCTACCATAATAGATAAGGCTTAGCGGAAAGTGTTGTACGATGGGAAACATGGCGCGTGCCACACGTTTGAAGTTTTTTATGCCGTAAACGGGAATAGGAAGCCCCAGCCCAACCATGAGGTCTCCAAAGATAATTTTTTCTGTTACCTCGCTAATTGCAGTCGCTAAGCCAATGCGGTCTGTAGCAAGGGGAATGAAAGCTTGCGAAAAAGTTGGTATCTCGCCCAATTTGGGCGCGGCGAGTTCAAAAACACGTCTTTCGAGGGTGTTTTTTAGTCCACGCCCATCAACTACGGGGCTTTTTTTTACATTTTCAATTAATTTATGAGGGGCTTTAAGCGGATATTCTTTTCCGTCTAAGCGGAGGGTCATATCTATGCCGCCCATGCCAAAGGCATCTACCTTTCCATCTAGTTCTTCGTATAGCCGTTTTGCTTTTTCTATATCACCATCTAAACCGATGCGCTTAATGATTACGGTCTCTTCTTTGAATTTGACTTCTACCTTTTTATTTCTGCTCGAACTGCCTAAGCTTACACTAACTGCATATTTCATTTTATATCGCTCCCTTCCCATAATTTGTAGTATTCAATTTTACCCGATATCAAAGCGTGGGTATAATCTGCAAGATGAATACAACTTTTCTTCTTATTGGCGGCATTCTTTTTCTTGCCGCATTTACGCAGGGGCTTTCTGGCTTCGGCGTTGCCTTAGTGGCAATGGCTCTTTTACCAAATATAATTGGGATTAAGGATGCGATTATCTTGGTTGCCCTTGTTGGCTTTCTCGTAGATTTAGGCGTGCTCTTGCGCTATTGGCGATCTTTGCAGTTCAAGAAAGTTTTGCCCCTCATCTTGGCTTCTTTCATTGGTGTCCCGATTGGAATCTTTTTGCTTCGCCGCGCGGACGAGGAGCTTGCGCTCGCTATATTGGGCATTATACTGGTGTTATACGCCCTTTACGCACTTTCTGGCTTAAAATTGCCTGAACTAAAAGGACGCATTTGGGCTTATAGTGCCGGTTTCTTGGGTGGTTTGCTCGGTGGTGCCTATAATACGCCTGGACCACCAATTATTATGTATGCTTCTTGCAAAAAATGGGAGCCAGATGAATTTAAAGGCAACCTACAAAGTTTTTTTGTGCAAAATAGCATCGTGGTTGTACTTGGGCATCACCTTAGCGGGAACTTCACTCCCTATGTCTTATCTCTTTTCTGGCAGGGGTTTCCCTTTATGTTGACTGGGCTTTTAGCAGGCTTAGTTATGGATAGATGGATTAATCCCGAAGTCTTTCGTAAAATAGTTTTGGTCTTATTGGTAATTATGGGCTTGCGCTTGATATTTTGATGCGAGATGCGTTTCACACCTCATATTTAGATGCTGCGGGAGGGTGAAATATCAGGTATTTTATCCACAGATTATACAGATTTTTTGGAACTTAATCTTAAAAAATCAGATAGTGGTCTTTAAGTAAGTGATAGCTTGGAGTCCGAAATCTCCCGATTTCGGGTTTATAGCAAAAAGCCAAAGTCAGGAGACTTTGGACTCTCTTTCTACGAAAAAACTTATCACTTACTTTAGAACTACTGCCAAAAATACGTGGTAGGCTTTGTGCCTCCGCAATCATTAGGTAGTACCCGTTGTACATCGGTTCCGAATAAAAATTCATGAGAAAAATTATGTCAAAAAAAATAAAAATAATCCTTGCCTTTCTCACGCTCTTTATTTGTCTTGCTATCCCCGCCCTTTATTTCTCTGGTCGCCCTTTGCCCACAGAGATAAAAAGAGAGCTTCACGATGGCATCACTTACAGAAGAAAAGTTCATACCGAACCGCGCCTTTGGATTGCACATATTATTACCATTGATTTGCACACAGACGGAATTCGCTTCCTTGTTACCCCACAGGATAATAAAAAATCAGACCTTCCCTTGAATGCGCGGACAACAACCACATTCTTGAGAGACTATAGTTTACAAATAGCCGTCAACGGTGGGGAGTTTTATCCGTGGCACTCCAACTCCCTGCTCGATTATTACCCTCACGTTGGCGATCCTGTTGCGCCAAATGGTTTCACTGCCTCGCGTGGGGACAAATATGCCGAAGGCAATCGTCCCGTTTTATATATTTCAGAAGATAATGTTGCTCAATTTTCCCGCCCAAGTGGCAAAATTTATAATGCCATTTCAGGCAGTCACATGCTTATTCTTGAAGGAGAAGCCATCGAGGGCTTAGATTCTGAATATCCTGCCCCGCGCACCGCCCTCGGTGTAGATTTTGGTCCCGACCGCCTCGTGATAGTTGTTGTTGATGGTCGCCAACCTTTTTATAGTGAAGGTGCTACCCTCACCCAACTCGCAGATTTAATGATTGAGTACGGTGTATATACCGCAATGAATATGGATGGTGGCGGTTCATCAACATTGGTGATAGAAAATGAGCAGGGCAAAGCCGAAGTGTTGAACTCACCGATAGACAGCCACATTCCTGGGCGTGAGCGTCCCGTTGCCAATCACCTTGGGGTTTTTGTTGATCAATAGAAACGACAGAACGCGGATGGCGCGGATTTAACGGATTATCACGGATTTTAAAACATAAACGTTTTTAAAATCCGTGATAATCCGCCTAATCTGTTAAAATCCGCGTTCTATCTTTTAGAAACCCTAAAACGCAATTTCCCCAATCTGCTCAAAATCAATCTCGAAATTTTCTTCTGCCTCTATCTCCCCGTTAAACTCATCCCATTCGCCCGCTTTTTTGCCGCGGTCACAATAAGAGCGATACGCGCAAAACTTGCAGGGACGCTCTTCCTCACTCATGCCAAAATCTTTTTCAGCATCAATTTCGGCAATTGTCTTTGCTATTAAACCCCAATCCCTTTGTGATTTAGCTTTGCTGTAGCTAAATCTTGCTGGCTCAGTCGGGTAATTAGCAAACCAATACACCATCTCGATTTGCTCAGGCAGAATGGGCGCACCTGCGTTCAAATGATTGCCCGCTCTTTCTAAGAGTGCAGAATACAACCGTGTCTGCCACCGCACCGCAAGATAATCATTTTTAGGGCGTTTTCTATAGGTTTTCCAATCGTAAATAATCGCTTTCTCACCGGGTTTGATGGCAATTAAGTCGTATTTCGCCACAATCCTATGGTCGCCCAAAGGCGCGGATAAGGTGTATTCTGCAAATAGCGTGTAGCCATCAAGGTTGGGCGCGTGCTGAATGTACGCATCCCACCATTTGCTGAGATTGTCAGATTGTGCCATTACGGCTAATTTTTCAGTGGGAATACCAATGATATTTTGTTGCACCATTCGATGAAAAAGAGAGCCTTCTTGCTGATGACGTTCATAATCTTGGGTTGGTTCGGTCTCAACCGCAGGCCACATTAAACGCTCAATATAGCGCAATTTAAATCGGCGCGGGCAATCGTTATAATCTTGTAGCGAAGATTGGGAGAAAGTGAAGGGAGTGGAA
Source organism: Anaerolineales bacterium (assembly GCA_016744335.1). Classification (GTDB taxonomy): domain Bacteria; phylum Chloroflexota; class Anaerolineae; order Anaerolineales; family Villigracilaceae; genus Desulfolinea. The sequence goes on from JADGEO010000021.1 coordinate 4,001, forward strand.
AGCATCATTTCTACATTTTATCACGCACTAGAAAAGGAGTCTGAAGTCTCCCGACTTCGGCAAAATCGGGAGATTTTGCACTCCGAATCAGCACTTCTGATGACAGCATTTTGAGCAATTCCCTTCTCTTGGTACAATTCCCCCATGATTCAACTTCAACTTTCCAATATCTCTCTTGTTCTGGGCGCCACGCATATTTTCGACAACCTCAGCTGGGAAATTCAGCGCGGGCAAAAAATTGGTCTTATTGGTGCAAATGGGGCGGGTAAATCATCGCTCTATAAGCTCATTATTGGGCAATATAACGCCGAGCAGGGCGGCTCGCTCACTCGCTCTCGCGGATTATCAGTCGGATATTTAGCGCAAATGCCTGAACTGGATTTGTCTCAAACGGTTTTAGAATCTGCTTTGGATGGAAATCCCCGTGTGGCAGAGGCGCGCAGTGAATTGGCGCGTGTCGAAGACAGTTTGGGTGATCCAAGCGTTTACGAAAACGAACGTAAACTTGGGCTTGCTCTCGATAGTCAACAGAACCTCATCGAGGAGTATGATGCCCTCGGCGGTGATTCCTACGCGGCACGTGTCGAAGAGATTCTGCTGGGGCTAGGATTAAGATCGGGAGACCTCAGCAAGCCGCTTAACACGTTGAGTGGCGGGCAGAAGAAATTGATTGGGTTGGCACGCCTGCTCCTCCTGCATCCCAACTTGCTTTTATTAGACGAACCAGATAATCATCTCGATTTGCCGGGAAAAATCTATCTCGAAAAACTGATTAGAGAATATGATGGCACAGTTGTCATCGTCTCACATGACCGCTATTTACTAGATGCGGTGGTGACGCATATCGCTGAACTCGAAGATGGCAAAATGAGCGTTTTTTCGGGCGATTATTCGACTTATTCGCTCGAAAAAGAAGCGCGACTGGCGCGCCAAGCAGAGTTATTTAAAGTACAAGAGCGAGAAGTGGGTAGGCTCGAAGCGATGATTAAACGTTTTGCGATTTGGGGCAAAGTTTATGATAATGAGAAATTTGCCAAAAAAGCAAAAACGATGCAAAAGCGGCTCGATAAAATGGATAAGATGGATAAGCCTATCACCGATCGCCGAAAAATGGATTTGAAGTTGAAGGGCTATAGAGGCTCAAATAAAGTCTTAGAATTGGCGGGCGTGCAAAAAGCATTTGGCGCGCATCGTATTTTTGATGGATTGCAGGAAACGATTTGGCACGGTGAGCGGGTGGGACTGATTGGTCCAAATGGCGCGGGAAAATCAGTATTAATTCGGATGATTTTGAATGAAGAATTTCCCGATATGGGTGAGATAAAATTGGGTCCCAGTGTGACGGTTGGCTACTATGCCCAAGAACACGAGACCCTTGATTTTGAACAAACGCTCTTAGATGTGGTGCGTTTTACGGGCAATATGAGCGCGGAAAAAGCGATGGCTTTGCTCTCAAAATATCTTTTTACTTATGAGCAGGCGCAGGGAAAAGTTTCTCAGCTTTCTGGTGGCGAGCGGAGTCGGTTGCAATTGGCGTTAGTGGTGCTTTCGGGTGCAAATTTTTTGTTACTTGATGAACCGACCAATAATTTAGATATTGCTTCTGCTGAAATGCTTGAAATTGCCCTCGAAGATTTTGTGGGTACGGTGTTGATTATTTCGCATGACCGTTACTTTTTAGACAGAACGGTAGAGCGCTTGCTGGTGATTGAAGAGCGAGATTTGGCGCGCTATTTGGGCGGGTATAGTGAGTATTTGGAAGTGCAAAAAGGCTCGTAACGCGATATTTATGTTGCCTTTTCGCAAAGAGCAACATGAATGTTGCCTTAGAAGTTAGGAGATTATATTATGAAAAGAGATGAAGAATTAAAAACATTATCGTGGGAGCATCATGATGCGCTAGTTTCTGCTTCACGTTTGAAACGTGGGGTTGAAAATAAGGCAGATCTATCTCATATGCGAGAATTTTTATTATATGTTTGGGAAAATGATTTGCCCCATCATTTTGAGCAAGAAGAGCAATCTATTATCAAGGCAGTTCAAGGCAAAGAAGGGAGCCAGGCTTTGGTAGAAAGAGTCTTAGCCGAGCATCAAAGATTTGCGGCGTTGGCAAAAGAAATTGTAGAAGAGCAAGGTGATGTGATGGCAAAAATAGAAGAGTTCGCCATCTTGCTAAAAGCGCACGTTCGCTTTGAAGAAAGAGAATTCTTCCCTTTTGTTGAAGAAAATCTCTCCAAAGAAGAATTAGCAGAGGTTGGGCTTTTCTTGCGTGATGAGCATCGCCCCTCTTGCAAAACGTGGGATCCTGAGTTCTGGAAATGAAAAGAAAAACTCCCGCATAATTATGCGGGAGTTTTCAAAAAGGGGAAGTGTTTGTCAAATCTTCTGAAGTCGTAGCGCGTAGATTTTAGAAGATTTAGCACGTTCTTTTAGCTTAATAAAAAGGATTTAATTGTATCAAGCGTATTCTTGATACGCTCTTCATTTAGATGATAGCATTTTGCCCCATTTACGCGCCGAGTGCTGATATAGCCTGCCGCTGTGAGTTGAGTAAGATGCCGCGACGTAGCAGATTGGCTTAGTCCGATTTTTTCGATAATCTCTGTTGAACATTTTTCGCCATTTTCTTTGATATATTGTAGGATTTCAAGGCGTGTCTCATCAGCTAACGCGTTTAAGCGGATATAAACCTCAAGCTGGCTGAGTTCTGGTGCATGAAAAGATGCGTTATCTGGTAAACGCGCACCAAAGATGAAGCCAAGTAATTTTTCTTCGTGGAATTTTCCTGTATAGGGTCCAACGTGTAGGGAGGGGGCAAAATATAAAATTTCAAAATCTTTGCATTTATTTTCCCAGCACTTTTCTTTTGGTGGTTGTCCTGTAATATATTCGCTTGCCTGAAAGTCGTCCATTTTGCTGAAGTCTACTTGTTGAAATGCCTGCACCGCTTTCTTAAGGGTGGGGAGATTGCGCGCCCATTCTTCTGCAAGGTAATCATCCCAGTATTGTTGTAGGTGAGATGTGATTAACGCTTGCATTGCAGGGGGATTGGTTACGTAGCTATAAGCCCAGCGTTCTAGTTCTTCGTCAACATATTCTTCGCCAAAACGCTCTTTCAGAAAGGTTATATAATTCTCTTCGTTTTCGAGGATGTTTTTTGGTGTAAATTTCTCATCGGCATCATTTAGGGATATCGTAAAATAGCTTTGAATCATTTTGTCGCGTAAGGCTTCCGCATCCATTCCGCGTAAATGTTCGAGATAAATGGGGAAACTGCTCCATCTCCGTTCCGGAATAATAGCATGGTAAAAGGCGATCATCACTTTATAGTGTTGCTCTCTGTCTTCGGGTGAAAGTTGATGCGCAGTGTTGACAACCCAATCGCCTAGCCCTGAAAGCTCTTTGGTTCTTGTGAGTAAGACTAAGCTGTAAATCGCGTTTTGAGCGGGAGCAAGCCCAACTCGGATACGAGTTCGGGTTGGATTCTCAATGAAATTATCAATGGGTGGAACCATGTTTTTCTCCTGGGGCTATTTTTTCAACGATTAATAGGAAGTCCACTTGTGCATGTAAGCTAAAAAGCACAGGGGCGACATTGGGAATGATTGATACCACCTCGCCGCGTAAATTATTTAAGAAATCTTCTAATCTTGTCTGATCTTGGGTCATCTTTAGAGGGAAGCGATGCACTTTGTATTTCATTTTACTACTCCTGTAATTGAATTTAGGATGCGAAAATATAAGCCACAACCCCTATCAAAAGTAATAATGCTAAACTGCCAGCGACAAGAAGTTTGTTTTTCTTTTGTGCGGAGGATAAATTAGCCCAGCCTTTTTCTTTTTTCCATTTGTCCTTATTGATTATCCCTACCAGCATAAATACGATCCCCATCCCTAAAAAAGCGGGGCTATCAGTTGCGATACCAAGAGGCAGCCAGGTGATCCCCAAGATAAAAAAAACACGATAATCTGGAGTTATCTTTTCGCCTTTATTTTTAATCATGGCAATAATAGCCAATAGTATTATTAAAAGGGCTAAGCCGATAATGGGAATATATGTGCTCATAAGAAGCCTTTATTTCCTAGCGACATGACACTTTTGTTTTTGCAGGTGGCTGAGTAGCTCCGAATGCTTTTTCGGAGCGTATCGAAGCCACGAAAAAGCCGATTTTATACTAATTCTTGGTTTCGATACGGCGAAAAGCATCGCCTACTCAACCAACACGCGCTTCTTCTTCCAAACTGTCATGTGACTAGTTTATTTCTTAATTTGCCTAATTTTAGTTTGGGTGTGTTTCATTCGAATTGAAAATTATAGCATGTAGCGAGTTTCGTTTTCTGATGCTGGAACACGCTACATGCTATGCGTTTTTTTGTAACTCATTTGATGCGCACCCCTTTAGTTCTGCCTAGCTTATTTTGCTAGAGAGGGGATGGCGTTGCGTTGATTTTGTGTTGCAAGACCTTCGTAACGTACGCGCATTTTGCACCCGATATTTTCAAAGACTACGCCGAGTTTGGATAAAAGCCAGTATATGAGGATAGTCACTTTGCTCTTATTTATATGAGTAGCTTGATTATAAGCCATAGCTTCCGCTTCTTTATTGCGGTGGTATTCTTTATTTAGTAGTTCTTCGTATAGAAAATCATTCACGATTGTTCTCCTTGCTCGAAAAGTGTGTTATTTTTTGAAGAAGAAGCTTGTTTTTTTCTTCTTCAGGATATTATTTCTTTTTGCAATTGCCGTTTTTTCACGGCAGTACTCTTCAGCTAATAATTCTAGGTATAAAAAGTCATTCATAGTTATCTCCTTATCCAATCTCTCTTTTGCGCTCATTTCGATTATGCGCAAAATCGGGTTATGTTCATATAGTAGCATTTTGGTGAGGGAATGTCAAGAGGCAGTTTTTGTTTTAAATAAAAAAGCCGAGCGAATTTATTCGCTCGGCTCTCCTGTTTGCCTAGTTCTTTTATTCCTACTCCCCGCTCTCCTCAAAAACCAAATCTGCGGGCATGCCTGGCTTCAACATGCCCTCTAGGTTTTGCACCGATAACTTGATAGCGAAGACGGTTGTCTGCCGCTCTTCTTTGGTTTGAACGTTGCGCGGCGTGTATTCGGCTTGGTCGGCGATGTGGACAACAATTGCCTCGAAGCTCTCTTCGGGGAAGGAATTAACAATTAGTGTAGCCATGTCTCCTAAGCTGATTTCCCCATAACGATCTTCGGGGATATAAACAGTGACTGTAAGTTCGTCTAGTTGTGCGACAGTCATTGCGGTAAGACCGGGGGAGAGCGTTTCGCCTATACTGATGCTTTTCGTTAAGACTACACCGTCAATAGGGGAGATGGTCTCAACTTTTGCCAATTGCGTATCAATTAGTGCTAATTGTGCTTCAACTTGCACCAAAGCCGATTTTGCTTGCTTTAGCATAGCCTCTGCTTGCGCTATGTTTTGCTCAGTCATAATCACTTCCGGAGCGTTTGCACCTGTTTCGGTAGTTCGCAGTCGGTCTATAGCTAAATTGTAGCGTTCTTTGGCAACTACATATTCTGCGCGGGCTTCAAGAACATCTTCTGCGCCTTCTGTGGTAAGGGCATCGTCATAATCTTCTATCGCTTCTTCAAGGTCAATTTTGGCATCGTCTAGCACTAATTTTGCGGCATCTTTTAGGTCTCCGCTGGGCGTTGCTTCGTGGACCTCATCTGCGGCTTCAAAGGCGAGGCGGGCATTGGCAAGCGATGCTTCAACATCAAGAAAGTCTTCGCTTCCCGCTTTTTTGCTGGTTTCTGTGAGTTTATCTTCTTTTTTCTCTAATGCTTCTCGCGCGGCGTCTACTTCTGCTTCAATTGCGGCGTTTTGCTCTTCTGTATTGAAGTACCAAGTAGGGAGTTCAAATTCGCTCGGTTTGGATTCATCCCAGCTTTCGGTGCGCGTTTCTGCTTCTGCCGAGATTGTCGCTGAGAGCGTTTGCTCGTAAGTAAGTTCTGCGCTGGCGAGTGCTACTTCGGCGGCGTTGATATTGGCTTTAATTATAGCAACAGATGCCAATATATTTTCGCGTTCTGCCAATAAAAGGCTATCATCTACGCGGAGCAAAACTGCTCCAGCTGAAATCTCTGCACCTTCAGCGGCATTAAGCTCAACAACGCGCCCTCCCAGCTCAGAGCTGAGATTAAGTTCACTGGCTTCGACCACGCCCGACGCCTCGAGCGTCCCGTTTTCTTCGTCTGCCGTACAAGCAGTTAGGGCTAAAATCAAAATCAGGGCTAAAAATAGTATTCTCTTCATAATCAAAACTCCTTTAGGTGTTTCTGTGTCGTGTGCCACGTGATATGACACACTATTTCATGCTGGCAATAAAAACATCCTCGAGTGATGCTTCAATAATAGCCATATCTTCGACATATATCTTTTCTTTTTTGAGTAATTTCTGAATGGTATTTTTTTCTTTTTCAACATTGGGTGCAACAACATGTACCAGTGCACCATATAGCTCAACTTCTTGAAGTGGGAGTTTTCCCGCCTTATTTGCCGCCCGCAAAACCCTAACTGTATTGACTGCATCTGAAGATGAGATTTCGAGCACTTGTCCGTCCATCATCTCTTTTTTGATTTCGGCAGGTGAGCCATCGGCGATGATATTGCCGCGCTGAATAAAAGAAAGATGGTGGCAATGCTCGGCTTCATCCATATAATGGGTGGTTACAAAAACGCTCACTTTGTCGGCTACAAGTTGATAGAGCAGATCCCAGAAGGCGCGGCGTGAGATCGGGTCTACGCCTGCGGTGGGTTCATCAAGAAAAATAAGTTCAGGGCGATGTAAAATCGCCGCGCTAAGTGCCAGCCTCTGTCGCCATCCGCCAGAAAGGTCTTTGGTTTTTGCTTTTTCTCGCCCCTCCAATCCCGCCATTGCGAGTGCATCTTGGATGCGGGATTTGAGATCTGTATTATTCAACCCATACGCGGCACCATAAAATTGCAGGTTTTGGTGGACGGTCAGGTCGTTATATAAGCTGAATCGCTGGGACATATAGCCGGTACGCTGCTGGAGTTCGGCTTGGTTGCCTTTTACAGACATCCCAAGTGCTTGAACATCTCCTGCACTAGGAGCCAGCAACCCCAGCATCATGCGGATTGTGGTCGTTTTTCCCGACCCATTCGGACCGAGAAAACCGAATATCTCGCCGCGCTTGGCTTCAAAATTAATGCCGTTGACGGCAGTAAAGTCGCCAAAATGTTTGGTGAGATTTTTGGTGATAATAGCAGGTGATTGGGTCATAGTTTTTGAGTGTTTTTTCAACGCTAATTTTCGAGAATGGGCGAATGTCGCAAATGTTTTTATTTGTATAGTTTTATTCGCGCAATTCGCTAATTCGCGACGTTCGCGTTAAAGCTGTTTCTATTTAATCCAGAGCTTTTCGCACAAAGCGCAATGAAAAAGTCATAATAATTGTGCCAAGAACTGCCAACACAGCGACATGGGGCCATAAGACATCCATCCCCGCACCTTTGAGCAGGATGCCGCGTAATATCTCCAGCCAATGATGGGCGGGGACGATATTAGCGAAAAACTGTAAGGCTTGCGGCATCGATTCGACTGGAGCCGCGTAGCCTGTGAACATAAAGTCAGTCATTCCAACCAGCAGAACAAGCAAAAAGGCTTGCATTTGTGTTTTGGAAATAACAGAAAGCACCATCCCCTTGCCCAGTTCAACGAGCAAATAACCAAAGGCAAGAATAAAAAGTAGAGGGAGTGAGCCGCGTATTGGCACTTTGAAGACGAAATGCACCATAGCCAGCATCAGTGTGAAATCGGTCATCGCAATGATTATGACGGGAATTGCCTTGCCAATGATGATTTCAAGCGAAGAGAAAGGCATCACGAGTAATTGTTCTAAGGTTCCTAATTCTCTTTCACGAGAGAATGCTAAGGCGGCAAAGAGTAGCGTAGTGAACTCAAGCATTAATCCCATTTCGGCGGGAGTGGTGTAGAGAGCCTCGCTAAGTGCTTCGTTAAACCAAACTCTTAGACGGGGTGCAAAGCCTGAGAATTCATCGGGGGAGAGCTTCAATCTTTTGATAATCAGATTCTCATTTAATGAAGCGATTACGCCTTCTGCTGCGCGCAACGCTGTCGTTGCGGGGACACTCTCCGCTCCGTTCAAAACCATAGATAACGTTGGATTTCCGTTTGATGCGGCCATTTCTTCTGCGTAATCAGGTGGGATGATAATTGCCGCGCTAATTTGACCGCGCTCAAGCGCATCTTCAATCGTTTGGAAATCTTCGACCATCGCTTCTAAGGCAAAGGTTTCGGTGTTTTCCAAGGAAATAACTAAAGAACGGCTGGCGGCACTGCGGTCATGATCTAAGACCATGAGGGGGAGATTTTGGATGGGGCGGGCAGTTGCCCAGCCGACAGCCATCAATTCTAGTACGCCGCCGAGGAGCATGAAGGCGGGTAGCCACCAGTCGTTGCGGAGGTGGATGAATTCTTTTTTTGTGAGGGCGAGAATACGTTTTAGCATAAAGTTTTATCCACAGATTACGCAGATTTTACAGATTTTTTTGTTTTTCTTAGAAGGTTAGTATGTTTGAAAGTTCAAAACTAGACCATAGCGGCTGTAGTGTATCGAAACCAGAATAGATTTAACCTAACTTCTTTCGGAAGAACAACGCCGCAATCCCGGTAAAGGAAAAGCCCAATATAACCAGCATCACCGCATAGGGCCACAGAACATCTAACCCAACGCCAGGGAGGAAGATACCGCGTGTAATCATGGCGTAATGTGTGCCGGGCATTGCAAGTGACTCAAGCCGCATGATTTCTGGCATAGAGACGATAGGGAAGAAGATGCCTGTTAGAAAGAAGCCGGGAAAGAAGATCATTAAAAAGGAAACGCCCATTGCCGCGGCTTGCGACTTCATGAAAATGCCGATGATAATTCCCATGCTGAGAACGGCGAACATGAAGAGTGCTGAAAGCGCAAAGAAAAGAGGGAAAGAGCCATTAAAAGGCACTTTAAACCAGAATATGGCTAATAATGGAAGAAAGATTACATTTACCAGACCAGCGACAATATAGGGAATCATCTTGCCGACCAGCAACTCGCCACGCCCGATTGGAGTTGCCATCAATTGCTCCATTGTGCCGTGTTCCCGTTCGTGGGCGAGGGCGAGCGCAACTGACAAAGCCGGCATCCCGAGTACCATCGAAATCAAGCCCGGGATAAGGTCGTTTCGGGGTTTTAATCCTGGGTTGTACCAAGTTCGGATTCTCAAATCCAGTGGGTTGAGGGCATCGGTTAAAAAACCCATCGCCTGAATCTGGGTAAAGAGTGCTTCGTTTGCAAACTTTTCTGCGCGTGAGGCAATATGCTCCACTGCAAACCCACCGCTTTCTGGCTCGGTTCCGTCAATAATCACCTGCATCGGCATCCCGCGCATTGCCAGCAAATCTTGTGAAAAATTGGGGTCAATCACTAACGCCGCTTTCACATCGCCGTGCATTAGCAGATTTTCAATTTCGGCAATTGAGCCGACTTGGGCGTATAAATCAAGGTCGTCGCCAGAGACAATTTGTTGCACAAAGTCACGAGAAGTCGCGCTGCGGTCATAATCGAGAACGGCGATGGGGATATGCTGTAGCTCAACGGTGAGCGCATACGCCATTAGTAAAAGCATTGCTGTTGGTGTGAAGACGACTAAAATTAGCGTGCTTTTATCGCGGAGTATATGATTGAATTCTTTGCGAGTAATTGCGAGAATATGACGGAGGGACATGGGTTTCCTTGTAGAGATTAGTAAATTAGGGGGCTGAAATCTGTAGAATGTTTTTTCTGATTCTAGATTTACTAATCCCTAATGTCAGTTTCTTGTTTTTGGATGAGTGAAATAAAGGCTTCTTCCATGCGGACGGGGGCAACGCGCGCGCCCCGAAACTTGATACCGTTTTTCGACAGAGTTTTGGTGACTTGCTTTAATCTTTTCTTCCCATCATCGACAAGCAGATGCAATGCCTCACCGTAGGTTTGTGCCTCAAGCACCCCGGGCAGATTCTCTACGAGAGTCTTTGCTTTTTGCCATTCATCGGTCAAAAACTCGACCATTTCTCCAGGCAATGCCGCCTTGATTTGACGCGGCGTATCGCAGATGATGAGCTTGCCTTCATAGATAAGCCCAACGCGCGAGCAACGATCGGCTTCATCCATATAGGGCGTGCTGACGATGATCGTTGTGCCGTTTAAATGTAGATTTGTGAGAATATCCCAAAATTCACGTCGTGAGATGGGGTCTACGCCTGTTGTTGGCTCATCAAGAAGCAAAATCTTCGGCTCGTGAATTAGCGTACACGCGAGAGCCAGCTTCTTCTGCATCCCGCCAGAGAGATGTCCTGCACGGCGATCTGTGAACTCGGTCAGCCTTGCAAATTGAAGCAGGTTTTCAGTGCGCTCTGCCATTTCTTTTCTGGGTACATTGTAAATCTCAGCGAAGAAGCGTAGATTTTCAAGAACGGTTAGTTCAGCGTAAAGGCTGAATTGCTGTGCCATATAGCCGATATGATTTTTAATCGATTCTGATTGTTTCCGCAAATTGTAGCCAGCAACAGTTGCCTCACCTTCGCTCAGGTTCAGCAACCCTGCTAACAAACGGAGGGTGGTTGTTTTCCCCGCGCCATCTGGTCCGACCAAGCCGAATAGCTCGCCGCTGTTAATCGTTAAATCTAATGCGTCTACGGCGCGCGTCTTCTTGAAATCTCGGGATAATCCCGTTGTTTGGATAATCGAATCTGTCATTTCATCCTATTTCCTGATTTACTGATTTTTCTTGGAGTAACGAATGAGCCATAAAACGAAAAGTGCAGTGAGAGGGGGTTCGGCAATTATGCCAATCCATTTGAGGGTTTCTGAGAAGCCCATCATGGGGATGACGAACCAATCGAGCAAACCAGTAATAACGGTGGCGATAATGGCGGTAGGGTAATTATTGAAATCGTCTTTCCAGATTAACCCAGCGACGAAGCCTGTGATGAGTCCAACAGCTATCATGGCAAGAATTAGATATAAGATTTCCATTTTTTACTCCTTCTTTTGAATATGAAAAGCAATTACAGGTAAGGTTTCGGCTAAATTATGCAAAGACTTTTTGCTTCCATCATAAGAAAGACCGACAACTTTCATTAATTCACGCAAAGAGCGGGGATGTTCTTTTGCGTAAATGCTTAAAATTTCTTCTGCATTTTTTAGGGGGAGACGCTCTGCAAGTGCATTCATTTTATTGCGCCCTATCTGAATTTTTACCTCAGGTGTGTCTAAGATGTTTTTATACCATTGCGATTTTTCGCCAAATCCAGAAACTACATAATAGGCTTCTTGGGTGTGGTGAACGACTTCTAACACGGCTTCGCGAGCTATTCCGCTTTTGCGCCCGATATGGGTGAGGTGCAAAAAACGTTTTCCTAGTAACCAGCCCAAATGCCAACGATAGAGCCAAATTGGGGCGCGCCAGAACCAGGCTTTCCACCCACGAGGTGGTTTTCGGAGATTGGTTGAGGGCATTAGGCTTTTAACCCTTCTAGAACTAAGTCCATGCCAGATTGAAGGTTTCTCTCTAGATCGACTGTTTCAGGGTCGTAAACCCAGAGTAAAATTGTGCCTTCAAAAATTGCACCTATTGTAATGGCAACATCTTTGGCATTATTTGCTCTAAATTCTTCTGCATCAATACCGTCTTGGATAATGGGGGTAATCAAATTGAAATAAGTGTGCAAATATGTTTTAAAAGCCTTTTGAACAGCATTTTGCCGAAAAAGACGACCTAAAAACTCATACATAATCGGGATTAGCTTTGTCCAATTCTGCATTCCTGCAATCATCTCTTCTGTGAATAAAAGTAGTTTTTCAGAAGCGGGGCGGGGGGCATCTTTTAGTAATAGCAAATCGGCAAATTCGCGTTCAAAGAGTTTTCCCAGCAGGTGAGTGATAATTGCATCTTTGTTCTTGAAATATAAATAAAGCGCGCCCTTGCTCAACTCTGCTTCTTCGGCGATGTCAGTCATGCGCGCCTTATCAAATCCTTTTTCAGCAAAAACTTTTGTAGCGGCTTCTGTAATTTGCTCTCTACGCTCTTCGCTTAGATCGGTCTTGGGGGACATGAAACTCCTTCTGACTGACCAGTCAGTCAGTTGTTTTTATATTATATATAGATAGGGTTGCAAGTCAAGAGGCAAAGTATGAGAATCAAAAAAAGCCCTCTCAAAAGAGAGGGCTTTCTAATTGTCAAAATAAATTCTGACTAGAGAGCTACAACGTTGGTTGCTTGGGGGCCTTTTGCGCCTTGCTCAACGGTGAATTCAACTTGCTGACCTTCTTGAAGGTTGCGGTAACCTTCACCTTGAATGGCACTGTAGTGAACAAATACGTCAGGTCCATCTTCGCGAGCTAAGAAACCATAGCCTTTTGTGCCGTTGAACCATTTGACTGTGCCGATAATACGTTCTGTCATTCTGTTTGCCTCCTTATGGCAAATAAAAAAATTGTCGTGCGCTTGCAGTTCTGTCGAAGGGGCAAAATAAAAACGGCTCGAAGCGAAGAGCCTCGAGCCGTCACATTCATCTTTCCAATCGTGAACTTACATAGAGCATCTTGCGAGAGAAATAATAAATGGAAAATCTCAAAAAGTCAAGGATGATTTTATACCGAAAAAGTTAGGTTATGTTGAATTCTGGTTGAGATGGAAGTCCCGTAGAGCACACTCCCGTCTCTATCCAAGTTCTTCCTTTTAGGGGGTAAGCATTAGTGTTAGTTAGACCTCTTGCATAAGTGCTCTAGCCGCCGTCCTCGGCGGCGTGTTTTAGCGAAGCCTGCGCCGAGGACGGCGCAGGGAGCGTAGAGAAAACAGGCTTTTGCAAGAGGTCTATTAGATAATTACACTAATTGCCTTGCTGATAGGTAAAGTATTTCCTTGTAGTTGTTTACGTAAAGGTAAAATAACGTGGAAATGGCTACCAGGAAAATTAATTTCATCATGTCCGGGGCTTTCAACCCAAACCTTGCCGCCATGTGCCTCAACAATACCACGAGAGAGGGCTAATCCTAAGCCTGTACCGCTCCCTTTGAACTTGGTTTTGCCTGTTGAGTGGTGATTAAGGTGCTCGCCGGGTTGGTAGAACTTTGTGAAAATAACTTCTTTAAAATTAGGGTCAATACCAATGCCTGTATCGCTGATGATAAGTTCAATTCCGCCCTCGGGCATCTTTTCGTTACCAAAAGGTAGTGTTTTTCCTCGAACCATAATTCTGCCTTCATTGGGGGTGAATTTAATGGCATTTGAGATAAGGTGATAGAAAACTTTTCGTAAAGTATTTGGATCGGCTTGAATGCCGGGGACGGGTGGTAAATCGATTTTGAGTTTTTGGTCGCGCTCATCAAGTACTTGCTTGAGTCCTGTGCAGACTTCTTGCACTAATTTCCCTACATCAATTGGTTCTAACTCAAGTTCTAATGTGCGTGCATCAATCTGGGCTATGTCAAATAGGCTGTCCATGACTTCGTGTAGCCGCATTGTTCCTTCGTGGATGCCTTTGAGCATTTTTAGCATCATTTCATCTAAGGATGGGGTTTCCAGTAGCATTTCTGTATAGCCGCGCATTACCGTTAGCGGCGTACGTAACTCATGTGAGGCAATACTGATAAAATCAGATTTTGTGCGGTCGATTTTCTCAAGGTCTCTTTTCGTGTTTTCCAAATCTCGGTAAGCATCGCGCACCTGATTATTTAAGGACATCAGATTTTCTACAAGACGCGCGTTTTCGAGTGCAACTGCCGTTTGTGAGGCTAAAGCACTGAGGGTGAGTAGGTTTTCTTTAGAATAGCGATTGCCAGAGATTTTTCCACCGAGAGCAAAAAGGCCAATCCATTCATTTTTAGAGAAAATTGGGACGTAAATTTCTGCATCTAAATATTTGAGTCTATCTCGCTCCTCGGGGTAAGATAATTTATATTCGGGAAGTAAATCAAGGTCAAATTGGAGTAAGGGTTTTTTTTTATCTAGAAAATATATGGCAATAGGTCCCTTACTGTTTAGTGCGATTATGTTAATCGGTCGTTCACCCTTATTGCGTACGGCACGTAGCGCGTAATAGGGTGTTTCTGGTTTTGTGTTTTTATCTACGAGAAAAAGGAAGCCACGCTGAATGCCCATTGTTTCCATAATGAGGCTAACGGTGACATCCGCAAGTCTTTTTACTTCAATGATATTGCTGATGCTTTTGCTATACTCGTTAACTGTTTGGCTTACATCTAATTGGTCAATGCCTAACCAATGATCTACAATCTCTTCGACAAACTTAAATAAGGGACGGAAGAAGGTTGCTAAAAGAGTAGCAATAACTGCCCCAATAACAAGAGGGCTATTTTGTGTAACCTCAGGGAAAATAGCCTGCGCTATACCAAAACCGATTATATAAAAAACACCCGCGAGCAAGGTCGTAGAAATATAGACAAGCCCGCTACGGGAAAACTCTTGTAAATCAGGCAAGTGATGGCTTACAATAATATACCCAAGTAGCCAAACGCCAAATATGCGCAAAGGCGCGCCCCAATTAGGGAGGTTTTCAATAAAAAGCAAATCGGCACTAAAAAGAAGCGCAAAAATGAGCAACCAATAGTGAAGACGATTGCGGTGCAAGGGTTGTCTCGTATCTTTATAGGCACGTCTGTAAGTAAAAAACGAAGACAGTGAAAAACTTAGCCATCCTAAAAATACAACAGCATACCCAACTCTTTCACTAGGAAGCATCCATGTCTCGTTTGACCATAGGATATCGGGAATCTGAAAAATATCAAGGGTAAGTAAAACCAGTATGGCTACCCAAAAAGTACCAAGCCCTATCCAAATTGCAAATCTCTTTTTTTCTAAAAATGCGTAAAGAATGAGTACTAATAATAAAGAAAGCGCAAGTGTGCTAAACCAAAGAATTTGTTCAATAGTAAAGGCATATAAATTTGGCAATAACCCCACTTGCCAGGCAGATTGCATCCCATGCACCACAAGCGCAACAAGTGCGTAAAGGGCGGTTAGATAGGTGAGTGCCTTTTGCCCCGCTTGACGCTTTAAAACCATCACAATTACCGCAAGGTAAACGATAGATTCAAAAATAAATAATAAAAGAAGGGGTAAAAATGGATTAATGGGAAACATCGCAGAAAGTATACTCGAAATCGGTTATCATTAGGCAATCAATCTAAACTTTTTAGGAAAAAAAATGCTTATCTCAAAAAAACTTCAAGAAAAATATGATTTAAAGGACCTTCTCGTTGCCGATTTTTCAGCCGCGCGCATTTTTGCAGAAAAATTGAGTGTAGGATATGAGAATCCCCTCCCTGCTAGCGAAATTAACGCGATGGGGTTATTGGATGAAGTCATGCATATCCTCATTCGCCAATATGAGATGGAAAATGCAGATGCGATGACGCGCGCTCTCGATCACCTTGCTAATGAATACGGGCGGGACGAACTTGATTTGGGCTTGGCGCGCGTTGGTGAGTGTTTTACTGCCCCTGCTTCCTTCCTAAGTCCTTCCCCTTCTGTGGAGAGAGAAAGAGATGAGGGGGTAATAGAAGAACTGCTTATTCTCACTGTCAATAACGAAAACCCAGCGTTAGAGAAATATAAAGAGCTACTTGATGAGACTCCGCTTGAAGATACTTTTTACAGCACGATGCTCACGCCCCTCGATAAGTTTTTTAACCGCGATGTAAGTTTTGGGTCACGTTCGGAATCGTTGCTTCAAATCTTGCGCGCCCCTCAGGAATCATCCCCAGAATCCTTAAAAGGACAGTTGAGTTATGTTGTCCAAGAATGGGGAGAGATGTTGGGTGAGAAACTCATCCAGGAAATTTTGCGCGGCATGGATTATCTGACTGAAGAAGAAATTAGAGATTGGGCTGGCACGGGTGGCTCGGATGGTACGGCAGAAATCCCTGAATTTTTTGGCGGCGATTACGAAGAATATGAGCGGTTTAGCGTAGATAAAGAGTGGATGCCGCAGATTGTTTTGGTGGCGAAAAACGCCTATGTGTGGCTCGACCAGCTCTCGAAGCAATATGAGCGGGAGATTGTGCGGCTCGACCAAATTCCAGATGAAGAATTAGATTTGTTGGCGGCGCGTGGCTTTAGCGGCTTATGGCTGATTGGTTTGTGGGAGCGGAGCAAGGCTTCTCGTAAAATTAAGCAGAAAATGGGCAACCCAGATGCGGTGGCTTCTGCATATTCGCTCGATGATTACGCAATTGCTTGGGAGTTAGGCGGGCAGGACGCGCTAGAGAATTTGCGCTGGCGGGCATGGCAACGCGGCATTCGTTTGGCGGCAGATATGGTGCCGAACCACATGGGAATCGATTCTCGTTGGGTTGTTGAGCATCCTGAGCGTTTTCTTTCACTCGATTATCCTCCCTACCCCGGATATACCTTTAACGGTGATAATTTGTCGGATGATGGGCGCGTGGGGATTTATCTCGAAGACCATTATTATAATCATTCTGATGCCTCGGTTGTTTTTAAGCGCGTTGATAATGAGTCAGGTGAGACGAAATTTATCTATCATGGCAATGATGGGACATCTATGCCATGGAATGATACCGCCCAACTTAATTTTCTTGACCCCAACGTGCGCGAAACAGTTATTCAGACCATTTTGAATGTGGCACGGCAATTTCCTGTAATCCGTTTTGATGCGGCGATGACTTTGGCGAAGAAACATATTCAACGCTTATGGTATCCAGAGCCTGGGCATGGGGGCGCGATTCCTTCTCGGTCTGAGCATGGCATTCCGCGTGCAGAATTTGAGCAAGTTGTGCCGCAAGAATTTTGGCGTGAAGTTGTTGACCGCGTTGCAAAAGAAGTGCCTGATACCCTTTTACTCGCCGAAGCCTTTTGGCTGATGGAGGGATATTTTGTCCGCACGCTGGGGATGCACCGAGTTTATAACTCTGCTTTTATGCACATGCTTCGTGACGAAGATAATGGTGGTTACAGACAGGTGATGAAAAATACGCTCACCTTTGACCCCCAAGTGCTGAAACGCTACGTCAACTTTATGAATAACCCCGATGAAGAGACCGCCGTAGAGCAATTTGGCAAAAGTGACAAGTATTTTGGTATTTGCACCCTCTTGGCGACTCTGCCAGGATTGCCAATGTTTGGGCATGGGCAGGTAGAAGGCTTCAGTGAAAAATACGGGATGGAATACCGCCGCGCCTACCGTGACGAAACACCTGATGCCGGTTTTGTACAGTATCACGACGACACCATCGCCCCCCTCCTCCACCGCCGATACATTTTTGCAGATGTAGACAATTTTTTGCTCTACCACTTTTTCAACGCAGATGGGCATGTGGTTGAGGATGTTTTTGCCTACTCAAATCGTTCGGATCATGAGCAGGCTTTGGTTATTTACCATAATAAATTTGGCGATACGCGGGGCTGGATCAAAGAATCTACTTCCTTTGCTGTAAAATCTGCGGGCGATGAGTATCTCGTTAAACGTTCTCTCGTTGAGGGATTAGATTTAGTTGCCAAAGAGGGATATGTTATTTTCAGAGATTTGGTGACGGGGCTAGAGTATATCCGTGCGATTGCTGAGTTGGCAGAAAAGGGGCTTTATGTAGAACTTGGTGCGTATCAGCGGCATGTTTTCCTAGATTTCCACGTTGTTGGTGATGAGTGGCGCGAGATTTGTCTCGCTTTGAATGGGGCGGGGGTAGAATCTATGGATGGGGAGATGTTCTTTGTAGAGGAAGAAGTCGTTGAAGACGATGCGGTAGAAGATGATCGGGAAACAAGAAAAAAGAAAGAAGGAAAGATGAAAGAAGCGACCGCACGGGGATAAATCCGCTGTGCTAGCCTGAATGGGCTTCGTTAAAATAGCACGGACGTTCGCGTCCGTGTGGGGGACGTAAATGCAAATATATTGTTTTTATACGAAAATGCCCATTCCTAAGAATATTCCTAACGCGTGATTTTGCATACTAAAGATTGCGAGAATTCTGGCGACCGCACGGGGATAAGCTCGCCGTGCGGTCATCGCTTTTAATGAATAGAACTGTACTGCATTTGAAAAATGCGTTGCAGTTCGAGGCTAACCAACACACGCGTCTCTATGACCCGATGTACAACCCATCTTATACAATGCCTCACTCAGATTTTGGGTAATTATAGCTGTTTTTTGCCCCATCTGTCCCCATTTTCATCTCACATCGGGGGGAGGACTGAGGGGGGCGGGTGACTACGTCATCCCTGCATTAGCACCAAATTATCTTTCTCTACCTTCGCCAAAGACGCCATATATTCACATTTGATACGCAATAAAAAGAAAAGCCGCTTATTTGCAATCGGTAGTAATGTCTCGAAATTCCCCTGTCCTTTAGCAAGGATCACATCTGCGGAGTCATATAAACGTTGGAACTCCTCTGTTGTCTCAGGAAGAATCGTACCGGGATAGACGCTCCCGCTAGAGATGGTACGAACAACGCGATCAAGCCCTATCTCTTCGGCATCCTTTAGCGTGGCATCGTTAATAATCGGCTTTTCGCGAAGAGCTGCCACGATTTCAAGATTTGGATATTCTCGCTTAATCTCTTTTATGAAGAGCTTGTCGAAAACGATTTCCCCGCTGTTATCACAAATATAAAGAAGTAATGAAGCATTTCCTAACATTTCCTTAAATATGTCAAGATCATAATGAGCAAAAGGGATTTTATCGAGAAGTTGTAGCTCCTCATCCAAATTAAGAGAATCGCGACCTTTAGCACCGAAATCTATGATATTTCCAGCGGCAGCAATCTGCATCCCTGTTTCTAATGGAGATGTACTAGCATCTATTTTTTTCTGGAAACTCTTTGCGTAAGATAAAGATAAAAGATTAGATTTTTTCTTCACCTCTGCGTATATATCAAAATTAGGCGATTCGCCTTGTTCCTGAATAATCGCGTCTGCCACATAACGAATAATATGTTGCGTTAAAAGGGGGACTCTTTTCGATTTTTCTAATCCTGCCTTGGCGACATTGATAATTCTCTCAGTTTGCTCCTCAGTAAGCTCTGCAAAACGACATGCTGAGCGTGTCTGAGCAATAACGCAGGGATGACAATCTGCGGCAATACTAGATTTTTCTTTACTCATTTTACCTCTTGGTTTTTATGTTTTTTTGAATGGACCTCTTGCATAAGTGCTCTAGCCTCCGTCCTCGGTGGCGTGTTTTAGAGAAGCCTGCGCTGAGGACGGCGCAGGGAGCGTAGAGAAAACAGGCTTTTGCAAGAGGTCTAATAGTCAAGTAATGCGAAAAAACTACCCCTCCCTCCACACCTTCACCATCTCCCGTACCGAGCGACTCATTTCTTTCGAAAATTCAGAGTTGAATTTACGCAAAAACATGTGTTGCCCATAATTCGTAATTCCACGCGTTGCTTTGCCTTGTGGCAAAGCTTTTTCTCGCTCGGCAAACATCTCTTTAAAACCATCCCCATCCAAGCGTTGATATTCATTCTCAAAGACGATGAATTTCTCATCGAAACGCGTCGTCACCTTACGATCTTTTTGTTGCTGGGTAGGATAGCCAAAGACCAGCATCGCGATTGGGAAAACATGCGGGGGTAAATTAAACATTTCCTTGTGGGTTTCGTAATTCTCCATAATATCGCCGATATAGCAGGAGCCAAGCCCAAAGGATTCTGCCGCAACAACCGCGTTTTGTGCGGCGATCAGTGCATCGGAGCAAGCTAGAAAGAGATCGCCTTCTGCTGGTTTTCGCATCTCGATTTTTCGCTCGGCGCAAAGTGTTTCTACGCCAGAGTGGAAGAAATAATCGTACCAGCGTTGATAATCTGCCAGAAAAATCCAGACCATCGGCGCGCGGGCGATGAAAGGTTGGTTGTCGCAGGTTTTGACCAATCTATCTTTGATGCGTTGATCGGTGATGTCTAAAATTGAGTAGAACATCATATTCCCAGCGGTGGGTGCGCGCAAAGTTGCTTCAAGGATTTTGGCTTTCACATCCGCTTCAATAGGACGTTTTTCAAAGGAGCGGACAGATTTACGATTGAGTAGAATATCGAGGGTGGGATTCATGGAGTTCATTTCCTTTTTTAAAAATGTAGAGACATTTTCTTAAATAAGTAGGGGAGAGACCTGTCAGGTTTCCAAAATTTGTCAGGTCTGTTACGACATTTTGAAGAACTGTGTCGTTCCCGACCTTAATTTGGATGTGATTAGAGTACGTTTACTGAAGTGTTTTTTGGTGTGTTCCATATTACTTTATAGCATTGCAAAATATAATAGACCTCTTGTATAAGTGCTCTAGCCGCCGTCCTCGGCGGCGTGTTTTAGAGAAGCCTGCGCCGAGGACGGCGCAGGGAGCGTAGAGAAAACAGGCTTTTGCAAGAGGTCTAATGTGTTGCGTGAACGTTTAAAAACGAAACACGCTACACGTAACACAGGTTTTCCGAAAGCATTGGAAACCCACCCACTAGCTACATATCACTTTTAAAAAAATCTGTTTTTCCTGATTACCTGATTCCTAATCCTTGCTCTTCTCTACCACCCAAAAATGCGATAAGCCCAATGCCCTCAACGGCGTTCTCTCTAAAAACTGTAAAATACTACGCAAGGCTTTTCCCGCGCCTCCAAGCCGCGCAATGATATTGTCATAAGCCCCAAAAATGATGGTGCGTTCTATAAATTTTATAGGCAAATCTTCAAAGAGTTTCTCTAAATCTTTGCGTGTATAAATCTCTACATGCGGAGCAAGTTTATCGCGCCATTTTCTGGGTAAATAATTTACAAAAAGGATATTGCCAAAGCGATATTTACCACGCCAGTAGATTCCGTGTGTTTCAAAGGGATAGCCGCGATTGGGGACAAAGAGCGTAATTCTGCCGCCAACTTTTAGTACGCGTACCATTTCTTTTATTGCTTTTGCATCATTTTGCACATGCTCAATAACTTCGTGACTTAGAATTAAATCAAAGGTATTGGTTGGAAAAGGGATATTCTCTCCTGCCGCATTGATAATGCGATCGGCGTTTTTCCCTGCTTCTACTGTGCGCTCGAAATCATATTCTAGCCCAAAGATTTTTCCGCCAAAGGGGGCTAGGTGCTCAACGTACATCCCGACGCCGCAACCATTTTCGAGAATGGTGCCGTTAATTCGTTTTTCTGCACCATTGGCTACCATTTGCAAACGGCGTTCTTGCCCCGCGCGCCAAACGTAAGAGGGTTCTCCGCGTAGGGCGGCTTTGTCGAGGTCTTGGTGGTCGGGGAGACGGGAAGTTGGGTGGTTTGTTTTGGTCATAGTTTTATGGGTGGCAAGAGTAGTAAGGGTGGCAAAGGTGGCAAGAGGAGCAAGGGTGGCAAAGGTGAAAAAACAACTTCCAAACCTTTAACTGTCTTTCACGCCCCAGTGAATAGCAATTGTCCCAAACATTTTGATTTCAAAGTTGATATTTTTAAAACCAACCGCCGCCATGTGTGCGGCTAGTTCTTCAGCTCTTAGAAATTGTTGAGTCGATTCAGGGAGGTAGGTATAGGCATCGCGTTCGCCTGTCAGTAAACCGCCTACAAATGGGATTATATAATGGAGGTGGATGTTGATTAGGGGGGTAAGGATGTTTTTGCGCGGCTTGGTGGTATCTAAAATGACGATGCGTCCACCTGGCTTGAGCGCGCGATATTGTTCTTTGAGAGCACGTGGTATATCAATCACATTGCGCATGAGGAAACCAGAGATAATGGCATCAAAAACTTCATCGCCAAAAGGTAAGTTTAGCGCATCGGTGGCAGACCAATCGAGTTTATCTGAATCCCTGCGCCCAGCACGCATCATGTTAAGGGTGAAGTCGGCGGCTAGGGCGTGGATGGTAGGATTCTGTTTGAGACCCTCTCGCGCCAAATCACCAGTTCCCGCGCCTAAATCTAGGAGCGAAGCACCCGCGTCCAATTTTGCTCGGCAGATTACCTCACGTCTCCAGTAAATATCTTGTCCGCCCGTCATTATTTTATTCATTAAGTCATATTTTGGCGCAATTTTGCTAAACATCTTTTCTACATGCTCAGCACGCGCTTTGCCTGTTTGTTCAAGTGGTGTAGTCATTTTGCTATTATATCGTCTTGCGGCTTTTCTGACTATGTGCTAGAATTTTGTTTGACTAAATAAACAATATTGTAAGCACCGAGAAGTGGGCGACCCCCACTTTTCTGCTTGTATGGGAGATTTTTTGGGGCAGACGATGGCAAAAACAAAAACTAATTTTAAACAAGCATTTGACGCTCTTTTGGAAGATAAGAACTTACCAGAAGAAGTGATTTTAGAAGCAATAGAATCAGCAATGGCTTCGGCGTATAGGCGCGCGGTAAACGCATCTAGCGCACAAGAAGTGATTGGCAAAATCGATCTCGAAACTGGAGATGTGACGATTCTTGCCGAAAAAGAAATTGTTGAAGATGTGCAGGATGAACGCACTGAGACGACTTTGGAAGACGCCCTAAAGGTGAATGAAGAAGCCGAGCTGGGGGGGATGGCGATGGTAGACGCAACGCCCTCGAACTTTGGCAGGGTTGCTGCTCAAACCGCGCGACAGGTTATTCAACAGCGGATTCGTGAAGCCGAGCGCGCCGTACAGGCAGAGCATTTTGAGCGTTTGGTTGGCGAAATTATTAGCGGCATTGTGCAGGCTTCGGGTGGACGGAGGGGTGTGACCGTTGGCTTAGATATGAACGCCGAAGGCTCTATTCCCCATAATCAAAAAATTCCTGGTGAGCGTTTTCACGTGCATGACCGCATTCGTTGTGTGGTTTTAGAAGTTAAAGATTCCCCGCGTGGACCTCAAATTATTCTTTCTCGTGGTCACGGCTCTTTCTTACGCCGTTTGCTTGAGAATGAAGTGCCCGAAATTTACCATGGTGTAGTTGAGATTCGTGGCATTGCCCGTGAACCTGGTAGACGTGCAAAAGTAGCTGTTTCAGCAGAGCAAGAGGGTATCGATCCCGTAGGCGCATGTGTAGGTATTCGCGGTGTTCGCATCCAAAATATCGTGCGCGAATTGCATAACGAAAAAATTGACATTATTGAATGGAATCCCGACCAAGTCGCGTATATTACCAAAGCGATTAGTCCGGCACGTGTCTCGGGTGTTTATCTTTCTGAGCCAGCCGATTCTGCGCGTACAGCAACTGTAGTTGTATCTGAAGACCAATTAAGTTTGGCAATTGGGCGCAACGGACAAAATGCTCGCCTAGCGGCTAAGCTAACTGGTTGGCGTATTGATATTAAGAGTTTGGTAGAAGCGGCAACTGATTCTGTAAAGAAATTAAAAACAGATGGCGAACTTTCAAAACTTATGCCCAAAGCTGTAGAGCAAACGTCGGAAATTGAAGCGATGTTAGCGAAAAAGGCAGAGGGCCGTTCCCTAACGCCAGAAGAGTATCAGATCATGGGCACCTTTATGGATCGCGTTGAACAGCGCACCATTGAGGTACAAGAAGAAGCAGAGCGAGCAGAGCAAAAGGAAATTTCTGATGCTAGAGCAAAAATTTCACCTGCCGCATTTGAAGTAGAATTGGCTGACGTTGAAGAACTCAAAGAGCATGTTTTCAATATTCTTTTTGAAGCAATGTACGAAACAATTGGTGATGTAATGTTGGCATTGGCACTTGATGCAGATCAGGTTTTTGATTTGCCGGGTATCGGACCCAAAGCAATCGAGAATATCACCGAAGTTCTGGCAGGCATGGACTTCCCCGAAGTAGAGACAGAAGAAATTGTTGAAGTTGTTGAGGAAGAAGCTGAAGGCGAAATTGAAGAAAAAGTAGAGACTGAAGAAGAGCCAGAAGAAAAAGTAGATATAGAGGCTAAGAAAGAAGCCCAAGCGAAGGCTAAACTCGTAGCTGAAAAAGAGGAAGCCGAAAAAGCCGCAAAAGAAAAAGCAGAGCGAATTAAGCAAGAAAAAGCAAAAGCATTTGCCGAAGAAAAACGCATTGCTGAAATTCGTGCCAATATTGCCCCTGCGGCATTTGATATGACGCTTGAAGATACCGATTTGACAGAGCGCGTGCAGAGCATGCTTAAGGGCGTGGGTTACACCAATGTTGGTGAGTTGATGGTCTCCTTGCAAACAGATCCCAGCAGAGTTTTCGACTTGCCTGGTTTTGGCATGAAAGCCATCGAAAACCTGACCGAAGTTCTCTCTGTACTTGAGTTCCCCGAAGAAGAAGAACTTACTGAAGAAGAAAAATTAGAAGCAGAAGAAAAGAAAAAAGCGAAGAGCCGTTCAGTTAAATATGTGTTTGATCCCGAACTTGGTGAAGTTGTTGCCGAAAAGCAACATAAACGCGAAGAAGATGATTGGGAAGATATTCATTGGAAGGATGCTTTGTGAGCAAAAAGTCTCGGCGGAAAAAACGACACGTCCCAAAGCGGACTTGCGTAGGATGTCGTGAAACTTTAGCAAAACAAACCCTCACAAGAATTGTCCGTTCTCCTGATGGTGTGCAGGTTGATTTAACAGGAAAAATATCAGGACGTGGTGCATATTTGCATAATCAACGTGAATGTTGGGATAGAGCACTCAAAGGCGCGTTAGCAAATGCTCTCAGGACAAAGCTCACGGCAGAAGAAAGAAGTACATTAGAAGCATATAGTAAGAACGTGGGACGTGAAACGTAAAACGTGAATTGAAAAAACACGCAACACGTTTTACGTTTCACATCTGCACTTTTTAGGGAAGAGGTTTTAATGAGTAAAAAAGACGAAACTATTATCGAAATACCCGCCGCAATTGGCGTGCGTGATTTGGCAGATCTTATGGGGAAAAGCCCCATTGATGTTATCAAAAGCTTGATGACCAATGGCGTTATGGCAAGTATTAATCAGCAAATTGATTTTGATACAGCCGCTATTGTTGCCGCAGATATGGACTTTGAAGCGGTGCCAGAAAAAGAAGATTTACCAGAATCTGAAGAAGGAGCAGAGAAACTCTCTGCTTGGCGACAGGCAATTGCTAACGAAGATAAAGCCAATCTTGAGGATCGCCCCCCCGTAGTTACAATTTTAGGGCATGTCGATCATGGCAAAACAACGCTTCTCGATGCAATCCGCAATGCCGACGTGCAAGCTGGTGAAGCAGGTGGAATTACACAACATATAGGCGCGTATCAAACTTCCTTAAAAGGAAAGTTGATTAGCTTTTTAGATACTCCTGGTCATGCCGCTTTTACCGCTATGCGCGCTCGTGGAGCGCAGGGTGCCGATATTGTCGTTTTGGTCGTAGCGGCAGATGATGGCGTTATGCCTCAAACCAAAGAAGCCATTGCTCACGCTAAAGCCGCTCGCGTGCCAATTATCGTTGCACTGAACAAAATTGATAAAAACAATGCCAACCCAGAGCTGGTTAAGACCCAATTAGCCGATAATGAGCTAATTCCAGATGAGTGGGAAGGTGACACAATGGTCATTCCCCTTTCTGCGCTCAGTAATGAAGGCGTAGAAGATTTGCTCGAGGCAATTTTGCTTACCGCTGATAGCATGGATATTAAAGCCAATCCCAAAGGCGATATTGTAGGTACTGTTATCGAAGCTGAAGTAGATAAACAGCGTGGCGTAATGGCAACTTTACTCGTTCAAAATGGCACCTTGAAACAAGGTGATATTGTTGTGGCGGGTGGAGCTTATGGTCGCTTAAGAGCCATGTTTGACTATAAAGGCAATCGTGTAAAAATCGCTCCACCTTCTATGCCCGTATCTGTGATGGG
This sequence comes from Anaerolineales bacterium, assembly GCA_016744335.1. Lineage (GTDB taxonomy): Bacteria > Chloroflexota > Anaerolineae > Anaerolineales > Villigracilaceae > Desulfolinea. The sequence continues at coordinate 29,806 of JADGEO010000021.1, forward strand.
GATTAATGATGTTCCTAGCGCAGGGCAAGTATTTGGCATCGTAGATGCTGAAAGGCAAGCCCGCTATAAAACAAAAGAATTCCTTGAAAACGAAAAACAAGGAAAAAAAGAAAATGCAAGTGTTTCCTTAGAAGACCTTTTCGCCTCTTATCAGGCTGGAGAAACAAAAGAACTCAGCCTCATTATCAAAGCCGATGTACAAGGTTCTCTCGACCCCATTGTGGGTGAAATGGAAAAGCTTGGCGAAGGCGAGATAGGCGTAAATATCCTTTATGCAGAAACAGGCAATATTGGTGAAAATGACATCACCCTTGCCACCGCATCTGGCGCAATCGTCATCGGGTTCAACGTACAAGCCGAAGTCAACGCCCGCCGCTTAGCAAGTAATGAAGGCGTGTCTATCCGACTCTATAACATCATCTATCGCATAGTTGAAGATGTAGAAAAAGCTCTCAAAGGTATGCTAGAGCCAACATTCGCAGAAAAGACTCTTGGCAAAGCCGAAGTTCTCGCCGTTTTCCCCATTTCAAAAGTGGGCAAAATTGCTGGTTGCCGTGTGCGTGATGGCGTACTTCGCCGTAATGCACAAATGCGCCTAACTCGTGGAGCAGACATTCTCTTCGAAGGCGAAGTCTCCTCTTTGAAGCATAATAAAGACAAAGTCAACGAGGTTCGCAATGGATTTGAGTGCGGCGTTGGCTTGCAAAACTTCCATGATATCGAAGTGGGCGATATACTCCAATGTTATGTTTTGGAAAAAGAAGAAATCAAGTAAGATTGAAAAAAGAAAAAATTGGATACGCCTTAAATATCTAAAATAATAGGATATGAGGAAACGAGACGCACGTGAATTCAACTTGTGTCTCGCCAATTAACATTTTCTTGGCGTAAGCCCTTCGGCTACGCCCATCTACCTAACTAAAAACATCAATTAAACTATGCCATCAGAAGTCCGTTTACACCGCATTGGGGATAGAATTAAGGAAGAACTCTCAGAGTTACTCCTTTTTAAGTTAAATGATCCGCGTTTACAGGGAATTTATATTACTGATGTTCTTGTAGATAGAGAGTTGGCTTATGCCAATATCTATATCTCTGCCCTTGAAGGCTCAGAACGCGCCAAAGACGCGTTAGCAGGCTTCAATAGTGCCAGCGGATTCATCCGCCGATATTTGGCTGGGCGCGTGAACCTCCGCTCTTTTCCGCAATTGCGATTTTATTGGGATCCAACACCTGAGCAAGCCGATCATGTAGAAGAAATTTTGGCTGAAATTAGAGAAGAGAACGAAAGCTAAAGTATTAGACAGAAAACTTAAAATAAATTTATAAGACTTTTGAGTACTTAAAGTCTTCAAGAGAAAGTTGAAAATTAATGACAGAAGCAATAGACGCAAAAATTAAAGCACGTTTGGGGGAAGCAAGAAGAATTTTAATCACAGGACATATTCGCCCCGATGGTGATGCGGTTGGCTCAATGCTTGGGCTAGGGCTTGCGCTAGAAAAAGCGGGTAAACACGTTCAAATGGTTTTACCTGCCGGACTACCGCATGTTTTCGAGCACCTTAAAGGGAGTGAATTAATCGAAAGAGAAGTAGAAGGTGAAATTGACACCTTTATTTCTGTAGATTGTGCCGAGTTTTCTCGTATTCATGAGGAACTACAGACTTTTGGGGAACCTTTTATCAATATAGATCATCATATAACTAATACAAAATATGCAGATATTAATCTCGTAGAAGCTGATTCCGTCGCGACAGCTTCTATTCTCACAGAACATATCCCTGCGTGGGGACTAGAGATTGACAGAGCCTCAGCCAGCGCATTGCTCACTGGGCTTATCACTGATACGCTCGGTTTTCGTACATTAAACATGAATCCTAAAGCCTTTCGCCAAGCCGCTGACTTAATGGAGAAAGGTGCTTACATCCCTGACCTTTATTATCGCGTTCTAATTAGTCGTTCTTTTAAAGCGGTGCAGTATTGGGGCAAGGGATTAGCCACTCTTGAGCGGGATGGACAAATGGTTTGGGCTGTGCTAAGTTTGAAAGACCGCAAAGCAGTTGAATATCGCGGCAATGATGACGCAGATTTAATTAATATATTATCGTCTATCGAGAAAAGCCCAATTGCTATTATTTTTGTAGAATTGTCCAAAGGTATGGTCAAGGTTTCTTGGCGGGCACGCGGCAAAAAATGGGATGTTGCTCAAGTTGCATCGGAGTTTGGGGGTGGGGGGCACCGCGCGGCGGCTGGGGCAACAATAGAAGGTTCACTCGAAGAAATTAAGCATAGGGTCTTGCGCGTGACGCGAGAAATCCTATAAATCTTAATGTAGGCGCAGGACTTACTCCTGTCTCTACCTATAAATAATCCAAACGGAGGAAAAATCTTATGCAAAGCAAAGATGCAATTTCAGGGGTTTTGGTCATTGATAAACCAACCGGAATGACCTCGCACGATGTCGTAAATGTGATTCGCCGCGGAACGGGAATCCGCAGAGTGGGGCATACAGGCACCCTAGATCCCCGTGCTTCTGGTGTTTTGGTCGTTTTAGTAGGACCAGCGGTACGTTTGAGCGAATATGTCTCAGCTTCTGATAAACGCTATCAGGCAATTATTAGAATGGGTACGGCTACCGATACCTATGATGCCGAAGGTGCTTTTACACGAGAGGAAGTAGTAGTAGACGTAACTGAAGAACAATTTGAAGCAGAGTTGAGAAATTTTGAAGGTGAGGTAGAACAAACTCCACCTGCTTATTCGGCTGTAAAAGTAAATGGTCGCAAAGCTTACGAGATGGCACGTAAGGGTGAAGAAGTTGAACTAGAACCACGTATGATACAAGTGCATCACCTCGAAGTTTTAGAATGGGCAACCCCCGAAGTTGTGGTGGATGTGCATTGCTCTTCTGGCACTTATATTCGCTCTTTGGCAAATGACCTTGGCGAAGTTTTGGGCTGTGGTGCTTATTTGGTCGGCTTGCGCCGCACCAAAAACGGGCGTTTCTCGCTCCGAGATTCTACGCCATTACGCAAGCTAGAAGAATCTTTTGAAAGAGGCGATTGGTATAAACACCTAATTCCCGCCGCCGAATCTCTCTCTGATTGGCCCTCTATTGTCTTAGATGCAGAGGGTGTAGAAACAATTCGCCATGGGCAACGCGTAAAAGTTGAAGACGACCACCCCGAAGACGAGATGGTACGTGGTATTAGCGAAGCCGATGAATTAGTTGCTTTAATGAAAAAAGTAGAAGGCGCAGACGGCGGTTTTGAATGGCAACCTAAAAAAGTTTTCTTGATTGGGTAGTATCTAAACCAAGAGTCAAGACGCAAAAAAACAAATATAAAAGCCACAGATGACACACTCTCTAAAATCATCTGTGGCTTCTTTTCTTCACTGAATACTGAACACAGAATCCCGAAATGCTACACATTCGCTCTCTCAACGAACTCTCTCTTTCTAAAACTCACCTCACCATTGGCGTTTTTGATGGCGTTCATTGTGGTCATCAAAAAATTATTTCAGCCCTCACCAAAGATGCGAAGAAAAACGGGGCAACTTCGCTGGTCATTAGTTTCTATCCTCATCCTGCCGCTGTCTTGGGCAAACGTCAAAACGTTAAATATCTCACTTTACCCAAAGAAAAAGCTGAAATTTTAGAGAAAATGGACGTAGATGTTCTCCTCACCCACCCCTTTAGTCAAAAAGTAGCAGCGCGTTCGCCCAAAGAATTTATGAAAGAAATTTTGACGCATGCTAAAGTTGAAAAACTGCTTATTGGCTACGATTTTGCCTTCGGTAAAAATCGAATAGGAGATGCCAATTACCTGAAATCGTTGGGATTCGAGCTTGGGTACACGCTCCAGACATTTCAGCCAATCTTCAACAGGGATTCTGTCGTCTCCTCCAGCCGCGTGCGGGATGCGCTCGTGTGTGGACGCGTGCGTGATGCCCATCAACTTTTGGCGCGTCCCTACGTTTTGCGTGGCTCTGTCATCCGCGGCGATGGGCGTGGACGTAAGATTAACGTCCCTACAGCTAATATAGAAATTTCTTCTGAGAAAATTGTGCCTAAAAATGGCGTATATGCTACTTTTGCCGTTTTAAATGGCACAAAGCATCTCGCTGTTACTAATATCGGCATTCGTCCCACCTTTACACCCGATAAAGAGCGTGCCAATATTGAAACGCATATTCTAGGTTTTAACAGAGATATTTATGGGGAAGAATTGAAATTAGAGTTCATCTCACATTTGCGTGATGAGAAAAAGTTTGGCTCAGTAGAAGAGTTATTAGGGCAAATTGGGGACGATATTAAAAAAGCAGAGGGCTTGTTGCGCTCCTAGATTGCAGATACCCTTCATCAATGGGCAAATCTCTTCCTCTTGCCATCTGGCTGGCTAATTGGTCACATCGCTCATTATCCATATTCCCAGCGTGACCCTTTACCCACCTAAATTCTACATCATGCTTTTCGTAGACGGAGAGTAATTTCTGCCATAAATCATGGTTTATTCTTAGTGTCCCTTTTGGGGTTTTCCAATTCTTTGCTCGCCAATTTTTTGCCCAGCCTTTTTCTATGGCATTAACCACATATTGAGAATCACTGAATAAAATTACATTGCTTTTTTCTGTAAGCGATTCCAAAGCTTTGATGCAAGCCAATAGTTCCATGCGGTTATTGGTCGTGAGCCGAAAACCGCCAGAGAGTTCTTTTTTGCTTTTCCCATCGCGAATAACTACGCCATACCCGCCCGGTCCTGGGTTGGGATTTGCGCCGCCATCTGTATAAATTGAAATCTTTCCTTCTACTAAAAAATTTTTATTATCTACTATAGATTGGGAATCTGGTAGTTCTTTAACCAAACTCAATAAATTAGGGGCATATTTTTGAAGTGTTTCATCTTTAAACTTTCCTAGCCATATTAGGGCTTCTTCTTTGGTATAAAAACCTTTATAAATGGCATTGTTATATCCCTGAACTTGCTCCGCGGCGCCCTTGTCACCAAACCAAGTTCTATAAAGCCCCGATTTATGCCCTTTGATAATTAGGTAGTATTTTTTCTTCTTTTTTTTGCTCATAATTTGTTTTTTTGAACACGAACAAACACGGAATTTTTGCTTTTCTCTTAAAAAACTCTGTGTACTTTGTGCCTTTGTGGTGAGAAAATCATTTCGCCGCTTCCAATGCCTGCCCCAAATCTTCAAGAATATCGTCAATATGCTCAATTCCTACGCAAAGACGGAGCGTTCCTTTGGATATTCCTGCCGTTATCAGCTCTTCATCTGAAAGTTGTCGATGAGTTGTTGAAGCGGGGTGTGCCACCAAAGATTTCGCATCCCCGATATTGACGAGACGTTTAAATAATTTTAACGAATCAAAGAAACGCACGCCAGCATCAATACCGCCTTTAATATCGAAAGAAAGGAGTGCAGAAGGTTTTCCTTTTGTATATTTCTTCGCCAATTCATAATAAGGGGATGTCGAAAGACCACCATAATTCACCGATTCAACTTGTGGATGTGCTTCAAGATAATTTGCCACTTTAAAGGCATTTTTGCAATGCCTTTCCATTCGCAAAGCTAAAGTTTCGATGCCTTGTAAAATCAAAAAAGCATTAAAGGGACTAAGTGTAGAACCCGTATTGCGCATAGGCACAGTTCTTGCTCGTGCAATAAATGCCGTATCGCCAATATCTTTTGCGTATACCACGCCATGATAAGCTGGCTCTGGTTCATTCATCATCGGAAAGCGTTTTGCGTTTTTCGCCCATGGAAAACGCCCGCTGTCCACGATAATCCCGCCGAGCGAGTTGCCATGCCCGCCCATATATTTCGTCAGCGAGTGCACCACAATATCTGCGCCGTAATCAATCGGTTTTATCAATATCGGGGTCGCAACGGTGTTATCGACAATAAGCGGCACGCCGTGTTTATGCGCCATTTCGGCAATCCCTTCGATATCGGCGATGCTGCCAACTGGGTTGCTGATGCTTTCGCAAAAAACTGCGCTCGTTTTCTCGTCAATCAACTTTTCTAAGCTTTCTGGTCTGCCATCTTCTGCAAAGCGCGCTTCGATACCTAATCGGGCAAAGGCGTGGGCAAAAAGGGTGTATGTCCCGCCGTAAAGTTGTGGCGTGGAAACGATATTATTCCCGTGCTCGGCGATGGTTAGCACAGCGTAGTTTATTGCTGCACTCCCCGCACTTACTGCCAAGGCGCCTACGCCGCCTTCTAACTCTGCTACACGTTTTCCCAAGACGTCGTTGGTAGGGTTCATTAAGCGCGTGTAGATATTTCCCTCCACCTCCAAGTTGAACAAATCTGCGGCATGTTGTGCCGAGTCGAATTCGTAGGCGACAGTCTGATAAATTGGCACTGCCACCGATTTTGTGGAGTTTTCACTCTCATAACCGCTGTGGATGACTTTGGTTTCGTCTCTCATATTTTTTCCTTTTCAGGGGGATGAAGTGCCGCTTCGTACGTGCTTCGGCAGGCTCAGCGTAGACGTTTTTAGCTTGGGTGCCCTTAATTAGCGTTTCTTTGTAGTAGGGGATTTAGCCCTTATTGGGGTGAAATAACCGCGGAATCGGTTACTGCGAGGGGATGCCCATAAAACGGAACCAAGCCAAAATTTACGTGTGGCGCGGTTTTATATCCTATTTGGCATTCAGCCCAAGTGGGTCATCGGGATCAATATTGGGTGGGAAGGGAATCTTTCTATCCACATCCGTTAATTGGTAGACAAGACCGAGCCAATTATTGAAGAAGGCACGGCCAGTATCTCGCCAAGTATTATCCAGATGCGGCTCGATTTTTGCTTCAGGAAAAGGCGGGATTTTGTTACCCTGCTCCATGGCGGCATAGACAAGTTCTTGATAATAATCTGCGATTTTAGCGGCTTCTTTACCGAAATAATTGTCGGGGTGGGGAGGATATTCTTTGCGGTCACCAGCGATAAAACGCAAGACTTCACGTTTATATTCTTTGAGCAAAGAGATGCGATCATATTCGGGATGCCCTTGAAGAAAAACAAGCCGAAATTGGTCGGGGCTGACGGCAAGGTGAACGCCGCCCTCTTCGCTATAGACGAGGGTTTTGTAGCCCGCCACTTCAAGTTGGGCGCGGCTGACATCGTTGTTGCGCGAGTGGGGGACATCGAAACGGGTGTTGCTATCGAGAAGCAGGGGATGCTCGTTCTGCGTGATGCGGTGGCTATAAACGCCCCATCGCTTTTTAGAGAGGGGCTTGCGCTGAATGCGAGATAGTGAACTTGCGATAGCGTGCGTGGAGAGACAGGAGGCGAGTGTTGAGGTGATATTGGCTCTCGACCAGTTGATGATTTCTTGCAGTTTTTCCCAGAATGGCTCTTTATTGAGGGTTGTGCCGATAGGGTTTGCGCCAGTGATAATGAGTGCATCTAGTCCATCTTCTTTGAGCGCTTCAAAGGTGGTGTAGTGCTCCTTGATATAGGCTTGAGTCTCTGGGCTTCGTGCAGAATTGGGAATGGTACAAGGATGGATATAAAATTGCGCAATCTGGTTACTGCTTCCAACAAGACGTAAAAATTGTAATTCGGTCACTTTGAAAGCGGCATCGGGCATCATATTGAGAAAGCCGATGTGAAGCTCTCGAATATCTTGTTTGAGGGCTTGTTCGAGGCTTAGTATTTCTTGGCTGTGCTGGCTGTTGAGACGCTGAAAGCTGGGGAGGGGGGAATGAGCTACAAGGGGCATAAAATTTGCTCTTTAGGTTTAAAAGGTATCGCCAAGACGCTAGGTTTTTATCTTTTACGCGTCTTGGCGATAACGCATTTTTCTTTCTTTATTTGATTGAAATTAGGGAATCTCAGAAAATGCTTCCATTGGTGCAAAACCAACCCCTACCATGCTGGGACCTGTATGTGCGCCCAAAACTAGAGACATGGGACCCATCGGCAACCAAGTGCATTCGAAAATATTATCAACCATCTCTCGGAGCATCTCTGCGCCTTCGGGATTATTAGAGTGCAGTACCTGTACCATTAATTTACTGCCCTTAGCATGTTTATCAGTGATTAAATTTGCCAGACCTTGAAGCGCACGTTTAAAAGTACGAACTTGTCCGAGTTGTATATAAGTGCCATTCACTTTCTCTACGCCAATAAGCGGCTTAAGCCTTAGCATGGATGCAATTACCCCTTTCATGTGGCTAATTCGTCCGCCATGAATGAGATATTTCAGCTCAGCGAGAGAATACATACAATCGGTTGCTTCACCGATGCGTTTTGCTAACTCCAAAATTTCTTCTTTTGCCCAGCCAGATTTCAAGGCTCGCGCCGCGGCATAAACTTGCCATCCCGCCGCGGCGGTGAGGGTTTTTGTGTCTATATGCGTCACATTTGCCTCAGGAACAAGTTTTGCGCCTTCAACTGCAGAATTATATGTGCCGCTCAGCCCAGAAGTCATGTGAATGGATAAAATTTCTGGGTCTGTGGTGGCTAAGCGTCTGTAGACTTCGGCAAATTCTCCTGCCGAAGGCTGGGACGTGGTTGGGAGATTCCCGCTTGCGTCTAGCAGGGGGTAGAAATCTTTATGCTCAATATCTACGCCTTCGCGGTAGGATATGCCGTCTAGCGTGACGGTGAGCGGTACGGTGTGGATATTTAAATCGGCTTCTTCGCCTGTGGGGAGACGTAGATCAGTGCCGCTGTCGGTTACGATTTGCATTTATTGCTCCTGTTTTTTATCTAGTTGATGATTTGGTTATCACGCGTGTATTGGGCGTGATACCCTTTAATAAACATTCTCTAATAGATGATTTAACGCCCTTATCCCAAATACGCCTCGAAGCAAATTCCCAATTCTTGGTAAACAGGCTTTTTGAAAGAGACAACGCTTTTTATCATTTCATCCATGCTTGTCCACTTCCAAGCGTGGAATTCTTTTTGATCGCCGAGCGTGATGGCTTTATCCGAGCTTTCTAAGCGAAACAGAAACCAGCGATGTACTTGTCCGCGATGCCCAGCTCTTTTATGCTTCCTTTCTTTTGGAAATTCATAAACTGTCGGGCGAGGGGCTTCTGCAAGTAATTTTATATCATTCGCTTCTATCCCTGTTTCTTCGTGAATTTCACGTTTCACAGCTTTAAATAAATCTTCACCCTCGTCTAAACCACCTTGAGGGAATTGCCACTCATCGGGAAAATCTTTACGTTCAAATCCGAGTACTAAGCCATCTTTATTGATGATGACTGCACCTACGCCAGCGCGGAAAGTTTGTGTTTTCTTTTTTGTCATAAATTTTTTACTCTATTATAAAACCTGCAACGTATCTGTAAGATGCGGCGTAGGTCGGGATTAAAAAAGCGTAGGTTTAATTATAACCCGATGTGTAACGTATCCCAAAAGCAGATGCAATGAATGTCTACCCACGCAATCCCCGCACCTGTTCTGCGGCGTGATACGAGGAGCGTACTAGAGGTCCCGATTCTACCCATCTAAAGCCTAAATCTTTGCTAAATTCTTCTAGCTCTGCAAATTCTTCGAGGGTGTAATAGCGTTCTATGGGGAGGTGGTTTCTGCTTGGTTGAAGATATTGCCCAATGGTCAAAATATCTACGTCCCAAGCGCGTAAATCTCGAATGACTTCTTTTAGCTCATCCATTTCTTCCCCCATCCCAACCATGATGCCCGATTTTGTTAGCCCGCTAGGCATGAGTTTTTTTGCGTTTCGCAAGACGGCTTCTGAAACCGCATAATTGCTTTGTGGTTGAATTTCTCTAAAAAGTCGTGGCACGCTTTCTACGTTGTGATTTAATATATCAGGTTTTGCGTCCATAACGATTTTTAGGGCTTCCATGGCTCCCTTAAAATCGGGAATTAGGACTTCTACGGTGCAGTCGTCCATAATTTCATGAATGCGGCGGATGACCATCGCAAAGATTGGTGCGCCGCCGTCTTGTCGTTCATCTCTGTTCACCGATGTAATCACGGCGTGTTTCAAATTCATCGTTCTCACGGCTTGGGCTACGCGCTCGGATTCGTGCCAATCTAATTTTTCGGGTTTTCCCCGTTTTACATCGCAAAATTTGCAAGAGCGAGTGCAAATATCACCGAGCATTAAAAATGTGGCTGTTCCTGAGCCGTAACATTCGCCCAAGTTCGGGCACATTGCTTCTTCGCAGACGGTATGCAAAGCCTTGTGGCGCATCAGTTTGCGGATTTTTTTTGTCGCTTCTTCTTTTTCGGGGCTAATTTTTATCCACTCGGGGCGGCGTTTTGGTTTAGCGGTAGATGCGTTTACACGCACTCGCGCTCTTTTGGCGGTATCAGGCATAAGGTCACGTCCGTTTCGGGGTTCACCATAGTTTTCTTGGTGTAGTTTTTTATTAGGCGGTATTATACTGCGAATCTGCGAGTCTCCCCAATCGTCCTGTGTTTTTTAGATTTTTGGAGGGTAAGTGTATTCCTCTTTGATGAGCGGAGTATGGGAATATCCTGAAAGTAGAGCTTTCGCGTAAGATTGGTTACTTAATTGGTGAAATCCCTGCTTGACCCTATCTGGGCATCACGGTAAAATCATGCTCGCAATTCTGAAATGCGGGAGTCGCCAAGTGGTAAGGCATCAGCCTTCCAAGCTGACACTCGCGGGTTCGAATCCCGTCTCCCGCTCAGGTTAGTTGCAGGTTTCAAGTTCAAGGTTGAAGATTTTTTTAGCTTTGAACTTGAAACTTTCAACTTTCAACCAAAATAAAGGGGCCCGTGGCGCAGCGGTTAGCGCAAACGACTCATAATCGTTTGGTCGCTGGTTCGAATCCAGCCGGGCCCACTTTTTTTATATTCTTTAGGGGGGATTTGTTTTTTTATTAGCACTTTTTACCTTTTTTAAAGTTTAATCCCTTTGTATTTTAAGTTCTCTTTCTTGTCTAACTGACTAAAAGGCTGTAGAAAGAGGCAGGTTGGCATGAGGCCTCGATGCAGAAAATAGTAATAAAGGAGAAATATAATGAGTTGTTTAGGTAATACAATTTGGCTAATTTTTGGTGGTTTTATCTCAGGGATGGGCTATATTATTGGCGGGATGCTTTTCATGATAACGATTATTGGCATCCCCTTTGGTGTACAGGCGATGAAGCTGGGCGTTGCTACAATGTCGCCTTTTGGACGTGAAATTGTAGAGTTGGATAATGCGGGGGGTGCGCTGAATATATTTTTAAATGTTCTTTGGGCACTTCTTTTTGGTTGGGAGATTGCTATATCTCATATTTTGCATGGTGCACTTCTTGCGATTACCATTATTGGTTTGCCCTTTGCTATGCAACATTTTAAGTTGATTCCGCTGGCTCTTTTCCCGTTTGGAAGAGAGTTGCGTTAGTGTTCAGTGTGAATTTTTTGGAGAATTTATATGAATAATTGGGTAGCCCTTATCATCACCTTTACTGCCATACTCGGTTTTTTACGTTTGATGGATTTTTTTGCGCATCGGGGCTGGATAGAATCGCGTTTGAGCCGCAAAATTATTCATATTGGCACTGGGCCTATCTTTGTGCTATGTTGGCTTCTTTTTGATAATACGCCTGCCGCGCGTTGGATGGCGGCATTGGTTCCCTTTGCGATTACAGTACAATTCGCTTTGATAGGTTTCGGTATTCTCAAAGATGAAGCTTCTGTAAAAGCCATGTCTCGTACTGGCGACCCTAAAGAAATTTTACGCGGTCCTCTTTATTATGGTATTGCTTTTGTTTTGATGACTATCATTTTCTGGAAAGATTCTCCTGTTGGCGTTATCGCCCTGATGATGATGTGTGGCGGTGATGGGATAGCCGATGTGGTCGGACGGAATATAAAATCGCCAAAATTGCCTTGGAGTAGAGAGAAAACGGTTGCTGGCTCTCTAGCAGTATTTCTTGGCGGATGGGTGCTTGCTGTTTTGGTAGTTTTAATTTATGGCTACTCAGGTGTTTCGGGTTTTTCAGCCGCCGATTCTCTTTTTTCTATTGCCATTATTGCCTTTGGCGTTATGCTGGTTGAATCCCTCCCCTTTAAGGATGTTGATAACTTAACCACTACGTTAATGGCGGTAATTTTAGGCAGTTTTTTCTTCTGAGTTTCACCCAATCTATGCAAAGAAGTGGTAAGATTGACTACTGAAAAAATAATAGAATAGACTTTATTAGAAATATAATTTTAGCGGTTAGAAGAACCCGTTTCCTTGATTAGGGAGCGGGTTCTTCTAGCCTATTTCTAATAGTGTTTAGGTGAGTTAAGGTTTTGTTTTATGAGAAGAGTTATTCTGCCTAACCTTGAAAAAGACCGAATTACGGGCGAACTTGTGCCCAAAAAAATTCATCCTTTTGGTGAAGAGGCGCGTGAGTTGCGTATTCACAATAAGGCTTTGTTTGATTTGCAGGAGGGGGTTCTTTCAAAGCATATAACAAGTACCACTGAGCTACAGATTGGAGAGCATTTTCCGCAAAAACGCGAGGAGATGATTGTTTATCGTAATAATCTTTTTTTTGATCAGGGTTATATTGATGCTTTTATAGAAAAAGCTAAAAAGCGTGGGCAGGCTTGTAGGGCGGCTTTTCGTGCGGATGACCCTGCTTTTCGAGAACACGCGCTTCCGCTCTCAACTTCCTATACACCTGCGGGTAACTTATATCTTGCCGACCTTTGGTATTATCCACATGGTCCCGTAGCGGATGCAAGCCCATTAATTATCAATTTAGAATCCAGAGAAATTGGTTATTATGGCATTCCTTCTTATATGACAGTGAGTTCAGAAGGTGATTTAGTTTTCAATGTGCCCACACGTGCTTTATTGGCAATTGATGCTTGGATACATATTTTTATAGCCGATGTAGTCTTTGGTGTTTTTGCTGAAGGTGCGAGAATTGAAAATAGGCTAGAAGAAGACTTGGGGTTTAAGGTAAAAGTTTTAGCAAAAGCTCTTTTTGAGGGACGACAAGTCTTAGAGTGCTCTGAATTAGTGAAAATTGGCGAGGGTTGTACCATTGACCCGAGCGCAGTTATACACGGTCCCACAATTATAGGAGATGGCGTTACCATTGGTGCGGGTGCGGTTGTAGACAATAGCATTATTGGTAATAAAGTAAATATCTCTCAAGGTGCCCTAGTGATGCTTTCGGTAGTGGGAGATGGTACCTTTTTGCCTTTTAATGCCGCCTTATTTATGACAACAATCATGGACAACAGCATGGTTGCGCAAAATACTTGTTTGCAAATGTGTGTGATAGGTAAAAAGACTTTTATTGGTGCTGGCTCAACGTTTACTGACTTTAATCTTATTCCCGTTCCTCTCAAAGCAATGGATGGTAATGGACAGCTAAAAGACGCAAATCGTCCCGTTATTGGTGGCTGTGTGGGGCATAATTGTCGTATTGGTTCTGGGATGATTGTTTATCCGGGGCGGACAATAGAATCGGATGTTATTTTAGCGGCAACAAAAGATAGGCGCGTTGTTGCCAAAAATCTTTCCTTTGAGGAAAGTGACCATCATGGTTTCCGCTTAGCACATTTGCATGAAACCCCTTATCACGCAAAAGAGGATGAATTAGAGACTTGGTAGTTTCTTTTAATATATTTCTGGATAATTAATAAATGGATAGCTTCGCCTTCATCATACACCCCATTGATCCCAAACGAGACGTAAGCCGCAAATACCCTTTCTTAGGGCGCATTCTTAGCGAAGGACAAATAAATTTTTTCTCAACTTTCTTTCCCCCTATTTATCTCTCCGAGATTGATGGGATTCGCTCAGAGGCAACAGGAAAAGAAATAAAAGGCTGGTTTATCGCTTGTCCTTATACGCCCGCTCGCATGTTGAGTTTGCCTGAAAAGACAGTCTATAATAAAATTATACAAACGGGGCGCATAGCAGAAAAACTCGGCGCAAAAATGCTTGGATTGGGCGCGTTTACCTCTGTAGTGGGGGACGGAGGCGTTACCATCGCCAATGGCTTGGATGTCCCCGTTACAACAGGAGATGCCTATACCATCTCTGTTGCTGTAGAAGCCCTTCGCGAAGCCTCAAAATTAATGAATATAGACCTTGCTCAAGCCACTGCCGCTGTTGTAGGCGCAGGTGGCACAATAGGTAGCGTTTGCGCAGAACTTTTAGCAGATGATGTATCAAAACTCTATTTGCTAGGCAGAAGAATTGAGCCTGTAGAAAAACTAAAAACTAAACTAAACCTCACATCGAAAGCCAGTTTACTGGCGAGCACAGATTTATCCTATTTAGCAGATGCCGATCTTATCCTAACCGTGACAAGTGCGATCACCGAAGATGTGATTCGCCCCGCTCATCTCCGTGCTGGAAGTGTAGTTTGTGACGTTGCCAGACCTCGCGATGTTTCTGCAATGGTAGTTGCCGCAAGAGATGATATATTAGTGATAGACGGTGGGATGGTAGACATCCCTGGTGCTGTTAATTTTAATTTTGATTTTGGTTTTCCCGAAGGCAAAGCCTATGCCTGTATGGCAGAGACTATGGCACTCGCTTTAGAAGGTCGTTTTGAAGATTATACGCTTGGCAAAGAAATTACTCGCGAGCGGGTAGATGAAATTACAGAAATAGCTCATAGGCATGGCTTTCGCCTTAGCGGCTTTCGCTCTTTTGAGAAAGAAGTCACAGCTGAGCAAATAGAAAAAATACGGCGTAGCAAGATATAATCTTTTTAGGCTGAATGAAGAGAGTACCGCGCGTGACCTTTAGCTTGAGAGCTTTCTACTAACATATTTTCTGCGTAAACATTTTTCTGCCCATGCTCGCTCACCAGTTGAGGTGCGGCACTCACGCCCCAATCACGTTTGTTTCGGCGGAGGCATTTAGTCCAAGGCAGAGTTGTTTATAAGAAACGTAGATAATTGGTTCGTTTGAAATGTCTCATGAATTTATAAAGACAGTATAATTGTAAAGATAAAAGAATAGTCCCAAAAACTTTTGGAGGTCCCTTATGGGAAAAGCCCGCCTACTGGTCGTTGAAGACGATCCCGATATTTCTAATATGCTGAAGATTTATTTCAGCGGCTTAGGTTACGATGTGGATGTTGCCCTTCGTGGGTATGCCGCGTTGGAAAAAACCAGACAAGTTTTGCCCCATCTTATTATTTTAGATATTATGCTCCCAGATATTGATGGTTACGAGGTCTGCCGAACTTTGCGGACAAGTACGCGTACCAGCCATATCCCTGTTATGTTTCTAACACAAAAAGATGAGCGTAGCGATAAGTTGCAAGGGTTAGAGTTAGGTGCAGATGATTATATAACCAAGCCTTTCGATATCGAAGAACTTAAGTTACGTGTGCAGGGTGCCATACGGCGTTCTGAGCGTGAGAGTCTTACCGACCCACGTTCTGGTTTGCCGGCTGGGCGTTTGATTGAAGAGCAGCTTCGCCGTATTATTCGCGAGACTGATTGGGCATTGATGGATTTACGCCTTAATCATTTCTCTTCATTTAGTGATGTTTATGGCTTTGTTGCAGGTGATGATGTTTTGCGTTTTTCTGCGATGTTGCTAGGCGAAGTTGTTGATGAGTTTGGCTCTGCAAATGATTTTATTGGTCACGCAGGCGGGGATAATTTTATTATTATTTCAACCGATGAAGCGGCTCCAAAGATAAAAGAAGCACTTAAGGGACGTTTTGATGAAGAAGTGCAAACGCACTATAACTTTATGGATAGGGAGCAAGGATTTATACAAACAGAAAATCCAGCGGGAGAGATGGAAAATTCGCCTCTGATGACGATTTCAATGGGTATTGTTTCGCCTTCTGAACATCGTTTTTCAGACATCCGGGAAATTACCGAAATGGCGGCAGAAGCACGGCGCAAAGATATAACAACTGAAGTGTAGAGGTTTAATCCATCGTGGATACTGGCTTTGAAACAGGGTTAATTCTTCTTATTTTAGGATTGGTGGTAAGTGCGCTAATTTGGGCTTTAGCGCGCTGGGCTTTACGTTCACAATCCTCTTGGCAGGCGGCTATCAAGGCGTCTACAGATGAAGGCTCTGAACACGAGGATGCTGTTTTAGTAATTCATGCTGGTGGTGGTGTTAAATACATAAATAAAGAAGCTCAAAAGTTATTTGGCTTATCTCAAAATGAGACGCCAGACTTAGAGCGCTTGGCGCGGCGTGTGCGCCCAAGCAATATTTTTTGGGAACTGTGCTCTTCTGAGGGCAGAACGCGTTTCTCAATTGGGGGCAAATTAGTAGAAGGGGTTTCTTATCGGGTTCCAGATTCAGATTCAACAATACTTCTTTCTTTGCATCAATCTGAGTTGAGCACAGGTCTTGCAGGTGTACGAGATGTTTCAGGTTCAGTTCTAGATGTTATTGCAGACTTTGGGCAAGAGATTGCCGAAAATCTAAATTTAGATGCCACGCTCATTGCTGTTCTTGAAAATGTAGAGAAATTGATTCCCTCTGATGTTTTAGAAATTAAGGTTTGGGAGCAGGCAAGCCAGATTTTTATTTCTTACCGTTTTGGTATGGTAGATGGAAAACCGCGCCTTGAGAGTAGCCTAGATACGCGTTTTGGGAATTATTCTTCTTATATTGCTGAGCAGGAAGAGCTTTTGTTTGTTCCAGATACACAGTCTTACAAAGAGCTTCGCTTTCTTAATGAAACCGATCAGTATTCAATTCGCTCCTATATGGGCATTCCGCTTTTGGCAGGTGGGGAACTTGTTGGTATGCTCGAGGTGGGACAGATTGCGGCAAATATATATTCTAATGAAGACCAAGACCTTCTCCAGTTAATAGCGGGGCAAGCGGCTGTAGCCATTCGTAATGCGCTTTTATATGAAAACGAACAACGGCGTGCTATGGAGCTTTCAGGGTTAGCAAACCTGGCTCAATCTACAGGTTTTTTGCAGAATAGAGAAGAGTTTTTCTCGGCACTTATTAATAGTATTCAACCGCTTTTTTCTATTAAGATCTTAGGGTTTTTGCTCTATGATGAAGATAAACGCACCTTAGAAGGCCAGGTGCCTTTTGATGGAATTCCTGACCATATTGTTGCTATTTTTCGTACTGACATCCCAGCCGATAGTCAAGCAAGCAAGATTATTGAGAAACAACAAATTATTCTCACGAAAGATGCAAAAACAGATGAAAATTGGCAAGAGCTTCGAATTCACAATATCGCACAGGCGGCAAGTTTGCAGGAATCTGCACTTGTTCCTTTGATTTCTGGCAAAAACTTTTTGGGCTATTTGCAACTATCTAATCATACGCAAGGGTTGCGTGAGTTTACAGAAAATGAAGTTCACCTAATGAATGTTGTTGCGAAGCAGGCGGCGGCAATTATTGATAATGCCAGTCTCATGCAACAGACCAGACAACGCGCTCGGCGTGCAGAAACTATGAGACGTGTGGCTTCTTTGGTTTCCTCTTCTGCAACAGAAGAAGAGACCATACGTTTCTCTCTCCAAGAGTTAGTACAGCTAGTTAACGCCGATGCCGCTCTCATCTTTTTGCTTGATGATGATGAAGGGGCTTTGGTTGCTCATAAATCATCGTTTTATGATAAATACGATGAGGGGATAGGGCTATTTGCAAAACTTTATATTGATGACCCTCAATACCGCCTTACAGTAACGGGGAGCCAGCGCTCTTTTCTTTCAGATAATTTGCAAGCAGATCGCCGCATTATAGATTTTTATCGTCCTCTAGTAGATGCGTATAAAATGGTTTCGGCTTTGGTCGTGCCAATTGTTGTTCGAGGGCGTGGTGTTGGCGAAATGATGTTAACAAGCCGAATGCCCAATTTCTTTACACGCTATGACCTTCAATCTGCCCATACGGTTGCGGACCAATTAGCAATTGCCTTAG
Source organism: Anaerolineales bacterium (assembly GCA_016744335.1). Lineage (GTDB taxonomy): Bacteria > Chloroflexota > Anaerolineae > Anaerolineales > Villigracilaceae > Desulfolinea. Next base: position 47,647 of record JADGEO010000021.1, read on the forward strand.
ATACCTCAGCGTCTTTAGAGCAAACAGATGAGAGTTTGCGCTTGCGCGTAGAGCAACTTTCTGCGCTTTCACGCGTTAATCGAGAATTGAGTGGCAGTCTTAATCTTAAACATTTATTGCAGGTTGTTTATGAAGAAGGATTACAAACATCTAAAGCAGATTGTGGCACAATCACGATTTTTGATCCAACATCTGTTGAAAAAGGAAAGATGCCCGAGAGTGTTCTTTCGTTAGGTTGTGCTCGGGGAGAGCCATTAACTGAAATCGAACGTGAGGTAGTTTATAGTGGCAAACCGCTTCTTACCAAAAATGTTGATGATGGTGAGTACCCAGCCAGTCATGAGGGCGTTCGTTCTGCTTTGGTTGCCCCAATTGCCTATCAGGGGAAAACGGTTGGTTTATTTCACCTGCACTCGATGTCTGCATCCCGTTTTGATGAAGAGATTTTAGATATAATTCAAACCTTGGCAATTCAGGCGGCAATTGCAATAGGGAACGCATATAGTTATGAAGAACAAGTTCAGTATGGAGATTTGCTCAAACGTAGGGCGGGGACTCTCTCTAGCCTTTTGGATACGACAAACTCTCTTGAGCTGGAGCAACCGCTTGCTGATTCATTACAGATAGTTGCTCGCGGAATTAGTGCCGCGACACCCTTTGACGTGGTCTTGCTTAGCGTTTATGACGCGGGCACCGAGATGATGCGCCGTGTAACCAGTGTGGGGCTTTCTGACGAGAACTGGGATGCTCTTCGAGAGCGCGAGCAACCTTTTCTTGGTGTTCAGCAGGTAATGAAAACAGAATTCATGCTTGGTAGTGCTTATTATATTCCAGTAGATAAGGCACCAATTATGCCAAGTGATATTCATATTCTAAACTTGGATGAGGAGTTAGGAGCGAAAGAACATGGAGTTTGGCATGCTGAAGATTTATTTCTTTTCTTGCTCAAAGATCAATACGACCTTCCCTTAGGCACAATTAGCCTCGATCGTCCAAGAGATGGTAAGGCACCTGATTTAACAACAGTTGAGGCGATTGAAATATTTGCCGCACAGGCGGCTCTTATTATTAACAATCAGGCGCGTTTATCAGAATATCAAGAAAGAGTGGGTGCTTTATCCTCAGGCATTGAGCGGCAACAGCGTTTATTACATATTAGTCAAAACGATTTGCCTATTTTATTGCATAAAGATTTAGAACAAACAATTACTATTCAGAATCTGGATAGGGTCTCTTATCGTATTCGGGCAGGTTTACGAATTACAGAATCTGTAAGTAGGCAATTAGACGCCTCCTCCGCCTTACAGGCTTTAGGACGTGAGATTTTGACCCATATGGGGATGATGACTGCTTTTGTAGCAGAAAATACACTAGAGGGACCTCAGCTATTACATACAATGGGCGATGTGCCACGCACAATTAATCCTGATGCTTTATTTGGGCAAAGAAACCCTTTGCGGGCTTCTTTGCAGTCGGGCAAAATTATGCTGGTCATGAATTTAGATGAAAATGACGAGTGGCGCGAATCGCCTTTGCTTAGTACTTTACAAAGCAAGAGTTTTATTGCATTACCGATTAAAGTAGAAGGCGAAACAGTTGCCGCTGTTTTAGCTGTGAGCAGAGAGACTCTACCTATTTTAACGGATGAAGATGAACAGGTTTATTATCAAATAGCACGTCAATCATCGGTTATTTTTCAGAATATCCATTTGCTTACTTCTGTTCGAAGACGATTGAAAGAAGTAAATCTATTGCTCGATTTCAGTCGTACCTTAGGAAACCTTGGACCCAAGAGCATTATGGAAGCTCTACTAGCGAGCGCATTGCAGGTAATTTCTGCCGCTCACGCTGGGATTGTGTTACTCTGGAATGAAGTTACAGAGCGTCTTGAGCCTGAGGCTGTAAAAAATTATGCAAATAATGCCAGCATGGAGAAGATATCCTATCGTTTTGGTGAGGCTTTGCCAGGAAGTGTTTTTGCAAAACGTCTTTCTCGTAATGTTGATGAAGTTAATTTCGCTTTAGATTATACGCTCTCTGCGTCTCAGCTTCTTCTCTATCGTCAGGCAACGGGAGAAAGATTGCCAATATCTAGTTTATTAGTTCCTATTCAAACAGGCGATTATTGTTTAGGCGTATTGGTATTAGATAATTTCAATAAGGTTGGTGCTTTTCGAAAAGAAGATGAGACTTTATTGCTCTCTCTTTCTCAGCAAGTTGCTTTATCTCTTCAAAACTCACGCCTAATTCAATCTACCGAGGTGCGCGCAGCACAGCTTGAAGCACTTACTGATATTACGGCTACAATTACTTCAAGTTTAGAGAGTGAAGAGTTGATTCCCTCTTTGTTGAGCCACCTAGAAAGCGTAATTCCTTACGATAGAGCAACACTGTGGCTTTATGAGGCAAATGAGTTAAAGGTAGCAACTACTCGTGGGTTTACAGATACGCCTGCACCTCTTAGCATGTCTGATTTAGCAGAAGAGCGCGTACTTTTAGATGAAATTCTTCGTTCGAGCAAAGCGATTGCTATCCCCGATATGCGAGAAGATGAGCGTTTCCAGATTATAGCGGAAACAGAATACTTGTCTTGGTTGGGGATTCCTCTTCTTTCTAAGGGAGAGGTCATTGGTATTATGACTTTAGATATGAAAGCCGTTGGTTTTTATACGATAACACATATTCAAATTGGTGCGACTTTCGCTGGGCAGGCAGCAGTTTCTCTTGAAAACGCGCGGCTTTATCAATCTACATTGTCTACAGCTGAACGCTTGAGTATTTTAAATGCAATGAGCGCAGAGGTAAGTGCAAATCTTGAAATAGAAAAAATCTATCACGCTATTCACGAAGCCGCTATTCGCTTAATGCCAGTAGAATCTTTTGAAATTGCTCTGTTTAATGAAGAAGAAAATCAAATTAAAAGCGTTCATTATGTTGTTCAAGGTAGGTATTTGGCAGAAAGAGAAATTCCCTTGGATTCAAACCCAATTGGAAAAGTGATTGCCACAGGAGATAAAATTCTTCTTTCAGGTATTGTAGACACGAGAATTTTTGGCACATCAAGATATGCACAGGCAAAAACACCTTTTTCAATTTTGGCAGTTCCTATGAGAACGGGTGAGCAAGTTGTTGGTGTTCTCGTTGCACAAAGTGCTCAAAATGGTATTTATACGGAAGATGATCAACAAATCCTAAGTACATTAGGTAATCAAGCAATTATTGCTATTCAGAATGGGCGTCTTTTTGACGAAACTCAAAACCTTACAAATACTTTAGAGCAACGTGTTATAGAGCGCACTGCTGAGCTTGAAAATGAACAACGCAATACAAAAACCTTATTAGATATTCTTACAGAGGTTTCTTCTAGCCTCGATCTTGATTTGGCTCTTAACCAAACCCTAGCCTTGCTTAACGAAACTGTAGGTGCTGAGCAGGGAACAGTTATGCTCCTCAACCCAGACGATAATTTGCTCCATTATCGGGCTGGTTATGGCTATCTTTCTAAAGAAAAAAATAGAGATAGCGACTTTACGCTCAAGATAGGTGAGGGCTTAGCTGGATGGGTGCTTGAGAATCGAGATGCAATCTTGATAAACGATCTTGACCAAGATGAGCGGTGGGTGCCTCGAAAAGACGACCTTCAGCGTCATCGCAGTGCCGTTGCGGCCCCTCTAATGGTTGGCGAAGATGTTATTGGTGTTTTGTTGGTCTTTAATCGTAAAACCGATTTCTTTAATCCCGAGCAATTGACTCTTATTAATGTTATTGCTGGGCAGGTTGCTGTTGCAATTAATAACGCCAACTTATATAAGCTAATTCGTGAGCAAGCTGAAAGATTAGGCAGTATGTTGCGTAGCGAGCAAGAAGAAGCCACTCGTTCTCAGGCAATTCTTGAAGCCGTTGCAGATGGTGTCCTTGTTACCGATTCCGAAAACAGAATTAGCTTTATGAATGCCTCTGCTGAAAAAATCTTGAACATTGAAAGCGAAAAAGTAATAACAAAAACACTTAAAGATTTTAGTGGGCTTTTTGGTAAAGCGGCAAATATTTGGCATGAGATTATTCGAGAATGGTCAGAAAATCCATCTGCATATAGGGAAGGTGATACTTATGCAGAGCAGTTGGCGTTAGAGGATGGCCGTATTGTTCTCGTTCATTTAGCACCCGTAATGCTTAGATTACAGGATTTTCTTGGCACCGTTTCTATTTTTAAAGACATTACGCACGAAGTAGAAGTAGATCGCTTAAAATCAGAATTTGTGGCTACAGTAAGCCACGAATTGCGTACACCAATGACCTCGATACGAGGCTATGTAGATATTCTTCTCATGGGTGCGGCAGGTGCTTTAACTGAAAATCAAACGCATTTCCTCGATATTATTCGAGATAACACAGATAGACTAAACATTTTGGTAACAGACCTTCTTGATATTTCTCGAATAGAATCTGGGAAAATAACACTTTCACATCAGGCTATTGAGTTAAAAGAGATTGCAGATGATGCAATAGCGAGTATTTTACATCGCTCCAAAGATGAAGAAAGACCAATGTCGTTTTCCCTTGAAGTTGAACCTGATTTACCCTCAGTATATGCAGATGCTGATAGAGCCCGTCAAATTATCAGTAATCTTGTTGAAAATGCTTATCATTACACACCTGAAAACGGAAAGATTATCGTTCACCTCCACACAACCAACGAAGGAGATGAGGTGCAAATTGATGTTCAAGATAATGGTGTTGGTATTGCCGTTGACGATCAAGCACAAGTATTTGAGCGTTTTTATCGTGGAGAAGACCCGTTGGTTCTTGCCACCCCAGGAACTGGTTTAGGTTTGCCCATTGTGAGGCAACTAGTAGAGATGCATAAAGGGCGTATTTGGGTTGAAAGTTCAGGAAAGACAGGGGAAGGAAGCACATTCTCCTTTACCCTACCTCTTTATGAAAAGTTGAAGTGAGGCTTTTATGGCAAAAATAGTTATAGCAGAAGACGAGCGTGATATTCGAGATTTGATAGCATTTACCCTCCGCTTTGCAGGGCATGAAGTTGTGGCGGCATCTAATGGTGAAGAAGCTGTTAAATTAGCTGAAAAAGAGAACCCAGATATTATTTTGTTAGATGTACGAATGCCGCGTATGACGGGTTACGATGCCTGCCGTGCCATTAAGGAAAAACCGGCATTAGTAGATACGCCAGTGGTCTTTCTTTCAGCAAAAGGACAAGAATCAGAAATAGAAACGGGCTTAGACGCGGGCGCAGAAGAATATCTGCTCAAACCCTTTGCTCCCGATGAATTGACCTTAAGAGTAAAAGAAATTTTAGCTAAATTTGGAAAATCATAAAAGGAATTAAAAGCGAATGAGTGTTGTATTATTAGACGGCGAAATTGTGCATTATGAGGTGCTTGGGCGGGGGCGCCCAGTCATCTTTTTGCATGGCTGGGTTGGCTCATGGAGATATTGGATATCTTCCATGCAAGTTGCCTCAACATCATTTCGCGCCTATGCTCTCGATCTCTGGGGATTTGGAGACACAGCGCATAAAAAAGAAAGATACGGCATTCAAACACAAAGAAAACTTGTTCGCTCCTTTCTCGATGAAATGGGTATTGGGAAAATAGCCTTAGTAGGGCATGGTTTAGGCGCATTAGTTGCCCTTGATTTTGCCTTCACACATAAAGATATAGTGGATAGAGCAATGCTTGTAAATTGCTCATTAGATATGGCAAAAATTAACCCCAAACTATTTGAAAACTCCCCAGAAGAACTCGTAGATTGGCTCTCTAGTGATTCACCTGAAATTAAAAAAACTTTGGCAGATGCAAATAAAACAGACGTAGACGCAATCAAAGCCTCGCAGAACGAAATAAAAATCCCTCAGCTTTTTGATGCCGTTATTCGTCAACATACCCCCTGTTTGTTGGTTAGCGGTGCCCAAGATAAACTAATTGAGAAACCAAGCATCACTCAGCTAAGTGTGCTTTCAGATTTAAGCCACCATATTCTTCTTGATGATGCGGGCTATTTCCCCATGCTTGAAACAGCACCAACATTCAACCGCCTACTTTCAGATTTCCTTGCTCTAGACTCTGGGCTTGGTGTAAAACAGCTAAAACTCAAAGAAGAGTGGAAAAGAAGAGTTCGATAGAGTATTCAGGCAAACAGGCAGGATATTTAAAGAAAAATCCGATGTGGGAAAAAAAAGCCGCGACGCGCGTGATTTCAACTTGAGTGCTGCCTACCAAGATTTCCTTAGCTGATTCATGTTTGCCATATCCCTAAAAACCAAGTATTATTCTTTAGCACACCCGTTCTAAAACCTTCATTCTTTTGGTATAATATGCCTATGAAAATACCTCACCCTATCCCCTATCAGGGAAGCAAGCGCAATTTGGCTAAACATATTTTGCCCCACTTTCCTAAAATAATTGATACGCTTATTGAACCTTTTGCAGGTTCATCAGCTATTTCTATCGCCTCTGCTCACAAAGCTAAAACGGGCAAATACTGCATCAATGATATAAACAAAGCTTTAATGAGTCTTTGGACGCGTATTATTAATACCCCATACGAGATAGCAAGCATATATGAAAAACTTTGGCACGAGCAATTAGGGAACAGAAGAGAGTACTACGATTTCATTCGAGACGAGTTCAACAAAACTCATAATCCCGATTATTTACTCTACCTTTTAGCACGTTGCGTAAAAGCATCTGTTCGTTATAATGCTCAGGGAGAATTTAATCAAAGTCCCGATAATCGCAGAAAAGGGAAACACCCGAGAACGATGAGAAAAGATATTCTAGCTGTTTCTGCATTGTTGTGGGGGAAAACACAAATACATAATCTTGATTACAAAGAAATCTTATCTATGGCGAAAAGGGATGATCTAATCTATATGGATCCACCTTATCAGGGGGTATGTGCTACCGGAGAGCCACGCTATTATAGTGGAATTGATTTTAATGAGTTTTTAGAAGAACTAGAGAAGCTAAATTTGCGTGGTATTTCTTTCATATTAAGCTACGATGGTAAAAGCGGGAAAAAAACTTATGGTGTTGAACTTCCAAAAGAATTAGGGATGAAAAAGATGGAAATAAATGCGGGGCGTTCATCCCAGGCGACCTTATTGGGCAGAGATGATGTCACTTTTGAATCTATCTATCTTTCAAGAAGCCTTTTGCAAAAGCTAGAAAATCCGTCTATTGCCCCTCAGGTATATGTTCGTTCTTATCAGCCCGTTCAACCGAGTCTTTTATAAATTATGAATGTAGATAAAAAAACGCTCAAATTTCTAAAAAGCATTACAGGAAAACGTGCCAGAATTGTAATTGACCATATTTTGGAGCAAGGTTACATAACAACAGAGCAACTTGAAAAAGATTATGGTTACAATCATCCTCCACGTGCCGCGCGAGATGTACGCGAAGCGGGTATTCCGTTAGAAACTTATAAAGTTAAATCATCTGATGGACGCTGGATAGCGGCTTATCGTTTTGGAGATTTAAGCCAAATTCGTAAAGGGAGAAAAAAAGGACGGCAGTCTTTCCCCAAAAAACTTAAAAAAGATTTATTTCAACTTCAAAATGGTAAATGTGCTATCTGTGATGGAGATTTTGAGCTTCGCTACTTTCAAATTGATCACAGAATTCCTTACGAAATTAGTGGGGCTGAGCAAGAGAATAAAGAAAATGAATATATGCTCCTCTGCGGTTCTTGTAATCGAGCAAAATCTTGGTCTTGTGAGAATTGCTCCAACTGGGAAGATGAAAAGTTGCAAAATCTTTGCAAAACTTGTTATTGGGCATCCCCAGACAAATATAAACATATTGCATTAGAAGAAGTAAGAAGATTAGATATTCTTTGGAAAGGGGAAAAAGATATTGAAGTTTATGAAAAAATCAAAAAGAAGGCGAAGGGAAATAAAGCACCTATGCCCGAATATGTGAAAGAAATTCTCTTTAAGTCAACTAAAACATAGTTGGCTTTTTGTGTTCTCTGAATACTGAATACTGACCACCAAAGACTGGAGCCACCTCATGCCAAAAAACAAATTCTACCTCGGACGCACTCTTGAAACCCCTCAAGCTGACCCTACCGATGAAAATCTTTACTACGATCCCCCCGATCTCACCACCCACGCTATCGTAACTGGCATGACAGGTTCTGGCAAAACGGGACTCTGTGTAACCCTCCTCGAAGAAGCCGCCTTGCAGAATATCCCCGCCCTCATCATTGACCCCAAAGGCGATTTAACCAATCTCCTCCTCCACTTCCCCGATTTAGCTCCCCAAGATTTTCAACCCTGGATTGATGCTGAAAATGCGCGCCGTAGTGGAAAAAGCTTGGAAGAAAAAGCTGAAGAAACCGCAGAATTATGGAAAGAAGGTCTTGCTAAATGGGATATAGATTCAAATCGCCTTAGTGCCCTTAAAAATTCTGCTCAATTTGCCGTTTATACCCCTGGTTCAGACGCGGGCATTTCCGTGAGTGTTTTATCTTCATTTTCTGTGCCAAATCTCGATTGGGAAGAAAATAGCGAAATTCTGCGTGAGAAAATTGCCAGCACTGTCACTGCACTACTTGGATTAATTGGTGAAGAAGATGTCGATCCTCTCCGCTCCCGCGAGCATATTCTCCTCTCTCATATTTTTGAGAATGCATGGAGCAAAGGTAAAAATCTCGATCTCACTGAACTCATCCTTCAAACTCAAAATCCGCCTTTTGATAAACTTGGTGCGCTTCCTGTTGATAGTTTTTTCCCTGCCAAATCTCGCACCTCTCTCGTGATGCAACTTAACGCCATCCTCGCGTCACCCTCTTTTGAAACGTGGCGGATGGGGCAGGCTCTCGACATCCCCGATTTGCTTTTTACCCCCGATGGTCGTCCTCGCCACAGTGTTTTTTATCTTGCTCATCTCAGTGAAACCGAGCGCATGTTTTTCACCACACTTCTTTTCTCCGCAGTCGAAACGTGGATGCGTTCGCAAGGCGGCACCAACTCCCTCCGCGCCATCCTTTACATGGATGAAATTTTTGGCTATCTCCCCCCGCAAAAAAATCCACCCTCCAAGCCCCCCCTTTTACGCATGTTGAAGCAAGCCCGCGCCTTCGGTGTTGGCCTCATGCTCGCCACTCAAAACCCCGTAGATATTGACTACAAAGCCCTCTCCAACGCGGGCACTTGGTTTATTGGCAAGCTCCAAACCGAGCGCGATAAAGAGCGTCTTCTCGATGGTCTTGATAGCGCGGCGGGTGGATTAGATCGCAAATATTACGATAAACTGATCTCATCGCTTGGTAAACGTGCCTTTATTTTGCATAATATCCACGAGAAAAAACCTGCTGTCTTCAGGACGCGCTGGGCGATGAATTATTTAGCGGGACCCATGACGCGAATGCAGATACCCGCATTGAACGAATTGGTTAACGCGCAAAAGCCAGATGCAGGATACGCGCTTAGAAAGGCAACCCAGCCACAGGACACGGGGACGCTCGCGAATTTTCAGCCGGTTGCTGACCAACGAGCATCATCCAGTCGTAAACGGAGACGTGCCAAAGCATCCCATCCGCATAGCGCAAGTAGTCAAACGCGTCCAGCTATCCCATCCAATTACCGAGAATTTTTCTTACCCTTCAATTTGAGCTTGACGGAAGCATTTGATGGAGTAAACCGCCCCTTGAGCGCAGATGCGGAGCAAATTGGCATCGTTTACAAAGCGACCTTGTTGGCAACAGCGACCGTACGGTTTTTAGACCGAAAACACGACGTAGATAGCGAAGTTCAGCGCATAATTTGGGAGCCAAACCCCGATGCCCGTGGCGTAATTCGCTGGGATGATGCCCGTTCATTAGGCCGAGATCTACTGACCAAAATGCCTGCCCCGCAATCAAGATTTATGGGGCTAGAGCCGCCGTTAGATAATGCTGGAAAGATGAAATCGCTTGAAACTGATTTCAAAAACTGGCTTTATCGTTCAGTGACGCTGAAAGCTCGTGCCAATGAAAAATTGAAAATTTATGCAGGTCCCGATGTTTCAAAATCGGCGTTTATGCGCCTATGCTCTGCCGAAGCCCGTGAAAAAAGAGACCTAGAAATTGACAAAATCACCGCTCGCTACGACCGCAAACTAGATACGCTTGATAGTAGATTGAAGCGGGAAGAGCGTGAATTGCGTCAGGATGAAGACGAACTCTCTGACCGAAAAATGGAAGAAATGGGCACACATGCTGAAAATGTTTTTAGTCTTTTTAGCCGTAGACGGCGCAGAATGACCACATCGCTAACCAAACGCCGCATGACGCAACAAGCCCAAGCCGATGTGGAAGAATCGATTGAAGTAATTGATGATTTAGAAGATCGAATTCACGAGATGGAAGCCGAGTTCAAAGGAAAATTGGATGAAATTAGCGACCGATGGGGGAGCGTGGTCAACGATATTAGCGAGGCGACTCTTACTCCCACAAAATCTCGCATCTTTATAGATGATTTTGGCGTGGCGTGGATGCCTTATTATTTGGTTGAGGTAGGTGATAGCCTTGCGGAAGTGCCTGCTTTTGGGTAGGGGGTGGTGAAATTTTTCAATGCGAATGACGCGAATGTTTTTAAATTAAAAAGCTTTTATTAGCGTCATTCGTCCATTTGGGAACAGGGTTTGCACAATGACTTGGTTAATTTTATCTGTAATTCTTTGGGGGCTTGTCCATTCAATAATGGCATCGCTTAGTTTTAGAGCAAGGCTGACAGCTTGGCTTGGTAAGAATGTGATGCGTTTTTATCGGCTTTTCTTCAATATCTTTTCGGTGATTACCTTAGTTCCTGTCTTGTGGTTAGCGAAGGTATTGCCTGATAGTACGCTTTATGCTGTGCCGAAGCCGTGGTTTTATGTAATGCTTGTGGGACAAGCCTTTGCCGCACTTGGCGAAGTGGTTGGGTTTTCCCAAACCGATATTTTTGAATTTGCAGGCTTGCGTCAAATTATTTCTCCGCGGGCAGAAGTGGAGAGTAGATTGGTTGTAAAAGGGCTTTATAAATATATGCGCCATCCGCTTTATACCTTTGGTCTGCTTTTTGTTTGGCTAACGCCCGTGATGAGTGTGAATATGTTGGTTTTATATATTTCATTAACTGTCTATACTATCATTGGCGCACATTTTGAAGAGCGAAAATTATTGAGAGAGTTTGGAGGAGATTACGCGGCATATAAAGAGAATACACCGATGTTGGTGCCGAGGTTGTGGGGATAATAAAAATTGGCAGTGGTTCTAAAGTAGGTGATAAGTTTTTTTTCGTAGAAACGGAGTCCAAAGTCTCCAGACTTTGGCTTTTTGCTAAGGACTCGAAATCGGGGGATTTCGGACTCCAAGCCATCACTATCTAAAAGTTTAATAACACCTTTTTCTGGATAAAAATAATATATTGGGGTGGCGTGCATAAATTTCTATCCACGCCAAAAAGATTGATTGTGCAAATATTTTTCTGTAAAATAGGTCAAGTGTTTCTTCGACAGTGTTTGAAAAGCACCTTAAAAAGTCAA
>JADGEO010000022.1 GCA_016744335.1 Anaerolineales bacterium
CTACTAACCACCCCCTCACTCACACCGACTGCCCATCCCCCCATCATTTCCGTTCACATCCGAAGAAGAGATATCAGAATCAACCGAGGGCCAAGTACCGGCTTCAAATTGATCAACATAAGAACGCACAACATCAAAATCGCTATCCCAAATAAAAGTATTTGCACCGAGAATGGGATCATAAGTATAAGTACCTTCAAAAGTGCCTTCGGGAAAAGAAGCAAAAATGATATTGCTTCTCGGCATTTGTGTTCCTAAACAAGCCAATTGCGTAATTTGCTCAGGCGTTAAATCGGTTTGGATATTATCGGTAAAAGCAGAGATCAAAGCGGGGATTTTAGGAATAATCTCAGGGCTTTTTATCTTCTCTTCTAAAGTACACATGACCACATTTTGATGGTTAGAACGCGCAAAAGTGCTCACATTTCTCATTCGAGCAAAGGTTAGCACCTGCTCACCGTTTAGGTGATTATTTCCCGCAGGGAAAACCAAACGGTCACTCCTATCGTAAGAACTGCGCCCATCTACGCCATTGGCGAAATAAAAATCAAGCCCACCCAACGCGTCAATCGCATCTACAAAAACATCCATGCTAACTGCCAGATATTGGTTTGCCCTCAAGCCAAAATTTCTATCTAAGGTGCGCGCCAAAAGCCCAGGTCCTTCGCTAGGATGCTCCCAATAATTCAACCCAGGGTTACCATAAATATAAGCCGTGTTTAGCTTTTGGTACGATGAGCCTAAATTATCGTTAATTTCAGGAATATCTACCCATAAATCTCTGGGAAACCCCAAAATAGTCACTGTTTCAGCTTCAAAGTCAATCCGGATTGCACGCATCACATCGGCGCGCCCATAACGATATGCGTCTGAGCGCGCATCGCTCCCAATGCCTAAAAGCATCATTGGCGGCAAATTGCCGCAAACAGACGCGCGCAAAGTTTGGGTTGGCATTGCTGTTGCGGTGCCTAGGGTTTCGGTGCCAGAAGGCGTTTTGGTGCTATCAATGCTAAGGGTTGCGCTTGGCACCAAAGTGCCCGTAGGAAATATCGTTTGAAGCGCAGAGACAACGGTTTCGTTACTTCTCACATCTGCAAAAGAATCCAAGGTTGGGTAATCTAAAACAGCCCCCAAAGGTTTTTGCGACCAAGAGCGATAGACCTTGCTTCCCTCATAAAAAACAAACGCAAGCAACGCCAAGAGTATAATGGCTAAAGTGCCAAGAAAGAATTTTTTCGATTTTTGCATACGCCAATTATACCCCCCTTGAAAGTCCCGGATAGTTGCAAACGTGACATGCTTAAATCAGATTTTAGATTAGCTTCTAACCACCTGACAGTTTCATTTTTGAAGGTGGCTAGATTAGATTTCATATCTGGATTTTTAGCCCGCGACGCGCGTACTTCGACAGGCTCAGCATACATGACCTCAACTTGGGTGCTGGTTAATACGCGTTTCTTTAACGTGAATGTGTTGCCAGCCAGCTCCCCGCGTCCATAATGAAACCAAGCCCAAATTCACGTGTGCTGAGACTGTCGAAGCACGCGGGCATTTTATCCAAATCTGAAAAAAACCTGCTACAATCTTCCTTATGAAAAATCTTCCCGAAACCTTCCTTCCCGCATTAAAAAATGAACTAAAAAAGCAAGTTGCGCGCGTTGATGAAACACACACCGCCGAATATCACAAAATGCTGACCTATCACATGGGCTGGGTCGGTGAAGGTGCGGGCGCAAAAGCAAGCGGGAAACAAATCCGCCCACTTTTACTTTTGCTCACCGCCTCTGCTACGGGTGGGGAGTGGGCAAACGCCTTACCCGCCGCAGCGGCAATAGAATTGATTCATAATTTTTCACTTTTGCACGATGATATTCAAGATAACGCCGAAACGCGGCGCGGACGGCTTACCGTTTGGAAAAAATGGGGCGTGGCACAAGCGATTAACGCTGGCGATGGCATTTTTATTCTTGCCAATTTAGCCATGGGTGATTTAAAAGAAAAATACCCCGCCGAAATTGTTTTAGATGCCAAACGCACCCTGCAAGAAACCTGCCTGAGCCTGACGCGGGGGCAACATCTCGATATTGCTTACGAAACGCGTGCCAATATAGAAATTGGCGATTATTGGCAAATGATTGCGGGAAAAACTGCCGCACTACTCTCTACCGCTACCGAATTAGGCGCATTACTTGGCGGGGCAGATGAAAAACTTAGGTTCACCTACCGCGAGTTTGGACATTATCTTGGGCTGGCTTTTCAGGTACAAGATGACCTTTTGGGCATTTGGGGCAATGAAGCAGAAACGGGAAAATCGGTCTCTAGCGACCTGCTCGAAGGCAAAAAATCTCTGCCAGTTTTATACGGGCTTGAAAAAAATGGCAAATTTGCTGAAAGATGGAAAAAAGACGCGCTTACTGAAGATGAAATCCCCGAGATGGCACACTTATTAGAAGTTGAAGGTGCGCGCTTAGAGACCCAACGCCAAGCAGACCAAATGACAGAGTTTGCGCTTAATGCCCTCAGAACGGCAAACCCACAGGGTGAGGCAGGCGATGTGCTTTTTGAGCTAACAGAACGGTTATTGGGGCGGGCGGCTTAATAAAAAGTTTGAAAGTTGAAAGGTTGAAAGAATAAGCCTCGCAAACGAAACAGCTTCTCCCCCCTTCGGGGGGAGATGTCCGTAGGACAGAGGGGGGAAGATTCAGAGTTCAGAGATTCGGAGAACAGAGATTAGGAGACGGGAGAGACGCAAATACGAAGCCCGAGGCTGTAGTCATGAGAATCGGGATTGTTGCTGTAGCGGGAGGCGCAACGCGCGTGGCTTCGATTATAGAGGAAAGAACCGCCGCGCAAAACGCGACTCCCGGAAGCACTTGCATCTTCTCTTTTCTTTCTCCCTTCCATCTCCTGTGGATAAGGATATACCTTCCATAAAGAACGCGTCCACTCCCAAGTATTACCAACCATATCAGCGCAACCATAAGGGCTATCGCCAGCAGGTGAAAATTGCCCTACAGGGCTGGTTGTGCCTATTTTACCCTCATATGAATTGCACTTCGCAGAGTCAAATTCATTGCCCCAAGGATATTCATTGGCATATTCGCCACGAGCGGCTTTTTCCCATTCTGCTTCGGAGGAGAGGCTAAATTGATAGCCATCAGGTAAATTTTTAGCATGGTTTTCGTTCAGCCAAGCAATATATTTCTGTGCATCATGCCATGAAACATTCACAACAGGGTGATTTTCTTCACCACCTTCAACCTTAAACTTTGAACCTGAGAACTCTCGATAATTTACATTCGTCACTGGAAAACGCGCCATATAATAATCGTAAGGCATATCTACGGTATGCTGAGGCTGTTCATCATCATCTCCAACACCTTTTTTACTACCCATGAGGAATTCCCCTGCGGGAATACGCTGAAAAGGCATCTCACCAAAGGTAAATTCTGCTTCAGCTTTTAAAGTTGAATCTTGAAGATCTATACCTTTGCCACGCAAATGAGCTTTTTCAGTTTCGGGAAGGGTATCGGCTTCCTTAAGAATAACTGGCTCCTCATCCACAGGCAAAGCGGTCAGGTGAAAAAGTTGGTCAAGTACTTGAGGAGAAAACCGTTTGCGAAAAGGACGTATTTCTCGTAAGACACGTCTCATCTGATCATTTAGGTCTTCTTTAAAACTAGCCGCCGCGGCTTCATCTGCTTTTTCGCCCTCTCCTCCTGCCCATTTAAAAGCGTTCTCCAACAAACTTGTGACTAAATCATAATCATCGGAGGAAACAGGGCGTATTTTAAATAAACGCTCACGAAATTTGCTCGAGGAACGCATCAAAATTTCCCATGAAACAAAAATATCATAATCAATACGATCAGCTTCACCCGTATTTTGCCAAATTGCCCAGCGGAGCATAATATCATTAAGGAAAGTTTTCACTTTGCGTGGGTTGGCTTCAGCACCTGCTACAACGGTTTTCCAATGCTGATAAAGCGGGGATTCTGCACTAATCTGCTCTTTGACAAAGATATCCATTTTGTCATGCGCGATAGGTGGCAAATTAAATCGCAATTGAATAACCTTTTCAAGATATTCATCGGGGCTGTCGTCCAAGACACCCGTGTCTTGATAATGCGCCGTAACCGCAGATTGCAAGCGTTTAATATCTGCGCCGAGGAAAAAGACGCAACCGCGTTTATCGAGAAAGAGTTTGACTGCTTCTAAAGTCTGGACAGCTTGCTTAGGCAGGCAACGATCAAGATCATCTATGAAAATAACCAATGCGCCTTTGCTTTCATCAATTTTTGTATAATCGCTTTTTCCATGCACCCAGCGCGCGAGGAGAGTCTCGAAAGCCTCGTCAAAATAATCGAAAAAGGCAGTATGGGTCTCAAAATGCGACTCTTTTTTATGCTTTGCGGGGTCAATCTGAAAGCCAAGTCCGCCAAATTTAAATTGAAAGGCATTAACAAACATTTCTGCCATTTCGTAGGAGGGTTGTGTTGGGTCTTCCCACCAAGCATTCAAGCGATTTTTGAAACCATCTCCCATCATAGCCGTTAAAATAACGCGCGTTAATGCAACGAGAAGTTCGTCTCCATCGGTATATTTCCAGGCATCAAACCAAACCGTTTTACATTGGCGGAAGTCATCCGATTCTTTTGGATTGAAAAAACCTTCCCCCGAATCCAACATACGCTTGATTCTGTGCAAGAGCGTCGTTTTGCCCGCTCCCCATGCGCCACTGATCCCAACCGTGAGTGGAGTGCGCGTGTCAACATCGGCGGTAAGACGGGCAAAGGTGGCGGCAAATTGGTCAAAGTGAAAAAAGACATCATCTTCTGCACGTAGAGGCGCATCGTGCATAATATGCGGTGTGAGATATTGTCGCTTTTTGGATTTAGGCATAGAGCAACCCCAATACTTTTGGTGAGAATAATAAGTGTATTGTACAACAAAACTAGCGGAAACAAAAAAAATCCCAGACATCCTTTTAATATCTGGGGTTTTTATTTAGCACTAAAGATTATAGCTAAATTTACAGCTTCGCAACCACTCTGCCTCGAAACCTGAAAGACAAAAAAGAAATAAAAAGAGCTGATATTTTCATATCAGCTCTTTTTTCTATAAAACTACACTCTCTCTACCGCACCCATTACTTCAAAACGCCGCTCACAAAGTGGAGAGATTAGGTGTGGCTGTACGTCGCTCAAAAATTCTTTGTACATCTCGCTCTCAAAGAAGGCATCTGCATCCTCCTCAGAATCCCATGCGGTGAGATAGTTGAATTCGAAGGGTTGCTCTGGGCATTCCAGCACATAGCTTGCCTGCCCGCCATGCCGATTGACAAGGTCAATAAATTCTTCACTGTGCAATGTCTCGCTCACAGTATCGGCGTTTGGCAAATACAAATGAATTGTCGTTAAGTGGAACCACATAATGAACCTCCTAATACCTGAAGTTGGATTAGGTTACAGATGATGCTCGACACGATGTAGGGATATAACCTAAAGTAAAGTTTCTTGTACACCTATTGTACAAAATTATTGGTTGTTATGCAACTATTTGCGCAAAATAAATTACATTATGCCATATTAAAAGGTCACTTAATGCAAAAACCCCAGACATCGGCTTGATGTCTGGGGTTTCGTTCTTCTATTGAAATGCTTTACGCTCGATGTTCTAATGCGGCATGTCCTGCGGCTAAACGTGCAACAGGCACGCGGAAGGGGGAACATGAAACATAGTTCAAGCCGATTTGGTGACACCAATCAATGGAGTTGGGGTCGCCACCGTGTTCACCACAGATACCACATTCGAGCTCTGGGCGAGCAGCGCGTCCTTTGGCTACGGTGATGTCCATGAGTTGACCAACACCAGGGCGGTCAATGGTTTGGAAGGGGTTTTTCGGCAAAATGCCATCTTCAACGTATTTTACGAGGAAGTTGCGCTCTGCATCATCACGGCTATAGCCGAAGGTGAATTGTGTGAGATCGTTGGTGCCGAAGGAGAAGAATTCAGCAGTTTTGGCGATTTCGTCAGCGGTTAAGCCAGCGCGGGGGATTTCGATCATGGTACCGAATTTATAAGTAAATTCAACGCCTTTGGTCTTCATTACGTCAGCGGCAATCTCTTCCAATTTGGGTTGGATGAAATGCAATTCGTTCACGTGACCCGTAAGCGGAATCATGACCTCGGGATGTGGCTCGAAGCCTCGCAACTTCACGTCAGCGGCGGCTTCGAAAATGGCTCGAACTTGCATGGAGACGATTTCGGGCATCATCACGCTCAAGCGGACGCCGCGCAATCCCATCATCGGGTTGGATTCGTGGAGAGCTTCAATATCTGCAAGAAGTGCTTCTTTCTCAGCAGCATCTTCACCTTTGATACGTGCGGCGATTACGTCTTCGAGCAATTCGCGCTCATCTGGCATAAACTCATGCAATGGGGGATCGATTAGGCGGATGATAACGGGGTATCCGCTCATGGCTTCAAAGAGACCGTCAAAATCGGCACGTTGGTAAGGGAGCAATTTGTCAAGAGATTCTTGGCGAACTTTGACATCATCACCAGCCAAAATCATTTTTTGAACGATAGGGAGACGTTCTGGCTCGAAGAACATGTGCTCGGTGCGGCAGAGACCGATACCTTGTGCGCCATAAGAGCGGGCGCGGCGGGCATCATCTGGATAATCGGCATTTGCCCAAACTTGAAGGCCCTTTGTGGGGTAACCTTCTGCTTTAGCAACACGAACATCGGATGCGGCAATCTCATCAGCCCAGTCGAGGAGGATGAGGAGGTCTGTCTGCTCTTCCAAAGATGGGGCAACAGCATCAACTGTCCCCAAGAAAACTTCGCCGGTGGTTCCGTCTACAGAGATCCAATCGCCTTCGGAAACGGTTACGTCTCCAGCGGTGAAAGTTTTTGCTTCCATATCAATACGCACGGTCGATGCGCCGACAACACAAGGAATACCAAATTGGCGAGCAACAACAGCGGCGTGGGAGGTGGCTCCACCTTCGCTGGTGAGAATACCTTTGGCGGCGAGCATACCGTGAACATCATCAGGTTTAGTGAAGGGGCGCACCATGATAACATCTTGCCCTTCTTCTTTAGCCTTTGATTCGGCGAGATCGGCGGTGAAATAAACACGACCAACAGCGGCACCAGGGGAAGCGTTTACACCAGAGGTGAACTGATTGGCGGCGGCTTTTGCTTCAGCAACAAATTGAGGGTGGAGAAGGGTATCAACTTGTTCGGGAGCAACGCGTTGGATAGCTTCTTCTTTCGTAATCATGCCTTCGTTTGCCATATCAACAGCAACTTTGACAGCAGACATAGCGGTACGTTTACCGTTACGAGTTTGAAGCATCCAGAGTTTGCCATTTTCGATGGTGAATTCTACATCTTGCATTTCGCTATAGTGCTGTTCAAGAGTTTCACAAATACCAAGGAATTCAGCATAGGCTTCGGGGAGATCACCTTTCATCTCGTCAATTGCATTCGCATTACGAATGCCGGCGACAACGTCTTCGCCTTGTGCGTTCATCAGATACTCACCCCAGACTTTCTTTTCGCCTGTGGATGGGTTACGGGTGAAGGCAACGCCTGTCCCTGAGTTTGCCATATTGCCGAAAACCATTGTCTGAACGTTGACAGCTGTGCCCAAATCGTGAGAGATGCCTGCGGCATTACGATAATCAATAGCGCGTTTGATATTCCATGAGCTGAAAACTGCTTCTGTAGCTTTCTTTACTTGCTCGAAAACATCTTGTGGGAATTCAAAACCAGCTTCTGTTGTGGCAACTTTGAAGAGTTCGGTTACTGCTTTCCAGTCAGCGGCGGTCATATCTGTATCGCTGGCGTATTCTTTTTCTTCTTTATAGGTGTCGAGTGCTTCTTCGTAAGCCTCGTCATCAACGCCAAGCACAACTGATCCAAACATTTGAACCAAACGACGATAAGCATCATAAACAAAACGCTCATCACCTGTTAACTCAACCATACTTTCTGCTACTTCATCGTTCATGCCGATATTAAGCACGGTATCCATCATGCCGGGCATAGAAATTTTTGCACCAGAGCGGCAGGATAAGAGAAGAGGGTTTGTTGCATCACCAAATTTCTTACCGGTTAATTCTTCGGTAGTTTTGATTGCTTCTAATTCTTGATCCCAAAGGCCTTCAGGGAATTGATTCCCCTCTGCAAGGTAAGCCAAGCAGGCTTCAGTTGAAGCTGTGAATCCGGGGGGGACGGGAATCCCGATGCGTGTCATTTCAGCAAGGTTTGCACCTTTGCCACCAAGTAAACCGCGAACAGCGTCCCAGCTACCTGCTTTTTCTTCTGCTTCGGCAACTTCGCCGAAAGTATATACCCATTTATTCATTCTAAAATCTCCTTAGTTTAGGGTTTAAATTATATGTTTTCTAGAACTACTCCAAAGAATAAAAACCAAATTTATTCAAGTAGTTACGATTGAGTAAGTTTTTTTTACCACCGCATAGTTTACCATAGCAAAATCATTATTTTGTTGTTTTTTTATCATAATATCGTAGTGTCTAGTGGCATATTCTAGGCAAAGAGTATTAGATTGAAAGGATTTTCCAGAATAGTTGATTGAAATCATTGTCTAAAACAGAAAGTGCAACAAATCACGCTAATATCTAAGTAAAATAACCCGCTACATTTTTAGGCAGGGCAGAATACTGCTCACACCAAGAAGATGTTATTTGAGGGCAATCGCGTTAGAAATACGCGCGTGCCGAGTACTTTATCCAAAAAACTCTATCGAGAACAAGATTATCAACTGCCAATCATCACTAATCTTCGCTAAAAAATAAAAGTTTAGTGATGATTGGCGAAGATTAGCGGTTAATAGACATCTTGCATAAGTGCTCTAGCCGCCGTCCTCGGCGGCGTATTTTAGAGAAGCCTGCGCCGAGGACGGCGCAGGGAGCGTAGAGAAAACAGACTTTTGCAAGAGGTCTAATGATTTCTCAAAACTCAAAATAGATTTTATTTCCAAACAGAATCTAAGAACGCCAATTTTATAGCTCATTTCTGATTTTTATTTTAAAGCGGGGTATGCTAAAATTGGAGGGTTCGTTTTAGCATAAATAAAGGCTTTCTTATGAGAATTATAGACAAAACTCCCCTCGTTGAAGAAGATGGAACTATTAGTACCATCAACCGCATTAAAGGCACTTTGCAATATGGCTTTTCTTGGTATCCTGATTTGCAAGCACAACAACAGGCGATTGCAAAGTTAGAAAAAAGTCTGAATAAAAAATTTACCCTAATTCGCAACGTCACTTTAGGAAAATCAAAAATCACCGTACCACTTATTTTGATTGGGCCTCCTGGCGTTCAGGTAATTTTCGTAACTCACTTAGAGGGTACCTATCGCGCTAAAAATGATACATGGGGACCCTATACTAGTGGGAATTTTAAAGAAGCCAGCATTAATTTACTTAAACGCACCGCCCAACTTGGCAAAGCGGTACGAGTTTATCTCGAGCGCGATGGTTTTCAGTTACCCGATGGCGTTGAACCAATTCTTTTATCAACCAGCCCGGCTTTACATATTTCTTCCGTGCGCCCGATGATAAGAATTGTAATGAGCGATGCAATTAGTTATTTTGTTGCCTCACTAGCTCAAGAGCCACCCATGATGAGTGTAGAAATAGTGCACGAAATGGCAGATGCGCTCGTGAACCCACGTCTGCCAAAACCACCAGTCCAAGCTAAAAAAGAAGCACCTGCGCAAAACACCTCATCATCTGACGCTACAGATATAGAAGAACTTGACTTTGCTTTTGAAGAGAGTGCCCCTACACAAAAACCACGTAAAGTGGCGCGTCGTAAACCCGTGAAAAAAGCCCCCCAAACCTATATGGGCATGACAAGCAAACAACTTACCATTGTAGGCGTGATGGGCTTGGTCTTAGTTTTTCTTTTAGTTCTCCTTATTTTAGGCGTTGTGCTCTTTGTCTAAAGGCTCATAATGCCCTCTCCATTTCTCTCTATCATTATCCCCGCTTATAACGAAGCCAATCGCCTGCCTCAAACATTGAAACAGGTTTTTGACTTTCTAAAAAACGAAGATTATTCTGCTGAAGTAATTGTTGTTGAAAACGGAAGTAGCGATAACACCTACGAATTCGCGCAAAGTCTGAAATCAAAATACCCCAACTTGCGCGTTCTTCGTAATAATATTGCGGGCAAGGGAAAAGCTGTAAAACGCGGCATGCTCGAAGCACGTGGTGAATATCGTATTTTTTGCGACGCCGATTTCTCTATGCCCGTCACTGAAATCCCCCGTTTTATTCCCCCACAACTAGATAGCGATATTGCGATAGCCTCCCGCGAGGTCAAGGGCGCAATTCGCTACGATGAGCCAGAATTCAGGCATTTTACAGGACGAGTTTTCAACCTGCTCATTCGCATTCTTGCCCTCCCAAAACTGCACGACACCCAATGCGGTTTCAAAGGTTTCCGTGCAGATATTGCCGAAGACCTTTTCAAACACCAAAGCATAGAAGGCTGGGCATTCGATGTAGAAATTCTCTATATCGCCAAACTGCGTGGCTATAAAGTGATAGAACTCCCCATCCCGTGGTATTACAACGCAGAAAGCAAAATTAGCGTCTTGCGCGATTCATGGCACATGTTTATAGATTTACTCAAAATTCGTAAAAATGCGCGTAAAGGACTTTATAACCGCCAAGACGCGGAGAAAAGCAAGAAAAAAAATTAAAAACTCTGCGCCTTGGCGGTTTAATATCTTATGCCCAGAAAAAAGTTTGATATAAGCACCCTCCCTAAATACCCCGACCTAAAAATTGAAAAAAGACTCTGGAAAAAAGGCTTTTTAAATCTTGGCGGAATAGACGAAGCTGGGCGCGGCGCATTAGCAGGGGATGTGGCTGTAGCGATCGTGATACTCCCCAACATCTCAAAATTAACACGACTTTTGGCAGGCGTGCGTGATTCCAAACAGATGACGCAGCGTCAGCGTGAGCATTTCGAGCCAGTCATCAAAGAGATTGCCATCGCATGGGGGCTTGGATTTGCATCCCCAACAGAAGTTGACCAAATCGGCATTCTCCCTGCCACAAAATTAGCCGCCAAAAGAGCGGTTGAGAGTCTCGCTATTTCCCCCGATTACCTCATCACCGATTATCTCGCGCTCCCCGACATCAACCTCCCCCAAGAAAAATTCGTCAAAGGCGATATGCGCTCTCTCACCATCGCATCTGCCTCTGTCCTCGCCAAAACCGCCCGCGATGCAAAAATGCGCGAGTTAGACGAAGAATATCCAGAATACGGATTCGCCCAACACAAAGGCTATGGAACTAGGCAACATAGAGAAGTTATTCAAAAGTTGGGGAAAAGCTTGGTACATCGCCAGAGCTTCAACTTAAAGATTTAAACACAAAGAGCACAGAGATTCACTAAGTTTTTTTTCTTTGAGAACCTTCGTGCCCTTCGTGTTTATTTTTTATCCGCGCAAATCCGCGTTCTGTTTTTCCTGATTCCTAACGCCCTAAATCCAAGTTGGCTCTTCATAGCCCCCAAAGACACCTTTCATCACATTCACAATCTCGCCAAGCGTAGCATATTCACGCACTGAATCAAGAATAAAGGGCATCGTATTTTCTGTGCCTTCACAAGCATTACGTAAACGTGCTAAAGATTTATTCACTTTTTCATTATCCCGCGTCTTGCGGATTTCATCCAAGCGCGCCTTCTGCTTCTCGTACCCTTCTGGGTCCATCTTCAAAATCGGGATTTTGACCGCTTTCTTTTCATTATAGGCATTTACACCAACCACACGCCGCACATTCTGGTCAATCTCGCGTTGATAACGATACGCGGCATCTGAAATTTCACTTTGGAAGAATCCTTTTTCGATAGCGGGCAACATCCCGCCCAAATCTTCTATTTTACGGAAATAATCATAAGCCTGCGCTTCGATTTTATTCGTCTGCGCCTCCATAAAATAAGAGCCACCGAGCGGATCAATGGTATTCGTCACCCCTGATTCTTCGGCGATAATTTGTTGCGTACGAAGGGCAATTGTGACCGCTTCGGCAGAAGGCAATGCCAAAGCCTCATCTAAACTATTCGTGTGCAGAGATTGCGTCCCGCCCAAAACGCCCGCAAGGGCTTGCAAGGCTACACGCACCACATTGATTTCTGGCTGTTGTGCGGTCAATGATGCGCCCGCCGTTTGTGTATGGAATCGCATCAGCCACGAGCGGGGATTTTTTGCGCCGAAAGTTTCTTTCATCTCACGCGCCCAAATGCGGCGAGCCGCACGGAATTTGGCAATCTCCTCGAAGAAATCGTTGTGTGAGTTGAAGAAGAGCGAAAGACGTGGCGCAAAATCATCAATATCTAAGCCACGCTCCAACGCCCAACGTACATATTCAAAGCCATCTGCCAGCGTAAATGCCAATTCCTGCGCGGCAGTCGAGCCTGCTTCACGAATATGATAGCCAGAGATAGAAATTGTATTCCACATCGGGAGTTCGTTTGTGCCGAATTCGATGGTATCTGTCACCAATCGCATCGAAGGTTCGGGCGGGAAAATATATTCTTTTTGAGCAATATATTCTTTGAGAATATCATTCTGGAGTGTGCCGCGTAATTGCCCCCGCTTTACACCCGTTTTCTCTGCCGCCGCAATATACATCGCCCAAATAATGGATGCGGGAGAGTTAATCGTCATGCTGGTCGAAACTTTATCCAAAGGCAAGCCATCCAGCAAAATTTCCATGTCGCGCAGAGATGAAATTCCCACGCCGCATTTGCCAAATTCGCCAAGAGCTTCGGGGGCATCCGCATCGTATCCCATCAGAGTCGGCAAATCGAAGGCAATCGAGAGACCCGTTTGCCCCTCGCCAAGCAGATACTTGAAGCGGGCGTTTGTTTCTTCTGCAGTGCCAAATCCCGCAAACATGCGCATTGTCCAGAGTTTGCCGCGGTGCATGGTCGGGTGAACGCCCCGCGTAAAGGGAAATTCGCCGGGCAAACCCAAATCACGCGCGTAATCAAAGTCGGGGATGCTCGCGGGCGTATATAAACGCGCCACTGTCTCAGATGAGGTAGTGATAAATTCATCTTCTCTCTCAGGAAAACGCGCCATCGTTTTTTTCAGCGAGCCTGCTTCCCATCCGCTCACCGCATCTGCAATTTCGGTCAAACTCCTTTTATCAAACATAGCACTCCTTTGGTAAAATCCAGTTCGCTAATTATAATCAACTTTAGGAGAAAAAATGACAACTTACAAACTCGCATTTCTCGGGTTCGGCAACGTGGGGCAAGCCCTCGCAGAATTGCTATTACGCAAAGAAAAGGAACTCGCCCGCAACTATAATATCAAATTTTCTGTGACGGGAATTGGGACTGGCTCTCACGGCTCAGTTGTGAACGCAGACGGCATCGACCTGTCCGCCGCTTTGGACGCAATGCGAAACGGACGCACTTCGACTGGGCTCAGCATACATGATTTAGGCTTGCTTGCTGGTCAACCAACATCTTCTGCACTCGAACTAATCCGCGCCTCCCAAGCAGACGTGCTCTTCGAGAATACCTCCGTCAATCACAAAACGGGTCAACCCGCGCTCGATTATGTGAAAACTGCACTCGAACTTGGGATGCACGTCTGCACCGCAAATAAGGGACCAGTCGTACACGGCTACGCAGAATTACAAACCTTAGCAAAAGAAAATGGCGTGAAATTTCTGCATGAATCCACCGTAATGGATGGTGCACCAATTTTCTCGCTCTTCCGCGAGGCAATCCCTGCTTCAAATTTGCTCTCCTTCAAAGGTGTGCTGAACTCCACCACCAATCTGATGCTCGCTCGCATGGAAAAAGGCGACAGTTTTGATGAAGCAGTAAAATACTGCCAAGAAGTCGGCATCGCCGAAACCGACCCCAGCGGAGATGTAGATGGCTGGGATGCGGCAATCAAAGTCTCAGCATTGGTAACGGTATTAATGGGCATCCCCCTCAAACCGCAAGATGTAGATAGAGAAGGGATTCGTGATATTTCCCCCGAAATGATTGCAGATGCGCTCAAAGATGGCAATCGCTATAAGCTAACCTGCTCGGCTGAAAGAGATGGCGATAAAGTTATCGCCAAAGTTGCCCCCGAACTCATCCCCAGCACCTCCCCAATTTACAGCGTAGAAGGCACTTCATCTATCGTAGAATTTAAAAGCGATGTTCTAGGCGATCTTTCTGTTGTAGAGAAAGACCCTGGTCCAGATACAACTGCTTATGGATTGTTAGCAGATTTTGTGAATGCGGTGAGATAGCCAAGAACCCGTTCCCTTGAAGGGAACGGGTTCTTGGCGGGTTTATAAAACACACTCTTTAAATGCGAACGGGTTCTTGTTTTACGAGTACAATTATCAAGTCATTTGTCATCAAATTACCCCTTGAAGGAAATAAAAATGCCTACCAGACGCGTTCCTTTAATCAGCGGCGAATACTATCATCTGTATAATAGAGGCAATAACTACGAAGAAACTTTTCTGACACGAGAAAATTTTTCTTATTTCTTGAAACTATGGAGAAAATATCTCTTTGATAACGATGTAGAGGTAATCTGCTATTGCTTGATGCCAAATCACTATCACTTTCTCGTATATTTAATGACGGACAATTTATCAAAATTAATGCAACCCTTTTTGTTGGCATATACCAACTCTTTTAATCGAAGACATAAGCGTGTTGGTGCATTATTTCAAGGACGCTTCAAAACCAAACACGTTAATAATACTGAATATCTTTTGCATTTATCACGATATATCCACTTGAATCCCTTTAAGGCTGGTTTGGTATCTTCTCCAGAAGAATGGGAGTTTTCTAGCTATCAAGAATATATTGGTTTGCGTCAAGGAACATTACCCAAAACAAACATCATTATAGATGATTTTGAAAAACCCAGTGAGTATAAAGATTTTGTAGAGGATGACATTGCTTTCCCCAGTAAAATGGGAGATTTTCTTTTTGATTAACGAATATTGAGATATTGACCCGAACCGAAGAACCCGTTCCCTTGAAGGGAACGGGTTCTTCGGTTCTTTTATGCAGATTGAGTAGATTTACACGAATCAAAAACAAAACTCCCGCTTGTTACGAGAGTTTCGTTATGCGCTCTGCCATTTTTCACAACAATCATGTCGAAGGCTTATATTTAACGGCTTATGTGAAATAAATTTCTGTAGTTTATTGAGTGTTTTCTTTCTAAGAAAATCCTAAAAAATCTTTGTAGTAACGACCTTAATCATTATTCTCTGGGCAAGAGCGACTAAAGTCGCTACTACAAGGTGTTTTTCTTGAAAAATATGTCAAATTCACATAAAGCATATTTACTCCGCTCTAAGCAAACGTTTCTGCTCTAAAACTACATTTGGCGAAAAGAGCCAAATATACTCTTCGATTTTTTCGAGTTGCGCCATGGCAATCTCTGCTGGAATACCTTCTGGTACATAAGCAACATAAAGAACATGAGATGTCTCAGGTGAAATATAAGAGCGATTATCTTGCCCATAGAGTATTGAACAACTCACTCCATCCGCATCTCTCATAATCATATCGCCTACACGGATAGGTTTGTGTTGCCCGTTCATCTGCGTGATGGTATCTCCCTCTTTAGAAATATCTATCAAAATTGGCTTTTGTAATTTCTCTACATCATGCCCCGCTGTTAGAATAAAGGTCTCCATTTCGGCGATAAAATTAGCATCCACTAATGGAGATACATTGGGTAACTTCTTCCCCTTTTGTGAAATTGATTCGACTTGAAGTTGTACATGATAGGTCTTTTTAAAACGACTATAGTATTTCTTATAAGCTGACATCACAGGGAGTGCGACTAATTCCTGCCGCGTAAAAGCTCCATATTTTTCTCGTAGCTGTGCTTCTATTTCTCTTTTTCGTTTATTTAATGGAGAAGATTTTTGAGTATTATCAACACCTGATAATTCAAGCAACCCTATCAAAGCACCTTCGTGTGCGTTTTTCCATTCACCACTTCCTGAAATTAAAACCATAAGTTCTCCTCTTTAGAATACTTTCTTACAGAGTATTCCTAAAATCTTTTAATATTACTGCCCGTCCATCATCACCGTCAGAATCGTCAATCTGCCTGCTGTAGCCAGAAATTCAGGATTTAACTCATCTGCAAACTCATCGCTGGGATTGGTCTCATTTGCCTCGCGCCAGGCAATCCGTAGGGCTTGAATACCCAACTCACGGAAGGGATCGTGGTCAGAACTGACTCTGATAGTATCGCGGGCAAAAAGGGCATCAGGAGAGAATGGGGAGACACCTTCTTCTTTGGGAAGAGAGAGTTGTAAGCGTCCGCCCAGAATCTCTTGGGCTTTTTCAATGGAGAAAAGCGAAAGTCCTTCTTGTTCACGTGAGCCTTGCGCATCTAGGTGATGTGCGTCCCCGCCCGCGACTGCGTCCAATTGGTAAACCGAGACAATGTTTTCTACAGGGTAAAGCGGATTTTCAAGATAATAACGTGAGCCAGCTTCGCCCAATTCTTGCGCGCCCCAAGCTACAAAGAGCACACTCCGTTTTGGCTGATAATTATGCGCTTGCCATAATTGTGCAATTTCTAGCATAGTGCCAACTCCGCTGGCATCGTCATTTGCGCCACTGTAGCGTGTTTCGGGGTCATCGCCAACGTGGTCGTAATGTGCGCTAAGAATGATAATCTCTTCGCTCAAAGATGAATCCGTACCAGGTAAAAAGCCAAAGACATTGGCAGTTTCAGCTTCTCTATTTTCATTTAGGGTAATACTTAACTCTGCATCTATATCGAGGAAAAATGCGGGCGGTGCGCCATAAATGCTGGCAAGACTTTGCCCGCTAATGTCTAACAGACGCTTGAAGCCATTGCGCGTAAACTCTAAAACGGGAATAGCCTCTTCAGGCAAAGCGTTTGGCGCGAGATATTTTGCGCTCAATTCTCTATTACGGTTTAGGTCACCCACCAAAATTAATGCTCCAGCTCCATGTTCGGTGGCGTTGGCAATTTCTGTGGCGATATCGGTGGTCGGCTTCCGAATGGCGATATTGCCATCTAAATTCATATTTCTATAGTCTTCATCCATCACCCAAACAAACTCACCTTTTAGCGCACTTTCTACGGCTTGGATAATGAGAAAATCTTCACGGTAAATATAGTTTTCTTCCGCGCCATTTACGTCTAAATCTAAAGATGGGGTTTCAAGATAATGCTGATAGTAAACGGGGAAAACTTGATTCTGTACTTCTAGACCATAACTTTCAAATTTATCGGCAATATAATTTGCTGCTAAATCTGCGCCTGCTGACCCCGCTTGCCTGCCTTCCCTTTCTGGCGCGGTGAGAGATTCGATGTGTTTGATGGCACCTTGCTCATCGAAGGCTTCGGCGATGGAGATTTGTTGAGCGGTAGCATGTCCACTTTCAAAAGATGTTTGCCACGCGGTAGCAAGTTGGGGTCGCGCGCGCCCCGTCTGCATTGCATCCTGAAATTTTCCCGTCTCTACCAAATATCTGACAAAATCCCACGCTTGAGGTAATCCAATTTTATATTCAGATTCTGAAAGGCGATAGAGCGGGGGAAAATCGTTGAAGTCGAAAGCGGATTCGGATTCGACTGCTTTATTGAGATAATAAAGTTCCTCCGCCGCCTGCATTTGGGATGCGCCATTGTCTACGCCCTTGGCAAAATAGTTGCCCCCGCCTGTGAGCATCCACTCGGCGTGAACGCCTTGCTGTGCCAAAAGCTGACGCGTGAGATGCGTGCTGAGAGCAAGGCGATAGCTTTCGGCATTTTTGCCTTCTTCGAGGGTGAATTTGAGCGAATGATTTTGCGCCGACCAGCCCTGCATCCATTTTGGATTCGGATAGGACATAAAAATTGACGTGCGGTAGGCATTTTTATTATTATAAAGATTGATGATTTGCGTGGGCGGATTGCTGATTTCTAAATCTTCTGCGAGTTGGGCGTAAATTTCTTCAGCATTGGCGAGCAAGTTTTGCGCAAATTCTTCTTGCCCTATGGGATAACGAACGCGGATATTTTGCCCATTAAGATTTTCTAACGACACACCCGCCCATTTATAATTATTGCCACTTTGAACAAAACGGATACTAAAGGCTGTGGAGCCACCGCCCCATTTCTCTGTAACGCCCTCAAGTTGCCATTCAGTGGTAACTGCCACGAGTAAAGAGTCATCGTCGTAAAACGCGAGCGGTTGACCGCTGAGGGTCATAAATTCAAGCGGATATTCGGCTAAATCGGCGAACCAGCTTTTCTCTTCATTTATCAAGTTGGGCGTTCGGCGGTCAACAGTGTCTAAAAAGGCGTTCAAATCTTCATTGCGGATGGCAGAGTTACGCGCCGAAAGCACTTCGTTGATGCCATTTTGTGCCTTTTCTAGCCGCGCTGTCCAATCTGCTTGCCATGCGGTTTCAAAAGTTTCTGCATCCATCCCCAACGCAGATTTTAAGGCGGCATCTGCGCCACTTTCGCTATTGCAATCGTTGCCTTCACAAGCCCGCCCCAATTCGGCAATAAAATTGCCCAAACCGATCCAGCCTTTTTGCCTTTGTAAATAATCTACCGCTGCCCATGAGCTTGCCGCGTTTTGGCTGTCGCTTATAAAACTGTCTTCTAGTTTTGGCAAAAATCGTCCCTGAACACTCACGGGGTTTTCATCTGCCAAAATAACGAGGGGCAAGCCCTCCCACAACCACGGGGCGGCATTTTCGGGTACGCCCGCGTTGGTGAGCAAAAGTTCGGCTAAAAGCGTTGTGAAATCTTCCCCTTCTGAAAACTCACTACTATAAACTGTTTTAATTGTATTTGCGGTGATAAAGCGGTTTTCACCGCGCGGCAAAGACATCGCCGAGTTTGCCCGCATGGCTTCTTCGGTGGCGAAAAGATAGAGTTTTTCCTTCCCCATTTCTTCTAATCCGAGCAACTCTGTCATTTCGGTATATTCTTCACCTGCTAACTCGCCCAAGCCTTCAAGCGATTTATCGGCAGGGTACGCCACTTCAAAATAGGGGGGCAATTCGACAGTTTCTGCGCCGCTATCTTCATCTGCGCCGCTGTCTTCGTCTGCGACCATTTCTGGTGCGTCTGCCCAGAGCAAATCTGCACCCGCCCAATGCCACGCGTCTGCGCTGAAAGCAAATTTTGTGGGCATACTTAGTGAAATTTCTCGTGAGCCACCGCTTTCACCAGCTACTTCTAGCTCAATTTCCACATCTGCACTGGCTTCATTACCTACCATTTCTAAATTGCTAAAATCTATTTCACAGGCAATTGGCAATAATGTCTGTGCATCTTCAAACCAAATTTTATCGTTTGTGCGTTCGGTGGCAAACGATGTTGCCAAGAACGCTTCTAAATTTCCGTCCGTCACCGCATCGGCGCGGTGAGTGAGCAAATCGGTGATGAAGAAATCACCTTCGGCTAAACCAAGCAAGGTAGATGAGACCTTTTCTCCATCAGATTCCGCGTTTAACTTTATTGTGGCTAAAACATTTTCGGGGGGATATTGGGGGTATTCTGCATAGTACGCCTCCCCAAGCATTTCCTGTAAATCAGCATCCCAGCCCACAAATAACACGGTAACGCGCGGGAGGTAATCTTGCTTTTTCCAACTCTGGGCAATCTCTAGCAGTTGAGCAATGCCCGATGCACGCGCATCGTCATCTACCCATTTGATATTATCAGGGCTATCCCCATAAGAATCGTAGCTTGCACCAACAATAATAACTTGATCGGCATAAAAAGAATCATGCCCTGGAAATACACCAAGGATATTGCGCCCGAAACAACCTTCTTCGGCACAGGGAGAAATGAGTGAAAGATTTAACTCTGCTTCTGTCTCGAGAGCAAATGGCTCAAAAATAAGCGTTAAATCTGCGAGGGAAATGCCGCTCCCGACTAATAAATCTTCGGCTACGGTGGGATAAACGCGAAAAGCGGGGATTGGCTCAGGAATCCAAGTTGGTAAAATCGCTATACCTGCATCGGGTGGATTTGTCTCTACATCGCTCAATAAAAGCAAAGCTGAGGCACCATTTTCCACCGCATTTCGGCTAATTTCTTCAATCGCGCCACTTTTACAAAAGACGACTTTATCAACCACGTCTATTTTGGCAAAGTCTGCACGGTCACAATTATTAAGCCAGAGCACTTCACCGCTTCCTGTCCCTGCACCGAGATATGAGCCAATCAGGGGAGCGTAATCTTGATGATAAATATATTCTGCATCTGAGCCGCTAATGCGCAAAGTGGGGATTTCGTCCATTTTTACATAAGTGAGGGGAAATTCTTGGTAAAAACTGCCATCCACACCCGCGGGTTGTAGCCCAGCATCAGCAAATTCTTTAGCAATATATTCACCTGTGTTATGCCCAGATTCTGAGCCTGCGGCACGCCCGCCGAAGGCGGTGATTTCTTCTATATAATTCTGCGCGTTTTCTTCACTATACGCGGAGGCAATACTTTTTAAATCTCCCATTTGAGCAGATTCGCTTAAGCGGATATTCACTGGTTCGGTGATGGGCGTGGCGATAATGAAATTATCTTCGTTTGATGCCACCGAAACCGTATCGGGGATAGATTCCCCGCTTAAGGCAAGAGCCAAGGGAGAAATTTCTTCATTCTCTATTAATTTTTCAGACCAATTGAAGAGGGCAAATCCCCATAAAAGGAGAATACTCCAAATCACGCCGAAAAATATCATTTGTTTTTTAGGGTCTTTCTTTTTGGGTATTTTTATACTCTCATAACTCTCTTTTATCGAGAAGGGATGTTTGCCCCCATAAGTGAGGGTGCGCCACAGCCACTCAAAAGGACCAAACTTATAATTTTGGAACCACCATTGGCTAAATCTGATTTGAGCCAAAAAGATGCCGATGGTCAGAAGCAAGCCAAAGGTTGGGTCTGTCTCGCCATAGAGTCCCAGCCCGTATCCGTAGAAGATAAACGTCAAGATAATGGAGTGGGTGAGATAGTTGCTTAGCGCCATCCTCCCTACAAAAGAAAGGGGGGATAATCGCTCTATCCACTTTTCTTTTTGGAAGAGGATGATAATCCCGCTCACATAAAAAAGCATTAGCGCAGGCGCACCGATGGTACGTGCGCCAATGCGGGCGAGGGTGTTATACTCGCTTTCGAGGGGGTTTTCAGCGATATAAACAAAAAGCCCGCTAAAAGTTACACCGATAAATAAGCCAATCCACATTACTTTGCGGAAGAGGGGAAGATGCTCTTTAGCGTTCAGGAAAAGTTTGCGCTTACCGATATATAAGCCAAGCAACATCATAGAGAAAACGTTGCCGACATAGCAGGGGAACCACCAATAACTGCCAATAAATTCTTGAAAACGAAGTTGGGTGATTTGCCAATACGTGCCTGTGGCGTAAAGATTTCCCGGCAGTTGCGTGGATGGTGTGAGGCATTCGCTGAGGCTACCGCACCACTCGCGGGCGTTGGCAACATTTTCACCAGGGAGCATAAGCGGGAGAGAGGAAAACAACAAAATTGGGATGGTAATAATAAGTATTTTCGGTGAGGCTTTGCGGAAAAAGATGAGCATGAGAATGCCGATAACGGCGTACATGCGTAAAATATCGCCTGTCCAAAGTAGAACACCGTGCAAAGTGCCGAAAACAAATAAAATTAGAAGTCTGCGCAAATAGATGGAGAAGAATTTTGTGCCTTTTTCTTCAGCACGACGCATTTGAACTGCCATCCCCCAGCCGAAAAGAAGGGAAAATAGAGAGTAGAATTTTGCTTGGACGAGAAAATCTATGATATTGAGAATGGTATGATCTATTTGATCCCAAGTGTTAACATTATTCATTTGCCCCGCAAAACTACGCATATTAAAGAGTAAAATGCCAAAAATGGCGAAGCCGCGCAGAACGTCTACGACTTGGACGCGGTCTTTTGCTTGGGTGGGGAGGGATTTTATGGTTTGGGTCATGGGTATTATTATGGCAGTGGCGGTTGAGTAGCGGAGCATATCGAAACCAGAACGGAGCATGAAAAATTCCGCTATGGTTTCGATACGAATAACGATGGAGCAGTCATTCTACTCAACCGCCGCTATCATTAGGTTTTACGGTTTCTCTACGCTAATATACTTTCCTTGCACCCAACCTATTTCAACTTCGTTGAAAGTGATTTGATACCAATCTTCTCCGCTACGGCGCAGGTATTCACTGATAACTATGGGCGTGCCGCGTTCTTGCACAGAGGCGACTAGGCTTCTGTATTCTGGTTCGGCAAGAATGATAATGAGGGGTCTTTCGCTATTTAGGTATGCGTTGAGATATTGTGCACTTCCTTCACTTTGGGCATTGGCTTTGAGACTAAGATTAACAGTGAAGCCAATGAGAAGGAAGATAAAAATTGCGGTGAAGCTCCAGAGGATTTGTAGGTGTCTTTTTTGCATGATTATTTTGCTAGTTATACACCGCATCTGGTAAATGCAATGCACTTCTATTCTTATTCCTCAACCGCCATATAAATCTCACCAGTAGGACGATTTTGGTCGGCAGAGCCATAGAAATAAAAATGATATGTATCATTCAGATAAATCATTCTTGGGGTAGAAAGAACTCCTAAAAAGGAAATATCGTCTGCGGTAAGGAGAGGATTATTTTCTGAATCTGACCACACCATACCGTCGGGGCTATTAGCATAGCTCATCGTATTGGTAGAACGCCCGCCATAAAAGAAGAGCATACCATAACCGCCGGTATCATCTTGCCAAAGGTCAAAGGCTTGGATTTCTTGAAAGCCCACAGTGCCTTCACCGAGCGTTTTGACGAAATCACTTTCTGCAAATTCTTTTTCTGTGACAGGGTCATTATATTTTATCCACGCGATTCCGTCCGTAGAGGTTGCCATACCGATTGCAGAGAGTCCACTTCTATTATCACGCCGTTGATTGAGATAATACATTCTATAACTATCTTTCTCTTCTAAAATCACTGGCTCTGCAACACCAAACTGATCCCATGCGCCCGAACTACCCGCTTCTAAAAGGGGAATATCATCAAATTCCCAAGGTCCTGTTGGGGCAGAGGCTACCGCTCGCCAAATGGCGGGATTTTCTTCTGATATGGAGCGCGTTTGGGATGAAAGGTAAAGCGTCCACTCACCATCTGCGTCTATGCGCACGTCAGAAACGCGTATCCACAAATCGGTGCCCACTGTCTCCTCCCAAGTCAACAAGGGCGCGTCCGCAACACGGTGCCAGTCAAATCCGTTGGTAGAGATGGCGTAGCCAATCCCGCCAGAATCTGGCTGACGCGATATTTTCATCCCCGTATAAAAAAGATGATAGAGACCGCCTTGCTGAATAACTGCGCCGGGGATAACGAGGGATGAATCCCAAGAATCTTCTTGCCCACGATAAAGAACAGGCTTATCGCCCAAGAGCGCGACACTTTCGCCAAAAGGGGGCGGCAGAGTTGCTTCAACTTCATCGCCTACTTGCGGAATGTTGATTTCTTCTATATTTTCGCTGGCGACATAAACTTCATCGGTGCTTTTGGGCGCACAACTGGCTAAAAATAATAGAAGGCTGAGGTAAATCCATTTTTTCATTTTTTGTTTTTTAAAACCGTTAATTCTCGCAAATCTTCGCTAATAATCCGTCTCACGCACAATTTTCGTCAGGGCAAGAGAAAGCACTTCGCCAAAAGATTGGAGTTTTTCTTTTTCTATATTCGCAAAAACATCTTCATCGGGCGCAACGCTTGCTTCTGCCCAACGCAAAGAAATCCACGGAACTGAGCGCGTGACCACATCTTCGCTAAATTCTGGGGAATCGGTTTCAACACGAGTATTCAGCTCAAACTCTTCGGCGGTTTCTTCAAATAAAGCAATAACTTCGGGCGCAGAATCGGGGTGAATGAGCAAATCGTCCCCACCTGCACCAATATAATCTAATTGAATAATCAAGGCTGGCTCAACGCGGTCATTAGGGTTAGCGGTAATTAAATGCCTAAAATTAAAATGGTTTTCTAAAAATTCTTGAGCGCCATTTTTGTCCAACTCACTACCGCCCCACGCCACAAAAAGCACCGAGCGGCGCGTATCTAGCCCCTGTTCTTCCCACAAGCGGGCAATTTCGAGCATCATGCCCACGCCCGAAGCATTGTGATTTGTGGCAGGGAAAACCGTGCCATCGGGGTCAATGCCAAGCCCATCGTAAGTAGTAAAAATGACCACCAACTCATCCGCCAAATCTAAATCGGAACCGATGCGATAGCCCAAAACCGAGGGGACTTCAACATCTTTGGATTCTGTTAAATTTAAGGATTGATGGATTTGCAGGTCAAGTTCGGATGTAAACCAACCATCGCCGCGTTGGTGAACACTTGCCTTGCCCCCCAAGAGCGATGTGCGCGTGACCCCAGCTTGCTCCAGCATGGATACAGCGACTGTGGGACGAACGCGGAAAATCGGCAAGGTCGGCGTTTGCTGATATTGTGTTTCTTCGGCATCTGCCCATTGAATTTGAGAACGGACATCATCACGACCATCGCCCACAATCCATAGAATGCCACGTGCCCCGTGCAAAAGAGCTTCGGTGGCAAAATCTTTAGGTGCGTTGCCCTCTTCCAAAAGCACAATACGATCGCGTAAATCAAGATTTTCATACGCGTCCCAAGCGGGATCTTCACTTCCATCAAAACCAACAAAAGTGAGCGGGAATTCTACATCACCGTTACCGCCATGTCCTTCGATAATATAACCGAAATCGAGTTGATGTTGGTAGTCTTCGATAATCTCGCCATTTTCATCTACGAGAGCCAAAATCGGTTGCTCTATTGGCTGAACAAGTGTCGTTTCGAGGGAATAGGTATAACTTAGACTTTTCCCACCAGGCATTAGCCCATATTCTTCAAAGTTTTTCTGTATATAAGCAACTGCTTCTGTGCCGCCTTCTTGCGCCACGCTACGCCCTTGCATTTCAGAAAGATTTTCGATATGGGTGAGTGCTATTTCAGAATCAAAAGCTTGAGCAACTTTAGAAAACCAAGGTGCCGCCCCTGTATTATTTAAAATGAAGATGGTCGCGAAAACAATAATCCCAAGAACAATCAACATCCGCTTTTTCAGCAGAAAAGCGGTATTTAAGGCACGTTTTTCTACCAATCGTCTTAAGCCTTCACCCAATGATGTGAAACCAATGATAGAAACAAAGAAAGCGACCGCTGGGGGAATAATCACAAAAGGCTTAGAGCGAAGCCAAACATATCCATCTGCTAACATTGCACCCCACTCAGGCACTTCAGCAAGGGTGAAGATTTCAGTAGGCGCCATCATTTCAGTGATCCCAATTTGATGCCCGCCACCAATATAAACGCCTACAAAACCGAGTTCGCCCAAAAGCATTAGCACTGCGCCCATTTCTAAAAAGCTAATAACCAATAATTGAGGCAAGATATTGGGGAGAACGTGCCGTACGGCTATGTGCAATCCACGCGCGCCCAAAGAATGCGCGCCCTCTATATAGGGCATTTTTCGTAAAACTAAAAATTCACTGCGAATATATTGGGCAATTTCTGTCCAGCCAATAACCGAAAGGGCAATAATAAATACAGGAAGCCCTCGGCGTATATCAAGGGCAAAAATGATAATCATGCTACTAATGAGCATGGGGATTGAATTAATTACCCCCACGAGACTCATAATTAATTTATCACTGGTTTTTCCTTCGTTCCAGCCAGCATAGCCACCGAGCGTTAGCCCTAAAATGAGACGCACCATTGTAATAAATGTAGATGCGATTAATGTGTTTCGCGCCCCATGCAAAAGTAGGCTAAGTAAATCTGTTCCCCATCGATCGGTGCCGAGTGGATATTCTTCAGAAGGTTCCAGGGGAGGCCGAACGAATTCACCTTTTTCATCGTCGTAATGCGGCACTATATGTTGCCCGGCGATATAGGGGTTTTGGGGCGCTATCAAGGGTCCAAAAAGCACCATGATAAAGAGACCAAAGACGATGATGAATCCCAGCATGAGGGGCAAATTGAAGAGGAAATCGCGCCACGTCAACGCACCGCGAGAGCCACCGGGGGCTTCTCCTCCGCCATCTGTTGAGGTACGCGCGGCAAGTTTTTCGTTCACGTTCGTCCGCGGGTTTAATATCCACTTGAAGAATTTTTTCATGCTTCATCCTCCCGCAGGCGAGGGTCAATAAGCCTGTATGAAATATCCAAGAGAAGATTGATGAAGAGAAAAGTTAATCCGAGTGAAAGAGCAAGGGTGACAACCACCATCGTTTGACGAGCGTTGATGGCTTCAAGAAGGCGAAAACCGATGCCCTCCCATGCGAAGAAAAACTCGACAACCGGCAGTGAACTAAGTGAAAAACGGAGGGAAACACCGATAGCGGTGAGGGTAGGCACGGCGATGTTGCGAAGGGCGTGCGACCATACGACCTTACGCTCCCGCAATCCTTTTGAGTGTGCGGTGCGAATATAATTTTCGTCTAATACTCGGTTGAGAGAAAGAAATGAAGCGCGAGTAAGGTATGCCAATGGGCGCGCCGTGAGTACCAAAACAGGCATGAGCATATGCTGAATATCCCAGCCAAATCCCGCCATTTTGACCAATTGCTCACCAGTTTCCTGAAAGTATTTGAGTTCTGCTTGCTGTAAAAGAAGCCCCGCAAAAAAAGATGGTACAGATATGCCCAAAATAGTAAGTAGCAAAAGCGCGTGAACGATGAAATCGTTTTTAACGAGGGCAGCAAATGCCCCCAGCGATAAACCCAAAACAGAAGCCAGAAGGAGAGAGACGAGCAAAAGCCCCATACTTTTAATATAGCTCTCTTTGAGTAAATCCCAAACAGGAATTACACCAAGAGTTTCATGCGTCATTGTGCCTACATTGCCGTCTAAACTTGCTTCTATATAGCTGCGCGTACTTTTCCATGCCGATTGGCTATACTCCACCATATCGTAGCTGGGTTCGTCTACATCTGAATTACTCGCCATATTCATCCCTAAGGTGATAGAGAAGATGATGAGGATGGAGACGAGGGTGATGAAAAGTATTCGCTTGGAAAGAAATGAAAGCATTTTTGTATTAACCGAATAATTATATTGAGGGAAGATTATACCCCCCAACAAAACAGTTGCCAACAGAACATTGTATTAAAGTTTAAGATGGTGGTAGTTTTTGAAGAATACGAATATATATATATTGCACCTTTCTCCCTTTCTAGTCTTCCTCCTCGGGAGGTTCGGAAGACAGAGAGAACAAGCATCAGTCAATTTTAGCCCTTGCCAAATTTAAAATATCACACGCCATGAGATACTACCGAGATGAGATATGCGACATTTTAAAAAATCCCGATATTTTTTAGCACAGATTGGCACAAATTAGCAGTTAAAAGAGTACAATATCCTCATGAAAACAAAAGAAACCCTTACCCCCATCTCGTCACACGGACATTGCTACGTTTGTGGTAAAGAAAATCCGCACGGCATCGGGCTAACATGGTACGCCAAAGAAGATGGCAGTATCTTCTCTGAATTTACATTGACGACTAAGCAACAGGGGCCGCTTGGGCATATCCACGGTGGAGCATCCGCCGCGGTGCTGGATGAAGTTATCGGCGTGGCGATTTGGCGCGCGGGCTATAACGTCGCGGTTGTCAACTTAGATACCCGTTTTCGACAGGCAATTCCCGTCGACACCACCGTCACAGTTGAAGCGCGGATGACAGAAAAAAACGGGCGTAAAATCTACGGGACAGGGGAGATTAAATTACCCAATGGCTCAGTCGCCGTCAGCGCAAAAGGGATTTACATAGAAGCACCTCATTTATTTGAAGAAAATAGATATAGAGATTAGAGAATCAGGTAACAGGAAACAGTAAATCAGTCGTTTTTAGTCCCACTTATCACCCTTCCAAAGGATAAAAACATGGTCACACCCACCGCCCTACCCCAAGAATTTCTACCCCTCGAATCCCCCGAAGCCACGCTTGAAAAAATTGGTGGCAAGGGCGCAAATCTTGCTCGCCTCGCACAGGCTGGATTTAATGTGCCCAGCGGATTCTTCATCCCTACCGAGTCTTATAAAGACTTCGTAGAAAAGCATAAATTGGACACAAGCATACGCGAGGCTCTAGCAAATGTGGATTTTAACAACCCCACCGCTCTCGAAAAAGCATCTAAACAGATTCGTTCTCAATTTGGGCTTGCTACCCTTTCCCAATCTTTACGCGATATCCTCCACATCGCCTACGGCTGGCTCGGCGCGCCGCCAGTCGCCGTGCGCTCCTCCGCCACCGCCGAAGATTTACCCGATATGTCCTTCGCTGGTCAACAAGATACTTTTCTCAACATCATTAGCACAGATGCCCTAGCCAAATCAGTCGTTGCCTGCTGGTCTTCACTCTGGACAGCAAGAGCCATCGGCTACCGCGCCCGCAACGAAATCCCGCAAGAAGATGTTTCTCTCGCTGTCATCGTGCAAAAAATGGTCGAAGCCGAAGTTTCTGGGGTAATGTTTACGTCAAATCCGCTCACAGGCAAAAGAGACGAAATTACCATAGATGCAACCTTCGGTCTCGGCGAAGCCCTCGTCAGCGGGCAGGTTGAGCCAGATAATTATATTGTATCTACGCCCCCATCCCAACCTTCCCCCGAAGAGGGAAGGAACAATTTCTCCCCCCTCGGGGGAGATGCCCAAAGGGCAGAGGGGGCAAGCGCATCCATCAAATCCAAAACCCTCGGCGCAAAAGCCACCATCATTCGCGGCAAAACAGCTGGCGGCACAAATACCGCAAACGAAGATAATGCTGAAAAACAAGCTCTCCCTGACGAAGTCATTCTTGTCCTCGCCAAAATTGGCGCAAAGATCGCCGAAGAATACGATTTTCCACAAGATATTGAATGGGCGTATCTCCCCCCCTCTAGCTCCCCCCGAGGGGAAAACTTGCCCCTTCCCCCCTCGGGGGAAGGCTGGG
Source organism: Anaerolineales bacterium (assembly GCA_016744335.1). Classification (GTDB taxonomy): domain Bacteria; phylum Chloroflexota; class Anaerolineae; order Anaerolineales; family Villigracilaceae; genus Desulfolinea. Next base: position 29,037 of record JADGEO010000022.1, read on the forward strand.
ATGGGGGCGCACTCTACATCCTCCAATCCCGCCCCATCACCTCCCTCTACCCACTCCCCAAAGGAATGCCCCCCGCCCCCCTCAAAACGATGTTCGGATTCCACGTCGTGCAGGGCATTCTCGAACCCATCACGCCACTTGGCGCACAAACCCTGCAAAACGTCCTCGCGGGTGTCGCTGCCGTTTTTGGCGGAAAATATACTTATAAAAACCAAACCGCCGTCCCCATCGCCGCCGAACGCTTGTGGATAGACATCACCTCCATGATCCGCAACCCAATCGGGCACAAAGTCTACCCATCAGCCATCAAAGCCGTAGACCCCGCAGTCGTGCAAATCCTCAAAAAACTCACCGAAGATCCCCGCCTCGCCCCCGTCCGCAAACGCCCGAACTTCCGCACCATCTTCCATATCGTTAAATTTCTCATCCCCTTCTGGGGGCGCGTCATCCGCTTTTGGATGCGCCCCGAAGCAGGCGCAGAACACTATTTTGCCCTCGCCGATGCCAAAGCCGCCGAAACTCAAGCGAAAACCCAATCCAGCGGCGACCTTTGGCTCGATTTCAAAAATCGCACCGCCTTCTGGCACGAAACTCGCCTCATCTTCGCCGATTTCGTCATTCCTCAAGGCGTTAGTGCGGTCATCGCGGGCATGGTGCCATTTTTCGGCATCCTGCAACGCTTCAGCAAAGACATTGACGAACCGCAACTCTATCTCGAAATCTCGCGCGGCTTGCCCCATAACGTCACCACCGAAATGGATTTATTTCTCTGGAAGACGGCTCAGGATATTCAAGCTGATACAGAATCTAGGCTGACCTTCGCCGACACACCCGCGCTTCAACTTGCCACCGATTATCAACGGGATGCCCTCCCCAACATCGCCCAGCAAGCCATCACCGAATTTATGTCCCGTTATGGGATGCGCGGTCTCGGCGAAATCGATTTCGGGCGCAAACGCTGGCGAGAAGAGCCAATTCATATCATGCAAACTTTACAAAGCTATCTCACCATCACCGACCCCGATTTAGCCCCAAGTGCCGTTTTTGAGAAAGGTGCTCAGGCAGCAGAGTTGGCGGGAAAAGAGCTAGAGACAAAAGTCCGCCAATTAAAGGGTGGCAAGCTCAAATCACGTTTGGTGCGCTGGGCAGTTAGTCGATATCGTCCACTAGCAGGTTTGAGAGAAGCGCCCAAGTTTTTCGCCATCCAAATGATGGGAATCCATCGTCAAGGTTTATTAGAAAGTGGTGCAAGTTTGGTTGCAGAAAATTTATTAGAAAAAGATGATGACCTTTTCTTCCTAAAAATCGAAGAATTGGAAGAAATTGCCGAAAAAGAGACCGTTTCAGCAGAAATCCGAGAGAAAATCAGCGCACGCCGAGAATTACGATCGCGTGAACTACGCCGAAAACAACTCCCGCGCGTTTTACTCAGTGATGGCAGAGCTTTTTACGAGGGGATGCGCTCGGTGGATAACGCCGATGGCATTTTTGGCGACCCCGTTTCGCCCGGCGTGGTCGAGGGGCGCGTGCGCGTGGTACTGAACCCGCATGAAACTGTCTTGCAAGTTGGCGAAATTCTCGTCTGCCCCGGCACCGACCCCGCATGGACACCGCTCTTTTTAGCGGCTGGTGGCTTGGTGATGGAAGTCGGCGGCTTGATGACACACGGCTCAGTCGTTGCGCGCGAATATGGAATCCCGGCGGTGGTGGGTGTGCATGAAGCCACCACGCGTCTCAAAACAGGAATGATGATTCGGGTGAATGGAAGTAACGGGACTGTGGAGATTTTGGAAGAATAGAATCTCAGGCAAAGACGCAAAAACGCCAAGAAAAGCTAAAAAGAAAAAACTTAAAAACTTTGTGGCTTTGCGTGAGGCAAGCTTAAGGGATAATTTATGACAGAAAATGAAATTGCAAAATAATTGTAGATGCGGCATTCAAGGCGCATGTTACATTTGGTCCGGGATTGCTCGAATCAGTTTATCAATGTGCATTAGCCTATGAGCTTTAAAAACGAAAGCTAAAAGTTATTGTAGAATATCCTATTTCTGTAAGCTATAATAGCATTAATCTGGGTAAAGGCTTTCGAGCAGATATTATTGTTAATGATAAGGTCATCATTGAGCTGAAATCGGTCGAAACTATTGCGAAAGTACATAAGAAACAGCTTCTCACTTATCTTCGCTTGGCTGATAAACGGCTAGGATTATTAATTAATTTCGGTGCGCATTAATCAAACACGGTATTACACGAGTTATAAATGGGCTACAAGAATAGCCTTTGCTTTTAGCTCTTAAACTTTGCGTCTTTGCGTGAGAAAAAAAATATGAAAAAAATTATATTAATTAGCACCCTTTTTATACTTGGGCTAAGTGCCTGTACAAATGCTGAAATCACCCCCACAGAAACGATTGTGATTGAACCAACAATTGTTGTTCTCGAAGAGACGCCAGCGCCCCCCGCATATTTGCCGCTATCAAGTGACAGCCACCTGACAAAAGCAAAAGTAATGATAGATTCAGCCAGCTTAGCCTTCACAGCAGATGAGCCAGCCCAAGTTGATTTGTTTCTAAGCGGTCATTTACCCACGCCCTGCCACGAGCTACGCGTTCACATTCCTGAACCAGACGAAGAGGGGAATATCATGATTGAAGCCTACTCACTGACTGAGCCAGATATTTTATGTGAACAGGTTTTACGAAAATTTAACGAGACCATTGCCCTGGGCACTTATCCAACTGGCAGTTATTTGGTATGGGTCAATGGCGGTGTGGTCGGAAATTTTGATTTTTGATTTCTATAAACGCTATTGAAAAAGGTTCATTTTTTAGCTATAATGTTTTTACTAAAAGGAGTATATCTTATGACAAAGAAAACAACTCATTGTAAGCCCCCGTTTGAAAGTTTTATGACTGACGAAACACGTGACCATGCCCGTGCGGCACGAAAAGAGATGCAAAAGAGTGTAAAAGCTCTACTGCCTCCTAAATTTGTGAAGCATCGCCGCACAGCGCGTAAAGAAGCTCTACTGGCATGGCGTAGCATGATTGATGCCGCTATTGAACGCACAGAAAGCTAAATTTTTATTTCACAAAGAGCCAAGTTTTGTGTCTAACTAATAAAAACAGCCCCAATAATATGGGGCTGTTTTTATTTTGCAGAATGACCACGAGCAAGAAATATCGTCCAAAATAATACCGCCAGTGAGGCGCCCAAAAGAAGGTCTACCGCTAACGCGTTTTCGGTGTTGCGGAGGATAATTCCGCCAACAAATAAGGACGCAAAAACTAGACTGCCAGCTAACCTATAAACAGCGCGTTCTAGGTGAGAAATTTGCTGAGCAACGCGCGGCATGTGAACTTCCATATCTCCCTGCTCTATTTTATCTAGCACGCGCCCAGTTTGCGCTGGGATTGCAATAAGTGATTTTGCGACACTGCCCAATTCATCTAGCCAAACGCCCCAATTTGAAGAGGCTTCTTCGCTGATTAATTTACGCGCATAGGGAACAAGCTGATCCCAAAGGTTAAAGTCTGGTTCAAGGCCTGTACACATCCCAGAGAGAATCGCAACCGTTCGCCCCAATAAAAGTAAATTATGCGGAATCTGAAAAGGCATTTCATACATTAGCTCGCGAAACTCTTTCGCAAATTCGTGCATCTCATCCAAATCAATTTCACGCAATTCGCTCATGCTTTTACCCCAAAACCGATCAAAAACCTGAGATTCGGCTTCTTCAATTCTTTTTAGATCAGCACCGGGCAAAAGAACGCCAAGCTGTTGATAGGCGCGTACCATTCTTCCAGCATCGCGCGTCCCCACGGCAATAACCATCTCACGCAAACCCGCGCGCAATTTATCGGGGACACGTCCCATCATCCCAAAATCCACAAAGGTAAGTTTCCAGTTTGCTGTGCCATCCTCGGCAGGCTCAGATAAAGGTGTTACAAAAAGATTGCCTGGGTGCGGGTCTGCATGGAAAAAACCATCTTCAAAAATTTGCTGGAGATAAGTATCGAGTAAAACACGCGCCACCTCTGCACGGTCAATTCCTGCCGCAGTAATTGCATCGTAATCTGTGATTTTGATGGCTAAAACGTTTTCAAGTGTCAGAACATTTTTTGTTGTCAAGTCCCAGACCACGCGTGGAACATGAATATGCGGCTGGTCTGCAAAAATCTCCTGAAAACTTTCTGCGTTTTTCCCTTCTGCAAGATAATCAATTTCTTCGTATATGGTTGCTGAAAATTCTTCAATCAATCCCTTCACATCGGCACGTTTCCGAACAGGCTTATAGCGCGCCAGCCAGCCGCCCACACGCTCTAAAGCTGAAAGGTCTACTTCTATGATTTTTTCTATATAGGGACGTTGAACTTTGACAACAACATCTTGAAAAGACGCGTTCTCAGAAGAATCTTCACGCAAGCGAGCACGATGAACCTGTCCGAGAGAAGCCGCCGCTAATGGTGTTGTATCAAAAAATTGGTATTTTTCGTCCAGAGGACCACCCAGTTCTCTTTCTGCTTTTTCTCGAATATCAGCAAAATCTTCGGGCGGGACTTCGTCCTGCAAGCCTGCTAGTTCTTTTATGATTTCTGGGGGAAGAACATCTTGCCGAGATGAAAGGAATTGCCCAACCTTAATCATAACCCCACCCATATCAATGGCGAGGGCGCGAAATTGGACGGTGAGCTTGTGCAAACGCTTTGAGCGTGTCTTTCGAGCAAGTGAGCGCAATCCTAGCCGCGAGAGGAATATATCCCAAAAGAAGATGTTAGAGGTGGCACGCGCAAAAAAGAAAAGAATCTTTCGGTAACGAGCACGCAATTGTGAAGGACGCATTTTGCTCTCCTTGAAAGTTTTTGGTCTTAGCCTACGCCAAAGCCACCTTCATCCGTTCTAAACCCTCAACCAACGTCTCACGCGGACAACCAAAATTGAAGCGCACAAAACCCTCCCCACCAGGTCCAAAGGTAGTCCCTTCGTTGAAGGCTACTTTCCCTTTCTCTATGAAAAAATCTTGTAAAGGAGTGGTGACCTTGCCCTGCTCAATGAGCGTACTAAAATCTAACCATGCCAAAAAAGTAGATTCTGGGTTAGTGATGCGCACACCAGGGAAATTCTCTTTAACATAGTTCACAAGAAAATCACGATTTTCAGCAAGATAAATGAGTAGTTCTTCTAGCCAATCATCACATACGCCAGAAAGAGCAACTTCTGAGGCGATATGCCCTAAAGAATTAGTGTGAAGGGTCATTTCCTGTGATTCTTTGATAAACTTTTTGCGAATTTCTTCGTTTTGAATAATCGCAAACCCCACAAAAAGCCCCGCCACATTAAATGTTTTACTCGCCGCAATAAGGGTAATTGAGCGTTGCGCCGCTTCGGGGGAAATTGCCGCAATGGGGATATGCTTATTACCATCAAGCAAAAGTTCACTATGAATTTCATCGGAGCAAATTAAAATATCTTCGCGCTCGCAAATATCGGCAATGCGCTTAATATCATCACCGCTGTAAACTGTGCCTGTAGGATTATGCGGATTACAAAAAAGAAACATGCTGGTTTTGGCATCTTCTGAATGCACGGCGTTCTCAAAGACATCCCAATCAATTTCGTAATGGAGAATCTCTTCATTTACAACTTTCTTGAGTTCTGCAATTTGTGTAACTGTGCCCGTATACTCTTGCACCTTCATAAAAGGTGGGTAAACGGGTGTTTGGATAAGAATCCCTTCGGCGGGTTTGGTGTGTATTCTCGCGGCAATATTAAAACCGGTCACCAAGCCAGGCACGGGGACGACATCTTCTGCTTTTACATCCCAATCGTAAAGTTTTTGCATTCGTGCGGCAACAATTTCTTTAAGTTTTTCTAGCTGAAATTCATAGCCTAAAACACCATGCCCGATTGCGCCATGTAATGCGCCCAAAATAGGCGAGGGCGCGGCAAAGTCCATATCGGCAACCCACATGGGGAGAACATCATCGGGGAAAGCGTGCCATTTGATTGAGTTAGAAGAGCGGCGATCAATAATTTTATCGAATTGAGAGAGCATATTTTTTCCTTCTTAGATTAGTGTTTTTGACAGTGGTCTTTAAGTAAGTAATAGCTTGGAGTCCGAAATCTCCTGATTTCGAGTTTTTAGCAAAAAGCCAAAATTTAGAGACTTTGGTCTCCCTTCCTACAGAAAAAATTATCCATTACTTTAGAGCCACGACTATATTTTTTATATTATACTGGATAAGATACGGGGAGCACGCGCGTTTTTGGCGAGATTACTGAGACCCAAGCTGGGGGTGCGGTGTGAACATTGCAAGGCACCATGTTTATGCGAGAAAAATGTTGACTATTGGCACTCCTGTTCAAATCACGCGTGTTACGGTTTTCTTTGTTGCAGAATTTGTCAAATTCTGCATCTAAAAAAATTAGACCCTTATATCAACCAAATTGTGCATCCACTTTTTCGAACGATAACGGCGTAGCATAATAAAAACCTTAACTATTTCCTCACCAAAAACTAAGAGATAGACTCCATAAACTGGCAAATTTAATACAAATCCACCAATTAATGCCGCAGGTACACCAATCACCCAAACTGAGAAAATCTCCATATACATCGCAAAACGTGTGTCGCCCCCCGCTCGTAAAACGCCCACAAAAAGGATGAAATTAATAGAACGTACCCAAAGCCCTAGCGCAAAAATGATTAATAATTTATTCACATTCTCGGCAACTTCAATAGAAACTTCATATAGAGAAATAATTGGTGTGCGCAAAAAAAGAATGCCAATGCCCAATAAAATAGCCAGAAAAACAATCATAATCAAAAATCGGCGGCTATATTCAAAAGCGAGATCCATTTCACCTTCGCCGATTTTATTGCCAATCATAATTGCACAAGCATTGCCCAAACCTATAAATAGCACAAAGGCAATTTCTTCGATGGAAGCATTTATTTGGATTGCCGCAATCGCACCTGTACTTATATGTGCGTAAACTGCAAAATAAACTGTAATTCCCACTGACCAAAAGACTTCATTGATTGCGGCAGGCATAGCTGTTTTCATCACCTTCGCAAGAAAAACACGGTTAAAGTCAAAAAACAAACGTGGGTGTACAGCAAGCGGGGTTTTTCGATAATAAACTAACCCAACCGTTAGAATAAATTGCAAAATCCAAGCAAAAGCGGTTGAAATAGCCGCACCACGCACGCCAAATTCGGGGAAGATGCCAATGCCAAAAATTAGCGCGTATCCCAGCATTGATTTGAGAACCAAGGCAATTACGCTAATAAAAACCGTTATCTTAACCAAGGTGATACTCCGCAAAACGGCGAAATAAGCTGTAACAATTGCCGTAAAAACATACGACACACCGACTATACGCAAATAGCTACTTGCTAAAGAAATTACTTCTTGGTCTTCGGTATAAAATTTCAGCACGGTTTCGGGAAAAAACACTGCGACAAGTGAAAATAATGCGCCTACGGCGGTGGCAATGATGAGGCTAATCCCCAAAACTTTGTAGATATTACCAATCTCTTTTTTACCCCAGTATTGAGCAGAAAAAATTGCTGTGCCACTGGTAATGCCAAAAAGAAAGATAATCAGCAAAAAGAAAAGCTGATTAGCCAGCCCAAGCGCGGCAATGGCACTCTCACCTAATTGTCCAACCATGAGCACATCGACCATATTTACCCCAGCAGAAATAAATTGCTGAAAGGCAACTGGGATAGCTAAACCCAGCATAGAACGAAGAAATTTTTTATCTTGAAAAAATGAAAGATTCATAATGACCTAAAAAAGCAGTTTTTGGCATTTAGCTCAAAAACTGCTTTGGTGAAAACAGAAAGTGCTGTGCAATACGCGTTTTTACGCTTTACCCATTCTCAGGGGCTTCACTCACAATATAAAGCGGACGACCTTTTGCTTCATCATAAAGGCGACCGATATACTCACCCAAAATGCCTAAAGAGATTAATTGTACGCCGCCCAAAAAGAGTACCGCGATAAGCGTGGTCGTTTGCCCCTCGAAAAAATGCGAGCCAGTTATACGCAAAATGGCTACAACAGGGATGGCGATAATTGCAATCCCCGCGGAGAAAAAACCAAAATAGCTGGCAACTTGGAGGGGGAAATAAGAAAAGCTCGTTACCGCGTTTAAGGCAAGTTGAAGCATTTTCTTAAATGGATACTTTGTTTCACCTGCAAAGCGTGCAGCGCGTTTATACTCTACACCAATTTGTTTATAACCAATCCATGAAGACATGCCACGCAAGAAACGATGTTTTTCTCGCATAGAGTTCATCACGTCTACAACTTTGCGATCTAGCAGGCGGAAGTCACCGGTATCGAGCGGGATTTCGACATCGGTGATTTTGTAGATAATGCGGTAAAAAAGTGAAGCGGTAAACTTCTTAAACCAACTTTCACCCTCTCGCTCAGAACGCACGGCATAGACAACTTGATAGCCTTCTTTCCACTTTTCGATTAAATCGAGAATGACTTCGGGCGGGTCTTGGAGGTCGGCATCTATGATGGTGACAGCTTCGCCGCGCGTATAATCTAGCCCTGCGGTGACAGCGATTTGGTGCCCAAAATTACGCGCAAAGATTACAGGGCGGATATGTTCATCAGCGGCGGCAAGCTCACGGATACGTTCGGTTGAGCCGTCTGTTGATCCATCGCTAACGAGAACAAGTTCCCAGGTCTCACCAGTGGCATCCATGACGGCATTAATCCGTTTACAGAATTCATCTATGATTTCGATTTCATTGTAAATGGGGGCAACAATTGAGTAGGTTATTTTTGTCATTTTATTTCTCCTGTTTTCTCTATACCATAAATATAAAGAAAGAGCGTTCAGAAGTTATACAGAATATATTGAAAATTTGTTAATTAAAAAACTCGATTTTTCAGAGCGTAAGTTTACTCTAAAAAATCGAGTTTTGCTTTATAAAAAGTGTTTCTGCTTACTCCCCACTTTCTCCTGCCATCATTAAGCCTAGCTTCTGTGGCGTAGCATCGGCACGTTCTACAATACCCATAATTTCACCTTCACAGATTACAGCAATACGATCGGAAAGTGCCATCACTTCATCTAAATCTTCAGAAATCATCATAATCGCGGTGCCATCTCTGCGTTGTTCGAGTAATTGTTCGTGAACATATTCTGTTGCGCCCACATCAAGCCCGCGGGTAGGTTGTGCGGCAATAAGCACACGTGGGTTACGTGAAATTTCTCGTGCTAAAACTACTTTTTGGATATTGCCACCAGAAAGTGTACCTGCTTTTGTTTCTCTTGAGGGGGTTTTTACACGGAATTTCTTAATCAACTCATCGCTATGGCTGGCTATCTTTTTCAATTTCAAGAAGCCTTTTTCAGCAAAAGGTGGAATATGATGCTCGCGCAAGACCATATTTTCAGCAATAGAGAAATCTTTAATCATGCCATCTCGCATCCGCTCTTCGGGGATGTAGGACAGCATCCGTTTGGTGACTTCTCCTGGGCGAGCGTTGGTAATATCTTCATCTTCAAGAAGCACTTTGCCGCCAGTGATTTCACGTAAGCCCGTAATTGACTCGGCTAGTTCACGTTGTCCATTTCCAGAAATACCTGCCAGCCCTAAAATTTCACCTGAGTAAATATTGAGCGAAACATTTTTCACCGCAGGGAGTTCTCTTTCATTATCACATGAAAGATTTTCGATGGATAGGCGAGAGGGACCGCGTTCTATCTCTTCGAGTTCACGCGTCATGCTGACTTCGCGTCCAACCATCCAATTGGCGAGTTCCGATTTGGTAATATCAGCGATATTTCTTGTGCCAACTTTTGCGCCATCTCGAAGAATAGTGACTCTATCGCAGATATTCATAATCTCATGTAGTTTATGTGAGATAAAAATAAGCCCATGTCCATCGGCAACCATTTGGCGCATAATGACGAAGAACTCATCTACTTCTTGTGGGGTGAGCACAGCGGTTGGTTCATCTAAGATGAGAAGGGCGGCACCACGATAAAGGGCTTTGATAATTTCTACACGTTGTTGTTGACCTACAGAGAGTTGCCAAATATAGGCTTCGGGGTCAATTTCTAAGCCGTAAATATCGGCAAGCTCTAAAATGCGCGCTGAGACTTTATCTAAGTCTGTCAGAAATCCACGCGAGGAGGGTAGCCCTAGTGCTACATTTTCTGCTACGGTGAGGGTTTCAACGAGCATGAAGTGTTGATGAATCATGCCAATGCCATGATTGATAGCATCGGTTGGCGTATCAATGGTGATTTTTTTGCCATTTAGAAAAATTTCACCTTCACTGGGTTCGTACATCCCGTAGAGAATCTTCATGAGGGTGCTTTTTCCTGCGCCATTTTCGCCTAAGAGCGCGTGGACTTCACCAGATTTAACGTCAAAATTTACGTTGTCGCTGGCAAGTACGCCGGGGAAGCGTTTGGTGATTCCGCGCATTTCTAGGGAGTCTATGCGGGTATGTCCTGAGGGGAGTTTGTTTTCTTCGGTCATAAATTTGTCTCTTTTCCTTGTAGTAAGGACTTTAACTCTCTGCTTGACAATACTTAAGGGCTGAAGCCCTTACTACGAGGGTGGTTTTAACGGCAAATGCTTTTCTTCAAAAAAACGCTCACGAAAGGGTATCAAATTAGGGGCACGCGCGTCGCGGTGCCCTTAATCCTATTTTCTCTAAAAAGTTCACAAAATTTAATTTGTGGACTTTTTAGAAAAACCCTGACAGGCTTAAGGGATAAACCCCTTACTACGAGGGTAGTAGACCTGTCAGGGTTAGGTTAATCTACTCTACAGGAATTACGATAGAGCCATCAATAATGCCTTCAACTGCGGCATCGGCGGCGGCTTTTACGTCTTCGGGGAGGTCGTAGGCACTGTTATAGTCCATTACTATTCCACCGTTTTCAAGTGTGATGGTGTAGGCTGTGCCACCGTAAGTGCCTTCACCGATGAGGGTGATCATTTCATCGAGGGCTACTGTCCAGTCGTAAACCTGATTGGCTACAACGATATCGGGGGCAAGGGAGGTTTGGCTAGATTGTGTGCCGAACCAAAGTACGCCATTCTCTTCAGCAACGCCAACTGCGCCAACAACCATTTGCGCTGTGCCGGTGAGAACATCTGCACCTGCGGCAACGTGGGTATTTGCGGCTTCTGAGGCAAGAGCTACATCGGAGAAGGAACCGATCCAGTTAACGTTTACGGTTACGTCAGGGTTGGTGGCTTCTGCGCCAGCAACAAAACCTTTAACATAAAGAGATGCGTCACCAGCTTCGATGGGTCCTACAACGCCAATTACGCCTGCTTCTGAAAGGCTTGCGGCAATCACACCATTTACGTAGCCACCCTCTTGGGAGTCGGCTTCATAAGCAAAAACATTGGTAATACCTTCTTCTGAGAAGGTGTTAAGGGTTGTGCCCCAAGCAAAGGAAGTTTCTGGGAAATCAGGCGCAATTTCTTGCAAAGATGAGCCGTATTGTGAACCATGTGCAATGACTAAATCGTAGCCTTCGGTGGCGTAATCACGAATTGCGGCGGCGGCATCATCTACAACAAACATACCTTCTGAGTAAACGATTTCCATAGCTTCTTCGCCACCCATTTCTTCTTGGATAGCAAGCAAAGCATCATACATGCTTTGGCTGAATGCTAAATCGGTGATAGAGCTAGGCATAATTACAGCTACTTTAAACATTTCTGCAGTGGCGGGGGCCTCTTCTGCAGGGGCTTCTTCAGCAGGTGCACCACCACAAGCGGTGAGTGCTAATGCGAGTATTACTAATACAAATAATAGTTTTTTCATTTTCTTTCTTCTCCTTGAAATTATTGAATAAAATTGAAACTAAACACGAACCAGATTTGAGCAAACCACCTCCTTATTAGATGGATAAAAGCCGAGACGGCCTTGCTTTGGGCTTGCGTGCTGTTTAATAGACTTAATCAGAAATAAAATTCAACGGCTAGAAGAACCCGTTCCCTTCGAGGGAACGGGTTCTTCTAGCCTACGCTTTACACTAATCACCTCTGTCAAAAGGCTTCGTCAGCGCAGAGGGCGGACGCACCTTTGAAACAGTAAGCACCAAAACGACAATTGTTAAAATATAAGGCAACATAATTGCCAATTCTGTAGAAATAGGGATATTCAAAACCTGCATCCACAATTGCAGAGAATTCACAAAACTAAAGAGCAAAGCCCCTGCTAAAACACCAAATGCGCGCCATGCACCAAAATAAACCAGAGCAACAGCAATAAAACCAAGCCCACTAGTCATATTTTGTTGAAAAACATTAAGCAGAGCAATAGACATTGATGCGCCCGCTACACCAGAGAGAATGCCTGCAAGAATAATTGTAAAATAACGGACACGTGCCACACTTACACCAAGCGAATCTGCCGCTTCGGGATTCTCGCCAACCGAACGTATTTTTAACCCCAGCGTGGTTTTATTGAAAATAAACCAAGCAATAGGGACAAGTAAAAATGCACCGTAAACCATAATATTGTGTTGGAAGAAAATTTCTCCAATATAAGGAATATCACTTAAAAATGGAATTTCTAAATCAGGAAAGCCTTTCACTGTTTCTACTGTACCAAGCAACATTTTAAAAAGCAATTCACTCATCCCTAAACCAAAGAGATAAAAACCGATGCCGCTAATACCTTGCTCGGCTTGTAGGTTGACAGAAACAAAAGCCATTGCCAAGCCCATCAATGCACCGACAATCACAGCGGCTAAAACGCCTAGCCAAAGATTTCCTGTCGTAAAAGCGATATAAAAAGCGGCAAATGCGCCAATCAACATCTGCCCATCCACACCGAGATTGAGTACACCACTCCGCTGACCAAAAGTCTCGCCGATAGCGGCATAAAGATAGGGTGTCGCTAAACGAATAGTTGAAGAGAGAACGCCAACGATAATAAGTTCTGGACTCATCATGCCATCACCTCCTCAGACGCAGATGCGCCCTTCTCTGTCTTTGGTGATTCTGAGGGGGGAGGCTCCCCACCTTCGTCTACCAAAAGACGTTGCTTTTGACGCCTTCTGCGCCAAAGTTCACTACTAACAACAAAGATAACTACAAGACCGTTCAACGCCGTAATCAACGCCGCAGGGATTTGTACAACACGTTGCATCTTATTTGCCCCAACCAACAAAGCACCAAAGAAAATGGATGCAGGGATTGTGCCAATCGGATGCAATTGCCCAAACAACGCCGCCACAATACCGTTAAAGCCCGCCCCACCTGTAAAACCAGTAGATGAACCGTCTGTAATCATCCTGTAATTCACGCCGTAAACTTGAATAGCCCCCGCAATACCAGCAAATGCACCGCTCAAAAGAAGTGCCGTCACAATACGTCTGCGTACACGGATACCACCATAACGGGATGCGTGTGGGTTCTGCCCGACTGCGCGAATTCTATAGCCCAATGTAGTACGCCATAAGAGAACATAAACCAAAACTGCCAAAGCAATTGCAAAAACAAAACCAAGATGCAAACGAGTGGGAACAAGGCGTGGCAAACGAAAAGCCTCTGCTAAACGCGCCGTTTGTGGAATTTTAGACGCTTTCTCCAACTGCGCTGGGTCCATCATAGGACCACGCAACATAAAATTCATAATCTGTACAGCAATCGCGTTCATCATCACCGTGCTCAAAATTTCATTCACACCAAAATAGGCTTTAAGCGCACCAGGAATACCTCCCCAAATCGCCCCCCCAAGAAAACCAGCAAAAATCGCCATTATGATTACGACCCAACCAGGCAAATCGGTAAAGACCAAACCAACTTGCGTAGCCATAAGCCCACCAATAATCATTTGCCCTTCAGCACCGATATTAATTACATTGGCACGAAAGGCAATACAAATCCCTAAACCAACCAACAAAAGCGGAGTCGCTTTTACAAGCGTTTCCGCAATCGCGTTTTTGCTACCAAAAGCCCCCTCCCAAAGTGCGCTATACGCTTCCACAGGACTAACCTGCAAAGCCATTAACATAATCGCGCCCACGCCAAGAGCGGCGAACGTCGCAAAAACGGGAAGTAAGGCATCAATGACAGAATCAAATTTTAATCGCATAAATATCTACCTTTTTAAATGAGAGGTTTTAGACATCAGACATCAGACATCAGACATCAGACATCAGCCTATTATGTCTTATAAATCTCAAGCCTAAAATCAGTGCCAAGTCTGTACAAAACGAGGCATAATAAGCTTATCATTCAAGTAATTATCACCTATAGCTAAAGGCTCGTTTTTTTCGCTATAAAATCGCATACTCAGGTTCAGCAAATGAGCATTTTTCTCTACTGCCAATTTCTTTGTGCTATTTTCAGCTATCGCCGAAGAAATCCCTACTGTCACAAAAGAAATCTTTTGATCAAAATATCGCTTCATTATCTCACGAATTCGCAAACTTCCGTCAATCATTTTCATAGGAACTTCTAAAAATGAAATGGGTATTAAGTTCTTTGCCAAAATTACAGGTTGCTCATCTGCAAAAAACAATCTTTTCAAAAAAAGCAATTCATCTCCCTGATTAATTGCTAAAACTCGCGCCTCTTCTTTAGTTGCCGACACTATTTCTATAGCCCGAGGCTCAATAGAAACCTCAAAACCGCTTCGCTCTATAAGCTGTGCAAACTCCCATAACCCCCCAAGATGCGTATTTATCTCTTCTATTCGTTCGTTTACAAAAGTGCCATTCCCCTGTTTTCGTAAAATCAATCCCTCAACAGCCAATTTTGCTAACACCGTTCTAATAGTTGCACGGCTCACACCAAACTCAACAGAAAGCGCACTCTCAGAAGGCATACGCTCGCCTGGCGCATAATCTGCATCGCAAATTCGATCGCGCAAAATAATATTCACCTGCTCTGAAATAGGCTTAGAACGAGAAATAACCATAAACTTATTCTTTACTAGAGGGTAGTCGTCTGACATTTTGGCTATTTTTAGCACACTTCACTGCAAAAAACAAGAGAATTTTGAAGTTTACGACTTAAGAAAGATGCGAAAATCGCGCCGCACGTGACCGCAACTTACGTGCCCTCTACAACCATTCTCACAGTGAAAACCTATTTTCCCAAAAAGAAAAAAAGCCCCTGTTTATTTCAAAAAACAGGGGCTTCAAATTTATACTAAGTTCATCAAAATCTTTTCACACATCTCATCTGTCCCCAACGCAACTTCACCTTCTCGTGCAATATCACCCGTACGGTGACCCGCGTTTAGCGTGGCATCAACTGCCTTTTCGATAGCTTCGGCTTCTTCGCTCAACCCCAGCGAATGGCGAAGCATCATACCAGTTGAGAGAATCATGCCAATAGGATTGGCAATTCCCTGCCCTGCAATATCTGGGGCAGAGCCATGAATTGGCTCGTACATTCCACGTGGTTTGCCAAAGCTATTCAGGTCTTCGCCCAGTGCGGCGGAGGGCATATTGCCCATCGAGCCGGTCAACATGGATGATTCATCGGTGATGATGTCGCCAAAGAGATTCATGGTGACCATTACATCAAAATCACGCGGACGTGACAAAAGGTGCATCGTGGCCGCATCTACAAGCAAATTTTCGAGTTCAATTTCAGGATATTCTTCAGAAAGTTTTGCAACTGTTTTGCGCCACAAACGAGATGATTCGAGTACGTTGGCTTTATCTACCGAAGTTACTTTTTTGCTTCGTTCACCAGCAATCTCAAAGGCAAGTTTTGCAATGCGGCGTACTTCGCTTTCGCTATAAATCATCGTATCAAAGGCTTCTTCTTCACCATTTTCATTAATTCGTTTCTCGCTTGGCTGACCAAAATAAATTCCGCCAGTCAGTTCGCGTAAGATGAGCATATCTACGCCTTCGAGATAAGATTCTTTGAGTGGAGATGCGCCCATCAGTTCGGGGTGTGGTTGTACGGGGCGAAGATTTGCAAATAAGCCCAGTTCTTTACGTAAACCGAGCAAACCCTGTTCGGGGCGCACGGAGGCATTTGGGTCATCCCATTTGGGACCGCCAACCGCGCCTAATAACACGGCATCCGCTTTTTTACAGCTCTCAAGTGTAGGGTTCGGGAGCGCACCGCCGGTTTCGTCTATCGCAATCCCGCCGATGTGTTGAGAATCCATTTTAAACTCGTGTCCAAATTGTTCCCCAATCTTCTCTAAAATTTTCTGTGCTGCGGCAATGACTTCGGGACCAATCCCATCGCCGGGTAGTAAAGTGATTTTTGCTTTCATTCTTGCTCCTTTTTTGAACCGCCAAGACGCAGAGAACGCAAAGAAAAAATAAAAACTTGGCGTTCTTCGCATCTTAGCGGTTCTTTCTTTATTTTTGTAAAGCGTATTCCATACTATCCGCCAGTGCGCGCCAGCTTGCATCAATGATATTTGTGCTTGCGCCAACAGTAGACCAGCGGGAATTATCGCCATTTTTAGTATCAATCAATACACGTGTGATTGCTTCTGTGCCGCTCTCACTATCCAAAATACGGACTTTATAATCCGAAAGATGGATTTCAGAAAGTTCGGGGTAGGTGCCCAAAAGGGCTTTACGAAGTGCTTTGTTAAGTGCATTCACAGGACCATTGCCCTCAGCGGCAGTATGAACAACTTCATCATTCACACAAACTTTTACAGTGGCTTCGGAAAAAACGCCCAAACCTTTGCGCTGTTCCACAACGACCATGAAGTCGATTAGTGTAAAGGGGGCTTTATAATCTTCTTCGGAGCGTTTCATCAACATCTGTGCCGATGCGCCCGCGCCTTCAAAGGTGAAACCTTGTGCTTCAAGACTCTTGATTTGCTCAACAATTTTGCGCGCCTTGTCACTCGTCACTTCGATGCCAAATTCTTTGGCTTTATCAATGATATTGCCACGTCCCGAAAGTTCAGAAACCAGCGTGCGGCGTTTATTGCCGACCAATTTGGGGTCAATATGCTGGTAAGAATCTTCGTTTTTCAAAATTGCCGCAACATGGATGCCGCCCTTATGCGCAAAGGCTTTTTTGCCCACAAAAGGCAAATAAGGATTCTGCGGTTGGTTTGCAATTTCAGCTACATAATGCGAAAGTTTCAATAAGCCTTTCAATTTTTCTTCGCTCACGCACTCATAGCCCATTTTGAGTTGTAAATTGGGGATGATGGAACATAAACTCGCATTGCCCACGCGCTCACCGTAGCCATTTATTGTGCCTTGCACATGGATTGCGCCCGCACGCACACCCATCAGCGCATTAGAAACGCCATTGCCACCGTCTTCGTGCATGTGGACACCTAAATCGGTATGCGTATTTTCACTTATTTCTTTGACAGTTTCTTCGACTTCCCACGGAAGTGCGCCGCCGTTCGTTTCACAGAGGACGAGAACATCTGCCCCGCCGCGTTCTGCCGCTTGGACAGTGGCGAGTGCGTACTTGGGGTTGGCTTGATAGCCGTCAAAAAAGTGTTCCGCGTCGTAAACAACTTCTTTACCGAGACCTTTCAAATAGGCAACACTCTCTTCGATCATCGCCAAATTCTCTTCAAGCGTGGTCTCCAGCACATCACAGACGTGCAAATCCCAGCTTTTGCCGACAACGGTCACGACTGGCGTATTTGCATCCACAAGAGCCTTGATATTCGGGTCATCTTCTACATTACTGTTTTTACGCCGCGTGGAGCCAAAGGCAGCAATTTTGGCATTTTTCAATTCGATTTTTTGGACGCGCTCGAAATACTCCACATCTTTAGGATTTGAGCCGGGCCAACCGCCTTCGATATAGTTAATGCCAAATTCATCGAGTCTTTTAGTAATTTTTATCTTATCGTTGACGGAGAGAGAAATTCCTTCGCTCTGAGTTCCGTCACGGAGGGTTGTATCGTATAGTTGTATTTTCATGAGATTTCCTTTGGTGAAATTTATCCACAGATTACGCAGATTTCACAGATTTTTGTTTTTAGTGCGATTGATCGCACTTCCTAATATCAGACGATAATTTCAATCATCGGTTTTCAAAGAAATCTCTCAAATACGCTGGGCGATGAATGAATCCATCGCCCAGTTCACCTTCTTTTTATTTTTCATAATTTTTAACCACTAATCGCTGAAGCGATTACTACAAGGGATTTTCCTTCGTAGTAAGGACTTCAGTCCTTATTTTTGTTTAACTTTCAACTTTAAACCTTCAACCTGCTCTCTTCAAACGCCGCAATCTGCTCATCATGCTTCAAGAGATAGCCAAGCTGGTCAATCCCTTCAAGCAAACAAGTTTTGCTAAAAGAATCAATCTCGAAACTAACACTAGAACCATCGGGCAGAGATAAAGTTTGAGATGCCAAATCGATGTCTGTCGTGGCAGATGGAGATTCTTCGGTCAAATCGAAGAGAGAAGTTTGAGTAGATTCACTGACGACAATCGGGAGCAAGCCGTTCTTAAGGGCGTTGTTCCGAAATATATCCGCAAAAGATGTGCTGATAATGGCACGGATTCCCCATCCCGTTAATGCCCAAGGAGCATGTTCCCGCGATGAGCCACAGCCAAAATTATCACCAGCGAGCAAGATTTGCGCGCCCTGATATTCATCCTGATTAAGCGGAAAATCGGGGTTGGGGCTGCCATCGGGCAATCTGCGCCAACTATCGAAAAGCCCCTCTGCCAAGCCATCTTTATTAATCACCTTCAGATAGCGGGCGGGGATAATTTGGTCGGTATCCACGTCTATGTGGGGCAAGGGGATGATTTTTGACGTGATTTTAGTAAATGATTTCATTGTTTTTTTCCTGTTTTTTGGACACGGATGAACGCGGATTACACGGAGAAGAACTTTAAAATAAAAAGCTTTTCTCCGTGTAATCCGTGAAACTCCGTGTACAAAATTCCTACATCAACTCTCTCGGGTCGGTCACTTTGCCCGTAATTGCACTGGCGGCGGCGGTGAGTGGGCTTGCCAAAATGGTGCGCCCGCCCTTGCCCTGCCGCCCTTCAAAATTGCGATTGCTCGTGCTCACGGCGTATTGTCCGGGTTCGAGTTCGTCACCGTTCATTGCCAAGCACATGCTGCACCCCGCAAATCGCCATTCGCCGCCTGCGTCACGCACAATTTTGTCGATGCCCTCTGCTTCGGCTTGGTGGCGGATTGTCTCCGACCCGGGCACGACCAGCAAGCGCATCCCATCGGCAACTTTTCTGCCTTTCAAAATGGATGCCGCCGCTCGCAAATCGCTCATGCGTGAGTTCGTACATGAGCCGATGAAAACCACATCAACGGGATGACCTTTCAGCGGCTCGTCTGCGGATAAATCCATATATTTTAAGGCTTTGGATAATGCGGATTGCTCCGCCGCATCGCCCGTGTTTAGACTTGGGATGCGTTCATTGATCGGGATGCCCATCTCAGGGTTAGTTCCGTAAGTGACCATTGGCGTTAGCGCAGATACGTCAATCGTTACCGATTTATCGTAAACTGCGCCCTCGTCTGATGGCAATTGCCGCCAATTAGCGACTGCGGCATCCCAAGCATCGCCTTTTGGTGCGTGGGGGCGACCTTTGAGATAAGCAAATGTCGTTTCGTCAGGCGCAATCATCCCCGCTCGTGCGCCTGCTTCTATAGCCATATTACAGACTGTCATGCGTCCATCCATATCAAGTGCTTTGATCGCGTCGCCTGTGAACTCAAAGACGTGCCCCGTCCCGCCGCCGATGCCGATTTTGGCAATGAGAGCCAAAATCATATCTTTGGCTGTTACGCCGAAGGGAAGTTCGCCTTCAAATTTGACTTCATAGGTCTTCGATTTGGTCTGCAACAAAGATTGCGATGCGAGAACATGCTCCACTTCGGATGTGCCGATTCCAAATGCCAACGCACCAAACGCCCCATGCGTGGAGGTATGACTATCGCCACAAACGATGGTTTTGCCGGGCTGGGTGAAACCTTGTTCAGGTCCAATCACATGCACGATTCCACGCCCATCGCTTTCAGCATCGTAGAGCGTGATGCCAAAATCGGCGCAGTTTTTGGTGATTTGCTCAAGCTGGGCAATCGCCATATCGTCCGCAGAATCTAGGCTAAGAGAAATGGTCGGCGTGGAGTGATCCATCGTAGCGATGGTGCGCTCTGGGCAACGAACTTTTAGCCCCTTCTCGCGCAATCCGCTAAAGGCTTGCGGCGAGGTCACTTCGTGGACAAGGTGTAAATCAATATACAAGATGGATGGCGCATCATCACTTTCTGCAACGATATGCGATTCCCATAGCTTTTCGTAGAGGGTTTTTGGATTTGTCATAGTTTTTTGGTAAATCGGTAGATTAGTAAGTCTGTACCCGATTTAATGTTTCCTAATTTGTTTTCTCAGAGGATAGTTTCCATGTCTTTTCCAATTCGTGAAAGATTTCTAGCGCATCCTTTGCGCCACCAGAAAGATAAAGAGTAAATTGTGAACCATCAGAGACAGATATTGTTATTTTATGAAGGTCAGATATATATGGATCTGTCCCAGTTTCAAATGCGATATCCTCAACGTCTTTGTAATATGACGAATTAATGTCATTTCTACCCTTATAAATCCAATACGTTGCAACCCTTTTATTGGTAAAGAAGTTGCCTGAAGTCGAAGTGGTCATATTAGAACTGAAAAACAGGACTGTCTCTCCTTCTTCAAGAAGATTTATACTTTTAAGGCGACGTTCCTTCAAATACGATACATTTGATGATGAAAGATATGGAGTGCCAAATTCTAGTATTACCAAGACAATAATTATAAGTATAACGATACTAAGAAGTTTTTTCATTGATAGACAACTTATTATTGAACAGCTACTTATTAGTTCTCAGTGCCGCTAATTTCATCATCTTCACAAGTATTGCAATGCCAATCTTTAGGTTCAATTTTTAGGCTAGGAAATTTTTCCATAATATGCTGTTCTTTTTCTACATCTTCTTCAAACTTCACAACAGCCTTTGCCGCTTTTTCTTTTGCGGCTTCATCTTTTTTAGCTTGCGCGATAATTTTTTGCTTCGCGGCGGCTATATCATGCTCGTGCCATTGAGAAGGCATTCCACTTAGGCTGGGAAATTTCTCCATCATATGCTCAACATACTCTTTTGCTTCTTCTTTTTCTTCTGCTTTTGTAGTCATTTTCTTTCTCCTTAAGCTACCTATAAATAAATTTATAGGCTTATACAAGAAGTCTGTTTAAACGGACTTGGTATCTCAATGTAGGATTTCAATCCCATGAGGGGCAACCCCAATCTGTAACGCATCCAAAAGCGGATGCAATGCACATCTACTATTTAGCCACCAATCACCGTCACTTTCTCCGCTTCACCAAAGCGCCCACTCGCGGTGAGTAATTTATTCAACCCATCAATATAGGCTTTTGCGCTGGCAACGATGATGTCGGTATGTGCGCCATATCCGCCGAAGGTGCGTTTGAGCGTTATACCACTTTGCGGGGACATTCGTTTCGAGATACTGCCATTTTTTGGCTCTAAACGAACAGTCACTTCGCCAATGGCGTCGATGCCTTCGGTCACAGCGTCAATATGGAATTCTAGCAATTCGTTGGGCATCTGTACTACCGCATCAATTGCTTTATAGGCGGCATCAACGGGACCCGTTCCGAGCGCGGCGTGGGTATGCAATTTTCCGTCTGGGCAGAGCATCCGCACGGTGGCAGTAGGCAAGCCCATCGTCCCGGACGCTACCTGCAATCCATCCAAACGATAATGCTCTTTGGCACGATAAAGCTGATCTTCTGCCAGCGCGCACAAATCCGCATCTGTCACAATTTTCTTTTTATCGGCTAAATCTTTGAAGCGTTTAAAGGTGCGCTTGAGCTTTTCTTCGGTCATTTCGTAGCCCAATTCAGCGAGCCGAACTTTGAGGGCGTGCCTGCCAGAATGTTTGCCCAAAACCAAACTAGATTTATGCAACCCGACCGTTTTGGGGGTCATAATTTCGTAGGTTGCCTGGTTTTTGAGCATGCCGTCTTGATGAATGCCGGCTTCGTGAGCAAAAGCATTTGCACCAACAATTGCCTTATTTGGTTGAACGCTCATGCCCGTATAATTTGAAACCGTGCGGCTCATACGCGTAATTTGGGTGGAATCTATGCCCGTTTCTAGCCCGTAAATAGGCTGGCGGGTTTGGATTGCCATCGCAACTTCTTCGAGCGATGTGTTGCCCGCCCGCTCGCCAATACCGTTGATGGTCACTTCGGCTTGGCGTGCGCCCGCCTGCAAACCAGCGAGGGTGTTGGCTGTGGCAAGCCCTAAATCGTTGTGACAATGCACAGAAACGATGGCTTTTTCAATACCTGCGGTGTTTTCTATGATGCCCGCGATGAGATTGCCGAACTCATCTGGCGTAGTATAGCCAACTGTGTCAGGGATATTGAGCGTGGTTGCTCCAGCTTCAATGGCAACGCCCAAAACACGATAGAGAAATTCAGGGTCACTGCGCCCCGCATCTTCGGGTGAGAATTCGATGTCGTCACAGAGAGATGCGGCGTAGCCGACCATCTCGCGCGTTTTTTCTACAACTTCATCACGCGTCATCCGTAATTTATACTTCATGTGTATTTCAGATGTGGCAAGAAAGGTGTGGATGCGCGGCTTCTGAGCGTGTTGGATAGCTTCCCAAGCCGCGTCGATATCGGATTTTACCGTGCGTGCCAACCCACAAATTATCGGCGGTGTAGACTCTGTGCTGTTTCCCACTTCCTTGGCGATTCGGCGGACTGCTTCCAAATCATCGGCGGAGGCGGCGGGAAAGCCCGCTTCGATCACATCTACGCCGAGCTTGGCAAGCCCGCGTGCAATCTCTAGCTTTTCGGCAGAAGTAAGCGTTGCCCCGGGGGATTGTTCGCCATCTCTTAAGGTTGTGTCGAATATGCGGATGTAGTTGTCGTTCATTTTTAGTCCTTTGGTCTAAATAGTCTAAATGGTCTTCTGGTCTAACTTGTCTAATTCAGTATGTGTGACAAGTTAGACCGCCTGACCCTAAGCCTACGAGACAAATTATTCCTTCCAATTCTCTGGTCGCAACGAGCGGACTGCCGCGCCTGCTTGCCACATTTCTGATTCGTGCATTACTTTAAGTTCTGCGGCAAGATTTTCACGGTAATTGGGGTCGCCATTTTTCTCTAAGGTGACGCGGCACTCTTCGCCTGATATAACGCTTTCATAAAGTTCTTCAAAAACGGGAGCAACGGCATCACGGAATTTGGGATGCCAATCGAGTGCGCCGCGTTGGGCAGTGGTGGAGCAGTTGGCGTACATCCAGTCCATGCCATTTTCGGCAACAAGACGGATGAGAGATTGGGTAAGTTCTTCAACAGTCTCGTTGAAGGCTTCGCTGGGGCTGTGTCCATTTTTGCGAAGAACGTTATATTGCGCTTCCATCACGCCACTGAGTGCACCAATAAGGATGCCGCGTTCACCAGTTAGGTCACTGGAAACTTCTTTATGGAAAGTGGTCGGGAAAAGATAGCCTGCGCCGATAGCAATACCGAGCGCAATTGTGCGTTCATCCGCTTTGCCTGTGAAATCTTGATGTACGGCATAGCTGGCGTTAATGCCTGAGCCATCGAGGAAATTGCGACGGACGCTGGTTCCTGAGCCTTTGGGGGCAACGAGAGCGACATCTACGTTTTTCGGGGGAATAATGCCTGTTTGGTCTTTGTAGGTGATGCCAAATCCGTGCGAGAAATAGAGCATATCGCCTTCGTTGAGCATTTCAGAAAGTGTTGACCATGCGGCTTTTTGCCCCGCATCTGATAGCAGATATTGGACAACTGTGCCACGTTCGGCGGCTTCTTCTAGGGTGAAAAGGGTTTCGCCTTCTACCCAACCGTCTGCGAGGGCTTTATCCCAATTTGGAGAATTTTTGCGCTGACCAACGATGACATTGATGCCATTATCACGCATGTTGAGCGATTGAGCGGGACCTTGAACGCCATATCCTAACACTGCAACGACTTCGTCTTTTAAGATTTCTCTTGCTTTTTCCAACGGGTATTCTTCTCTGGTTACTACGGTTTCTTCTACGTTTCCGAACTTGATCTTTGCCATTTTTATTTTTCCTTTATTTTGATAGGTTTGGGCGACCGCAATGATCGCTCCTACGTGGATGCCGAGGAAAGGCTCGTTGGCGGCACACAAGCCAAACTTCACGAGCGTCTCGGTTTTTCATCCTATTAGAAACTTAATGCTGAGTATTCTTTCTGCTCTTTTTCACCATTCTTCCCTGGCATATAGCGTTTACCTGCCATATCGCCACGCATCATGGCTATATTGCCTGTGCGTACCATTTCGAGAATGCCAAAGGGGCGGAGTAACTCCACAAATCCTGCTATTTTCTTTTCGGTACCAACGATTTCTATGGTCATGGAATCTTGAGAGACATCGACCACATTGGTTCTAAAAATATCAGCAAGACTGGATATTTCGTTGCGCTTTTCTGGCGTGACACTCACTTTAATTAATGCCAATTCTCGAATCACTGCGGGTTGGTCGGTGACATCTTGGACATCTATGATATTGACCAATTTGTAGAGATTTGCCTCTACTTGGCTGGCATTTACGCTATCGTCTACGACTATGGTCATGCGAGAGATGCCTGGTTTTTCTGAATTACCAACATTGAGCGATTTTATATTGAAGTTTCTGCGCCGAAATAAGGAGGCGACTCGGTTCAGCACGCCCGGTTTATCTTCTACTAATGCTACTATTGTGTTTTGCATTTCTTGTTCTCCTCTTTTTTGAACACGGAGTATACGGATTACACGAAGAAAGTTTTTAGAATTACGGAGATTTTCTTCGCTTATCTATAAGTTTGTTTTTTTACGCGACACGCATCACGTTTCAGGCTTTACGTTTTACTTTTTACCTTTTACAGGTCTTCGCAACATTTCGTTTAATGCCGCTCCTGCAGGAACCATTGGATAAACAAGCTCTTCTTTTTCAACTTGGAATTCAATGAGAACGGTGCCGGGGGTGTTTTTAGCAAATTCGAGTGCTTCCATTGCTTCTTCTGGTTTGGTAACACGTTTGGCGGGGATGCCATGTGCATCGGCAAGTTTTATGAAATCGGGTCCAGTGATTGGGGTGGCGGCATAGCGTTCATCAAAGAAAAGTTCTTGCCATTGGCGCACCATACCAAGATAGCTATTATTGAGAAGGACAATTTTTACGTTTGCGCCTTCTTGCATCATTGTGGATAACTCAGCTTGAGTCATTTGGAAGCTACCATCACCATCAATGAGCCAAACATCTTTTTCTTTATCAGAAAACCATGCGCCCAATGCGGCGGGGAGACCGTATCCCATTGTGCCGGCTCCACCTGATGTGAGTAGTCGATAGGGCTTTTCAAATTCGTAGTATTGCGCCGCCCACATTTGATGCTGACCAACGCCAGTTACGACTAGGGCATCGCCTTCGGTGGCGGTCCACATGGCACGGATGGCATGAGCAGAATAGAGTTTGCCGTCATCTTGCCAAGACATAATGCTACGTTCTTCGGTTTCAGCTTTCCATTCGGCAATTTGCCCTATCCATTCGGGGTGATCGTATTCATCGAGTAATGGAATCATGTCGGTTAAAACGGTTTTCAAATCGCCCATGAGCGGCACATCTACAGCTACGTTTTTGTGAACTTCTGTGGGGTCAACCTCGATATGGATTTTCTTTGCGTTAGGCGCATATTTTGATAAAACACCAGTTACACGGTCATCAAAACGCATCCCGAAAGCTAAAATCAAATCAGCGTTTTGAATGGCTTCATTGGCACAGGCTTCACCGTGCATCCCCATCATGCCTAAGCTGAGTGAGTCAGATGCAGGAATTGCACCCAAGCCTAAAAGTGTCATTGCTACAGGCGTATTAGTTTGTGTAGCAAAAATCCGTAATTCTTCCATTGCTCCTGACATTTGTACGCCGTGCCCAGCCAAAATTACGGGGCGTTCTGCGGCTTCGATCAGCTCAACCGCTTTATTCACATCACCCATCGGGGCGTGATCGGGAGGGCTATAACCGGGCAAGGAAATATCTTCGGGGTATTCAAACTCTATTTCATCAAGTTGGGCGTTTTTACAAAAATCAATTAATACGGGTCCTGGTCGTCCACTGCGAGCAATGTGGAAAGCCTCACGTACAACAGTTGCGATTTCGTCTGCGCTCGTAATCAAATAATTATGCTTTGTAACTGGCAAAGTGACGCCAGTCACATCTGTCTCTTGGAAAGCATCGCCACCAATCAAATGTGCGGGAACTTGCCCCGTAATGCACACCATTGGCACCGAGTCCATCATCGCAGTTACGATGCCAGTGACAAGATTTGTCGCTCCGGGACCGGAAGTAGCAACAGCAACGCCAACCTTGCCCGATGCACGCGCGTATCCGTCTGCGGCGTGGGCAGCACCCTGCTCATGCCGAGTCAAAACGTGATGTACAGGGTATTTCAACATCGCATCATGTACGGGCATAATCGCCCCGCCAGGGTAGCCAAAAATCGTGTCCACGCCTTCGCGCACCAAACATTCCATCATAATATCTGCGCCGTTCATTTTCATAATTTCTTCTCCTCTTTATTTTTTCTCATATATCGTAGATATATGAGGGGATTAACCTAAAATTCAGTCTTCAACACTGCCCCAGTATCGGCAGATGTTACAAAGTGGGAATAACGCTTGAGCCACTTACTTTTTGTTTGGGGATGGAAGGTGGGTAACGCGTCCAAACGAACTTGAATTTCTTCCGCACTCAAACGTACGTTTAACTTGCGTGCTGGCAAATCAATATCGATGATGTCCCCATCTTTGATTGCCCCTATCGCGCCCCCCGCTGCGGCTTCTGGCGAAACATGCCCAATGCAAGCCCCACGCGTCCCGCCACTAAATCTACCATCAGTGATGAGAGCAACACTATCGCCCAATCCCTGCCCCATAATTGCGGATGTTGGCGAGAGCATTTCCTGCATCCCAGGCCCCCCTTTGGGACCTTCATAACGGATGACGACAACTTCGCCAGCTTTGACTTCGCTACTCAAAATACCCACGAGTGCATCATCTTGTGATTCATAAACGCGAGCAGTGCCTGTAAATTGCATCATTGGCGCACTTACGCCACCAACTTTGACAATTGCGCCATCTGGCGCCAAATTGCCAAAGAGAACTGCCAAGCCGCCCTTCTGAGAATGAGCATTTTCACATCGTTTAATCACTTCTTCGTCTTTTATATCGAAACCTTCAATAGATTCGCCCAATGTCGTGCCGCTAACCGTGATGCGGTCAAAATGCAAAATGCCACGCTCTTTCTGAACTTCGTTCAAAATGGCGGGGATGCCACCAGCACGGTGAACATCTTCCATGTGCCACGATCCCGAAGGAGAAACTTTGCAAATATGGGGTACTTTTGATGCTACTTCGTTAATTCGAGCCATTGTATAAGGCACTTCGGCTTCATTGGCTAAGGCTAAAGTATGTAAAACGGTATTCGTTGAGCCGCCCATTGCCATATCGAGGGCAAAAGCATCATCAATGGCTTCGGCGGTGACAATATCTCTCGGCTTGATGTCTTTTTCTAGCAAAGTCATAATTTGCCCAGCGGCTTTTGTAGCTAATGCTTCGCGTTCTGGCGTTGTGGCTAAAGCTGTGCCGTTGAAAGGCAACCCCAAGCCTAAAACTTCCATAAGACAATTCATCGAGTTGGCGGTGAACATCCCAGAGCAAGAGCCACAAGAGGGGCAAGCCAGTTTTTCTAACATTGTCAATCGCTCTTTAGAAATTTTCCCTGCTGAATATGCGCCTACACCTTCAAAAACGGAAACCAAATCAATCGCTTCGCCATCGGGCGTTTTTCCAGCTGGCATGGGTCCACCCGAAACAAAAATGGTCGGGATATTGACTCGCATCGCCGCCATCAACATGCCGGGCACAATTTTGTCGCAATTCGGGATGCAAACCATCGCGTCAAATTGATGGGCTTCGATCATCGTCTCGACCGAATCGGCAATCAACTCACGAGAGGGGAGCGAGTATTTCATCCCACCGTGTCCCATGGCAATCCCATCATCTACGCCGATGGTGTTAAATTCAAAAGGCACACCACCTGCTGCGCGCACGGTCTCTTTAACCTTTTCTCCAAATGCCTGTAAATGGACATGCCCAGGGACAATATCCAAATAAGAATTTACAATGGCAATGAAAGGTTTATCAAAATCTTCTTCCTTTACGTTGCCTGTGGCACGTAAAAGAGAGCGGTGAGGGGCTTTGTCGTATCCTTTTTTAATGGTATCTGAACGCATAATTCTCCTTTGGGAGATCTGGCAGGTTTTAGAAATCCGTCAGATCTAATTAATCAAAAAAAAGCCACCCCTTATGATTGGGTGGCTTTTTGTATCTTTCTATCTTTCTTCCAGTCCAATCAAAAATAATCGCTCCTTTATAAGAAGGAGGACGATAATAAGACCAATAAGAATATTGAAAATTTGATTGAAGTGCATTTTTTTCTCTATACTAGACTAATAATAAAAAAGCCGCTCGTGATTGAGCGGCTTTGTTTTCTTCGTGTCAGTATTTCTTAGTTTACTTTCACTTTTGCCGTCTCAACCACAAATTGGTTCTTAATAATAAGAACCGCAAGAATAATAATAAGGGGGAGGGTGGCTAAAATATTTTGCATAGTTATCTCAAGTACGATGCAGATTATAGACTCATTTTAATATAAGTCAAGAGGAAATTTAAAAGTCAAAAAAAAATCTAGGAAATTCTACTGTCAACGTTAAGTTAAAATGTCCGCTACTTGCTTCAAGTAGAAATGTCCGCTTTAAGGAGAAGAAAACCCTCTCCG
>JADGEO010000023.1 GCA_016744335.1 Anaerolineales bacterium
TTAGCAGATTTGCTAAACGCAACCGAAATCGCCATCCTTGAACCAGACGAGGAAGTCCTAGCTCATTCTGATGGTATGGTTATGTGGTTGAATGAAACTACACTTTTAGTAAATGACTATTCTGAGTATCCCGCTTTTAGAGACCTGGTGCTGGGTGAGTTGAAAACATCTTTCCCCGCCGCTACGATTATAGAAGTGCCAGTAGAATATGGGAAAAATAAAGCAGGGGAATGGGAAGGCTTTGAATCTGCATGTGGCGTAAATCTGAACTCAGTTTTGACCTTTGAGAATATCTATGTGCCCGTTTTTAATATGTCGCACGACCAGAGTGCGGTGGATATTATTCGAGAAAACACAAATAAGAAAGTGATCACAATTAATGCAGGAGGCGTTTGTCCAATGGGCGGAAGCGTGCGTTGTTTAACATGGCAACTAACGGGGGAAAACGCCGAGAAGATAATTCTTGCAGCGCGGGATGAGTGAACTTTGGGGATAAGGAAAATGCCAAAGTAACAGTAGACGCTCATTTGTGGCACGCAAGCCTAAATCACGCGCGTCCCAGTCCGTCCAGATTATTAAATAGGCAAGAGGAACCCGTTCCCTTCAAGGGAACGGGTTCCTCTTGCCGTAGAAATTTTATGTCTGATAAAGTCTAATATCCTCAATGATAAAATAGGCGTATATTATTCATCATCGTAAAGGAGTAAATCATGTTTCTTCTCAACCCTAAGAAATTTCAGTCGCAAGAGAAAGACGAAATTTCTCGTCAGATTATGCAAAAAACGATTGCCTTTTTTGAGAATAAGGGTAAGGCAAATATAAAAAAAGATGACCATGCTCGTGTCTGGTATGGAGAATTTCTTGATTTTATTGGCAAAGAAAAGATATTTGCAACTTTGCTGACGCCCTCAAAATACGGATGTGATGAAGCTACGCGCTGGGACACATCTCGTAATTGCGAGTTTAACGAAATCCTTGGCTTTTATGGTTTGGCTTATTGGTACACTTGGCAAGTGAGTATTTTGGGGCTGGGACCAATTTGGATGAGTGAAAACGAGACCCTGAAAGAAAAAGCGGCGCAATTATTGCAAGAGGGTGCGGTTTTTGCTTTTGGGCTTTCCGAGCGGTTGCATGGCGCGGATATTTATTCCACTGAAATGCGTTTGAGCCTGCAGAATGATGGTAGTTATTTGGCAAATGGGGAGAAGTATTATATAGGGAACGCCAATCTTGCCCCAATGGTTTCGACTTTTGGGAAATTTGAAGAGACGGGTGAATACGTTTTCTTTATTGCCGATTTTCGACATAGAAATTATGAGTTAGTCAAAAATGTGACCGCCAGCCAAAATTATGTGGGTCAATATATTTTGAACGATTACCCGATTAGCGAAGAGGATATTCTTTCAAAAGGGCAAGCGGCTTGGGATTCTGCGCTGAACACCATCAATGTGGGCAAATATAATTTGGGCTGGGCTTCAATTGGGATGAGCACTCACGCACTTTATGAATCCATTAATCACGCGGCAAATAGGCGTTTATATGATATGTACGTCACCGATTTTCCGCATGTGAAGCGTATCTTTGTTGATGCTTATACTCGTTTGGTCGCGATGAAACTTTTTGCCCTCCGTGCCGCCGATTATATGCGCTCAGCCTCGCGTGAAGATCGGCGTTATTTGCTTTATAACCCGATGGTAAAAATGAAGGTCACCACGCAAGGCGAAAGTGTCATCAACTTACTTTGGGATGTGATTGCCGCCAAAGGCTTTGAAGGCGACACTTTCTTCGAGATGGCGGCGCGCGACATTCGCGCTTTGCCAAAGCTCGAAGGGACTGTGCATGTTAATATCGCGCTTATTAATAAGTTTATGCCCAATTTTTTCTTTGTGCCCAAAGAATACGCCCATTTGCCGAAGCAGGATGTCCCGATAACTGATGATTTTCTCTTTAATCAAGGTACAACGCGTGGGCTAGGGAAAATCCGTTTTCATGATTACAAAATTGCTTATGAGAGCTATGATTTGCCGAATGTGAATCTCTTTCAGGAGCAAGTGGCAGTTTTTAAAGAATTTTTAGCCAAAGCCACCCCCGATGATAGCCAGAAAAGGGATATAGATTTCTTGATGGCAATGGGCGAGTTATTTGCGTTGGTCGTTTATGGGCAATTAATTCTTGAGAATGCAAAAATCTATGAAATAGACGAGAGCGTAATTGATCAGATTTTTGATTTTATGGTGCGTGATTTTTCAAAATTTGCCTTGCAACTCTACAGCAAGCCCAGCAGTACGCCCGCACAAATAGATTTCTGTGAGCGTATGATTCGCAAGTCTGTTGTTGATGAAGCTCGTTATAAAAAAGTTTGGGATGAATATGTTTATGTGCTGAAAGATGTATATGAAATGAATCCTTAGGCTGTGAAAAAAGACTGATTTGTATAGAAAAAAAGCCCCCGTTTCTCAACGGGGGCTTTTTTTATTATTTCAATGAGATTGTTTTTGTGTTTTCCCTAGTTCTAACGGATTTTGTGGTTATTCTTATTTTTAGGATGAAACTAACTCCACATGGACGTAAACGTCCATGTGGAAGCGATTTATCCTAAAACTTCCCCTAATTCTTCAGCCGTATAAGGTTTCAAAACCACATCCTTCACACCTGCTTGTAGATATTTGGTGATATTTTCTACACTGGGTGCGGCAGATAGGACTAATGTTTTGCCACCCAACTCCCCTAAACTGGGCAGTGTTTCATCGGCGAGACTTTCGTCTAGCAAGAGGATATCGGCATTGGTGTCAATGCCGTTGCTCACAGTTTTACCTGTATTTTCTAAGGCTTCTTTTGTGAAATCAGCCCATTCACCAGCAGGGGCTATGATGGCGATAGTTTGGGGTGCGTTACTTAAATCTGCTTTAGGGATGGAGGCTACCGCGGGCAATTCTACGATGAAGCTTGCGCCTTTTTCAGGGACGCTTTCTACGCGAATGCTTCCGCCTAATTGCGAGACGATGTGCAAGCAAGCGGCTAAGCCCATGCCCTTGAATTTTTCACCTTTGGTGGTGAAAAAAGATGCCCAAATTTTATCTTGCATCTCTTCGGGGATGCCTATACCGTCATCGCTTATTGTGGTTTTTACAAATCCAGCAGTTTCTGATGCTTCGGTTTCGATGGTGATGTTTTTTGCACCAGATTCTACGGCGTTATTCAGCAAATTGCCGAAGGCGCGTACCAACTGTACGCTATCGCCAAATGCAAGCGGAGCGGAGGGGGCAGGTTTAACGGTTAATGTGTCTGACTGTAATCCTGTTTGGTAAGCGGATGCAAGCCAAATATCCGAGAGCGTCACGGGGCGGGGAGCAGTCTCACGTGCAGGTCCGAGCAAGGCTTCCTTTACCTCCATAATCAGCTTCGCAGAAGTATCCAGCATCTCTAAATCTTCTTTGAGAGATTCCACATCTAGGGTCGGTTGTTCTAAATCTTCCATCATACGAGCTGTGGTTGTTGTCATTGGGAGGGCTTTGTTGCCAATCCAGTGAATGGCTTCGGTGGTTGCGCTGGAGAGAGCTTCGTAAGTTTTGGTGCGGAGCAGTTCGGCATGAGCTTGCTCTAGTTTGTTGAGCAAATTGGCATTATTGATGGCAATGGCAAGGTGGTCTGCCATTGTTTGCAGGGTTTGGATATCATCATCGCTGAAAGCGTTGCCCTCTTCGCTTTGTACGGTGACTGCGCCAAGGCAGTTATAGCCCGTGCAGAGCGGTAGTGCCATCTCGGAGCGAGTATTGGGTAAATGGGGGTTACGGAAGAAGGAATCTTCACCCTCAACATCGAGAGAAATACGGGCAATACGCTCACGTGCGGCCATGCCAATCATTGAGTTGCCGCCTAATTTCAACCTGTGATTGTCGGCGATCATCGCTTTGCCAGCTTTTCCATGCCCAGCGCGGAGAACAGCGTATTCTTTATTTTCGTCAATGAGAAAAACGCCAGCATAATAGAAATTATAGGCTTCGCAGATAATATCGACTGTTTTGGGAAGCAGTTCATTCAGGTCTAGGATGGAGGCAACCCCGCGCCCAACTTCGTTTGCCGCATCGAGAAGACGCGCGCGGCGTTGGGCTTGGTTGAGCAAAAATCGGTTTTCTGCGTGTTGATGAGCGTTGTCTATTGCAATAGCTAGTTGGTCTGCCATACCTTGTAGGGTAGAAATATCCGCATCGCTAAACGCGGCGCCTTCTTCACTCTGGACAGTGACTGCGCCCAAAACATTGGTGCCAACGGTGAGCGGCAGTGCCATCTCAGAGCGTGTATTTGGCAAATGGGGGTTGCTAAAATGAATGGCTTCTTCGCCTACATCTAACGCAATACGAGCGTGTTGTGAGCCGATAGATGCACCAATCATTGAGTTGCCGCCCACTTTGAGTTTGTGGTTTTCAGAAAGCATGGCATCACCAGCTTTTCCACGTCCCGCTTTTAGTACGGCGTATTCGTTTTCATCATCAAGTAAGAAAACGCCTGCGTAATAAAAATTGAATTCATCGCAGATAATATCTACTGTTTTTTGTAGTAATTCCTGTGGGTCAAGAATGGAGGCGATGTTATTCGCCACGCGCACAGTTGCGCCGAGTAGCTTAGCTTGCCTTTCGCTCGATGTCATATTAGGTTCTCCGTGTTCTTACGATTTTTTATATATTTTTTGATTGTGTAATGCGTAAAACGTATTAAAAAAGATTAGGTCAGAATTTCGTTAATCAAATCCACAAGCCCCTGCTCGCGTCCTTTTACAAAATAGCTACGCGCTCCACGTTTTACGGCTTCTTTGGCTGTATCTACTTCGTCATACGCTGTTAGCACAATAGCAATTAATCCGGGGTCTACTTCGCGTAGCTTGGTGAGTAAATCTAAACCTGCCGCGTGTGCTGGCACACCATCAAAATTAGGCATATTTAGATCGAGCAGTGCTATATCTATGGGGGCATCACTATTATAAGCGGCATTAAAGGTTTCTAAACCCTCCGTGCAATTTGATGCAGTTTCAACTACAAAACCCTTGCGAAGCAAAGTTTTTTGCATACTGCGCCGCACAAGGGCTTCATCGTCTACAAGTAATAATTTGGGCATTCATTTCTCCTTCTAATAAGATAATTTTAAGCAGTATAGTTTACCAAGTTTTTGATTTGGTGGGCTTTACAAAGAGTATACAGTTTTGGTATTGGTTAGAAGAATTCGTTCTCTTTAAGGGAGCGAGTTCTTCTAGGCATTTATTATTTCTTTATTGGCAATAAAATCACAAAGGTTGCGCCTTCTCCCTTCTTGCTTTCTGCCCAAATTTGCCCCCCACTTTGCGTGACAATTTCCATACAGGCAGAGAGTCCCAACCCTGTGCCACCGTGATCGCCTTTGGTGGTAAAGAATGAGACCCAGATTTTCTCTAGGATTTCAGGTGGGATGCCCGGTCCATTATCGCTGACTTCAACTCGAACAAATCCTTGCTCATCGGCGGGCCGTGCCGAAACGTGAATTTTGGCTTGGTCGCTCTTCCCCAACGCCTCCCAGGCGTTTTTTATGAGATTAATTAAAACGCGCCCTATCTGGCGTTTATCCGCGTAGGCTCGTGGTACGTCTACGGGGTAGGATGAGGTGATAGTGTCTTTGGGTAAGCCCATCCCAGCTATAGTGGTGCTAAAAAGTACAGGGAGGTCGAAAACTTCTGCTGTTGAGATGCGCCCAGGACCAATTAAGTCTTCTTTGATATTAAGGATGGTTTCAGCACTTTGTTTTACGATGCTAAGGTCTTCGAGAGTGGATTCGATGTCTACAATGAGGGGGAGGTTGTCGGGGGGGAGTTTGTTTAACGCATCTACCGTTTGAGATAGGTCAATGTCTAAAGATGAAAGCAAGCCAAAGGCTTCGCTCGCCACTTCTGAAAAAGGATGGGAATCGCGCTCGTCTACAGGCGAATCCAATAAGGTTTTGAAAACGGCAAAAAAGTTGAGCAAATCTTCTCGTACACGTACGGCACTGCCGGGGATTGGAGCGGCTTTGTTACCCACCCAGTGAATTGCTTCTCCCGTTGCGGTGGCGATGGCTTCAAAGGTTTTGGTGCGGAGCAGTTCTTTGTTGGCGTTTTCAAGGTCTATGAGCAGGTGCGCATTGCGGATGGCTACCGCTAGTTGGTCTGCCATAGCTTGTAGGGCAGAAATATCGGTATCGCTGAAGGCATTTAGTTTTTCACTTTGTACGGTAAGTGCGCCGAGCGTTTCATTTTTGGCAATGAGCGGAAGTGCCATTTCTGAGCGAGTTTCAGGAAGGTAGGGGTTTTTGAAATGTTTTTCTTCATGGCCAACATTTGCAGAAATCTTGCCTTTTTTATGACGGATGGAGGTGCTGATCATTGAGTTGCCGTCAAGGGGAAGTTGGTGCCTTTTTGCGACCATCTTGTCGCCTGATTTACCGTATCCTGCTTGTAGAATAGCCCACTCATTTGCATCATCTAAGAGAAAAATGCCAGCATAATAAAATTCGTATTCTTTGCAGATAATATCAACGGTGGTTTGAAGGAGTTCATCTAAATCGAGAATCGAGGTGATATTTTGCCCAACAGCGGCGGCGGCTTCAAGTAGGCGTTGGTGTCGTTTCATATCGGCGATAACGAGCTTGTTTTGGGTATCAAGAAATTTATTGTGATCTGCCATCTTGGTGAGTTCGTGTACTTTCTTCTCAAGATGTTCGGCTAATTCTTCGTGATAGGCTTTCATATGGCTATCTGGATTTTGCACGTATTCTCTCTTTCCCATTAAATAGGCTTTTATTTCTTTTCTGAAGTAGTCTATATTTATGGGCTTGGTCATAAAGCCCACACAGCCTGCTACAAGGGCTTTCTCGCGTGCCCCCGAGGTAACATCGGCAGTGAGCGCAACCATTGGCGTGTTTGGTAGAGAGATTTTGAGCCGCGTGGCAATTTCTCTACCGCTGAGGTCGGGAAGGTTAATATCAAGAAGGATTAAATCGGGGTTAGTGTTTAAGGCTAAATCTATACCATCTATGCCATTACTGGCTTCAAGGAGGATATAGTCGCGCGCTAATAATCGCCGTACAAGCAGACGTGAATCATCGGTATCTTCTATATATAGTATTTTGGGGAGGGTTGTGGGGTCTATTGCAGTCATTTCTTCGGTGAATTATAACTGCTTTGTGGCACAAATTGGGGGCAAAAGTTAAGAAGAAAGCCCTGTTATAAAAACAGGGCTTTACTTTTTATTTATTTGGCTCAATCACAACTTTTCGGCGTGGGTCTTCGCCAACGCTATCGGTTTTCACATGGGGGTTTTTTTCTAAGGTCATGTGAATAATACGACGTTCGTTGGCGGGCATTGGCTCAAGGTTTTGTTTGTGCCCAGAACTAGCAACTTGTTTGGCTATTTTTTCTGCCATACCTTTAAGTTGTTTTTCGCGACGGCTACGATGCCCCTCTACATCTACAGAAACGCGTACCCAGCGGGACATCTCTTTACTTATGATTAGTGCGGCTATACGTTGAAAAGCCTCTATTGTTTTTCCGCGTCTGCCAATGAGCACGCTTAAATCTTTTCCTTTTACATCTAAGTAAACCGATTTGCGTCCTTCTCGATCGGGGTCATCGTAGCGGGCTGTAGCACTTGCTTCTAAGTGCATGAGTTCGAGCAAGGTGTTAACAATTTCTTCAGAGCGTTCCAGTAAAAGTTCTTCTTGGGGAGGAATGGATGAATCGTCTTTTTCGGGTGAGGCAGATGTGCTTTCTTTAACGTTATCCTGCCTCAAATTCACGTTTGTTTCGGATATGTTTTGGGCGGGTTCACGTTGGTCATCTTTTGTTTTATCGTGGACAGTAAGCTTAATGCGCACTTCACGTTGTCCCATACCTAAGAAGCCTTTTGCTCCCGAATCTAAAACGTCCATTGAAACATCCGCCGCGGTTAATCCTAATTTTTCTAATCCTTTCTGAAGGGCTTCTTCAACACTGGGCGCAGTTACTTCTGTTGTGATCTCTTTTGACATTTTTATCCCTTTTAATTGCAAGCCTTAAGTCCTAAGGGGCTATATTTTTAGCAAAGATAAGCTTTGGTTGAAAGAAGAGATAAAGCGAATCAATCTATAGATAAAAACACCTTTAGGATTTTGTACTGAGTGTGATTATTTCTTTCCTGGAATTAAGTTGCTCCAATTTGCGCGACCCATCATGGCGTATTGTGCAATGCCGAGCAAGTTGCTGGTAATGAAGTAGAGGGCTAAACCCGAGGCAAAGGTCATGGCAAAATAACCCATAAGGAAAGGCATATATATAGCCATCATATTGCCCATTGCCGCGCTTTGGTCGCCAGAGGTTGGGGGCGGAGTCATCAATTTTGATTGAATATAAGAGGTGATGACTACGACAATTGCCAAGGTGGGGAAAGCAAAACCCATAATATCTACAGATTCTGGGCGACCTAAATCAAACCATAAGAAATGGCTGTTAAGTGGGATAATAGCCGCAACATCTAAGAAGGAGTAGAGGTTACGAGAAAGATCAAGAAGCGCAAGAGGGGTAGCGGCTAGTGCGGTGATGATGGAGCGGTATAGCCCAATGATGATGGGGAACTGGATAATCGTTGGTAGACAGGAGCCAAAAGGGTTGATGCCACGTTCTTTGTATACGCGCATTTGTTCACTGGCTAATTTTTCTTTATCGTCTTTATATTTTTTTTGTATAGCCTGCCAGTCTTTATCGCTTTGTAACTCCTGCATTTTTTGGGTGCTTTTTAACTGCTGGCCCGTAAGAGGCCAAGTGATGGCACGAATGAGGATGGTGAAGAGGATAATGGCTACGCCGAAATTATGACCAATGTTGTCGTAAACAAAAAGTAGCACATTGGTCATTGGGGTAATTAGATAGGTATCCCACATAGGGTCTCCTTAAAATTATTGATGTCGTAGAGAGGACTAAGGTAAAGCGTTTTTACAGAAGGTGTTTTTTTATCTGCTTAGTTCTTTCTGTGCAATCTGCGAAAATAGATGTGTAAAATTATTTTTCAGGAGTGAATGACCACACCTGTTTTCCGTCAACGTCGAGAGCAATAAGGGCTATATTGCTTTCATTTTCCATTAGTGCAAAGAAAGTTAATTCGCCACCCTCTACGGGGTTTGTATATAGCTTTCCGTTAATTCTTTGTTGCCAATCTATGCCGCCTTCTTTGTCGAAGGCGTAAATTGTGCCCGTTTCTGTACCTATGAGAATGTGCTCATCTGTAACCAACGGAGTCCCAGTAACGGGCCCATCACTCAAAATGGGTGCCCAGAGTTGAGCGCCATCTTCTGCATCAAAGCCGTAGAAATAGCCTTCGAGGTCGCCAACATAGAGGGCGCCATCTTGAATGATTGCGGTATCCCAAACCCAGCCTTCGAGCGGTGTAGCCCAGAGAATTGCCTGGGTCTCAGCGTCTATGGCGGTCATTGTTGAATCAAGGGAGCCAATATAAAGCGCGCCATTTTCGTCTAAGGTGGCTTTTCCAGGGATTGCTCCATTAAGATCAATATCCCAGATTGTTTCTTTAGCTTCTTTGCTGAAGCCATAAAGATGGTGATCAAGTGAGGTGATGTAGAGATATTCTCCATCATTTTCAGGTTGTGCCCATAGTGCGCTATCACTGATATGTTTTGCCCAAAGAAAACTGCCGTTTAGGTCGAGGGCATAAAGTTTGCCATCAGAGTTAGGGGCGTAGATGACTCCATCTACCGCGAGAGGGCTGGCAACCCAAGTGTCTTCTGCGTCACCAAAAGTCCAATTTAAGCGACCGTTTTCAGGGCTTACTGAAATTAGGCTATGGTTTGAACCTGCGCTGGCAAGAATGAGTTGATTGTCTTCGGTAAGAATCGGGTCAGCGTAATAGGCTTCTTTAGAATCTGCTTTTTCAGCAGGGTATTGCCAAATAACACTGCCATTCTTTACCTGAATAGCGTAAACGAATCCGCCGTTAGCAAGGTAGACTGTTTCATCTGTTGCGCTCAGTCCGGGCCAAGAGTTAGAGTTCATCGCGGCGGCAGAGCATCCGCTTAAAAGCGTGAAGATAAGCACTGCGGCGGTTAGGACAAAGATTTTTTTTGTTTTCATAATTTTAGATAGTGGCTAGTTGAATAATTCTAGGGGATTGCAGGGTTTTGTACTGTGAGCATTATGGTACAGGGTCAACTCCGCCTTCATTAAAGGGATTACAGCGCATTACGCGCCAAGTTGCCATTACTGAGCCTTTTAAAACACCGTACTTATAAACTGCTTGATAGCCATAATGTGAACAAGATGGATAAAAGCGGCAAGAGCCAGCGGGCAGGGTGCGTGAAAAGGTTTTCTGGTAAAGGCGGATAGCTCCTAAAAGTATTATGCGGGGGATATTGAAGAAAGTACGTGGCATATCGCGTACTTTAGGTTCGTTTGGGTACTCGGTAGGGAGATGAAATTGGCTATTCATAATAAGTTGGCGCGTTGTAATAGTTGCTCTAACGCGTCACGAACTAAAGGCATTTTTACCTGGGTAATTGGTTTACGGGCGATAAGCATTATGTCGTGTCCCGAGTGTGTTTGCGGATATAAGTCTTTTGCGGCTGCTCGTAGCAGACGTTTGGCTCGGTTTCGTTTAACAGCGTTTCCTACACTTTTGCCCGCTGTGACACCAACACGTGTGATTGGTTCTTGGTTTTTTATCTCTATCAACACCAAGAGCGGGTGAGCATAAGATTTTCCCTTATGCCGCACCCGCTTGAAGTCAGTTGAACGAGTTAGACGAAACTTTCGTTGCACCCGTACTCCCAAATATGCTCTTTATTCGTTCTACTAGACCAGAAAAACGGTCTAGCAAATATATTTACCAACGTGTCTTCTTGACGTGATTGTTGGCTGTTGGTGCCAAGCTATAACGTCCTTTTGCACGACGACGTTTAAGCACTTTGCGACCGCCTTTGGTTTTCATGCGTTGGCGAAAGCCATGCACACGAACTCGGCGGCGTTTTTTTGGTTGGTATGTTCTTTTTGTTGACATAAAATTTTCCTCGCAGGTTGTATAGAATAATAGCAAAACTTAAAAAGTTCTCTAGCTAGAGAACTAACACGGCATTATACCTTAAGGGTTTTGTTTCGGCAAACGAATTTTGAGATGTTTTTTGAGTTGAAGGGCTTATTTTTCATAAGAGCAACTTTGTAATTGATAGATACTCGTACTTGGCAAGATGAGCGTTTGTTTATACCACTCAGGCTTTTTATCTAGCTGACTATATTTAAAACTTTGGCTTGTGTTGTCTAGGTAGATATAGTCTATTTCTTTCTTGCAGAGTTCTTCGAATATTTCTTGTGATGGAAAATCGAGATGGTGAGATAGCATGATGCTTTTTCTGCCTGTTAGTGGTGTAATCCAAATCCCTGCATCGGAGGCGACTAGGGATGATGAAGTGGTGTTCGGGACGACATTTAGTTGATTGCCAGCAATCAGTATTTGTGTATCTTGGGGAAGATTTTTATCTAGCCAATCAAAGGCGAGGGTATCATCATAACCAACAAAATCACAACAAGCAGATGGATAAAAATCGTAGTTTTTTAGTGTGAAAAAACTGAAGAGAAGAACAAAGATGAAGAAAAGGGTATTGCGAGTTGTCCGAGACTTGTCTTGCATTTGTGCATAGGGGCGGGATAGGTCTTGTAGTGTGCGCACTAAGCCTGCTAGACCGAAGCCACCTAAGAGGGCGAGGGGGAAGAATAAAATTATTTCGACAAAAGGTCTATCGAGTAATGTTTGGTCGGGGAATTGAGGGAGTGCCCATGCTGTAGGGATAAATAATGTGACCAAAAGAAAAAGGATGAAGAAAAGAATAAAGTAGGTTTCACGCGGATATTTTTTGAGGGCAAAGGGGCTTAATATAAGAATAAGTAAACTCGTATTATTGAGATAAGGTTCTAATGCTAGTTTTAGTAAGGGGTCTTCTTGAATTGATAAGAGATATATGAAAATAGAAAAGAGTAAAATTCTTATAATTGAGTTCTTTTTGTCCACGGAGAAATCTTTTATTTCTTTTGCAAAAATCCAACTTGTATAAGCAATGAGAATTAGTATTAATACTCTGGTGTGGATGATCGTGGCGATGAGAATACCCAAGAAGATTAGGATTTTAGTGAAGCTATTTCTCTTTTTATCTTGTTGAAAACTGAGTAGCAGGATTTCAAAAAAGAATATCCCCAAAAGGGCGGGGTATTTGCCCCAATTAACAGCAAAGGCGGGCATATACCAGCCAAACCCTGCAAGAAGAGCGGCGAAGAGTGCTGAGGGTAAATCTTTTGTTTTTTGCCAGATGAGAAGAAATACAGGGATGGGGATGAATGTGAGGACGACCTGCCCAAAGACCAGCATCATATTTGGGGTTTTAGCACCCAAGGTTAGGGTTAGGAGCGACGCGAGAAGATGATAGCCAAGATGGTAATAAGTGGGTGTCACGTTTGAGGTTGAATCTAAAAGTGTGTGAGATTTCCATCCATCCAATAACGCGTTGATAATGCGCAAGTGCTCTACAGAATCGAAATAGGGCGGAAGATAAATATCCCGAAGGTAAGCAAGGCGCAAAAGCAGAGAGGCTAAAAAGAAAAGTGCGAGGGTGATTTTAAATGAAATTTCTTGTTTAGCTTTGAGGCTAAACAAGAAATTTAGAGAGAGCACTAGGGTTGCGCCCACAACGAGCACCCAGTTTTGACTGAGCGCCTGAACGCCATCGAAGAAAATTTGCATGGATTAATTAGGGTAATTGGGGTAGTTTGGGTAACTGGTGGGGGCTTGCAGGTTGGGTGGTGCATGGTATGCCCCGTATTGAATAGTGAACTCTCCTTGAGCAATTAGTTTTTCGTTTAAATTGCTATATACCTCTATGAAAATTTCTTCTTCGTTTTGAAAGAGAAGACCACTGCAATAGATATTTATAGGGAATTCTTCAGTTTGCAAGCAAGTAAAAGTGTTATCTTCGTCAACTAGGAGGTAAATATCTCTGCAATTTTGATTGTTGGCTTTGAGAAGGATGATTGTCTGCTCTTCACTTTCTTGTCCGAATCCTTCTAGACAAATATCTGTATCGTCTTCATTGCAGTAAGGGAGGCTGGGGAGTGGGGTAGGTGAAGACTCTTTTTGAGGCGCGGGGGCTGAACTGCATGCGCTCAGTAAGAGTAGTGAGACAAGGATAAGGAAAAATATTTTTTTCATTTCGTATCTTCTATCGTATTTGTTCTTTTTGCTTTTAAGTCAAGAGGCTCTTCGTTGCGCCACATTGCCAAAGCGTGTAAAAGTAAACCAATCTGCGAAAATGCAAACCACAGTAAAAAAATGGCAATTGAAGCAGATGTGATGTCGAACCAGCGGGGTAGTTTCTCAGTCCATTGGGCAATGTCTGTGCGCCATTTATCAATTTTAGCTTCATATTCGTCCAAAACAACCATCAAGTTTTGGATATTTTCTTTCGTCTCTGATAAATCGCCGCCTAGCAGGTAGGTGGCGTCGTCTAAAAAGGTTGAGGCTGTGTCAGCCATCTCACCTACATTGTTGATTTCTTCTTCTAAGGTGTCAGTAAGTTCTACAAAATAAGATAAGCTCTCTTTCTCTGGTAGGTCAAATTCTACAAAGGGGATTTTATTAAGTGCTTCGATTTTCTCGTATAAATCATCTAGCATTTCTTGCACTTCTGCTAGTTTTTCTTTTGAGGTTTCAAGACTGGGCGAAATTTTATCATCTAATAGCCCATTAACGGCGTCTAAAAACTCAACAGCTTCTTCTCTTTGTTCTTTATAGGATTCTAGCGATTCTTCGGCAGATTCGACCATTCGTAGGGCGCGTGTTAATTCATCTTGTGCGTCTTTTATCGCGTTTTGGGCTTGCTCCAGTTCGTCATCAGCTTCTGTTAGTTTGGCAATAGACTGGTTGGTGAGCGGCTCGTTATAATACCATGCAGAGCCAACGCCAATTAGACTCAAAGTGAAGAGCAGGGTGCTAAAAACGATTAATATGCCGCCAAGAACTTTTTGTCTCATTTTTTTATCTCCGCTTTTGGTCTATAGGTAATCAGTCGTGTGTGTGGGGGTGGCTGGTTGTCCAGTGCCCAGAAGGATGGTTGGGCGTAGGATGTTTCTTCAATAGACCCCTTGCAAAAGTCTATTTTCTCTACGCTCCCTGCGCCGTCCTCGGCGCAGGCTTCTCTAAAATACGCCGCCGAGGACGGCGGCTAGAGCACTTATGCAAGAGGTCTAATATAATTTGTCATAAGTTGTTTCTTGATAGGCAAGTTTTTGGGCGATTATACCAACTTCCCATGACCTTCAAAAACAGGCTTATTCTCCAGAATCCGTTGGGGGGAAAAAATACCAAGATTGAGCACGGGGAAAACGCCACGTATTAATTCGGCAAGATAACGCCCAACGCCATGACACTGCTGAAAGCCGTGACCAGAGAATCCGTTCGCTAACATCAAGCCTTTCATGGTGGGGTATTCACCGAGAATTGCGTTGCCGTCAAAGGTGTTTACCGCGTATAATCCCGCCCATGCGCCAATATACTTGAGCCTGTCAAACGCGGGGGCATGACCGACCAAATCTTCCCACATTCTTTCTTCAAAGGTTCTGCGATTGGTCACAAAATCAAAGCCGATGGGGTCATTGTCAAAAGATTTTCCGCACATAAAGCGACTGCCATGTTCTTGGGAGAAATAAATGCCAGAGGGGAAAAAGGTGAAAGGATATTGCATCTCAACTTGTTCTGCAATTTCAACAATATGCACCTGTCTCATTACGGGATTAATAGGCAAGTCCACGCCGGCTGTTTTTGCTAATTTGGTCGCCCATCCGCCCGCACTGTTGAGCACATATTTAGCGGAGAGCTTCTCGTCTGATGTGAGTTTTACGCCAGTCACTTGTCCTGCTTCGTGTGTGATTTCGGCAACTTCGGCTT
The DNA here is from genome assembly GCA_016744335.1 of Anaerolineales bacterium. Taxonomy (GTDB): domain Bacteria; phylum Chloroflexota; class Anaerolineae; order Anaerolineales; family Villigracilaceae; genus Desulfolinea. The sequence continues at coordinate 14,973 of JADGEO010000023.1, forward strand.
CGATAAATTCTGCGCCTAAATCAATGGCTTTATTTTTGAAGCCCATTAATACCGCGTGCGGATCCATTGTGCCATCTAGCGCCCCGAAGGTTGCACCGGCGATGTCATCTACGCTCAAAAGTGGATACCCTGCTAAAATTTCTTCGGGCGTGAGCCATTTCACGTCGCAACCGAGATTTTGTTGTACAGCAAGCCCTGCTTTGGCATCTGCGGCATTTTTTGCGTCTGTTAAAAAGAGATTGCCTTCTTGTCTGAATGCAGTTTTTGCCTTAACACCATCCACTGCCATATCTTTATCAAAAGTGGCTAATTTTTCTAGCGCATATTGAGAGATTTCTATATTCTCTTTGATATTAAATTGAAGGCGCGTATTTGCATCGGAGAGAACGGTGGAGCTTTTTTCGTAAGTTGCATCCATTTCTATAATGGCAACTTTTAGCGTGGGGTCTTCCAGCATTAAATAATACGCTGTAGCGCATCCCATCACGCCCCCGCCAGCCATAATTGCATCGTAGGTTTTGTTTTTCATAATCGTCCTTTATTTATGATATTTAGCGAATGAGAACGATTTTACCGCGAAGTGATAAAATTTTTAACGTGAATTTCGCGAATGAGCGAATTTCGCAAATGTTTTTTAAATTTGCTTTTATTCGCGTCATTCGTCAACTCGCGAATATTCGCGTTAAAAAACCTTTGCCCCTTTGCACCTTTGGTATAATCTCCCCCATGTTTGAATATACCCTCCACTCTACACAAGGACGCGCCCGCGCAGGCACATTTAATACCCCGCATGGTGCGCTAGAAACGCCAGTTTTTGCACCGGTCGGGACGCAGGCAACCGTCAAAACGCTCACGCCAGCTCAGGTCAAGGACGTGGGCGCATCTCTCGTTCTGTCTAATACTTACCATCTCTACCTTCGTCCCGGCGATGAACTTGTCCGCGACTTTGGTGGTCTGCATAATTTTATGCAATGGGATGGTCCCATGCTTACCGATTCAGGTGGGTTTCAGGTTTTCTCCCTTTCGGGCACGCGAAAAGTAGATGAAGAAGGAGTCACCTTTCGTAGCCATATAGACGGCTCAAAGCATCGCTTTACGCCCGAGAAATCCATTGCCATTCAAGAGAATTTGGGGGCAGATATTATTATGGCATTCGATGAATGTGCCGACCCAAACGATGAAGCTTATATAGTAAAAGCAATGGAGCGGACACATCGCTGGGCGGTGCGCTCTGTTGAAGCGCAGACAAGAAGCGACCAAGCCCTTTTTGGGATTGTGCAAGGCGGAGTCAACCCTGACCTTCGGCTTGAGTCCGCTAAATTTATCGCCAGTTTGGGGACACCCGGCATCGCCATCGGTGGCTTGAGTGTTGGCGAGACTAAAAAGCAGATGCACGATGTCCTAGACGTGGTGAATCCAGCTCTCCCCGAAGATAAACCCCGTTACCTGATGGGCGTGGGAACTCCCGAAGACCTCATCGAAGGCGTTCGGCGTGGCGTAGATATTTTCGACTGCGTTCTCCCTACGCGCCTCGCACGCCATCATGCCGCTTTCTCTCCAGAAGGTCGCTTAAATCTAAAAAACGCTACTTTCAAACGAGACGAACGCCCCGTAGACGAAAGTTGCACTTGTTACACCTGTCAAAATTTTACGCGAGCCTATATTCGGCATCTCGTTGTCGCCAAAGAACTTTTGGCAGGCACATTGCTCTCCATTCACAATTTGCACGCTTTAATTCATCTTGTTAAGGACATGCGCGTTGCGGTGCTAGATGGCACATTTGAAGAACAAGTCCCCGCGTGGTTAGACCGCTGGGCGGGGAACGCGTCTAAAAATCGATAAAGCACAAAAAGGAATATGCCAATGAAAGCCTTCTTTAAAAATATCTTCATTTCATCCGATGAGCCTCGCCTCCGCGCGGGCTGGCGACTTTTTTTGCATCTACTCATTATCGTGCCAATCGGCATGGTGACAGGTGCCGCATCCAAAGTTCTCTTCCCCTTTTGGCGTGGCGGCATTCTCCAAGACCAGCTTATCAGCCTCATTGCAATCACCCTCTCTGTTTTTATTGCGCGTCGCTGGCTCGATAAACGCAGTTTTACCAGTCTCGGGCTCAAAGTCAATAAAAAAACGGGACTCGATTTGCTGGCAGGCATCGTTATCACCTTTTTGATGATGGGATTCATCTACTTCATCATGTTCTCAATGGGATGGCTCACCTTCAACAGCTTTGCATGGGATACAGAATCCGCATCATCCGTGGCCCTAAACTTACTTGGCATTTTCTTCGTCTTTGTACTGGTGGGATGGAACGAAGAACTCCTCAGTCGTGGCTACCAATTGCAAAACCTTGCCGATGGCATCAACCTGACTTGGGGCGTAATCATCTCCTCTGCCATCTTCGGGATTTTGCATCTCGGCAACCCCGGCGCGTCTTGGGTGAGCACACTCGGCATCTTCTTGGCGGGCGTTTTCCTTGCTTATGGCTATATTCGCACGGGGCGGCTTTGGCTCTCGATTGGCTTGCACATCGGCTGGAACTTTTTCGAGGGCGTCATCTTTGGTTTCCCCGTCAGCGGCTTAGACGTTTTCCGTCTCACGCGCATCACGGTTGATGGTCCTGAGTTATGGACGGGCGGGGCTTTTGGTCCCGAAGCGGGATTGGTGCTTTTGCCCGCGTTGGCTTTGGGCGCAGGGTTGATTTATCTGTATGGTAGAGAAAACGCAACTATCTCATAATTTTATATTTCATAGTTAGATTTAAAAGATGCTCATCCTTGCCTCTCTCCCCATTCTTCTCATCTTACTCCTCATGGTTGGCTTTCGCCTTAGCGCAGTCAAAGCTGGCACAGCGGGGTATTTGGCTGCCCTCATCATTGCGCTCGCCTTTTTTGGCGCAAATTTTCAAACTCTAGCTACTTCCCATCTCAAAGCAATCACCCTTTCTCTCGATGTGCTCTCTATTATTTGGACTGCCTATTTGCTTTATCGTGTTTCAGATGAAGCGGGCGCAATTGAAGCTATCGGTAGGGCACTCCCGCAATTGACCCGCGATAAAGGGATGCAAGCCATTCTTATCGGCTGGGTTTTCGCGTCATTTTTACAAGGCACGGGCGGATTCGGTGTGCCGGTTGCGGTCACGGCTCCGCTTTTGGTGGGGCTGGGATTTTCACCCCTGCGCGCGGTGCTAATTCCCACCATTGGGCATGGCTGGGCGGTTACGTTTGGGTCGCTTGGGTCATCTTTTAATGCCCTCATCACCTCCACCGGATTGCCCGCGGAGTATCTTGCGCCCGCCTCCGCACTCTTTCTAGGATTAGCCACGCTCCCAACGGGATTGATGGTGGTCGCGCTTGCAAATGAAAAGACCCGAAAGGTTTCAAAAGGTTATAATAATTTCCCTGATAACGGGGACGAACTTAAAATCCAAGCCAAAATAAAATCTTTCGGGTCTCTATTGGATGAGAGACCGCGACACGCGCACCTCAAGCTTGCGATACGTGCTTTGAGCATTGGCGCGGTGATGGGCATCGTGCAGTATTTGGTCGCCGTGAAGTTGGGGATGTGGCATATCGCCTCTTTTGCTGGTGGGATGGCAGGACTCGGTTTCAGCATAATTATTATTCGTTGGGGGCAACCAAGCCAAAAACAAGAGCGTAGCGTAGAGAAGCTCGTTTCTCCCTCTGAAATCCCACCCTCTCGTAACGCCCAGTCCTTTTCATCATCTATAAAAAGTCGAGCTTCTGTTCTAATCCCTCTCTCTCCTTATATTGCCCTAATTTTCTATACCGCAATTACTCTTTTCTTCCCTAAATCTGCTTTCACTCATCCGAGTGCGATATTGTTTTATTCAGCGGCAACGGCATTTTTTATTTTCAATAGAGTGGGATTGTATGACGAAGGCGCAGGTAAGGGGATTTTGCTTCAAACCGCAAAAAAGATGAAACTTTCAAGTATTAGCATCTTTCTTATGGTCTCGATGGCAATGATTATGCAATTTTCAGGGATGACAGAAGCCCTAGCGCGCGGGGTGGCAGAGAGTGTTGGCACAGGTTACCCTTTTATTGCGAGTTGGATTGGCGCAATGGGCGCATTTATAACTGGCTCGAACACGAATTCAAATATCTTGTTTGCAAACTTACAAATGCAAACAGCAGAATTATTGGGGTATAGCGTGCCCATTATCTTAGCGGCGCAAACAGCGGGTGCGGGGTTGGCATCGGTGGTTGCGCCGGCTAAGCTGATTGTTGGCGCAAGCACAGTTGGCATGGAGGGCAAGGAGGGCGAAGTTCTCCGTGCGGCAATAGGCTATGCGGCTGGGTTGGTTTTGTTTATCTCTTTTCTGACGATTTTAGGGATACTACTTTAGTTTCGCTAAGAATTTAATGAGCCACAACCCGCTCGTAGAAAACCAAGAGCGTGCTTCCGTATTTTCTCTCATCAAATTTGACTAGATTTTTTAACTTAAGGTCTTCATGCCCCCAAAACTCTCTGGGGTGAATTTGCACGACCACCCAACTCTCATCGCTCAACCAAGCGGGGTTTTCATCTACCAATTTTATGGCGCGTAGCCACATCTCTTTATATTGGGGTGGGGCAATGTAGATATAATCGAATGCGTAATCGGGGGGAGATTCTAGGAAAGAAAAAGCGTCTCCGCGCTTGATTTGGGCTTGGTCGCCGTCAAATTTGCAGTGGGCTAAATTTTCACGGATTACGTTAATTGCCTCGCGTCCCATTTCACTATAGCGCACAAAAGTTGCGCCGCGGCTCAATGCTTCGATGCCGACTGCGCCTGTTCCGCCAAAGAGATCCCACCAGGTTGAATCGATTACGTCTCTGCCGATGATGTTGAAGAGATTTTCTTTCACACGGTCGGTGATGGGGCGCGTTCCTTTTCCTGAAACAGTTTTCAGTTTATGCCCTTTTGCTTTGCCTGCAATAACGCGTAAGCTCATTCTTGTATCTCCTTGATAACACAAAAAGTTGCTCCATCTCGCTCGATACTCACAATGGCAGGGTCGTGGCGTTTGATGATATTAAGCGAATTTAAACGAGAATCGAGGAGCAAATAATCGCCTTTTTGAGGTGGATCGTAGGCTGTATCTAGTATTTTTATATTTTCGGCGGCGTAATATGCCGCTATTCTTGGCTCTCGGTGCACAGTTAGCGTTGCTCCATTGGGCGCAAAATCGTTAAATTCTTCTACTGCTTCTTTATAGCAAGTGAGCCAGTATTCGGTTTCAAATGTTCCCTCTGCGCCACTTGTACCGCCAACGATATTATTATAATAAGCATATTCGTAGGGGTGTAATTTTTTGATGCCGTCAGCACCAAGTGCGATTATGATTAAAAGCGTAACTGCGTGTAGCCAGTGTTTTTCTTTACCTAACCACTCGTAAATTTGTTCAAAGGCAAAGCCAGTGATAATAAAGACAGGGGGCAAAATAAAGAGAAAGTGGCGGTATCCGTCATACATGGGCGGGCGGAGGAGCAGTACATAGCTGACCATAAATCCAAAGAAGAGGAGCAGAATCCCCAGATCGTGCCACGCGCGATCTGTTTTGGTCCAACGTAGAAATGCGACAATTAATCCCATCCCGAAGAGAATCCAAGTTGGCTCGGTTAATGTAATCCCAAGTAAAACAGGGAGGTAGCGCACGGGTAAATCGTAGGCGGGGTAGAGATTGCCATAAAACAACACTTTTAGTTTAGTCGGGTTATTCGACATTAGCGTTAGTACTTCGATGAAGTGTGCTATGGGGGCATCCCAGAGATAGGGCCAAGTGAGGTAGGTGACGAGCATGGCAATTAACGTGACAGGGATGAACCAAAGCAGGATGTGTGGTTGGCGTTTGCTAAGAGCATAGAGAAGTAGAAGAACGCCAATTAGCGGGGCAATGATGCGCAGATTTGTAGCGATACCCATTAGGATGCCAACGAGTATGATTTGCCCCCAACGTACTTCGACTTGGCTCAGTATAATTTTTTTGCTTGTTTGCCCTGCGGAGAGTTGGTCTATTGCTCGAAAGCCATAGTAGAGGGTGGCAAGAAAGACAGTGACGAAGGGCGGGTCTTTGGGGTTGATGAAGCCGTGCCCCCAGAGCAAAGGTTGTGATATATAAAGTAAGGAGGCTGAGAATGCCCCTTTTGGCGTGAGCCAGCGCAGAGATAGTTTGTAGAGATAATAAACGCCAATTAAGAAGGTGATAAAGTTCATTAAGTGCCAAAGGGCAACTTTATCTATGCCTGTTATGGCATGTAGGGCGTTAACGGGAAGCCGCGCAACGAGTAGATACGCGGGACCTCGATTTTTATGGTCGCCTACGCTGGCACCGTAGGCATTGTTAATATCAAAATCTCCGCTCAGGCGTTCGGGAATGGAGTAGGCGTATCCTATTGCTTCACCGTAGCTGTAATAGAGGCTTTCGTCCCAGGTCATGCCGTAATCTTGGAAGGTGAAAATACCAATGAGGAAGCTGAGTGCGAGAAGAATGAGAAGGGGGAGATGTTTTTGGTTTTTACGCTTCACGTTTTTTTCGTTGGAAGGGTTTTATCAATTCTGCCAGTTCTTCTTCTTCCCCTTCTTGTTTGGCAAAGTATTCATCAATAAATTTAGAGCGACGCAGGCGCAAAGACATAGGTGCCACTGCGTATAAATCGGTAAGTTTGACGTTTTTACGTCCGCTGGCGGCGGCGTAAGCACGGCTGGCTTCAAACCAAGTGATTTCGGCGCGTAAGGAATCTATGCCAAGTTCTTGGATGGTGGCGATAGCTTTCTTGGCAACGCGGTTAGAAATTTTCACTTCTTTGAGGCGTTCTCGTGTTTTTTCTAGCTCATCTCGAATAGCTGAGGTGCTATCGGCATATTTAGCAATCAATTGATGGGGCGCACTCAAATAAGTTTGAACTTGTTTATAGGCTTCAAGACGCTCTTTGGGGTTTTCTAAGCCGCGCACGATAACGCGCAGCCCAAATCTATCCATGATTTGGGGTCGGAGATGCCCCTCTTCAGGATTCATCGAGCCGACCAGAAGAAAACGAGATTTATAGGTGGCAGAGGCGGCTCCGCGCCGGAGGGTATATGAGCCTTGCGCGGCGGCATCGAGGATAGCATCAATAACTTCATCGTTGAGCAAATTTGCTTCATCAAGATAGAGCAGGTTACGATCGGCTTGAGCGAGAATACCGCGTTTTAGAATCATTCGTTTGTGCATGGCAGCGCGTTCATCTATACCACCGACTACATTTTCCAGTTTGGCATTGAGAGGCAATTCAATGAGACGAACGCGTGAAGTGCGGGTAAGCGATTCGCCCTCGCCGTATTTTTTCGCGCAATCGGGACAAACGGCATCTATGCCGCCTTCTTCTATATCAGAGGGTAGACAACCATAATGGCAAGTACTGCGCTCAACCATTGGAAGTAAATTTATGAGACTGCGCACAGCTGTTGTTTTTGCGGTGCCGCGTGGACCTACGAGCAGAATCCCACCGATGTGAGGGTTGACCAACCCTAGAATGAGGGCGAGCTTCATTTCTTCTTGCCCAATAATGGCTGAAAATGGGAAAGGGAGAATCTCGGCTTTGCCGCTGTCTCTAAATTTAACAGGGGGCAAATCTTTGCCCGAAACATGGTCGAGCAATTCTTTTAGCGAATGAAAAGGATGCGCCTGACGCTCTTTAGGTTCACTTTTGAGTTCAGGAGGAGGGGGGAGAGTTTCTTCGGTCATTTTTTCTTCTGTTTGAGTCGCTGTTTTTGACGTGCCTGTGCTTCTTTCATGCGTTCTTTTTCTTCGGCTGTTTCAGCAACCAGCGCGGGAACTTCAACCGCGTTCCCCTCTTTATCGAGAGAAACGTAAACAAGATAAGCGGTATTGGTATGAACTTGTTCGCCAGTAATGGGGTTTTCTGCGACCACTTTCACTTCCGCTTCGAGCGATGTCCGCCCCGTATAGGTTACTTCGGCGCGGAGAATAATCAAATCGCCGATGTGGATGGGTTGCTGAAAAGTCATTTGGTCGATGGCAACTGTTACAACGCGATGTTGCGCGTGGCGCATACAAGCCAGCGCACCAGCTTCGTCTACGAGTTTCATAATCCAGCCGCCGTGAACATTGCCATGGTGGTTGGCGTGCTCGGGTTGCATCAACTGTGAAATAGTAACGCATGAAGCGTGCATAGATTTGGGGGTACTCATTAATCTAAATCCTCTCTAAATTCACCAGAATCAGCGGTGTGCAATTTTTCGGGCGCGTCCAAAAGTACATCAATCTCACTGTGATTAAGTTCTGGCATCATCGGGGCAAGGGGGATTGTAGCGGGCGGGTTGATTTTCGATGGCTTTTTGGGTGGTTTTTTGCGCTCGGTGGCGACTTCAATAGCTCGCTTACGCAAAATACGCGGTCCCTTAGCGAGAAAACCGACGTAAAATCCAAGCACCGAATAGATTTCTTTGGTAGGTGTAATCCACCCCACCCACTCGCCGAGACGGTTGTAGATATAGGGGTAAACGAGAAAGGCTTCTGCGTCACCTTTGGTTGTGTAGAGAGGGATTATTTTAGCCATAATTTAGTTTATTGGATGAAGGGATGCGGGACTCGCGTGACCTTATCTGGAGTGCTGATGGTAAGCGGATTTGCGGCGTTTACCTTAGCGAAAAAGCTATTTTAGGGCACTCAAGTTCAAATCAGGCTCGTTGCTGTTTTGCTCTGTAACTTCGTCAACATCATTATACGTCCAATATCGGTTAACAAAAAAGTTCCAAAGCATTACAGTTCCAACAGCGAGAGCTAGCGTGAAATTTTTGGCGAGAAACACTTCATCTATGGGGAGATTCAAATTCAAATTATTTAAAAAGTTGAGCATTGGCTCCTCAACATATTTTAAAATGGGAAGTCGAATAGCCATCCCCGCTATATTGACGGCGAAAAACATGGCAAGTTGCCGCACAATGGGGCGTGAACGTGATTCTGGGTATGTCCAGTAGCGATTCCAGATAAAGTTGGATGCGATGGCAGAGATAAAGGAAATTGTACCTGCAAGAACGAGCGACATGCCCATTTTTTGAGAGAGCAAATTCATTATGCCAAAATCGACTACTGCGCCAATGATGCCAACTACAGCAAATTTTAGAAAGCGGCTGCGCTCTTTTTTATCGGTAAGTGGATTTTTTGCCAATTTACAGTCCCAGTTTTTCTTTAAAATAAGGCATGGTCTTTTCTATACCTTCTTTTAAATTAACCTTTGCTTTCCAATCAAGGATTTCTTTTGCGCGCGTCACGTCAGGACGACGGCGTTGAGGATCACGGGCTGAGCGTCCTGCGGGAACATAAGTAACACCGCTAGGATTTTCTGTGAGGGTGTTAATGGTCTCGGCAAATTCTAGAATGGTAATTTCATCGGGATTGCCGATATTAACGGGAAGATGCTCATCTGAATAAAGAAGACGAACGATGCCTTCGACCAAGTCATCTACATAGCAGAAGGAGCGGGTTTGCTGACCATCGCCAAAGACAGTTAGTTTTTCTTGCAGGAGGGCTTGTTTGAGAAAGTTGGGCAGTGCGCGCCCATCTTCGAGATCCATGCGGGGACCATAGGTATTGAAAATGCGAACGATGCGCGTGTCTACGTTATGGTAGCGGTGATATGCCATCGTAAGGGATTCGGCGAAGCGTTTTGCCTCATCATAAACAGCGCGTTTCCCAATGGGGTCTACATTGCCCGCATAATCTTCACTTTGGGGGTGAACGGTTGGGTCGCCGTAAATCTCGCTGGTAGAGGCAAGCAGAAACTTAGCATTATGTGTCTTTGCTACACCGAGCGAATTATGTGTTCCCAGCGCACCGGCTTTCATGGTTTGAATGGGGAGATTGAAATAGGCTCTCTCTGACGCAGGGTTTGGGCTGGCGGGTGATGCAAAGTGCATTACTGCATCAATTTTGTCAGGGACAAAGATGTAATTTGAAACATCATGCTTATAAAAGCTGAAATTTTCATTCCCCATAAGATGGGCGATATTGCCGGGATTGCCGGTGATGAAATTATCCATGCCGACAACTTGATGGTCGTCAGCGAGTAAATAATCGCAAAGGTGTGAGCCAAGAAATCCGGCGGCACCAGTGATGAGAATACGCATATTTTTTTCCTGTTTTTTTAGCCTATCAATGAATTCATAGGCTGAGATAGAAAGTCCGTTTAAACGGACTTGGTATTTCAGCGTGGGATTTCAATCCCATGCTTCTTCAGTTTTCATTCTTCAAGGCTTTTCCAATCAATTCTGCTAATTAGCCCATCGCCAGTGATCTGATGTGCTTCGGCAGAGGCAGAGTCGATGAGCCATAAATTGCCCTGATAGGTCACCGCTAAAAAGTCACCTTCTTGTCCGGGGATGGGTTCGGGTGCCCAAACAGGGACCTGTGGTTCAATGCCGCGCGTATCTTTGGGTGGAAATACCTCATGTCGATTTGAGCCATCCCTGTCCATCACTACAACACGGTAGCGGCTACTTTCGCTTTGAGAGGGGAAAATAGCTTGCAGATACGCAACTTGGTAAACACTCTCTTGCCCACTAGGGCGAAGCATAGAAGTGGCAGGGTAAGCAAACATACCCGTTTGCGGCGACAATTTAATTTCTTCTGGGTTAGAGAGCGCCATTGCACTAAGGTCAAAATAAGGCGACTCTTCTATGCCAACCAAGTTTTGAGAAGGCGCATGAGTAACTGTATAAAGCATTTTATTATCTGCGCCCCATGCTAAGCCGGGAATCCATGCCCAATCGCTATGGGTGCTTAAGGCGGTGATATCGAGCAGTGGGTTATATTCGCCGTTGGTACGGTCTACGATGCCAATTCCATCTGGGCGGGCATATGCGAGGGTTCTTCCATCGGGCGACCACATAAAATCCATGCCCCACCATCCGTAAACACCACCAGAGCTAGATTCAATAATTTCTTTGGTTTGTGGTGAAAAACTGGCACTAAAGCTAACGCTATATAAATCATTGTTGGCTTGCCAGCCGGGGGCGGCGTTGCGAGGCTCTACCGTAGAGTAATAGACGCGCGCGCCATAATTAGGTCGCCAACCAGCGAAGTGTACCACGTTGGCAGCATTGAGATTAAGGGGTTCTTTAGGTTTACCTTGGGTGCTAACTGCCCAAAGCGTATTGATTTCTTCGGCAGGGTCTTTGTCTGATTTTCGGGTAAACAGGAGCCAGCCGGCATTGGGGGATAGCGCAAAAATGCGACCGTCTAAATCGCCTGTGGTAACTAGAGGCCGACGATTAGCGGTGGAGTCTTCCATAATCCATGCGTTGCCGCCAGAGAGATAGGCAATTACACCAGGAATGGGGATGGGTGCAAAAACGGTTTGTGCGCCTACCATGGTGATTTGTGGCACTGCCTCTCGGAGAGTCACTTTTTTAACCAATTTATTGCTCACCTCAAGACCATCTTCGTAAACACTGCGGTAAACAATTTCTTCAAGTCCATTTTCCCCTAGTTGAATTAGTCGCTTTTCTCCCTCGGGAAGAGATTCGTTGCGGACAATTTGTTTTTCGTAGGGGATTATTTTTTCTTCACGTTCAAACTCTTCGTGCACCTGAATGACAGAAATCTCATCACCATCGACTAAAAGGGTGTAAAGCGGAGGCTCTATTTGGTCGGATTCGGTATAGGCTATTTTAGCTTCTGTGAGGGCGTCTTCAACCGTGCTCCCTGCGAGAACTTGGGCTTGAATGCGCTCTTCGTTTATGCTAACGCTTATCTGTATTTCTTCACGCGAAAGCTGGGGAGAGAGACACCCAGTTGAAAGAAGGGCGAAACCGAAAATGATGAAGAGAAGAGAAATGTGCCAGACAAAACGATGCCCGTTAATAGCAAAATGCCTAGGGAATCCTTCCCAAAAATGATAATACTTATCTGCTGAATATCCCTTCATGCTGGTATAATTCACTCGCTATTTTACCTTCCCTAAGATGGTCAGATAGCCATCACCAATGACGATTTTCTCAATCCGAAAACCAGTTGCCACAGGTCCAACTGCGCCAGTATAGGCTTCTTTCAAGGTTGCAGTAAGACTGCTCGATAGCGTTTCAGGTACAGGCAAAGGACCAAAATCTGCCGATTCGATGTGCATATCGGGTTGCCCGTGTTCGTCAACCAACATCAGAATGACGGCTTTTATTGTGGCAGTGAGATACCCTTGTGTAGCTTTTCCGTAGACGGTCATTTTTCCATCACGCAGAAGAACCTGAGGTTCGGTAAAGAAAGGGTCTTCTTCACTTTCAAACTTTTGGCTAAGCAAAGATGAAAGTTGAGACTCGGTGAAGGTGATAATGATAGGACCGCCTTCAGCACCCGCCTCAAACGCGGCTTTAATTTGCACCTCCATATCTTCGACTATGGCAGGCGAAACAGGGATATTTGTTTCAGGATATTCAGGTCCGCCAGCACTCATTGTGCAGGCTAAAATTGTTAATAATAGAAACAGAAGTATAAAAATCTTTTTATTTAGCATATTTTTCACATTTAGATAATTAAATGAACGGAGTAATTATAGCATGAGCGACTCTAAAAAACCTACAGAAATTTCGCCCTCAGCCAAGTTAGAGGCATTACTTTTTGTAGCATCGGAACCTGTGCCGCAGACTCAGCTGGGCACCGCGCTAGATTTAACACCCGCAAAATTACGGGACCTTTTGGACGAACTGGACGCGATCCTCGCGGCCCGCGGCTTGCGGATTCAGATCCAGCGCGGACGCGTGCAGTTGACAACCGCGCCCGAACTTGCCGAACTGATACAGGATTTCTTAAACCTAGACGCTACAACTCGCCTTAGCCCTGCCGCGTTGGAGGCTCTTTCTATTATTGCCTATCAACAACCCGTAACGCGCCCACAAGTGGACGCTATCCGTGGCGTGAACAGCGACGGGGTGATGCGTTCTCTTTTGAGCAAAGGGCTGATCGAAGAAGGCGGTCGCGCCGAAGGACCCGGACGCCCGATTTTATATGGCACTACCCCAGAGTTTTTGCAACATTTTGGGCTAGATTCTCTCTCGTTATTACCCGATTTAGATATTTCAGTGATCAAAGAAAGTAAAGAAAAACAGGAAATATTGAAGTCGTAACGTTTAAATTTTAAGGCTTGAGGTTTAAAGCCTCAAGTTTAAAGTCTCATTACAAGGAATTTTATTATGAAGAAACCAGTTGTTTTAATTATTATGGATGGATGGGGAATTCGCTTTGCAAAAGAAGGGAATGCCGTTGTGCAAGGGCGTAGCCCCAATTACGATTCTTTTTTCGAGAATTATGAAGCATCTATTTTAGATGCTTCTGGTGAAGAAGTTGGCTTGCAAGCGGGGCAAATGGGGAACTCAGAAGTAGGGCATCTCAATATCGGCGCGGGACGGATTGTGCGTCAGAGTATTTCACGCATTAATCATTCTATAGAAAATAAAGAATTAGAAAATATGCCTTTATTGTTGGATGAATTACAACGGTGTCGTGAAAATGGAAAGACATTTCATCTCATCGGTTTGATGGGACCGGGTGGCGTTCATAGTCATACTGACCATTTGTTAGCATTTATTGATATTGCTGAAGCAAATGGTGTTGTTCCTGCTCTGCATCTAATTACCGATGGCAGAGATACCCCACCGCGCAGCACCAAAGAATTTTATAGTGAAGTTGGCGCAAAAATTGATGCTGGTAAAGCAAATCTTGCTACTGCGGGCGGACGTTATTATTATATGGATCGTGATACTCGTTGGGAAAGAACCGCGCAAGCCTATAACGTGATGCTTGGCAACACAGAACGCAAATCTAACTCATTTTTAGATGTCATCTCTACTGGGTACGCTGATGGGCTGAATGACGAGTTTATTCTTCCAACTTTAATCAATAAAGATTTAGCCGTTAAAGATGGCGATAGTCTTCTTTTCTTTAATTTTCGTGCCGACAGGATGCGGCAGATTGTTAAAGTTTTCTCTGGGGCAGAGATTGATGATTTCCCCGCCGAGAGAGGTGTGAAAGATTTATCTATTTTGACAATGACGCAATACGAAAGTGGTTTAGATGCAGAAGTTTTGTTCCCGCCGCAGAATGTGATTAATCCCCTTGCAAAGGTCATCAGTGACGCAGGTATGAGGCAATATCACATCGCAGAAACAGAGAAATACGCTCATGTTACTTATTTCTTCAACGGCGGCGATGAAGTCCAATTTGAGGGCGAAGAGCGTGTGGTTATCCCCTCCCCGAAAGTAGAAACTTATGATATGCAACCTGAGATGAATGCCCGAAAAGTAGCAGATATGCTTATTGAGAGAATCAAAACAGGTACAGACGATTTCTTGCTCGTCAATTTTGCAAATACTGATATGGTTGGGCATTCAGGAAAATTGGCAGCAACGATTAAAGCAGTTGAAGCCGTTGACGAGTGCGTGGGCGAAGTTGTTGAGGCTGTCCTTGAAAGAGATGGCGTTGCGCTGTTGACTGCCGATCATGGCAATTCGGAATTAATGGTTGATTTCATCAGTGGGCAACCGCATACTTATCATACGATGAGTCCCGTGCCTTTTATTGTGATTAAAGCAGAAGCACAGAAGGTGAACCCGCGTGGGATATTGGCGGATATTGCTCCAACAGTTTTAGATTTATTGGGCTTGGATCTTCCGGATGAGTTTGAGCGCGAGAGTTTGATTTTGAAAGAATAAGGAAGGCAACAATCACATATCGTGAAGTCTAAGACAAGAAGGATTACGCTAGAAAAAATGCTAGGCAAGGGCACTCAAGTTAAAATTACGCGCGGCGCGGTCTTCCATATCTCAAGAATTTCAATTAAAAACTTGTGATAAACTTGCCAAATACTGAAGATTTGAAAAACTATATTTCTCTAAGAAAAGGAAACTAAAATGGATTTTATATCAGTAGCACTCAGCTATTTGTGGCAAAAATCTGCAGAATATACCTTGAAAATTTTAGGCTGGAATTTGGTAGCAGAGCTTCCTCCTGTTCAAAAATATCTTATGGTGGGTGCACATCACACATCTAATTGGGACTTTCCGCTTATTTTACTCATGATGGCGGGGCTTGGGTTGCGACTGCACTGGGTAGGTAAAGACTCCCTTTTTAAGGGACCAAAAGGAAGTGTTTTTCGTTGGTTGGGCGGTGTTCCTGTTGAGCGTGGTGCCAAGAAGAATTTTGTTGCGCAGATGGTTGATAGGTATAACGAGCGAAATAAAATGGTTATCGTAATTTCACCTGAAGGGACACGGTACGAATCGGATCATTGGAAAACGGGCTTTTATCATATTGCGCAAGGCGCAAAAATTCCTATTGCAATGGGGTTTTTAGATTACGAGAAGAAAACCTTAGGTATTGGTGGCTATTTTTATCCCACAGGAGATATGGAAGCAGATTTGTCTATTTTGCAAAACTTTTATAGTGAAAAAGTTGGCAAGAATCCGCATCAGCAGGGAAAAATTCGTTTTTTGCCTAAGAGAGCAAAAGAAAGAGCCCAAAGTTGAAAGGGGGGAGAAAGTATTGGTGGCAATCATTAGCTCTATTTGTTTTAAAATTGATAGGGTGGGAGTTGGTGGATAAAACCCCAGTTGGAAAAAAATATGTGCTGATTGGTGCACCGCACACCAGCAATTGGGATTGGTTTTTTGCGCTCTTGGTGATGATGGGATTAGGTATAAAGCCACGTTGGGTTGGCAAAGACTCTCTTTTTCGCGGCATAATGGGTCCTATTATGCGCTGGACGGGAGGTATTTCAGTAGAGCGTGGTGCACGTAAAAATTTCGTAGGTCAAATTATAGATATTTACGATGCGAGAGAAAATTTGGTTATTGCCCTTGCGCCTGAAGGGACACGAAAATATGTAGACCACTGGAAATCAGGTTTTTATCATATCGCTCAAGGCGCACAAGTTCCTGTAGCCATGGGATTTGTTAACTTTGAAGAAAAAAAATGTGGCGTTGGCGGATGTTTTATCCCTTCTGGTAATTTAGATGAGGATATGAAAATTTTACAAGAGTTTTATACCAAAAAGACAAGGGGAAGGTTTCTCGAACAGCAAGCGCAGATACGTTTTAAAAATAAAGCTAAATAAAAAAAGCCCTGCATTTGCAGGGCTTTTTTTATGAAATCTTTGTGCGCAATTCTTTTGTCGATGGTTCTACTAGCACCGCGCCATCGGGGAAAATAATCGTAGGCACAACCCTCGCCCCATTATTTACCTTCATCACAAATTCGCGCCCTTGCTCGTCTTTGTCAACATCGATATCAAGATAATCGACTCCCATTTTGTCTAAAAATTTCTTTGCCCGCTTACAATCGCCGCACCAAGTGGTGCTATACATAATAATTTTTGAAGGGGTCATACTATATAAATCAGACATTTTCTAACTCCTTTTTTGGTTGGCTGGATATGATTATCAGAACCTTCTAAAAAACGGGGTTCTGTGAATGAACTTAATAGTGGTGGATGGCAAACTCCCCGCCTCGCACGTAAACTTAGACTTGTTTGCCCACAAAAAACTTACTCTTTGGCGTCAACTTGAGATTTGTTCTATTTCCTCACAGCGATGCTTATGGCTTCTATAATATCATTTTTCTTTATAGTGCCCTCTCGCAAAATCTTCACATCTTTTCCTGTACAATCCACCACTGTAGATGGAATCCCGCCCGAAGAAGTGCCGCCATCTAAAATTAGTGGTAATTTGCCTTTTAGTTGTGCGTAAACTTCTTTTGCGCTAACAGGGCTATTTTCTCCAGAGATATTTGCAGATGTAACTGCCATAGGACCCGCGGCGCGCAATAAGGCTCTTGTAAAATCATGGTCGGGGATGCGAAGACCAACTGTGTCTAAAGAAGATACTGCGTTAGGGATATCGGAGTGTTTAGGCAAAATAAGCGTTAATGCACCAGGTAGAAATGCTTTTGCCAATTTGATCGCGATTTCGGGGATATTTATGGCAACTTTTTCAAAATCTTTACTATCAGCCAATAAAATAGGAAGTGCTTTATCAGGCGGCCGTTCTTTTGCCGCATAAATTTTTGCCGCGCCATCTGCGTTAAAAGCGAGGGTGCCAATCCCGTAAACGGTGTCGGTAGGAAAGGCGATAAGTTCTCCCGCGCGGAGAAGTTTTAGCGCGGTGGGGAGCGCGTCTGGTGATGATGTGGGGATTATTTTTGTTTGCATTGTTTTATGAGTAAAACTTCTTAGCTTTGTATAATGATAAACCTATCTCTTTTCGATAAATCTTGTACTAAATCATTTTTTGCTTTGGGGAAAAACTCATTTGCCAATGCTAACGCGCCTTGCCCATGTGAAGAATCAATCTCTAGCATAATTGCCCCTTTTGGGGCAAGGTGGTGTGGTGCATCTTTGAGCAATCGGCGGATTATGTTTAGCCCATCGAAACCGCCGTCTAGGGCGAGGGTGGGTTCGCGAGTGTAGACATCGAGGGTTTCTAGGGTGGCGGTGGGGATGTAGGGTAAGTTTGCGACAATCAAATTGAAGGGTTGGCAGTCGAGGTTAGAAAATAGGTCGCTTTGGATGAAGGTGATTTCTACTTTGTGCCTTTGCGCGTTTTGGCGGGCGATGTTGAGGGCAGAAGATGATATATCAACGCCAACCACGTTTAGGTCACGTGCGTTCCTTGCTAGGGAAATGGGAATACAGCCTGAGCCTGTCCCCACGTCTAGGACGTGGGGTGCATTGTTTGCGCGTAGCCAATCTAGTGCGTGCTCAA
This sequence comes from Anaerolineales bacterium, assembly GCA_016744335.1. Classification (GTDB taxonomy): domain Bacteria; phylum Chloroflexota; class Anaerolineae; order Anaerolineales; family Villigracilaceae; genus Desulfolinea. Next base: position 32,725 of record JADGEO010000023.1, read on the forward strand.
CTAATTCTTCAGTTTCAGGACGGGGAATTAGCACCGTGTTTGAGATATGGAATTCCAGTCCAAAAAATTCCCAGTGACCGATGATATAGGGCAGGGGGATATTATTTTTGAGTTTTGCGAGGGCGTTCTCTAGCTTTTTTTCTTCAGTATCTGTAAGTTCCAGTTCTGGGTGCGCCAAAAGCATGGCTTTTGTTTTTTTTGTAATGTGGGCGAGCAAAACTTGGGCATCTAGAGAAGATTTGAGTTCTTTGGTGAGTTGGTTGAGGCGGGATGTCATTTTTTTAGTTTGCCAAGTAATTCTCCGTACACTTCTAGCATTTCGTAATACGGCAAAATGCTGGGGATATAGTGCCGTTCTTCATTTGAGTGTGGTCCGATTCCGCTTTGACCCCAGACTACGCCTTGTCCATTGGGTGCAAAACGCGCCGATGTGCCAGGTAATTTGCGCTCAATGCGTGCGCTTTCACCAGAGACTTGTTCAACAGCCGCTATGAGTTCTTTTAGAGAGGGGTTGTTAGGGTCGCACGCTATGCCGCCTTCCATTGCACCGATGCGGATTTCTAGTCCGTTTTCTTCGCAATATGTGCTCGCGTCCTTAATCAATCCACCCAAATCATCTTGGGGAATACTGCGAATTTCGATACCCAAAATCCCATAATCGGCGGTGATATTGTAGACATCGGGCGTGCCGACCTGAATGAAGGGGAAGCGAACTTGCGACTGCCAGCCATCGGGGCTACTAAGGGTGAAGTACTGCTCGGATAGTTCTTGGATTTTGGTGCGGGCGAAAATAAGTTGCTCAGAAAGATCGGCGTGTGCGCCCGCTATGCCAGAATGACCTTTTTGCCCTCTGGCGACAATGTCGAAACGCATGGCACCTCGATTTTCTGTACAAATTTCTCCGTAAAGGGCTTCACCTGTTGCTTCTGTTCGTTCTCCCGCGATAAATAGCGCAGGTTCATAGCCACTTTCTTCTTTGAGCAACGCTAAAATATGTGGTGTGCCCATTTTTTCACCTTCACCATTTTCTTCGTTGCCAATGAGCATGAGATTGATGGGTGGATATGGCGCGCCTTTTTTGAGCATGTCTTTCATCCAGACCATATAGGTAGCAACGACTGTTTTCATATCGCCTGCGCCGCGCCCCCAGAGATAATCACCTTCGACTTTGGGCTTGAATTGGCTCTCATCGGCTGGTTCAACCACATCAAAATGGCCGCTGAGCATAACGGGTGCTTCTTCGCCACCGGGGAAAGAAACTAGCATTGATGGGTATTTTTCTTGGTCAAAGAAGCGCACATTTAAACCGCGGCTTTGCAGATAATCGTAAATAAATACACCTGCTCGATGCACTTCGTCTAGGCGTTCATTGGGGGAAGCGGTCACGGAAGGGATGCGCATTAGTCTGATGGATAAATCAACTATTTCATCTGTTTTGGTGTTGTATTCTTTGTTAATGAGATTCTCCTGTTGGGGGCTAAATCGAATGGGGGCTTGTCTATCTTTATGGGCGTGGCTACGAAGTTTATAGAGTACATCACCGAGGGTTTCGCTATCTTCGTGCCAGAGCGCCATGCCAGACGCAATTGTTTCAATTTCATCGGCTATCATTTTCTCAAAATCTGCCACGACTGCTTGAAAGACTTCGGGGGGGATAATTTTGCTATCGCCAATTTCGGCGCGGACTTTTTCTTTCATGCGTTCAGCCGTATTTGGTGCGCCAGCAATCATTTCTGTTAGGGGGCGCATATCTTCCCACTGACCCAATGCTTCGGCTAGGGGGCGTACTTCACTCAATGTCCAGCGCAAAAAGTCGCGCATTCCAATCGGTTTCCCAGTGAAGGGATTGGCTATCTCGGCTTCTAACCCTTGTTGCGCCGCAATAATCTCATTTTGGCGTGCCATCCGAATATCTTCACGGTCATACCTAAATGCTCGTGCAAATTCGGGGTCTGCGTATATGCGCATTGTCAGGAGATTCTTTAGGGTCATATTTGCAAGCTCAAGGTCAAGAGGGTTACCGCCATCGTCTGTTCGGATTTCGACCCGTGTCATGGGCAAATCAACACGAGCGAGCATATTCTGAAGCTCAATCTGCTTTGCCATATCATCCAAGGGTTGGGATTCTCCCGCCGCGTAAAGCCCACGCGAGTAGAGACCTTCTAATTCTCCGCTTGTGACTTCAATTAAACTTTCCACGCGCTCCTCAAGTGAACGAGCGCGAACAGGAATCCAGTTATTATTCCCAAATCGTACGCCACGTCGAACTAAATCGTAAGAAGCCTGAATATAATCCTCATGCGAGCGATAAATACCGGGAATATCTATATTGGCTGGTTTAGGGAAAATCTGACTGCGAAGAGAATTATTATCAGACATCAAAACAACCGCTTTTCCATCACGCACGCCTGTTTCAAAAGGAGATGCCGCCGATGTAGCTACAAAAAGGGGCGCAAAAGCCCGCAAAATGCGCGTGGCAGTGATGTAGACATCATTTTTATAATTATCTAGCAAAAGTCCCGCTCGCTCAGAATCGGGAAGGTGCATAAAATCCCACATCAAAAGCGGCTCAGGGAGCGAGATGTTGGTATGGTTACCCGAAGTTGAAAGTGTATCGCCGTAGGTGTCTACACATTTTTGAATATAGCGTTGTTTCGTCAAATCCCACCCGCCAGGAATAGAATCATAAGTTACAGTTGTTTTATAAGGCAAATTTCCATGCCAAAGATGGAGCTTTTCTTCGTGCTCTAGTCCTGCACCATTCAGGGCGTTGATAATTACACCTTGCAAAATGCGCCCCTCATAAATTGCGCCTCGTGCCGAATAATAAGGGTTTGTTCCCCACTCGATTTGCCACTGAAAAGCCTCCAAATCACTCTGCCACAAAACGTTTTCAGGAACATATTTCTCGCGTAAATAATCTACAAAAGATTGCTTGCTTGGTCCTGACCCCACCGTGAGAAGCGGGCGCAAATCAGAATCTAAAAGAAATAGCTCCACCTCCAGCCCACAAGTCCCCTGTTTGGGATAATCTTGTCGAGCCGTTTCAATGGAAAGTTGATATTTTTTTGCAAATTGGATTGGATCATAAGGCATAATTTTTTCCTTTTTTGGATGAGGAGCTGATTAGTGCGTACTTCGACAGGTTCAGCATACATGTTTTTGGCTTGCTTTCGTCTAGTGGGCGTTTCTTTGACGTAGGCTTTTTTATGTGCCTATGCTGATATATAAATTTTACTCGTTAATTTTTATTTTTGACAAAGTTGTTTCATTCCGATGTCTAGAGGAGAAAAAATGAGCAATATAGCTGTTTTAATAAAAAATATATCTATATCACTTCACTTCAGGAAAGGGTGGCATCTCTTCATCATAGAGCCATGCGTTAAAAAGAGCAACCAAATCTTGCTCGCTGACTTCTTCAGCGACCGCGATAAAATCTTCGGTTTTTACGTTGCTGTGTGCATAGCGGGCGGTATAAACTTGCAAAATCTCAAAGAACGCCTCATCGCCGACTTCAGCGCGCAAGGCGTGCAAAACAAGTGCCCCGCGATAATAAACAGAGTAATTGAATAAATCAAACTCTGACTCTATATCACCTGGTGGCATTGATTCCATTGCCATTTCTTCATAAAGGCTGTGCAAATAAGCAAATGCTTCTTCTTTTCCGTAGAGATGCTCGTCCCATAAAATTTCTGTATAGGTTGCAAAGCCTTCATTTAGCCACATATCTTCCCATTCATGCAATGCTAAAGAGTTTCCGAACCACTGATGCGCTAACTCATGCACCATGAGATATTCGCTTCCTTCATCTAAAACTTCACGACCATAAACGGGGCGTGGCTGAGTCTCTAAGCCACCACCAAAAGGGGCATCTGGCACAATGCCGCCAATCTCATCGAAGGGATAGGGTCCAAATATCTCGCTCAAATAGGCAATCATCTCATCTTGCACATCGAAAGCAGAAAAATTGGCATTTTCTAGCAAAGACTTCTCTACATAATTGCTAATTGGCAAGCCCGTTAGTGCGCCAACTTCTTCTTCAACGATAAATTCGGCGATATTTACGGTTGTCAAATAGCTTGCCATCAGGTCATCTTCGCTGAAGAAATATGTCCGTGTCTCCTCATCATCTCGTACTTCTGTCTGTGCTCCATTTGCAACTGCCACATAAGGTTTCGGCACGGTAATTTCAAAAGAATAACTCGCTTTATCTAGTGGATGATTATTCGAGGGATACCAAGTCATTGCCCCATTTGGCTCAGAAACAACAAAAACACCTGTTTCATATTGCGCCCAGCCTACATCATCGAAGCCGGCATCGTAAATTGCTTCGGGCACACCGTGATAGCTCACTGCACACTCAAAAGACTCGCCCGCGGATAATGTGTCTGCCAAGATGATGTTCAAGTTGTCGGCATCACGCTCAAAGTTCACTTTCGCTCCGTTCACTTGCGCTTCATCCACAGTTAGGGCGTGGAAATCCAAATAAAATCCGCTTAAGTTTTGGGTTGCCACGGCGGTCATCGTTGTTGTTGCTCCAATCTGACCGCCCTCTGTCCAACTCAAAACGATTTCATAATGCTCGGCATCGTAGCCGCCGTTTCCCTGTTTAGGATAGATGGAATCGTCTAGCCCGATACTGCCCATAAGCGGATTTTCATCTTCAATCTCTGTGCCCTCTTCAACGGTCGTGGACGCGCGTGGCGTGGGGTTTGGTGCCTGCTCTTCGGCATTTTCTGCCACATCGGCAGGAAAGAGCGTGGCGCAAGAGATGAGAAAGGCGAAGATGATGGTTATCACTAAAGCGTTTTTCTGAGATATTTTCATTTTTCTAGACCGCGCGTGAAACGTAAATACTTAAAGTTACGTAATACGTTTCACGCTTTATATTAGACTTTGTCAGAAATGAGATTTCAGCGGCTAAAAGAACCCGTTCCCTTGAAGAGAACGGGTTCCTCTACGCCTATTTCCGATAAGCTCTATTCTATGCCTCTAGTGCTTTCAGTCCTTCTAGCAACCTCTCTGCCGCACCTTGTGTTTTTTCTGGTGGCGTAGCATAAGAGAAACGGAGCCATTCTCTGCCGTATTGCGAGAAATAAACGCCCGGCACGGTTGCTATCCCATGCTCTTCAGCGAGATATTGACCGAGTGCTTCGGTATCATCCCAGCCTTTGGCTATGAGCCATTCTCCAACGTGAATGAAGGCATAATAGCCTTTGCCGATAATATATTTGAAGTCGTTTTCTTTCAAAAAGGATTCTAAAACTTTGCGGCTGGCATTGGTTGGCTCAACGATGGAGCGAGAGGCTTCTTTGTAGCCCATTTCATAAGCCGCCATCGCTACTGCCGTTCCGTAAAAGGGTGGAATGATATTATGCGAAGCCCGGGCGGTGATAAATTTAGCAACTTTCTCTGGCGCAACAAGATGCGCACTTCGCAAGTTTGAGCCGCCCAAAGATTTTGTGAGACCATCTAGCACAATTAGCTTTTCGCGTTCTTCGGGGGTGAATTCGGCATAAAATGCGTTAATATCCATCGGCTCTTCATCTGTCACTTGATGATAAATCCAATCATATAGCACAAAGGCAACGCCCGCTTCTAGTGCGGCTTTGCCGAGGGCTATTTGTTTTTCTACGGTAATTGTTTGTCCGGTGGGATTGTCGGGATTTGTGACGATCATCCCTGCGATTTTGCGCCCAGACTTAGCGGCGAATTTTACGCTGGCTTTAATGCCCTCTTCGCTATATGTCCAGCCTTCGTCTTCGTGCCCGGGTGCAAGCATCACATTTGCGCCCACGCCATAGGGACCCCAGTTGTATGAAATCCACGGGACGCGTGAGACGAGAAGTGCATCGCCTTGATTGCCATGCCCGAGGGCGAGCATGGCTTCGTAAGATTTAACGAGTCCATCGCGTCCGCCGACTGTGGCGATGACGTTAGCGGGAGCAAGCCCAAGGTCAGGAGCGAAGCCCCAGTATTTTTCAGCGACAATTTCACGGAATTTAGCCGTCCCAAAGGGGGAATCGTAGCCTGTGCCATGATCCAATTGTAGTTGGGCGGCACGTTCTAAAATCTCAGGAGGTGTGCCAGGCAAACTTGCACCCCCATCCCCTTGTGAAGCATCGTAAACGGGGCTGTGGGGATTATTTGTTTTATAGGTTTTGAGTGATTTCTTGATCAGAAACATTCGCGAGGCGGGGATTTCTTTCATCTTGGAGAGATGGTCGCTGGCGGGAATAAGGTTTTCTTCGGGAACGACGTAAACGGGTTGGTCAGGGGAAGCGAGAGTGGGCATTTTTTATCCTTTTGCAAGATGAAACTTGCGTTACGGGCAAAAAAAAACGCCCCGAAAAATTCGGGGCGTTGGTTTTTGCTGGGTAAGTTTGATTTCTACCTATAGCTGTGCGCCAACGCCTCGTAAACTCGACGAGTATTATTATTTCCGTTGGTAGTAAGTAGGGAGAAGGTTTTCATATTGGGCGAAACTATACCACTGGGAGGGAGGAGCGTCAAGTAGATTGTGCGAAAAAGACAGGGCAAACGCACTAAAATTAGAGAGAAGACAAGCCCTCTAGCACCTTGCAGAGATACTTTTCATCCCATCCAGCAAGAAGTCGTTTGCCTCTGATACTTCGTTTGCAAGATTTCTCCTGCTTGAGTAGATTGAGAGCAATGTGCCTAAGGACAGCAAAGTTTTCAGCACCATATTCTTTGCGAACTCGAGAACGGTCTTCGTCAAAAGCCATGTCAAGCGTCCAGTGCAATTTGTTCTCAATCCCCCAATGAGAACGCACAGATCCCAGAACTTGCTTTGCACCTGTGATGCTGGCAATATGGTGTCTGTCTTCACTTGATTTCTTTTCTCCAATCCATCGCTGAGAACGAATACGGGAGACCGTGTTGAGCTCCTCCCAGTTCTTATAACCTCTTAAATGGCAAAGGATATCAATATCTGAGATTGTCCAGCATTCTCGAATTTCAATACGTCCATGCCCTTTGTTGACAGTTTTGTAATAATCATAAGCATAATGTTTGTAATTACTTTCCTCTAAATCATCAAAAAGCAATTCAACATCTTTAGATAGATTTCCTTGATTACCCTTGAGTGCCAAAACATAATCAGCGTCTTGATTGATAATCTCTGCTGCAATCTCAGTTTGACAGCCCATAGCATCAATTGTAATGATACAGCCAGATATATCCAAAGCCTTCAAAAGTTGCGGTATAGCTGTAATTTCATTAGATTTCTCGTCCACTTTCACTTGTCCAAGTACTAAATGGTTCTCAGTAGCCCACGCACTGACCATATCAATTGCTGCTTTTCCTATGCCATAGTCATGGGAGCGGCGGAGTACTTTTCCATCAATTGCAATCACTTGACCGCCAATCAGTTCGGAGACTGCACTAATCCAACTTAGAAAAGAATTCTGAAACTCCACAGGGTCTAAACGGTTGAACACACGATTGAAAGTGTCATGGGAAGGTATCCCGTTGGGTAATTCTAAAAAAGTTTTGAACCAATCTTTTTTAGCTTTACCAAAGGTTTCTACATCTTCCCATTTGTCTGCGCCACAGATAGAGGCACAAATAGCTATTACTATAATATCCAACAGAAGATGAAGTTTTTGACGATCTATGCGTGGGTCTTGAATACTACCAAAATGTTTCTCTATTGTTGCTACACTCTTTGTTTGCATTTTTATCCTCGCTTTTCGTTTCCTTCGAGGATAATCGATTTTCTCAGGAGAAACTAACCAGTTTTAGTGCGTTTGCCCTAGCGAAAAAGAGCAAACTAAAGCCACGCCAATATCCCGTTGCCGACCGCTTGCCCAGTTGCGAAGCAGGCGGTGAGTAAATATCCACCTGTGGGGGCTTCCCAATCGAGCATTTCACCAGCGCAAAAAACACCAGGTAAATTGTGCAGCATTAAGTTTTCGTCTAGCGCATCAAAGCTCACGCCGCCCGCACTGCTGATGGCTTCTTCTATTGGGCGTGGCGCAATCAACTTGAGCGGTAAAGATTTTATTATCGAGCTTACTTTAGCGGGATCGTTCCACTCTTCGCGCGGTAAAACTTCCCAAATCAGGTTGGCTTTTGCGCCTGATAGTCCTGTTCTCTTTTTAAGAAAGCTGGACATTGAGCGCGAGCCGCGTGGTTGAGAGAGCGTTTTATGTAGTTTTTCTGCCGCTGTATCGGGGAGTAAATCGAGGCGTATTTCTGCATTCCCTTTTGTTTCAATTTCATCTCGTATTTCGGCTGAAAATGCGTAAATTAGACTTCCTTCTACACCATTTTCAGTGAGTATAAATTCGCCTTTTTGCGTTTTTTTGCCAAAAGATAAAGTAAGGGTTTTGATGGGACTGCCCGCAAAGTTTTTTTTGATATGTTCTGACCAGTGGATGTCGAATCCGCAATTGGATGGTTTGAGGGGATTGACCTCTATGCCGCGCGCTTTTAGGATGGGAATCCATGCCGCGTCTGAGCCTGTTTTGGGTCTGCTGGCTCCGCCTAAGGTAAGAACGACTGCATCAGCATTTACGAGAATCTCCTTGTCTTTTGTAGCGAAGCGAAGTGCGTTATCTGCACCCCAGCCCACCCAGCGATACCGAAAGTGGAAGACGGCACCCAAGCTGACTAAACGCGCGAGCCACGCATCCAAGAGCGGTACCGCGCCCATCCCCTCAGGGAAGACGCGTCCAGATGAGCCAATGAAGGTTTCAACGCCCAATTCTTTTGCCCACGCACGTAAATCGTTTGGCGTAAAATTATCAAGATAAGGTTTTAGGATGTCTCTTTTATCCCCGTAGCGTGAACTAAACTTTTCGTAGCCTTCGCTGTGGGTGAGATTTAGCCCACCCTTGCCTGCAAGGAGAAATTTGCGCCCAGCAGAGGGCATAGAATCGTAAATATCAACCTGTACGCCAGCTTTAAGCAAGGTTTCAGCAGTTATTAGTCCGGCAGGACCTGCGCCGATGATGGCAATTTTATTGTGCATTTTTTGTCCTTGTATTATTTCGGTTTTACACCCCAACCCACTGCCCCGCCATCTCTGCTAATTCTCTCAAAGGCGCAACTTTCGTCGTGCACTGCGGCAGAGACTCAATAAATAGCCGTCCATACTGCTTCGTCTGTACACGCCTATCGAAAATAATCACTACGCCGCGGTCTTGCGCAGAGCGGATTAAGCGACCAAATCCCTGCCTAAATTGGAGAATGGCTTCGGGGAGATAGTATTGATGGAAGGCGTTCTCGTAAAGTTCAGACCGCGCCGCAATCAGCGGGTCTGATGGCACGCCAAAGGGGATTTTTGCAATTGCAACAACCGACAAATCATCGCCGGGGATGTCTACACCTTCCCAGAAAGAGCGGGTGCCGAGTAAAACAGCCGCATCTGTTTCTTTGAAGCTCTCCAAAAGCGAATTTGGCGAGGCTCCGCCCCCCTGTTCGTAGACGATAATACCTTCTCGTTTCAACGCAGGAGCGATGGCGCGCGAGACTTGTTTCAGTTGAGCATAAGAGGTGAACAACGAGAGCAAGCGTCCACCAGTCGCGGTCGCGACTGTGCTAATAGATTGCGACATCGTCTCTACAAATCCCTGCTGATTGGGTTCGGGTATATCGTTCGGGATGAAGAGCAAAGTCGAACTTTCGTAATCAAAAGGCGAGCCAAGCGCAAGGGTTTCGGCATCCTGTGCGCCCAGCGCGTTTTTCATATATTCAAAGGTGCCGTGCGTAGTGAGCGTAGCAGAGGTAAGAATAACGCTCTCTTTTTTATGCCAAATATGCTCTGTGATGAGACCGCCAACGTGCAGAGGTGCGGCACGCAAAGTGAGTTTGTTGTATTGCGGGTGAATTTCAACCCAATAAACTGTACCTTCTTCAGGGTTCATCATCATGCCATCAAGATTTTTCTCCACCTCAGCCAAACGCCGTGCGGCGTTGCTTAGCGCGCCCATCGCATCTTCGAGCGTTTCTGCGCCCTCCGCGTATAACTCCGCAGAAGCCTGATGCAATTCCTTGAGCAAATTGAGCAAAAGTTTTAGGCTGGTATGTGTCTCTTCCCACGTATATTCCACATCTTCCCAAATTGGCAGGGTGCGTGTCGAAGGCACAATGCGCTCCTGCCAAGCATAATTTGGATTTCCTTTGCCGTCTCGCTGATATTCGGTAAATTCTCCGATTGTATTGAAGAAAACCCGAACTTGTTCCTGTACTCGAAAAGCAAGATCGGTGGCTCTTTTGACTTTTTGCCGCAAAAGAGCTTGGTCGGATGGACGTAAATTTTGGTTTGCTTCTGTTAAAAGGGCACCGAGCGCTCCAGACTTTGTACCGCCAATTTCGCGCATTAGCCTATTCATCATTGAGGGCGTAACCCGAAAACTGAGTGCACTTGTGGTCGCATTTTCGAGGTGATGTGCCTCATCTACGACCAGATAATCATATTCGGGCAAAACTCGACTTCCTGAGGCAATATCTGCTAACAAAAGAGCATGATTAACAATAAGAATATGTGCCGATTGCGCTGCCGTTTTCGCCTGTTGGAAAGGACAACTGCCACCGCTATGCTTCATACAAGTTTCGGTCGTGCAATTATCATCTTCGGCAGAAACGCGTTGCCAAACGGCACGCTCTTTAGGACCATTTAAATTAATTTCGGCTCTGTCGCCACTCTGGTTTTCTAATAACCAAATAAGGATTTTCGTCAGAACGCGCATTTCTTCTACATCACGAGGTCCACGTCTGCGCAGAATGCCCAAAAGGCGGGGGCAAAGATAATTGCCACGTCCCTTCATTACACTGGCGCGCAAGTCCATGCCTAATGCTTCAGCAAGACTGGGAATATCTTTTTTGATTAATTGGTCTTGCAAATTGATGGTGTTTGTAGAAATCACCACCCGTGTATTATTTTGTATCGCCCACATCGCAGATGGGACTAAATAAGCAAAAGATTTCCCAACCCCTGTCCCGGCTTCAATCATATAATGGCGCGAATTTGAGAGAGAATCGGCAACCACTTGAAGCATTTCTACTTGTTCGTTGCGATATTCATATTTTTCAAAATGATTCGAGAAAGCACCGCCATGCTCTAGCACGGAGGAGGCTTCTTCTGGGTCTAACTTAATTGTGTTTTCAAAGTCTACAGGTTGAAGTGGTGCATATTTTTTAGTATCGTGCATTTCAAAAAGTTGTCCACTTTTTCCCGTTGGTCGCTCTCCATCCTTGGTACGCTTTTCTAAAATTTGTTGAAAAATCCAATTTGCATCCCAATCAAGAGGTTCACCCTGACGAACAATCTCGGCGATTAAATCAAAAGGGAGACCTTCTGCCATGCCGTATAGTTGAGAAAAAATCCCCATTGTGGCTTTTGCATCATCTAACGCTCGATGTGCATTAGGGAGCGGAATTCCGAGAAAATTGCTCAGCGCACCCAGTTTATAGCGTCCAGCGGAGGGGAGTAGAACAGCCGCCATCTCATAAGTATCTATAGGAGTATTATATTGTAGGACATTATGCTTTTGCATAAAACTTAAATCAAATTGAACATTATGCCCAATTACGGGGGCATCCCCAACAAAGGCTTCAAACTCCGCCAAAACATCATGGATATTTGGCGCGCCGCGTACCATTTCGTTGCTAATACCTGTTAAGTCCGTGATGAATTTAGGAATTCTTTTTCCCGGATCAATAAGCGCAGAAAATTCTTCTTCAATGCTGGTTTCGTTAAAGCGCACTGCACCGATTTCGATAATTGAATCTGTTTTGGGATTTAAACCTGTGGTTTCAAGGTCAAAGGCGACTAGGGTTGGCATGGGTGTTCCTTGTGTTCAGTTTTTGATAGTACTTTTTAACGCAATTTTGTGCAAATAAGCGAAGGTCACAAATACTTTGAGTTTTTTGCTTTTATTCGCACAATTCGTCTATTCGCGATATTCGCGTTGAGAAAAACTATGCCACTCCAAGCGCGCCATTCACCGTATTAATCTCAGCTTTCGTAATTTGTGCATTCTTTGCTTCTTTACGAATAAAAGATTTCAATTGCTTCAAGTGCATAGTTGGCACAGGTGCATCTTCTGCCAAAACATTCGCAGAATTGCTGGTAAAGATAATTGCCGCATTGATATTTGGAATTTCTTCCTCAGACATCGATTTTTTAAGTGTTTTAATTAATTTATCTTTCTGAACGCCAGCGTCTAAATCGGGACGACTTATATTTCCTTGACCGAAAAGACGCATATAACTTTGGGTAAATCCGCCACCTTTTAATTTCCATTTTTTCCCGTCATACGAAACATCGCCATGCTGGTGAAAAGGGAGAAGTAGCCAAATGCCAGCAGGACCAATAAGCAAGTTGGGTACAGGGCTTGAGTAATGGTAAATTGTGTAGGTATTCTTTAATCCTTTTAGCCCAGTATCTAGTAATTCATCGGGGCGGGGACTGCGACCAAAGCGATTGCCCAGAGAAATACCAACTTGCGAGAGGACAAATCCTACTAAAAGAGCCACTACCGAAAGGGTGAAATACTCTGGTTTACTGAACGAGATATACATTCCACTGCCAAGGACAAATAAAGAAGACAGGCTTGTCACTTGGCTGATTGTGCTATTTCGTTTGATTAGTTTTTCGTTACTGATTATTTTCATGTTTTATCCTTGTTGAAATATCTGAAGAGATGTTTTTAAAAGTTTATGTGTCAGGGGGTGTCAGGGTGATTGAGCACACCGAAATCCAAGATTGGCATCTGTAATACTAGGCTTGCTTCCTTCACGGAAGGCAGAGAGAAGTGCTTTTTCATCAGCGGTACTCCAAGAACCACCACGCATCATACGGTAAGTTCCTGAACTGGGACCCTTTGGGTTTTTATAAGGTGAATCTAAATAATAGCTTTCTCCATACCAATCGGCTACCCATTCCCAAACATTGCCAGCCATGTCGTATGTTCCATAAAAGCTCGAGCTTGCATTGTAAGTCATCACAGGGGATGTGTCGCTATAGCCGTCATCATAATTGATATTTTTTGGTTCAATGGCGCAATTAAAGTCACAAAAGTTAGCATTACTTCCAATGAAATCATCACCCCAGGAATAATTTGTTTTTGTTAGACTTTCTTCATTCCAACTTGATGATTTTTCCCATTCCGCTTCAGTTGGCAAGCGTCTTCCTGCCCAGATACAATAGGCATTGGCATTTTCCCAAGAGACATGGATCACTGGGTAATTATCGAACTCAGAATTGGCGTAATAGCGTTCGCGTGTATATGAATTTCTTTTATTGGGAGCTTCACATGCTCCTACTTCGACGCATTGACTATACATGGCATTTGTTATCTCTGTTTGATCAATCCAAAAAGCATCTAAATAAACAGGGTGAAGGGGACTTTCAACGTTATATTGCTCTTCGCTCCCCATTTGAAATTCTCCTTCTGATATATATATAAGAGTCATCCCGTCTTTAGGTGCAGATATTATGCTCCCGATACCATAGGAAGGGGTTGGTGTTGCGGTTGGAGGAAGTAATGCTATTGTCGGAGCTTTTGTGGCAGCTGGACGCAAAAAATTGAATGTTCCAGGGACAAAGAAAAATAAACTTAAAAGAATAATTATTACAAGTATGACGCCACCACCAACAAAAAGAAACATTAGGCGTCCTCTTTGGTACTGTTTTGATGTTTTTGTCATTTGTCTGTCATAGGCTTGCCGTTTTTTCTCATTTCCTAATACAGCATATACTCGATTTATTTGATGTAATTTTTCTTCAGCTACTTTTTTATCTTCAGGTGACGTGAACTTATCTAGATGCCAAGCCTGAGACCAAAAACTATATTTCCTTTGAATTTGTTCTTGCGTTGCAGTTGGCGGAACGTCTAGAATTTTATAATAATTTATCATTGAAACTCCTTTTCCAGTTTTAGGAAAAAGCCAAAGTCTGGAGACTTTGGACTCCCTTTCTGCGAAGAAATTTATCATTTACTTTGGAACCATTACCCAAAAGAGTTTGTTGGGAATAGGCTAGAAGAGCTCGTTCCCTTGAAAGGAGCGGGTTCTTCTAGCTGCTGAAATTTTACGCCACATCTAAATCGCGCTCTCCTTGTAGATACTCTAAAAGCATTTCTAAAACAGCGTTAGCGGAGAAGGCTTTGTTTTGGGCGCGGTCGCCATCCCAGCAGAAGTGACGCGACCAAGTTCCATCAGCGGCGGCAAGTCCAATCCAGATTGTGCCGACTGGTTTGTCGGGTAATCCACCGCCGGGACCAGCAATCCCGCTGACGCTGAGTCCGATGTCGGCTTTTAGAGCATCCCGCACCCCTTTAGCCATTTCTAAAACGACTTCTTGGCTGACCGCGCCATGTGCTTTTAGCGTATCCCAAGAAACATGAAGCCATTTTACTTTCGCTTCATAGGCATAGGCAGTGATACTGCCCAAATAATAGGCAGAAGAGCCGGGTAAATTGGTAATGCGGTGTCCAATTAGACCGCCCGTGCATGATTCTGCAAAAACAACTTTTTGCCCGCGTTCTGTGAGAATTTGGGCAATTTCTAGTTCGAGAGTTTGTGTTTTCATAATAAGGTATTATAAAGCAAAAAGCCTCTTGTCTTCAACGACAAGAGGCTTTTTTTGAGAAGTTAAATTTTAGTAAAGACCAGAGTTGATTTCGTTGAAAACTTCGCCCATAGTGGATGCCATAAGTGTGCCAAAAAGGACGGCACAGCAACATAGGATGATGAACATGAGTAAGCCTGGAAGCATTACCGCGCCAACAGCTTTGCCCGTGTCTAAATTGTTAACAGCCTGAACAGCAAGGACTTGAAGGACTATTTGGTATATAACAAGACCTAATGAGATAAAACCAAAGCATAAGCCAACAAAGGGAATGGCAGATAATAGAGCCAACCCACCAGAGACGACGGCAACAGGGACAAGAATTACTGAAAAACTATAAAATAGTTTTTCAAAAGTGCCGGTGCCACCAAAAAGTTTAGCCGCCCACTGAACGAGAGCAACGCCAATCATGAAAAAGAAAACGCCAAAGGCGGCGGCAAAGGGGATTGTGCAGAGCAAGGTGATAAAGCTTGCCGAAGCGCCTGCTCCAGCATCTAGCAGAGGGGCAAGGTCTGGAGGCAAAAAATCTTTTAATACATCTGCCTGTGTGCTGAAGCTAATCATTTGCGCGATAGATGTTAGGAAAGAGGAGAGCAATATTCCGACAAATGCCCACAAAACCCCTTTCCCCATTGTGGCGTCTGGGTGGGTGGCAATTTGATAAAAGGTTTCTTTATTTGGTTTGGTTATTATGGCAATAAATATTTCCATTATTGTCATATCTGCACTAGGGGGAGGGGCATCATTAAGATATTCCATTTCATCAGACATAGGAAAGCTCCTTATATAAGTTGGATAAGCATTGAACTATTGTAGATGATTAGAGACAAAAGTCAAGCCTAAATTCGTGCTAAAATACTCTCTATGCAAGCATTTGACCACCTCCAACAAATACTTACCACCCTTCCCGATAAACCCGGCTGTTATTTAATGAAAAATGCCGAGGGGAAAATTATCTATATCGGCAAAGCGATTAATCTCAAAAATCGCGTTCGCTCTTATTTTCATGCCAGTGCGGGGCATAATCGCAAAACGCGCCGTTTGGTACAAGAAATTGCCAATATCGAGTGGATTGTAGTCGGCTCAGAACTCGAAGCTCTCATCCTCGAGATGAACCTCATCAAGCGGCATCGTCCCCGCTTTAACGTGCGCCTTAAAGATGATAAACGTTACCCATATATCAAAGTTCATTGGCAAGACGATTTCCCCAAAGTGACCGTTACCCGCCAGTTACGTAAAAAAGATGGCGCGCGTTATTTTGGTCCTTATACCTCTGTTTGGGCAGTTCACCAGACATTAGATTTGCTTCGTAGAATCTTCCCTTACTTGACTTGTAACCGCGAAATCACTGGGATGGATAAAAGAGCCTGCCTCTACCGTGACATCAACTTGTGTAGCGCACCCTGTACAGGGGATGCGACAAAAGACGAATACCGCCAAATGATCGCCGACCTGATGCAGTTTCTGGATGGACGCACTGACCCCATCGTCAAACGCTTAGAAGCAGAAATGCTCAAAGCCTCTGCCGAACTGCGTTACGAAAAAGCCGCCACGATACGCGACCAAATCAACGCCATCGAAAAAGTGGTCGAAAAGCAAAAAGTGATTACGAAAAAGCAAATTGATTCAGATGTAATCGCGATGGCACGTGAAGATGGCGATGCCTGTGTACAAATCTTTTTTATTAGAGCAGGCAAAATGATTGGGCGTGAATACTTTATGCTCGAAGGCACAGAAGATGATGCCGACGAAGCGGTGATGTCGCAATTTGTGAAGCAATTTTATACAGAAGCGGCAAATATCCCCGCTGAGGTTTTGTTGCCAAAAGAAATTGAAGAAGCGCATATCATCAAGCAATGGCTAAATACCAAGCGCGGCGGTAGAAAAGTGCAAATGCGTGTGCCAAGACGTGGACAATCACGTCAATTGGTGCAAATGGCATCTGAAAATGCGGCGGAAACCTTAAAATCATTAAGAGCGCAATGGCAAGCGGATGCGCATAAACAGGAACAATCACTAACCGATTTGAAAGAAGCCTTGAACTTAAAGGAGCCGCCAAACCGCATTGAGTGTTATGATATTTCTCATACGCAAGGAGTTGCCACGGTTGGGAGCATGGTCGTTTTTACGCAAGGCGTACCAGATAAAAAATTATATAGACGATTTAATGTGAGAAGTGTGACAGGGCCCGATGACTTCGCCAGTATGGAAGAAGTTTTGCGGCGCAGATTTAAACGTTGGCAATCTGCTCGAGAAACAGCACCCCAGCCCAAATCTAAGAGCGACGCGTCCTTTTCTTTCCTCCCAGATTTGTTAATCGTAGACGGCGGCAAGGGGCAACTGAGCCGCGCTGTTCAAGTCCTCCAAGATTTTGGTTTGATGGATAAGGTCTTGGTCGTTGGTTTAGCAAAACGCGAGGAGGAAATCTTTTTCCCCAATCAATCTGAGAGTGTTTTATTGCCGCGTCATTCGCAGGGATTTTATTTGGTGCAAAGAATACGTGATGAAGCGCATCGTTTTGCAATCACTACACATCGTAAAAAGCGAAATAAGATAGGTATGGCATCGGTTTTAGACTCGGTGCCTGGCATTGGACCTGCAAAACGAAAAGCCCTCTTGCAAGAATTCGGTTCTGTAGATAAGATAAGGCTCGCGAGTGTGGAAGAGTTGACCCTAACTAAGGGAATCAATACCGTACTGGCGGAGACAATTAAGGCGAGTTTGGCATGAAAAATATCTGGATAGTCGATGATGACGAAGAAATGCTTCGAGCAATGGATTTAATGCTTAAAATGCTTGATTTTAATACGCGCTTTTTTATGCACGCCCGCCCAACGGCTGAGGCTTTGCTCGCAGGAGAAAAACCAGATGTAATTTTGCTCGATATCAATATGCCCGAAGTCTCTGGTTTAGATGTGCTCGAATTTATTCGGCGAAATGAGAAATGGGATAAAGTGTCTATTGTGATGCTCTCTACCGAAGCCGCAGATATAACGGTTGATAGGGCTTTGTCTTTAGGGGCAGATGGATATGTGACCAAGCCTGTGATGATTGATGAGTTGAAAAACGAATTAGACAGTGCAATGGAAAAACGACTTTAAAGTTTGATATTAGGGTCGAAGAATGTAGCGCAAGATTTATCTTGTATTAGAAATTATCTAAGAGGAAAGAATGGCAAAGAAAAAAAAGAAAAGCAAGAAAACGCAACCCCAAAAAGAATCTGTCTATAAAGCGCGTCAAGCAAAGAAGATGCGAGTTATTGTAGCGGTAGTTTCTGTAATTATTGTTCTTTCAATGGCTCTGTCGGCGTTACAAATATAGGGAAAGATATTTACATAAAGGTTTTCTAAGATTTTTTTCTTTCTGCTTTCTTAGTGACTTTTCTGTTTGTACATAGGATTATTATGCTTGAAAAATTAGCTGGTATAGAAAAACATTACACTGCATTAAATGATGAGCTAATGCAGGTTGGCGATGATTATCTGCGCGCCGCCGAAATCGGCAAAGAACGTGCTGAAATTGAGCCTGTTGTCGAAAAAGCGCGTGAATATAGAGCGTTGCTTGAGGGCATTGCAGAAGCTCGTGCGATGATTGAAAACGAAAGCGATAAAGAAATGCTTGAACTTGCCGAAATGGAATTGGCAGAATTAGAACCTCAAATAGAGCCGCTAGAAAATAAAATCAAACTTTTGCTTGTTCCTAAAGACCCTCGCGATCATAAAAACGTAATTATGGAAGTCCGCGCGGGTACAGGCGGAGACGAAGCCGCACTTTTTGCTGCCGATCTTTACCGTATGTATACCCGTTACGCAGAGAATCAAAAATGGAAGACTGAGATTATGTCGCAGAGCAATATCGGCATTGGCGGCGTTAAGGAAATTACTTTCCTTCTTAAAGGCGATGGCGCATATTCTAAACTCAAATTCGAATCGGGGGTGCATCGCGTTCAGCGTGTACCGAGCACTGAGTCACAGGGGCGTATTCACACCTCCACAGCCACAGTTGCTGTATTGGCAGAAGTTGAAGAAGTGGATATTAAAATTCCTTCAACAGATATTCGTATTGACGTTTATAAATCTGCTGGAGCAGGTGGGCAAAGTGTGCAAAAGAACTCTACTGCTATCCGCATCACGCATGAGCCGAGCGGTATAGTGGTTGCTTGCCAAGATGAACGTTCACAGTTGCAAAACAAGCTCCGTGCCATGGCTATTTTAAGAGCCAGACTTTATGAGGCTGAAGAAGAAAAACGCCGCTCCAAAAGAGAAGCTGACCGTCGTTCACAAGTTGGCACGGGCGAACGCTCTGAAAAAATCCGCACGTATAATTACCCCCAATCACGTGTCACTGATCATCGCATTAATCACTCATCTTATAATTTGCAAGGTATGATGGAAGGGGATATAGCCGAATTTATTGAAGAGCTAATTACGCGAGATGAGGCTGATCGGCTGGCGGCGGTGAATGAATAAGGGGCACTGCGCTACAACTTAAAGAAAAACGCCGAAGTGATGAAAACTTCGGCGTTTTTTATTTGAGCTTTAGGGAGCTACTTCACGGTAAGACCTAGATGGTTCGCCACCTTGCGTTCTTTGCCGCCGATTCCATCTTCAATGGGGGAGTTTAGCAAGAAAGGTTCTCCATCTTTCTCAATGACAAGTGCCGAAGAGCCACCTCCGTCGAGATTGATTGCATCATAAATGCCAGCATACTGAATCATCATATCTGCTAATTCTTTGAGCGTGGCACCTTCACTGTACCCGGGTTGTCTGCCATCTACAACAATCATTATCATCCATTTACCATTTTGATTGGTGCCAACGGCACTGCGTGGCTGGAGAATGGTGTTGTCTAAGCCCGAGACGGCTTCTCCCTTTGCAACGAGTGTTCTGTCACCTGATATAGCGTTATATACGCTACCTTTAGGGCTATTATAGGTAACTTCGTTGTTCGCATTGATATAAAGAATAGGGCGATCGGCGTTCATGCGCTGGGAGTATATATTTCCTCGCGATGCCGCATAGCTATTAGGGTTGAGTTGGTCGCTTCCTTCAGGGCAAGAAAATCCTGGAATGTTGGCAAATGTATATCCATCACCGTTGATCGCGATATGAACGCCATCTCGCGCCATAAATTCAGTGGTTGTTCTTGAACAAAGAGGGGCGGAGTCTATATTATGGTCTGGTGGTGTTACAAGAAACTCTAGATCTTTTCTCAGATCAATCACAAAAATATGGGCGAGCATTTTACGTGGTGTCTCGTAAACTTCACGAATATAGCGCACTGCTCCGCTGAAATATTTTTGGTTGACTTCTTTACGTTGAGGGTAACGAGTTAGATATTCTGCAGAGCACCAGCCTACTAAATCATCTTTTGTGATTTTTTGCCAGTCTCTTTCTTCTGTTACTTCATCAACCCACAGAATATCGTCCATGCTTACAGAGCCAAGTACATTGCCCGAACCATTTGGCTCCTCACGCACTCGTAAAGAACCAGCGGTAACTTGATGTCGCCCTAGAAGATTATCTTCTACTTCGGGGTCTGGGTCAGGGTCGGGATCAGGATCAGGATCAGGGTCGGGGTCGGGATCAGGCGCATCTGTCTCAGCTAAGTAAGCGGCAGAAACCCAGCCAACCAAGTCATCTTCGCTACGAATCTTAAACCAAGTTCCATCTTCATTTTCTTCAAGTTTTTCAACCACTTCGCTATAGTAAAGTTTCCCGATTATTTCGGTTGATGTGCTATCACCCTCGCGCACATTTAGCGCAGAAGCTGTTACTCGATACCACTCTTCATCGGGGTCGGGATCGGGATCGGGGTCAGGGTCGGGGTCAGGGTCGGGGTCGGGGTCGGGGTCGGGACCATCTGGATTCTCTTCATAAAAAGTAAAATAGCTAGAATCACTCCAGCCCGTCAGGTTATCATCTTCATCGAAGATTTTTACCCAGCTTTCATCATCGTTAAATTCAAGCACTTTAACGATTTTGCCTTTTTGCAGGGTGCCGACTACAGCAAAATGAGCACCAGGACCTTCACGAACATTTAAGCCCGCAGCAGGTATAACTTCACCCCAGTTTTTCTCAGGATCGGGGTCAGGATCGGGATCGGGGTCAGGGTCAGGCTCTTCTTGCTTAATCAAGTATTGTGTAGACACCCATCCCTCTTCCCCACTTTCTCTTTTGACCTTTAACCAATCGCCTTCACTATCAGATTCTAATTTCTCTAAGAGTTCATCGTGAATCAAAGTGCCCAAGACCTCTGATTCTTCATTTGGCTCTGCTCGCAAACTTAAATCAACTTTGTAAGTTAGAGGAACAGAAGGGGAGGGATTAATCTCAAAACGATCAATAAACTCTTCGCGGGTGCCATTAAAATAATTCAAGTCTATGCCCAAAGATTCTACGCCATAAGCTGGACCGTCACCGTGTTCGGTATATTGCCAAAAAGTCCATTCGTCTTCTTCCCAAGGCGCAGGCACCAAAGGCTTGCTTGCTTGATAGCGCGCTATCCAGAGCGGATATTGATGGAAGTATTCCAAGCTATCTGGCTGAGTGCTTGGGTTTGGTGCGTGTTCTTTCCAGTAATAATAATTTGTATATACTATAATCTCTTTTTCGGGCATAAACTCTTTTAGATACTCTAAAAAACTAGCCCATTTTTGCCAGCCTTCGTAAGCCCCGCCATAACGCTCCTCAAAGTCGGCGTATAGAGGCAATTCCCCCCTATCGTCTTCTAAAGCGTCTCTCCAAAGTTCGGCTTGATCTTTTGGTTTGCTTCGGCTGTCGTAAAACCAATAAGAGCCGCGTACCAAACCAGCATCTTTTGAGTTTTTCCAGAACAACTTAAATTTAGGGTCAAGCCAAGTATTTTGCCCCGCGCGAATAATCACAAAGTCTGAAAGCGTTTTCATTTGTTCAAAATCAACGGTTCCAGGAGTGTCATCATCGTCTTGGTAAAAACTAATATCAGGTCCACTTGCTTGTGTCATTTTTGCCTCCTAATGAATTCTTTTATGTTTTTCTAGTATAGCAATTTCTTAGTCTTCTTGCAAACAATTGATTATTGTAAAAGCAATCCCCTGCGGCTCATCTTTTGCTACAGCCAGAACAGGGATTTTTCCAACAGAATAGAGGACGTGGAGATTCGTGCTGATTTCTGCTTGAGTGCTAACCCCGATCGCGTACGTGTCTTGAGCAATTTCTCGGCGCATCTCCTCCGTGTTTTGGGCTTGGTGCGCCATTGTAGATGTGGGGCTAGGCTCGAGCATTGTATTGTTAAATGCCCTTTGAAGGTCATTTTCTTTATCGTAGAGCCATAAGTTGATGGGGGCATCTTCTCCGCCAACTTCTGACCAATTACTTATTTTTCCCATAAAAATATCATCAACTTCTTTATGATTTAATGTTGTTATGGTGTTTTCACTATTTCCTATCACTACTAATTTTATCTCGCCGATTTTATAGCCATTTTCAACCGTGCCGATGCGGAGCGAAATATCTGCCGTATCCATATTGGAAGTACGGGCAACAAGCCCAAGTTGTGTGCGTTCCGCACAATTGTATATTTGTGGCTCCCAGCTTGAGGTGGTAGATGTTGAATAGAGGTGTAAAAGCTCGGGGGCTTCATCCAAATCTGAAGGAGAAGTTTGTGGGGTGCAGGAGGTGATGAAAATTAGAAGAAGCAGAAAAAAATAGCGCATTTACCAATCTCGGAGAAGAGTGGCGGCGAGCTCGGCGCGAGAGATGAAGCTGTCAAGAAGGAAATACTCGTCTTCGGTGTGAAATCCTTCACCTACAGTGCCAAGCCCATCGAGAACGGGGATGTTGAGGTAAGCAACAAAGTTGGCATCTGAGGCACTGCCCGAGCCGCCCGCATGAATTTCAATCCCCTCTGCATCGGCAATTTTTTTTGCTTTGTTAAAGGTGTTTTCCATTAGCTCATTGAAGGGCATGGGAGGGCGGTTAAGGATGCACCAAACAGAAATAAAGGCTTCTTTTTTGACGGATTTGAGTGAACAAATGTAGTTTTGAACGCGCACATATTCTTTTAAGTTAGTGAGGCGTATATCTCCCTCTGCCTCTGCATACGCGGGGACTATGTTGATGGCGCGCCCACCGTGCATTGCACCGATATTGATGGTGGTGCCTTTTTCATAATCAGTGAGCTGTTGAATTTTGACGATTTGGTGCGAAAGTTCTTCGATGGCATTTAGCCCTTTTTTATGTGCACCGCCTGAGTGAGCAGATTTACCTTGCACTCTGATTGTGAATTTCCCTGTCCCTTTTCGCCAAGTGTGAAGTGTGCCTTCGAGATATTCGCAGGGTTCAAAAACAAGGGCAAGGGCGTGCTTTTTTGCTTCTTTTTCTATGAGTTTTCGAGATTCGTAGCTGCCCATTTCTTCGTCTGTATTGAAGAGCATAGTAATGGGGCGGTTAGGCATTTCGTTTCTTTCAATTAGCGCGGTTACTGCGGTGAACATGATGACTAGCCCGCTTTTCATATCTAAAGTGCCAGGACCAAAGACCTTTCCGTATTTTTCGTAAAAAGGTTGCATTTCGAGCGTGCCGAGCGGGAAAACCGTATCTATATGCCCGATGAGCAAAATGCCATTTTCGCCTTCTCCCCAGCGAGCGATGATATTATCGCCAAACTCTTTGTGGGGGTGAATTTCGATTTCTGCACCTAGCTTTTTCGCTTCACGAATCACAATAGCACCCATTTCATCTACGGCTTCCTTGTCATAGGTGGGGGATTCTGTTTCAACCATTTCCTGCAATAATTGCATCATAGCTGGTTTTCGTTCGGAGAAATCCATGAGGAGCGTTCCTTAGTCTGCATGCGTTGAAACGCATGGCTGATATGAAAAATCCATTGAAGCAAGTTGTTGGGTGTGATTTTTAGTGCGATTAATCGCACTTTGTGTTTTGGCTGACGACTTCAATCGTCGGCTTGTGCAGAAAATTATTTAGAGAATTTTCCTTATTATATATTCTAGCACGAAATCTTAAATTTGATTACCACTCTCTCAATAACGCCACTAAAAGCTCTGTTTTTTCTACCAATGATTTTGTGAAAATATACTCGCGTGAAGAATGTAAACCCTCGCCAAGGGTACCAAGCCCATCTAAAACGGGAATGCCTAATGCGGAAACAAAATTAGCATCCGATGCACCACCAGTGCCGCGAGCCTTGAGGGTAATTCCTTCGTTTTGGGCAATGGTTTTTGCTTTTGCGAAAGTCTTCTTCATCGTTTCATCAAAGGGCATGGGTGGACGATTGAGTTCACCTTCAACTTCTAAAGATGTGTCTTCAAGTATGGGGTTTAGGGCGTGCATCGCTTTTTCTATGCGTTCATATTCTCCCGCTTGCATGACGCGCAAATCTACAACAACTTCTGCAAAATCGGGTACAACATTGCTGGTTGTTCCACCGCGAATAGTGCCAACATTCAAAGTTGTTTCTTTCGCATAGTCAGTAAGGCGTTGCACTGCTAAAACTTGATGCGCTATTTCTTCAATCGCATTACGCCCTTCTGCATGCGCGCCGCCTGCGTGCGCAGAGCGTCCTTTTGCGCGGAGGGTGAAAATTCCCGTTCCTTTGCGTGCGGTTTTTATGGAGCCATCTACCAGAGCCGATTCTAGCACTAAGACCAGTTCGGCATTTAATGCTAAATTTTCGATAATAGTTTGCGAAGTTTGGCTTCCCACTTCTTCGTCTGATGTGAAAAGCATAGAGATGGGGCGGTTGGGCATTGTGTCTGTTGCAAGTAGTTCTTCGATGGCACTCAAGCCGATGACAAGTCCGCCTTTCATGTCCAATACACCAGGACCGAAAGTTTTATCACCTTTTTCATAAAAAGGCATCTTTTCTAATGTCCCCAAAGGGAAAACGGTGTCCATGTGCCCAAGCAACAAAATGTCTTTTTTCTGGGATTGTGTGCCGGGTGCCTCCCATTTGGCTAGGATGTGGTTTCCACGTGTTTCTTGCGGATAAACAGTGGTAGACGCACCTAACTTTTGGCTTGCTTCCGTTAAAATAGCACCGATGCAATCCACAGCTTCTTTGTCGTGAGTAGGGGATTCGGTTTCGACCAGTTTTTTGAGGAGGGCAAATATATTGTCTTTGTTCATTTTTTACTTGTAACGCAAGATTCATCTTGCATTAGGGGAATTTCAAGAAAAGAGATAAAACCCTAGTACAGCTTGGCGTAAATAAAGCGCAAGTCAAACTCTCAAAGCTTTGCCTTGGAAAGTCCACTTGAAGGGTTTT